>JAYPVG010000004.1:0-146400 GCA_038134485.1 Pseudomonadales bacterium
GCGGCGGCTCGATGGTGATTGCCAGGGTACCCGAGTGCAGCAGGTCATCAAAGTTTTCAGCCGTTGGCTCCTGCTGATAGCGGGCAATACCCCGCAGGTGGAGCTCGCTGGTACATTCAGCCATGATCAACGGTATCTGCCCCTGGCTGCGAGCCTGCAAGACCAGTCGACCATCAAACTTTATGGTAGTGCTCATCAATACGGATGCTGCCAGGAATTCACCGAGGAGCCTCCCGACCGCGCGCGGGTATTCCTTGTTTGCGAGTATCTGAGTGAAGCTTTCATCCAACCTGACCAACTCACCGCGTATGTCGAGATTTTCGAAAATAAATCGCTGGCAGCCTTCGTCTCTCTTCATGGTTTATCCAGCCAGCCGTTCAATTGGCCAGCGAAAGAGCGATTTCCGCGATGCGTCGGCCCAGGCGACGCGCGTCTTCCGTTTCGGTCGGGGTGAATTCATCGGGTGTCCCGGGATCAGTGGCGGCGGCACCCGGCAGCGCATAGCCGTTTTGACCATCGCCGTAACTCGGACCGGCAACCAGCATCCCGGTATTGATCATGGCGAGAAGTAGCGAAACGATGACGTGTTCTTTACCACCGCCGGAACCTCCACCCGTAGCGAAGGCGCCGCCGACTTTGCCGCCAAGGAAAACACTGTCGTGCTCGAGCCCGATACTGTCGATAAACGATTTCATCGGTCCCGCCATATTTGCGTAGTAAGTGGGCGAGCCGAGGATTATACCCTCGGCGTCTCGCAGGTCGTCCATGCTGACGGCTTCAATAGGCTTGAGGGTAACGTTAACCCCATCGATTTCATCGGCTCCGCGGGCAACAATCTGGGCGAGGCTCTGAGTGGTGCCAGTCATCGTGTAGTAGGCGATCAAGACATCGGCTCGTGGAGCTTGTGCGTGCGCCCGCTGCACGCTTACGGCAGCAGGCAACATCATCAAGGCCACACAAAACAGGGTGATAACCGATCTCATATTTCCTTACCCGGTCAAAAATTTAGCGCATTCACATTTGTCAGCGCGGTCCCGACTCGTGCTTGAAGCCGGTCTCGTCACAGAGCGCTTTCTACTGCCCGGCATTTACCTCGTCGGTGCGGGCCCCAGCCAGTATACCGACCATACCGTAATTTCCCTCGTGGCAGGCATACTCGTAGATAGGCTCGTCAATTTTTGACAGGGGATATTCGCCGCTGAATGTCCCGGCAAACAACGTGGGATCGTCCACCGTAAACCCGTAAATCAGCTTGTAATCGGAGTCACGGCGAAACGTCTCGGTAACCGTCAGGTTCTCGACCGGCAATCCGCGTAATCTGTGCCACTGGTTGAAATGCCTGGTTTCCACAATCAGCGTATCTCCTTCCCAGCGACCGATGCTGTCACCCATCCATTTCCTGTGTTGCGCAGCAGCAGGATTGCGCTCATCGGCTATCTTTATGATACGGGCGTCATGCACCATCTCGGCGATTATTACCACGTAGCCTGGCGACTGCACGAACTGTAAATGGCTGTTATATATGATCGGACTCATGACGGGGCCCGAAAGATTGCCAAAAGCTACCAGGCAGCGTTCCCCGAGGCTTCTCCCCTCGGGCCCGCTGCTGGTTCGACCGCGGGTTCCCTGGTCGTCCCGGCGCTGCTCCTCAAGGCGACCAAGCATTTCCGGCTGCAGAGCCGGCAAGCGACCGTTCGGAGGATCGATGATGGCCGAGGTGCGAAACTCGCCGTCGATGGTGGGTATGAACTGGGCGTCATCACGCCAGAAGAGATCGTAATTGCCGATCGGTGGCAACGAGTCGGCGACCTCCGGTGCCGGACGATCAGGGTCCAGAGGCTGGTTATCGGCATCAAATCGCTGCTGCTCGCCGCGTTCGATGGCCAGAGCCTCCTGTTCCGAGTAGGCGCGCTTCTCGCCAAGCTCGGTCGGCCGCTCGAAAGGAATTATTGAAGCGTGCTTCCAGACCGCCCGCAGGTCGGGCACACCCCATTCGGTGCGGGGGGCTTGGTAATCCTGGGCCGACGAAAAACTGGCAAGCGAGGAACCTGCCAGCATTGTCAGGAAAATGCTGAGATTTTTCATTGTTAGAATGCCTCCGGGTTTCAAGTAAAACGCTGAACCGGCGTGGGAGTCAAGATCGAAGCGACCACACGACCTCTGGTTGATACGGGGAGGCTGTTACTCTATGCTCGGGCAATCCGCCCACTTGCACCATGAAAAGCCAATAATAATCCATGGACAATTCACTACCTCTGGCCGGCATTCAGGTTGTTTCAATCGAGCAAGCAATCGCCGCTCCCCTGTGCACGCGACAGCTAGCAGAACTGGGCGCTCGTGTTATCAAGATCGAAAGACGCAAGTCCGGCGACTTTGCGAGAGACTATGATTCTCGGGTAAAGGGCCTGTCCTCACACTTTGTCTGGACCAATCGGGGCAAGGAAAGCCTGACGCTGGATCTCAAGAAAGGGGAGGCTCAGAGAATTTTGCATAAATTGCTGGAGAGAGCCGACATTCTGGTTCAGAATCTGGCACCCTCCGCAGCCTCTCGCCTGGGGCTTGGCTACGAGAACCTCCTCAAATCTTACCCACAGCTTATCGTTTGCAACATTTCCGGCTATGGGGAGTCCGGTCCCTACGCGGATCGGAAAGCCTACGACCTGCTGGTGCAGGCCGAGGCGGGGTTTCTGTCAGTAACCGGGACTCCTGACCTGATGGCCAAAAGCGGCATTTCTATCGCGGATATCGCTGCAGGCATGCAGGCGCAGGCCGCAATACTGGCTGCCCTGATCAAGCGGTCAAAGACCGGCAGTGGCAGTAAAATCAACATTTCCATGTTGGAAGCAATGGTCGAATGGATGGGTTTCCCGCTTTACTATGCCTACGACGGTGCAGAGCCCCCGGTGAGAAGCGGCAACGATCATGCAAGTATTTACCCCTACGGTGCGTTCAAGACCAGTGATGAAAAAATTGTTATGGTCGGCTTGCAAAATGAAAGGGAATGGCAGGTATTCTGTGGCGAGGTGCTGCAACAACCTGACCTGGCTTCGGACGCGCGCTTTCATACCAATTCCCTGCGCTCAAACAACCGGGAGGCTCTGAGACGTATAATCCAGAAACAGTTTTCCGCGCTCAGCGCGGAGCAGTTGATCGCGAAACTTGATCAGGCCAGAATCGCCTGCGCCAACGTCAACGATATGGCCGCGGTGTGGCGACACCCCCAGCTTCGCGCCTTGCAGAGAATCGTGGAAGTCGGGACACCCAATGGCCCCGTGGAAAGCTTCTTGCCACCGGGTAATAACAGCAGTTTTCAATGCCAACCCGGAGCTGTCCCTGATATTGGCCAACATTCTGTCCCTATTCTGGCTGAACTTGGTTTTACAGAGAATGAAATAGCACACTTTGAGACTGAAGAAATCATTTAGCAAACACTTATAGCAAATCGCGCCGGAGGTTTCCGTGGCAGACACTGATACAAGGAATTCAATGACTGAGCCCCAGCCAAGTTCCGGCTGGTCGATCAATCGCGTTGGCCTGTTTCTGGGACCCGCGGTATTTCTGCTGGTTCTGTTTTTTGTCGATCTGGACCCTGGAAACCCGACTGTCACCCGCATGGCGGCAGTGGTGCTGCTGATGGCAATCTGGTGGATGACGGAAGCAATTCCATTACCGGCAACAGCCCTCTTGCCGATCGTGCTATTTCCAGTGCTGGGCATAATGCGGGCGAGGGAAGTCCCGGCCACCAGTCAGCTGAGCATCGACACCGAGGCCTCTGCCGTCTCCCCGGGCAGTCTGGATATCGTTTTCCCCAATGTCGCCGATCAGTACATGGACTGGATTATCCTGCTATTTCTGGGTGGCTTTATCATCGCCCTGGCGGTCGAAAAATGGAATCTACACAAAAGAATCGCGCTCAATATTCTGCGGGTGATCGGTGGACAGCCTCACCGACTGGTGCTTGGTTTTATGGTGGCAACCGGATTTCTTTCCATGTGGCTTTCCAATACGGCGACCGCGCTGATGATGATGCCAATGGGCATGTCACTGGTTCTGCTTTACGAGGAGCTCAATGCAGGAATCACGGCTAGTGGAGGTACGGTTGACGACAGATCCGCCAATTTTTCACTGACATTGCTTCTCGGCATCGCCTACTCGGCCTCGATAGGCGGCTTTGCCACGCTGATCGGCACCCCACCGAATGGTGTCCTGGTCACCCAGATGGGGCAATTGTTCCCCGATGCGCCAGAAATTACATTTTCAAGCTGGTTTATTTTTGCGCTCCCGTTGAGTGTCACCTACATGCTTATCGCCTGGGTCTGGCTGACCCGGGTTGTTTTTCCGTTACCAACGACCACTCCATTCAGCGGACAGGATTTCATCAATCGCGAAATCGCAAAACTGGGTCCCATGAGCAACGAAGAAAAGAAAGTCAGCGTTGTATTTGCTGCAGCTGCCCTGCTGTGGATTACCCGCAAAGAAAGACTTTTTGGCGACGACGTGGATATCTTCGGCTGGAGCTACTACCTTGATCGAATGCTGGCCGCCATCGGCAGTCCCGAGGTTGGCTATATGATCGACGACAGCACTGTGTCTATCACCATGGCGCTGACGCTATTCCTGATTCCGGCCAGCAAGGCTGTGGGTGGTCGACTGCTGGATTGGGAAGACATGAAAAAACTTCCCTGGGGAATTCTGCTGATTTTTGGTGGCGGCCTGGCGATCGCCAAGGGCTTTGGCACGTCCGGCCTTTCTGACTACATTGCTGGCCAACTGCAGTCTCTGCTCGGTGAAGCAAATCCGCTGGTAATAGTGGTAAGCACCGTAGGTTTCATTACCGGGCTGACCGAGGTGTCGTCGAATACAGCGACAATTTCGCTGGCGATACCCATCATGGCAAGCCTCGCGCAGGCAATAGAAGCACACCCGCTGTTACTGCTGATTCCGACGACTCTGGCGGCCTCCTGCGCTTTCATGCTGCCGGTATCAACCCCGCCCAACGCGATCGTATTCGGTTCCGGCAGAGTGCCTATCCGAAAAATGGTTATCGCCGGAATTTGGCTCGACCTGCTATCGGTAATATTGCTGACGCTATTCGTCTACACACTGGGACATCTGGCGTTTGGAGTTCTCGGGGATTTCC
The DNA here is from genome assembly GCA_038134485.1 of Pseudomonadales bacterium. Classification (GTDB taxonomy): domain Bacteria; phylum Pseudomonadota; class Gammaproteobacteria; order Pseudomonadales; family Pseudohongiellaceae; genus NORP240. Next base: position 5,141 of record JAYPVG010000004.1, read on the forward strand.
CGGCCTGGGCTCTCCCGTAACGAGTGGTAACCCGACAGGGGCATCAGTCGGGAATCGCGCAGGAGAAATTTTCCGCCAGATCGGTGTTACCGATACCGTTGTATTGGGCGACCTCCGGATAGGGGCACAGTGGTCTGCTGCGCACTGTCACACCGTCTTCTTGTTTTGCGGCGAGAATGGATTCCGGGGCGACGCCCTGTTCGACCCAATTCTCCAGGGCAGTGAGTGCATCAAACCGGTCTGGGCCTGGTCCGCCGGCACAATGTCCCATGCCGGGGACCATGAACAATCGGTAAAAATCCCGGGTACTGGTCAGTGCCGCATTTCTGTCGTTGCTGCCAATCTCGGACTCGATAAAACTCACTACCTCGTTGTAGTAGTCAATCGAGGCTATTGGCGAGATATCCGGATCACTCCAGCCGTGATACACAATCAGCTTCGCGCCGTTATCCCTCAACGGCGTGAGATCCGGGTTGATCGCATCCACGGCAGGTCCGACTCTACGCAACGCGTAATCCAGGTCAGCATCGTAATCAAACGTGGTGAAATCCCAGTCTGGATCGTCAAACACGAACCAGCGAAAGAAGCCTTCGCCACCCAGCCAGTGGAGTGATCGAAATGGTTCACGCCCTGTCACCCAGTTTGCCCAGCCTCCCGGAGCGGCTTCACCTCCCGGCACAAGTCCAGGATAGATCAGTTCGCCCCGGGAATTGGTGACGCCTGACCAAATTTTCTCCACCGCGCTTACCTGCTTTGGATTGAGGCAAGAGTTGTCGTCAGTTCCAACTGCACACGCGAGGGATGCGGGTTTGAAATTGCAGGCCAGCGGGTTCATCAAAATACCATCCTCGATTCCATCGAGGGCATCGCAGGCATTATTGACGGCATCTCCTAGCGTCTGCAATTTGGCCGGCGGTATCCAGGCTTCTTCGTCTGCCAGCATAGCCTGCGAATACCAGAGATGTGCACCAGCGTAAAATCTGGTCCAGTCGTTGGCAGGGTCTCCGGCAATAATGCCGTCAAAATCATCCGGATAGCGCTGGGCTTCCATTAACCCCTGCTGCCCCCCCTTGGAGCAACCGACGTAATAAGAAAATTGTGGCGGGCTCTGGTAGAGCGCGCTGACGACTTTTTTGCCATTGACAGTGGTCAGATGGAGAGCGCGATGACCGAAATCTTCGATAAGATCCGGTCGACCCGAAGCCCAGGAGGCATCGAAAGAGACGGGCCCCGCCCGGTGCCCGGTATCGGTGCTGGCCGTCGCATAATTCCGTTGCAGCGCCCCGGCCATAGCGGCATAACTGAGCGTACCTGCCATGCCCCCATTACCTACAACCTGGAACTTGCCGTTCCAATCCTCAAGAGGTAGCCAGACCTCAAAATTGATTGCAGGTTGGGTCACCCCGACAAGACGACAGAAAGCAGGTGTTTCGAGCTGATTCCGGGTACCCGGCTGTATAAAACTGTTTTCCGCCACCAGCTCCGCGGACAGCACCTTGGTGTTTGCCAGCGTCAGGTCAGTCAGTTGCTGGCACGACTGCTGGAGGTCTGCTTGCTGGGCGGCTGCCAGTACCGGCATACCCGAAACCACTATCGCCACGATCTGCCGTCGGAATTTTAACAAGGTATTCATAGCTTGCCCCGATTCTGGTCTTATGTTTTGGAATATTTGATTTTTTTTTATTCGCCCTCGACAGGCAGGAGCGTTGCAAAAAGTTCGCAGCGGCGGCTAGTCTATGTATGCCTGCTTGACCGCGCGCAATGCCTGACGCACGCCCCTGGCCATGGCTTTCGCAGAAATGGTCGCCCGGGCAATGCCATCCAGATCTCTGTCAATTTGAAACCTGTCGGTAGCGGTTTTGCCGACGAACTGTTCTGCGAATCCCCACGAAAAGAAATCGCCAATCGTGTAGCGGAGCGATTCCTTGTAGTACACCACCTCAACACCGGTAATGTTGCCCTGTAGATCAATTCCTACCAGAGTATCGATCGGGCCGTTATAACCAACCGGCTCAGGAGGCACGTCGGGGGTGACAAACGCGTAGCCAACCAGCGTCGTTTCGCCGCTGGACTCGGTGCGATAAGCCCGGTACACGGGTGGTTCACCTGCCTTGTCAGAAAAACTGTCAGCACCGGGAACAACTCGCTTGAGGAGCCGCGGCGAGGTATGGTCCCGGTTTGCTGCCTGGATTCCATAGTCATTATCCGCGCCGTAAATCAGCGAAACGGATATTCGCTCGATCCCGTCGAAGGCCAGAAGAGCACTCACTAGTGCGAAAGCCGCTGCACGCCGCAACAATGTACCTGATTTTTTTTGTCTCATTCTCAGCTTGTGACCTGGCAGACCCTGAAACATCTTTTCCTGCTCCCGAAGGAGTCAGACCTGCGCAGTATAAAGCATTTTAGGAGGCAATCGGGCCCGCTTGGCAACATCGCTACTAATTCTCGATCACCCTGGTGCCCGGATTCTTGTGACTCCGCTTCCTGAATCGAAGACCCTCTCATTCTCTTACCGAAACCCAGTTCTTCCCTGTTATTTCAGGGATCTATCGAATCCAAAATACTTTTGCATTCCATATTGCAGGGGTATACTCGGGTCAGGATTGTAACTTTGTTCCAGCCATAAAATAAGAATGCCCCGACCAATAGGAGAGCACCATGGGTTCGAAAAAATCTGACCGCAGGGAATTCCTGAAACAGGGCGCCGCCCTCGCAGGCGCTGCCGCACTGGGAGCAACGACCAGATCAGCATCCGGTCAATTACCGGGCCCGGAGGCCCAGATTCGAGGTACCGATGAACTGGTAGCCTACGGCAAACGTTCACGATTCGTGACATCCTCGCGCATACCGCACGGCGGCCGCGCCTCACCTGACGCCTTCGGGCTGGACTTCCATATCGCGACTCCGCTTCAGGATCAGGTCGGACTCATTACGCCGACTTCGCTCCACTACGTAGGAACCACCCGGGGCTCGTTCGTCCCGGATATCGATCCCGACAAGCACCGACTGATGATTCACGGTATGGTGGACAACCCCCTGGTGTTTACTCTGGACGAGTTGAAGCGGCTTCCGTCTGTCACACGCCTGCATTTCATCGAGTGCGCGGGGAACAGGGCCAACCGTCGTCATGTAACCGTGCAGGAAACTCACGGCATGACCAGTTGTGCCGAGTGGACCGGCGTTCTGCTTTCCACGCTGCTGGAAGAAGCTGGTGTGCAGAATGGCGGAGACTGGATCGTTGCCGAAGGGGTCGAAGAGGTGAAAGGCGCTTCCAGCATACCGATGTCAAAAGCCATGGCCGACTGTATCGTCTGTTACGGAATGAACGGGGAGCCGGTGCGACCCCAGCAGGGATTTCCCTTGCGTCTGATAGTGCCCGGCGGCGAAGGAATTCTGCATGTGAAATGGCTGCGACGTATCAAGGTGGTTGACCAGTTCTACATGACCTACAACGACTACGGTCATTTACGGCAGGACGCCGCGGATGCCGCGCTCAGCCTGCAGATCGGGCCCAAGTCGGTAATCACCTTCCCGTCTGGAGGTCAGCACTTGCCCGGTCCCGGATTTTATGAAGTACGAGGTCTGGCATGGTCAGGAGGGGGACGAGTCGCCCGGGTTGAGGTTACCACCGACGGCGGTCGAACCTGGTTCGACGCTGATCTGCGCGGCGAACCGCAGCCGATGGCCCATACCCAGTTCAGCTTCAACTGGACCTGGGACGGCCAGCCTTGCGAGCTACAATCCCGCTGCATAGATGAGATTGGCCAGATTCAGCCTTCTCGACAACAAGTGGCACAGTTCTGGGATCAACCTGCTGATCAGCCACCGCGCGTCATAGGCCAGGACAATTCAATTCAGCCCTGGAGGATTGAGAGCGACGGGAGCGTGCACAATGCGATTGCTTAGTTGTCTTTCGATCCTTTGCCTGCTGGGCATGACGGCGCAGGCACAATCGCCCACTTACGGAGTTGGTCGCGCTCCGACTGCAGAAGAGATTGCGGCCTGGGATATTGCCATCTCGCCAATCACTGGTGACGAGTTGCCCGCAGGAAGCGGCAATGCAGATCTGGGTTCCGAGCTATTTATGGCAAAAGGATGCGCAGGTTGCCATGGCACCGATGGTCAGGGCGGGCTTGCTCCCAGGTTGGTGAAGCTCGACATCGCGGTGCCTGACGACCCCTGGCGATGGGGTAGAGTATTGCCGATTCGGGCGCCCTATGCTCCGGTGATCTGGGACTATATCAATCGGGGTATGCCTCTCGGAGCAGAGGGCTCCCTGACAGCCGATGAAGTGTATTCGCTGACTGCTTTTTTGTTATGGCTGAACGGCGTCATCGACGATGACCGCATGGTAGTGGATCAGGACATTTTGCCGGAAATCCAGATGCCAAATCGTGACAACTGGGCGGAACTTCCCGAGTGGTTGCCGGGACAGCCGCGGTTGCAAGGTTACCCTTACTAGGCCCCGAATAGCTCTAGTCCACCACAAAACCGGATTCCAGACCGCCAAGCCAGCGCGTCAGGAAGTTATAGACCAGGGCCTCAATGATTCCCAGGGAATAACCTACAATACCAAAGATCACGGGCATTCCTATAAGCGCCATAAATGCTATGGCGGTACCTGAATTCAGCGTGCCCGTTGCCAGCTCGTAGAAAAATCCTCCGAACGAGTAGCCGACACCGGCCAGCAAGCCCAGGAAAGCGAACACGAGGCCCTGCAGCCTGGCAAGAAACGATATTCCTATCTTCCTTAGTTTCGGCACGACCCGGAATCTGCCAGGAATGATCAAGCGTTCAATTCTGGAGGGCCGGATGCAGGTAACCGGTTGGCAGTGTCTGGTCCGGGTCGACGCGTATGCTCAGATAAGTGATCTGATCCTGAATATGGCGAAAACCGTGAGGAACTCCAGCCGGAATCACCACCACGTCGCCAGCGGAGATGGTCTGAAGCTGGCCGTTTATCACCGTCCTGCTGCCACTGGGCCCGATTAGTTCGAGCACGGATAGGTTATCAGGTGGAAATTCCGTTGGATTCGATTCATCGCCCCCGGTGATCAATACTCCGGAGCCCGAAAGCACATAATACACTTCAGTTACCCGATGATGGAGGATGGCATTCACCGCTTCGCCTTCGGTACGGGTTCCAACACGCCGCAATATGCCTACCGCAACATTGATGTCATCGCCGATGTCGACGATCCTTACTTGTTGATCAATGGTCTCACCGAGATTCTCAAACACTGTCATAATCTCGCCGGCCGTAATATGGGTGGCGTTGTCCGGCTGCTGTGCCAGCAGGCCTGACGAAGCCAGGAAAAAAATGCCTGCTGTCAGGGAATTAACCAGGTACTCAGATTTCACTTCTATACTCCATGAGGTTATTGCGATAAATGGTAGTCAAGCTGCCGGTCCCCGCGCACAGGTAAACCGTCGACCCTACTACCTTAACCGTAACGAACTTTTGCCAGGATAGCGACCACAATTTCATTTATCCAGCAGCGCGCTCAAACCGATCCTTTTGCCAAGAAATTTTGTGGATAAGCAGGGGGTAGACCGGGAAAAGCAGAGCCGTGTGACTGTGCACTGGCACTGACACATCATAAACGCGCGGCCCTGCATTCCGGCGGACTGGCTACTTCTTGCTGTTTAAGGAGGGCTGCCTTCTGCGCCCTGCTCTACTTCTTGCTGGCGGGATTCTTCGGCCCGGTGACCCGCGAGGATATTAGTCATGCCGTAATTACCCTCGTGGCAGGCGTACTCATAGATTTCATCTGTCGAGTAAGAAAATACGAGGCGCCTGGTGTAATCGTCGGTGTAGGTGCCCGGATCATGTACATGGATATCGTACTGCAGCTCGTCTTCACTTATGCGCGTGAATCGTTCCTCGTAGATTCGATCAGCCGTCTGGAGCCCCGGGTCACTTCTTTCGTTGAAATTGCGCGTCTGGACCACCAACGTGTCGCCATCCCAGAAGCCCCTGGAGCTGCCATTCCACAGACGGATATCCTCATCGAGCGGCGCCAGGTCCGCAAGCGGTATCAGGCGCACGTCATGAAACATTTCCTGGATAATGGCCACATGATCCCGGGACTGGACGATTTGCCAGTAGCTGTTATAGCCGGCTCTCAGGTTAGGCACTCCCCGATGAACGCAACGTTCCGACAGGGAACGATCCAGCCAGGAGTCGGCAGGATGAGACTCGCGCCACTCCCGCAGTTCCCTGCCCGCCTGTATAGCGGCTTCTGTCATGGGCGGAAAACGCCCGTCTGGCGGATCGATAATCTGCGAGGTTCTTCGCTGCAGGGTCCGTTCCACCATCCATTGCTGATCGTAGTTGCCTGTGGCTTCGTCCCGGGAGGATTCATTGCCGTCAAAGGCCGCCTCTAGCACGCTGTCACCAAACAGAGCGTCTCCGGCATTGGCGTAAATTTCATCGAGTCTGCCGTTGAGAAATTCGAGCTCTTCATCAGTCATAAATTCGCGGTTGCCGAAATATCTCGGTCGCTCGATTGGAGTTATGGAGTTATTGGCGATAACCCCCTGCAAGTCCGGATGTCCATCCGCAGTCCTGGAAACCTCGAATTCTGCGGCAAGCGCAACTGTTCCCAATATCACTCCAACGACTGTCCCCAGCGTTGTAAATATCATACGGCATGTTGATGTTGTCATTTTCTAGCCTCCAGTTATTCGATGCTTAAAGGAACAAATCCAGCTCCTAGCCTTCGGTCAGAATTCGATCCCATTGCAGCCTGCCAGTGGTTCTGCCTTCATTGCGTGTTTCCAGAAACAGCGTGTTACCGTCGGCGGAGAGTTCAAAGTAACGCACCATGGAACGGCCGAGCATGTTTGCGTTGTAGGCACCTTCGACGTGGTGGATCACTGCCTGAATATCGGTGTCGATAGTAAAAGTACCAAAATAGGAAATAAACCCCGCGCCGGAACTGCTCGTCGAAGAACTCGCGTCCCATCCCTCAGGCATTAGCTGCGCGGTCATGCGGCCAACGGAATCGTAGCTTATCCGACCTACCGAATACGGACGTCGGACCGAATTGTCGCTTTCATCGATGGCATGAAATGATACCAGCCGATAGCTCCCGACCAGTCGATTCTTGATGGCTTCGGCACTGCCCTGCTGGGCATCCACCAGCGGTGTAACCAGGATAGCGCTCACTGCAAGTGCGGAGAATAAGTATTTGCCCGGGCTCATCTGGTAGTTCCTCAATTAGTTAAGTCTCGCAACGGTTGAACCGTCTCCATATTCAGGGACATTCCGCTGGTAAACGCGCCAGTAGTGCCGCACTCCAGTGATCTGTTCATTGCCCTGCGCGTCAACTGTCCTGGTAACAGGATCTCTGCCAATGAGTCGGGCAACTTCAGTTCGATCGGCTACCAGCGCCACTGTCATTTCATAGATTTTGCCATCGATTTTCATGCGCACCCGCGGATCGCGCTCGATATTGGCCCACCATCTCTTGGAATGAGGAAAATCCCGTTCCAGACGAAAATCCTGTTCACTGCCACCGATATAGAGCTCCTTACCCCGGGCTGTCGGACTGATTGTCACTGAATGGGGAACACCGTACCAGGTTTGCGTTTCGAGCATGATAGTATTCCCGCGGATCGGGTCGTTGACCTGGTAAACCCAGTCCCAGTCTGAGACCGGCTCCCTAACGACCTCACCCGAAAGCCACAATCCTGGCCTGGCGGTACGACCGCGCTCGACAAACTCCGAACTGCTGGGGTCGATATACTGGGGATCCAGTCCGGTGACGCGTAACGTCAGAAGTCCTGCAACCAGTAAGCCTACTGCTGCAAGTACGCTTGTTATAACAATTCGCATTATTTGATTACTCCCTCTTCACAAATCATCTCGCTAAGATGACGTATCAGTGGCCGAATTCAATTATTGCTGAACGCAAATTACAGCTTTATAAATCACTTCGATGATCAGGCCGGAAACGCGCTGCCACTCTGATCTGACAACGAGACTGCCTGGCAATGCTGTTAGGGCCAATTTCACCAAGCCTATCAGATATGGCAGATGAGTCATTCTTTTTTTAAACGGTAGTTCATCTCTTTGAAGCACATCTGGGATCGCAGTATCGCAATCGACGCCCGATCAACTATGCAAGCAATCAACGGCCCTCAACCTCCGCGATGAAAGCCAAGGCCTCTGCTATGACTTCTCCGGTAATCCGCATGTGTCCCCTGTCGGCGTAGTGAACAAAGCGATGCTGAATGCCGGCATTTTCCAGTGCAGCAACAAAATCAACTGCCTGTTGGATGGGAACCGATCGATCGTCATCGGAGTGTATGACCAGCAGCGGCCGGGTGCCGGGACCAAGATTATGGATCGGGGACGCGGTTCTGCGGGCATCCACCACGTCACCCTCCAGCGGTGTCCACAAATTACCCCAGGATAGCGTATTTAATTCATAGGGCCCGGCAACGCTTATTGCCGCCCGAATATCGCTGCGCGCGTCTTCCCAACCGCCAATCCTTTCGTAGGGACCCTCACCGAGAGTAGCTGCCAGCGCCACAAGATGACCGCCGGACGAGTCGCCAATCAGATAAACGCGGTCATTATCGATACCGTACTGCTCGGCATTGGCATGTACCCACCGAATGGCCGTTTGTACATCCTGGTACGCTGCCGGGGCAGGAGTTGCCCCTACCAGACGGTAGTCTATGGTCATCGCGAAATAGCCCATCCCGGCCCATTGGGCTACCTGCAGTGCTTCCCGGTAGTCGCGCTCTCCAGCCCTCCAACGCCCCCCATGCACATAGATGATTGCAGGACGGTCTGTGCCCTCGACAGGATAGGCAATATCCGCGAGGACCGCCGAGCCATTTGTGCGACTGAAAATGACGTCTTTCTCAACCGAAACCGGTACCTGCGCGCTTGCACTTCCCGATGCGATCTGTATCAGTATTCCGATGACAATTAATGCCCTTAACATAACCTGCTCCTCTCAACGATGCTCCTGTGGAGTACAGACTGGCGTATTGTGCAATGACTGTCCTCCTCTTATCGAGAGTCTCGGAACGGGTCTTGCCTCGCGCCCTTACTGATACTGCCAGAAATTGCAACGCCAGGTCTATCTCCCGTCGGGTTATTGTTCATTTCTGGATACTTCGGTCCGACGTTAGAATCCGGTTTGGAACGAACCTCCCAATAATGAGGGTAAGGGACGAATCTTGACTGCCTCGGTTTGGTATGATTGACTGTACTGGCAGTCTATAAGAACAACAAGCACTACCCCTTTCCCTCTCGGAGCGTTCTTCGCCACCGGTAAATGCAGGAGGTTGCTTCACATGATCCAATTACCCAATACACTACGCCAGGTGATCTCGGCGGGACAACGCACGATGCTCGGCAGCCTGGCAATCCTGGCTCTCGGGACGGTGTCGGGAACCACCGTTCTTGCACAGCAAAGTCAATCCACCCCCACTTTTGCAGAGGACGTCGCACCGATCATTTACGAAAAGTGCGTCGAGTGCCACCGGCCAGGTTCGATCGCCCCCATGTCACTGATCGAATACGATGTGGTAAGAGCTTTTGCCCCGATAATTAAAGAGCGGGTCGTCGATCGAAAAATGCCGCCCTTCTTCATCGACAAGACAATCGGTGTCCAGGGCTTTAAGGACGATCGTTCCCTTTCCGATGCGGAAATCGACACCATCGTCCGCTGGGTTGACAGCGGTGGTCCGCAGGGCGATATGTCGAATCTGCCGTCAGTACCTGTATTTGAAGAACAGGTTGCCTGGACACTGGAGGATGAAATGGGCCGGCCGCCGGATGTGATCATCCCTATTCCAGATCCCTTTACAGTCCCCGCCGGCGGACCAAACTGGTGGATGACGTTTATCAGCGATACCGGACTGACTGAGGACCGCTGGATCAAGGCTTTTGAAACAAAGCCTTCGGCCGACGGCTACTCTGTCGTGCATCATGCCACTACTTCGATGCAATTCCCGGAGGGCGGCGGCGGGTTCCTCAGCGAGTACGCTCTCGGCAAAACTGCCGACATCAATCCGCCGGGCACGGGTCAACTTATCAAGGCCGGCACCGAACTGGTGTGGAACATCCATTACGCTGCCGCGGCTGATGGAACGGACCATACCGACAGAACCCAGTTGGGTCTCTGGCTGCTGCCTCTTGGTGAGGAGCCAGAGAATGAACTGATTCGCTCCCATATGGCCGATAATGAAGATCTGGACATTGCCGGCGGCCAGGACAATGCAAGGACCGATGGCTACGAATACATTAAGGAAAACATCAGGATTACCGCGTTCCAGCCGCACCTGCACAACCTTGGTACGCGGCAATGCCTGGAAGTTATCTACCAGGATAATCGACGGCAGACCTTGAGCTGTGCCGACTGGGATTTTGGCTGGCACATCGCCTACAACTACGAAGAGGAAGTCCAACCGCTGATCCCCAAAGGCTCCATGATTCATGTCACCAGTTGGTACAACAACTCGCAAACCAATCCATGGGCCGGAGATTCGCGCAACTGGGTAGGCTTTGGCCAGCGATCTACCGATGAAATGGCTTTCTCCTGGATCAGCTACTATGAGTTGACGGATGAAGAGTTTGCGGAGGCCGTCGAGGAGCGACGGAATTCTCCAATGTCCGGTACCGATTGAGAGAAGGCCCGGGTAATCACCATAGTTAAAGGAGTCGACAAGGGATGGTAATTCAAGCAAGGCGACGACGCGCTGTTCTGATCCTGGCTTTCCTGTCAATATTCGCCGGGGGTCAGTCCACAGCTCAGGTTCTCCATCGTTATGGGCAGAGCATTCAACCGATCTTCGAGGGCTTCGAGACGAATCCTGACGGCTCCTATACCATGTGGTTTGGATACCTGAACCGTAATTACGATGAGTTACCAACAATACCCATCGGCGTCAGCAACAAGTTTGAAGCAGCCGACGGCGTTTCCATTGCAGGACCGGTCTCTGCAGATTTGTTGTTAGCAGATCCCGGTCCGGCGGATCGCGGACAGCCCACCTATTTTTATCCCCGGCGCCAGCAATTCGTTTTTGGCGTGCGGGTGCCCGAGGATTTTGTAGGCAAGGAGCTGGTCTGGACCGTCACTTCCAATGGTGAAATCAACACTGCAATTGGTACTCTGGAACGAAGCTCCATCTGGAGTATTGATGAAGGGGTGTGGAATGCCAATCGAGGACGAGGAACCAGCGGACGCACAGAAGTCACACTGTCAAATCAGGCCCCGAATATTCGTGCGGTGGCGGTGGAGGGGCAGGTTAACGCCTCGGTAGGCACGCCTGTCGTATTGCGTGTGATGGCTCAGGATGATGGTATGCCGGGGCCTGCGGGCGAGAGGGCTCGACGCCTCTCGGAATTACCCCCGCTGCCTAACGACCTGCCGGACGTAGGTGGAACGATTGGTAGAAATGGGCCCAAGGAACAACAGGTAGTACACTATGCGGCGGCCGATAAAACAGGGTTGGCCGTTACCTGGGTCGTCTACCGTGGTACTGGAGACGTTTCTCTGGAAAATCCGACACTGCCGGCCGACCCCCAGGGCGAAGAAGTGTCGACTACTGCAATCTTCAGCGAGCCTGGCACGTATGTTTTACGTGCCTATGCAGACGACGGCACTTTTTTGCGCTCAGCAGACGTTACAGTAGTAGTCAATTAGGAAGCCGGCTACTCCTCGAGACCCAGAGCCCAGCGAATACCTCCATTCAGGTGAGCCTGGAATACCCTGTTGTAATTCCAGGTATCCGGCTGGTGTCCAAATGAAGTGTAGAACACCCTGCCGCTGCCAAATTCTCGCCACCAGGCCTGCGGGTAATCTCCCCCCGGTTCCAGCGGCAAGCCGTCAAGGTCAGTCAGACTGGTGTTGATAGTTAGTAACACATTGACTCGCTCGCGCGAGAAAGCCACTGGAATCGGCAGACCAAATAATTCATCTACTCCTTCGTCCGGCGCATCGGGAGTCCAAACCTCAGTGCCAAACCGGTAGAACTCATCGGTTACAGGCCAGCTCGGTCCCAGCATACGCGTCGACGGGTGAGAGCGATCTTCCACGTCCAACACCATGATCCGGTTTGCACCGACTGCTCCCTTGAAATAACCCCCGATCATTTCACCGAATGGTGCGTAATCATAAAACGTCAGCACGGCTGCATGGGTGCCAACAAAACCCCCGCCGTTGGCAACGAAATCGAGAATTGCCTGTTTCTGGGAATCTGCCATGGGGAGATTGCCATTGGTAAACATCATCAATCCGTCGAATCGATCCAGATATTCCGGGGTGATGAACGACAGATCCATATCCTCGGACCTAACCGAATACCCCTGGTTAGTGGTGACCTCGAAACCGCCCTCTGCGCCCAGTTGCGTCACTACACGCTCGGCGTCGGCAAGACTGGGGTGCGCGTAGAGTCCGGCGTAGGTCAGAAAAAGCAGCCGTCTGGGCTCATTGGGCTGCGCCAGCAAATGAGGACTCAGGGCCGAGAGGAAAATCAGCGCAACTGCAACTCTTATCAAGCCGGATCTTAATTTCATTGTTTTGACCTTTTTGTCTGCCCCCACATCCAAGCCGGCGCCGCGGGTCGCTTACTTCAACCGGGCCTCGTGCCTGGCCTCCATTGGCATGAGAGCTGCTTTAATTGCCGCACCCCAGATTGAATTACCAAGGTCGTTAAGGTGAAGATTGTCCTGCACAAAAATATCGGTCATCACCTTGCCGTCTACATTCAGAAATGGTGTTGCCACGTCCACATAGAAAACCAGAGGATCCTTTTCGGCTATCTCCCGATAGCCTGCGCTCACGGCCTGTGCCTGCGGCCACATGCTCTCGCGCAGCACACTGGGCTTGACGGACAACACGTAGATACGTGTTTCCGGCAACTCCTCATGCACTCTGGCGATAATGGTGTTCAGGTCTTTCAGAATCATTTCTCTGGTAAGCCCATAGGACGCTACCCCGGTGTCATTGTCGCCCTCGTATATCAGTATTGCGCGGGGCTTGTAAGTCAGCGCCACGCGATCGAGATAATGCACCACGTCATGCATGATTGATCCGCCAAAACCTCTGGGGATCACGGTCAGAGGTGCCAGCGCCTCTATTGACTGATTATTCCATCGAGCAATACTGGAACTTCCGGTCAATACAATCGCGCCTTCGGGGGGCGGGTTCATTCGATCCTGCTCTTCAAACCGCTTGATGGTGTCTTCGAACCGGGTCGGGTCAGGATAATCCTGGGCGACCAGCTGGTCAGCGGCTAACAGCAGTACCAGGGGAAAAATATTCAGTGCCTTTATCATGAGTTTTGTCATTGGTTTTCTCGCTTTTACAGTTTTGACTTTCGAAATATAGAAATCCCAATCTTTTTCAGGAGGAATGTAATTACTATCTACCCGCTTATCAATCAATTCCGGTTTTCAAACAAGCCCGACTTTGAGTGGCGCGCCACCGTCAATCAAGATGGCCGCCAAACTCGAGCCAATGGGCCAGTTCGTCCCCCAAATCATGCCTGGCAAGTTCCTGATATTTTATCGACTGCTCATCAGTCAGCACCCCTTGCCAGCGCTTGTTGGTACCCTTGTGAAAGAAATTGCCAGTGTCCCTCCAGGAATCCTGGGTGCCACCCGGCGCCATTTGATGCGCATTGGCCTTCATCGATTCAAATGTAACGCCCTGCACCAGTGATGGCCAGACCTCCTCGTTAACCGGTATATCGAGATAGTCTGATATCCGCCGCATTTCGCCATTCAGGTCCTTCAGCAAGTCTTCAAAATGCACACAAAGGATATTCGGCAAGTGGCGAAAATCCAGCCAGCTCCTGGCATGATGCAAGTGGGACCAGAACGGATAGCCATCTCTCTCCCAGGGAAAACTCCCCCGGTCGAGCCAGTCGTCGAAGGCAGCCACGATATCATCCGGCGCCTGATGGAAAGCCGGTCCCTGGCGACCAGGCGCATTGTTCAAATCGTCAATTCTTGACGGCAGCATATTATGCCAGTGGTTCCACATGGACATAAAAACGTCCCTGCCATCGCGACCCACGAAGATATACTTCGCTTGCTCAAAAAAGCGAATCCCGTCAAGCGGCGAGTGGGTCTTGATATAGCGTCGATTCTCCAGCCCCTCCAGCATCTGCAGCACCAGTTCAACAGGCGCAAAATTGGCATCCAGCCAGGGCGTTAGCAGATCCTGCGGTACCGGTGGATTCGGTTTCTGAAATACCAGAGCTGCACAGATTCCCTGCATCCAGGTAGTTCCTGCCTTATAGGAGGTGGTGATAATGATGTCATCGTCCCGGGGTACAAACTTGTCCCATTTCGAGGAATCAAAGATTGCATTTTGATAATGGTGAAGCTGCTCAGGCCGACTTTTATTCGTCATTGGATCGGTGAAAACCTCAGAGCTCAATTCAAATCCGCGGCAAATTCCTTGAGCTTCTCAAGCGGAACAATCTCGAGAGCTCTCTTGTGGGTCCGCATCAGGAACACCTTGGGCGCCATTCTGTGCTCATAGGCCTCCAGCCAGCGAGCCGCGCACAGGCACCAGGTATCTCCCGGATTGAGACCGGGAAATCCAAATTGAGGTGCGGGCGTGGACAAATCGTTGCCACGAAACCTGGAGAACTCAAGAAATTCGCGAGTAAGCTTCACACACACTGTGTGCGAACCCGCATCATCGTCGCTAGTGTTGCAGCAGCTATCTCGAAAAAAACCGGTAAGCGGATCGGTACCGCAAGGCTCAAGAGGCTCATCAAATACATTCAGAGATTCGTCCATTCGACCCTTTGTACACTACTTGAGCCCGATGTTAAATAGCTGGGCGAGGCCGCCGGAACCCCTATCGGTGAACCGGCTGAATCTTTCAGCCACTCAATTGGCTGATAGCCAGTTCCCGGCGTAATTCATCGAGAAAATGCAGGAGCAACTGCTGGCGACGCTGGGCTTCGACCCTGGCACTCTCGGTGTGAAGCCCATCCGCCAATTGCAACAGTTTCTGATAGAAATGATCCAGCACAAACTCACGATCAGCCGGCTGTCGTTGATCGCAAAATGGATCTTCCTCGCTGTAAAGCGGTTTGTGCAGGGCTCCCCCCACGAGCATGCAACGGGCGATGCCTATCGCACCCAGCGCATCCAGTCTATCGGCATCCTGTACCACGCAGGCCTCGAGGGTTTCGGGGCTAATATTGGCGCTGTAACTGTGGGCCTGAATCGCATGATACACCGCATCGAGATGCTTATTAGGATAGCGGATGGACCTCAAAAACCTGACAGCCTCGTCAGCAGCCAGGGTAGAGGCTCTACGTTTATCAGGAGAATCTTTCGGCAGAGTGACACAATCATGCAACCAGGCCGCTGGCAGGACCACCATCAAATCTGCGTTTTCGCTTTCAGCCAGCGCTTTTGCGAGGCTTACTACCCGGCGCAAGTGCAGAACGTCATGGGCCGGATCGGAGCTGACCCGGGTAGCCATAAAGTCGGATATTACGCTTTCGAATTCCAGCTCAGTCATCACTGTTCCTTCGTAATGGCTTTGTTTCTGTCCACTCAGCGCCGCAGTATCAGCATCCAGCGGGCTATGTTTAATACATTCGCGAGAGCACCGGCAAAATAGGTCATTGCCGCGGCGAGCAGAACTTTTCTAACCTTGGGTAAATCCTGCCTGTCCACGTAATTCCCCTGGCTAAGTATCGGCAGCGCCTTGTTAAAACTGGCGTCCCATTCCTCTGGCAATACGATCAGGTAAGTGAGCGCGCCAGCGAGTTGTAACAGCAGACTCACGCTGATAATTGCACCGATCGCAAAGGGTGATCGCAGTATCAGGCCTGCAACCGGAAGACACCACATGATGGCAATACCCGCCCGGTTCAACGTGTTGGCTTGAGGGATGTAACGCTTGCGTAACTCGAAGATTTTTTCCTGCCGGTGAAACTGAATGGCATGGCCAACCTCGTGAGCCGCCACAGCTACAGCGGTGAGAGACTTGCCGTTAAAATTATCAGGACTCAGTCGGACCATTCTGGCATCGGGGTCGAAATGATCTCGCAACGGGAGAGTTTCTTCCACGCCGATACCCTCCAATTTAAAGCGGTCAATCAGGTGTCGTGCCAGTTCCCCGCCGGTGCCGGGCAGTCCGGTGATTTCACCGCCATAACGAGACATCACCTGGCGCACCCAGAGTGAGGGCACGTAGATCAGGATTGCCAGCAGAGCTCCCAAAATCAATAGAGGCATGGAGCAGCCTTCGTCAGTCACGTCAAAATAGCAGAATTGTACCTTGGGTAATTATTTTACGTAGCAGGTCATCCCGGTAGTTCAGCGTGCCAGATTTTCATAATGGCCGCTGCAGCCGGATTCTTGTTTATCTGTCTCGCGAATCAGAGGTCGATTCGCAAGATCGGGATCGATGAAAAAATCAGAAGTTTTTGCAACTCGCATAGCGATCGCGATGGTAAACCTGATCACCGAGTAAATGCTGCGCTACTCGGGCACGTTTCAGAAAAAAGCCAATGTCGAATTCATCGGTCATACCTATACCGCCATGCATCTGCACTCCTTCATTACTGACGGTGAAAAACACCTCCGAACACTTTGCTTTTGCCAGACTGGCGAGCATTGGAACCTCGGTAGACTCGCTGTCCAGTGCATTCAACGCCGCCACAACCGCAGATTTGCATAATTCAATTTCGCAGTACATTTCCGCCGCCCGGTGCTGCAGTGCTTGAAATGCGCCGATAGGAACACCGAATTGCTCTCTTTGTCTCAGGTACTCGATTATTCGCTCGAATACTTCCTGCATGCTGCCGAGCATTTCTGCGGCCAGGCCAATTCGACCCGTGTCGAGCACACGTTCCAGCAAGACATAGCCGTGATCGCGGTCTCCTAGCAGGCTCTCGGCACCGACTCGCACGTTTTCCAATATGACGGTGGCCGAATTGCGGCCGTCAACCATATGAGTGCGCTCCACGGAAATCCCGTCGGCGCGCGCATCGACCACAAACAGACTGATTCCATTTTCCTCGGACACATTCCCCGAAGTACGGGCGCTGACTATCAGCCAGTCGGCAATGTGTCCATCCAGTACCATGACCTTCCTGCCGCTTAACAGGTAACTGTCGCCGTCGACGGTCGCCATAGTCCGCACATCGACAGGATCGTGGTGCGGTTTCTCGTCAACAGCCATGGCCAACACGCTTTCGCCAGCGACCACGGCCGGAAGATGCGCCTGTTTCTGTTGCTCACTACCTCCCAGATTGATCGCTGTAACTGACAACAATACAGTGGAAATCAGAGGCGAGTTCAACAGGCTGCGACCACTCGCCTCCAGCACAATTCCCAGGCCGCCGAAGCCAAAATCAAATCCACCGTAGGCCTCGGGCACGGTCATCCCGGTCCATCCAAGGTCAACAATCTGGCGCCAGATATCTGCATCGAAGCCAAGCTCGTCGCCTGAATCGCGCAGACGCCGCAAGACACTCAGGGGCACATTTTCCCGACAGAAGCTCAGGGCAGACTCCTTCAGCATGCGTTGATCTTCGTTAAGTATCAAGGACATGGCGGTACTCCTATTTCCTGCCCAGACTTAACAAGTCAGGCAAGCCCAGAACGCGCTTGGCGATGACATTGAGCTGCACCTCGGCGGTGCCTCCCTCGATGGAGTTGGCCTTGGACCGCAGCCATTCGCGGGTTATTGCCAGTTCACCACTGTCAAATTCGTCCCCAGCCCATCCCAGAGCCCTGTTACCCATGGCCGAGAGCATCAACTCATAGCGGCGCTTGTTGAGTTCGCAACCGTAATATTTGAGCATCGACGAGGTGGCATTGGGCCCCTCACTCTGCTTTGACTCCTCGGTAGAACGTCGCGATGTCAGTGCGAAAGCATCGGTATCAATCATGAAGCTGGCAATCTGATCCCGCAGCACCGGATCCGAGATACGGTCGGTGTCGCCGCGGTAATGTTTCGCCGCCTGATCAAGAGTCATATTGTTTGCACCGCGATCGATATTTCCTCCGGCAAGGCCAAAGCTGGAGATCATGGTGCGCTCGTGCTGCAAGAGACGCTTGGCAATTGTCCAGCCGTCGTTGAGCCGACCGACCAGGTTTCTCGCTGGCACCTGGACATCATCGAAGAACGTTTCGCAGAAAGGAGAAGCACCGCTGATCAGCTGAATCGGTTTGGTGCTGATCCCTTTGCTGGCCATATCAAACAGAATGAAACTGATACCCGAATGCTTGGGAACCTCACTGTCAGTTCTCACCAGGCAAAATATCCAGTCAGAGAGGTTTGCATAGCTGGTCCAGACCTTGGATCCGTTAATGGTGTAGTTATCACCATCCAGCACTGCTTTTGTCTGCAGGCTTGCAAGATCGGAGCCCGCTCCGGGCTCGGAATAACCCTGACACCAGCGAATCTCTCCACGCACGATTTTTGGAATATGTTCCATTTTCTGTTCATGCGTGCCGTATTCCAGCAGCACAGGCCCCAGCATACTGATTCCAAAGCTGCTCAACGCGGGACGGGCACTTATGCGCCTGAGCTCATCGGCCAGAATCAGACTCTCTTCGTTACTGAGCCCGCCACCACCGTACTCGGTGGGCCAGGTTGGGCAGGTCCAGCCTTTCTCTCCCATGCGTTCCAACCAGAGCCTGCTGTCAGGGTTTTTAAAGGTGGCATTGCGTCCACCCCAGACGATTTCGTCAGTAACCATTGGGGTACGCATCGACGGCGGGCAATTTTCCTCCAGCCAGGCGCGTGCATCGGCTCTGAATGCTTCCAGATTACTCACTATTGGATTCCTCGTTTGTTGCCTGGTATGACGGTCGATCAATTATTCATCAGCACCTGCCGACCCCTGACTTTACCCGCTTTGAGATCGGACAGTGCATCCGTTGCCTCGGACAACGGGCGCTCGTGGATCTCGATCGGGGCGATCTTGCCCTCGCGCACCAGTGCCATTAATTCTCCCATTTCGTGCAGAGTACCGACGTAGCTACCTTGAATAATGCGCGCATTCATGGGGATGAAGGGAATCGGCATAGTCAGTGAGCCGCCGTAAAGGCCCACGATAATCAGCTTGCCGCCCTTTCGAAGACAACCAAGGCCGTAAGCAACGCTTGCTTCCGCACCGACAAAATCGATCGCCGCATAGGCCCCGCCGGTAACTTTGCGGAGGTCTCTGGCGGTCTGGGGATCGGCAGAATTATAGGTTGCCTCGACGCCCAATTGGCGAGCGGCCTCAAGTTTGCTCTCATCAATATCCACCACAATGGGATTAATTCCAAATACAGAGATAGCAATCTGAATAGCCATCATCCCGACGCCACCAGCGCCAATGATTACCACCCTGTCCAGGGAACCCAGTTCACCCACTTTATTGAGAGCGCCGTAGGCAGTGAGTCCGCTACAGGCGTAGGTGGCTGCCAGAGAATCGGGCACATCACCTTTATCGAACAGATAGCGAGTGTGGGGCACCAGCACGTGATCGGCAAAACCTCCCGGCCTGACAATTCCCAAAGCCCGCCCTGGCGTACAAAGCTGTTCTTCTCCACGCTGACAGGCGGCACATTCGCCGCAGCCTATCCATGGGAAGACAACCCGGCGATCACCGATCGTGACCCCCTTTGCATTCGGACCTACCGCCACCACCTCACCAAAGATTTCGTGGCCCAGGATCTGACCCTGCTGCGCGACATCCAGTTGTTTACCGTTGCCCAACTCGAAGGCGCCATCATGCAGGTGGATGTCCGAATGACAAACTCCGCAGGCCACCATTTTCAGAAGCACCTGCGTGTCAGTTGGCTCCGGAGTAGGCCGCTCAACGCGTGCCAACGGTGCGCCCGGGTCGGTGGTTTCGTAAGAAATCATGCGCGTCTCTCCAAACCCTTAATTATTTTCCCGTGACCACTCCGCAAACGTCTTGCCTTCACCGGCCAGTTTTTCCAGCAACGGCGCCGGCTTCCAGTATTGCTCACCGTAGCGATCGCGGAATTCGCAGATCCTGTCATAGATGTTTTTAAGACCAATCTGATCGGCCCAGAACATCGGTCCTCCCTTGGCAACCGGGAAGGCGTACCCAAAAACGTACACCACATCGATATCGCTGGGTCGCTGGGCGATGCCTTCTTCAAGGATCAGGGCGCCCTCGTTAATTAGCGGGTAGAAACAACGCTGCAGGATCTCTTCATCGCTGAATTCCTGCTGTTCAATAGCAAGCTCAATCGCCTTGTCCCGAATCAGAGATTCTACTTCCGGATCTGAGGTTCGAGCGCGAGTTTCCGGATCGTACTTGTAAAAACCGGCGCCGGATTTCTGTCCAAGCCTTCCCATTTCGACCAGGGTGTCGGCAACGATATAGCCCTTTTGGTCTGCTGGCAGATCATTGCGGGCCTTTCTGGCCTTGTAGCCAACGTCGAGACCAGCCAGGTCGCTCATCGCGATAACGCCCATTGCCATACCAAAGTTTTCCAGTGCACTGTCAACCTGGGCGGGGGTGCAGCCATCCATTAACAGCATCTGCGCTTCCCGACCATAACCAGACAACATGCGGTTGCCGATAAACCCGTAGCAGACCTTGGACAATACGCAGACCTTGTCGATCTTCTTGCCCAGCTTCATGACGGTCGCCAACACGTCCTTGGATGTTTTTTCACCGCGCACTACTTCCAGCAATTTCATTACATTGGCCGGACTGAAAAAGTGCATGCCGCACACGTCCTCAGGTCGTCCGGTGGCAGTGGCGATGTCATCGACATCCTGGTAAGAGGTGTTTGAAGCCAGGATGCAGCCAGGCTTACAGACCGCGTCGAGCTTGGCAAATACTTCTTTCTTGATATCCGGGTTTTCGAACACAGCCTCGATCACCAGATCCACGTCGCCGAGGTCTTCATAGCGCATCGTGCCAGTGATCAATCCAAGACGGTCTTCCACCTGAGATTCCGTCATCTTGCCCTTCTTTACCGTAATGCTGTAGTTCTTCCTGATAATGCCCAGACCGCGCTGCAATGCCTCGTCATTGATCTCAAGCAAGGTAACCGGGATTCCCACATTCGCGAAGCACATGGCGATGCCGCCACCCATGGTCCCGCCACCGATAATAGCCACCTTTTTGATATCCCGAACCGGAGTATCTGCGGGAACATCGAGAATCTTTGCCGCTTCCCGTTCGGCGAAGAAAATGTGCCGCATGGCCGCTGATTCGGTGGACTGAACCAGTTCACTGAACAGTTCTCGTTCTCGCGCCAGTCCCTTGTCCATGGGCATCAGCACGGCAGCTTCAACACAGGAAACGATCCTGTCAGGTGCGATCTGGCCCCGTGCTTTGCGAGCCAGCCCCTTGCGGTAGTTTTCAAAGAATCCCGGTTCGATTGATGAAGGATCGATGTTAATGTCCCTGACCCGCTTGAGCGGCGCTCCCGAATCAATCAGATCTCTGATGTAGGAAAGGGCTCCGGATTTAAGGTCGCCATCTTCGATTATTTCATCGACCAGGCCCATTTGGCTCGCCAGAGGCGCGGGTACGGGATTACCGCTGGTCATAATGTCCAGTGCCGCCTTCACGCCAGCGATGCGGGGCACTCGCTGTGTCCCGCCCGCGCCGGGCAATAGCCCCAGCTTCACTTCGGGCAGGCCGACCTTGGCGGAAGGCAATGCGCAGCGGTAGTGACAGGCCAATGCCGTTTCAAAACCACCTCCCAGCGCCGTGCCGTGAATAGCAGCCACAACCAGTTTCTTCGAATTTTCAATGGTGGAAAGTACTTCCGGTAACCACGGTGATTGGGGTGGCTTACCGAACTCGGTAATGTCCGCGCCGGCTATGAATGTGCGGCCTTCACAAATCAGCATGATGGCATCGCTTTCATCGCCCTGAGCCTGTAGCAAGGCATTTTGAATGCCTTCCCTGACGGCGTGGGACAGAGCGTTTACCGGTGGACTGTTAACCGTAATTACACCGATGTTTTCGAACAATTCGTAGCTGACTACATTTGACATTGGAATTTCCTTTCATCTCGCAGAATCATTTTTTGATTACCGACAATCCTGCCGGCAGGTTTAATCCAGTCGCTCAATAATTGCGGCGGCTCCCTGACCAATGCCGATGCACAGACTTGCAAGTCCGTACCGACCACCGCTGCGTTCAAGCTGACGCATCGTGGTCAGAGCGATACGCGCTCCAGAGGCACCCAAAGGATGCCCAACGGCAATGGCGCCACCATTCGGGTTCACTCGAGTATCGTCATAGCTGACCTCAAGCAGCTTCAGACAACCCAGCACCTGGCTGGCGAACGCCTCGTTGATTTCAATAACATCCAGATCAACCAGGCTTATTCCTGCCCGCTCTAACGCTTTGCGCGCGGCAAATACCGGCCCCAATCCCATGACCCTCGGTTCGACTCCGGCCACTGCACCACTGACTATTCTGGCCCGCGGTTTGACGCCGTATTTCTCGCCCATTTCGCGATCTCCGATAATCAACGCCGCAGCTCCATCATTGATGCCCGATGCATTCCCCGCCGTTACAACACCTCCATCAAACAGGGGACGCAACTGTGCGAGGGCAGCAAGGTCAGTATCAGGCCGCGGATGCTCATCAGCATCGACAGTGACTGGCGGCTTTTTTCGGCCCTGGGGCACATTGATGGGAATGATTTCATTTTTAAAAAACCCCTCGGCGCGCGCAGCTTCGTACCTGGCCTGGGATGCTGCGGCAAATGTATCGCTGTCCTCCCGGGAAATTTCCAGATCGCGGGCTATATTGTCCGCCGTCTGCGGCATAGTATCGTTGCCGAAACCAGAGACAAAGGCAGGATTGGCAAACCGAGAACCCAGAGTGCTGTCCGCGATTTGTTGTCCACGATCATAGGCGGCGTGAGCTTTTGACAGGATCAAAGGCGCGCGGCTCATGGATTCCACACCACCGGCGATGAACAGATCACCCTCTCCACACCGGATAGCCCGACTGACATCCATTACCGCAGCAAGACCCGAGGCGCAGAGGCGATTGACCGTCAGCCCTCCCACCGAGGTGGGCAAGCCGGCCAACAATGCTGCAAAGCGGGCAACATTGCGACAATCCTCGCCGGCCTGATTAGTATTGCCTGCCACCACGTCCTCGTAGGCTTCAGGCGCAAATGCATTTCGCGCCACTACTTCTTTTATGCAATGGGCCAGCAGGTCATCAGGTCGAATCGGCGCCAGAGCGCCACCATGGCGTCCGAACGCGGTGCGTCCTCCGTCATATATGAAGACTTCCTTCAAGGCACTCACGGACGTTGATCTCTCTCGTGCATTAGTTCCAGGACAAGCATTTACCGGGGAAGCAAGGATCAAGACAAAAGGCATACGCTCCCGGAACCAGGGCCCGGGTCGCCAGCCAGACTGTTCCCCCATCAGGCCTAGCATTTCAGGGCCAAGCATTCTAGCACAGGGCATCTCGTGGTGGAATTCAGCCGACCGCGGTGGTCTGAAACCGGTCCCAGGTCCGTAACGTCTCCTTGAATCCATATCGAGTAAGCAGCATGCCGTGTGCACAGACAAGCCGGCCAGTCGCATCGCAACCGTCAGTATGCTAGCTTACGGGCTCCCGGCAGGAGACAAAATTCATGATTAGAGACCAGGAAACTCTCGATCAGCTGGTCGACATCGTCGAACGATTCGTTCGCGAGCGGCTGATTCCAGCAGAGGAGGAGGTGGCAGATAGCAACAGGGTCCCTGACCACCTGATCGCCGAAATGAAGGCGCTCGGGCTATTTGGTATGACGATCCCTGAGGAATTCGGGGGTTTAGGACTCACCATGGAGGAAGAAATCTACGTGTCCATGGCGTTGGGCCACACCTCGCCTGCATTTCGATCGATTCTGGGCACAAATAACGGTATTGGCTCGGCTGCGGTCGTGTTTAATGGAACCGACGAACAAAAGCAGAAATATCTGCCGCGCTATGCCAGCGGAGAGTGGATCGGCTGCTTCTGCCTTACCGAGCCGGATGCGGGCTCGGATGCCGCATCGCTCAAAACAACGGCTCGACTCGAAGGCGACCACTACATCATCAATGGCACCAAACGCTACATCACCAATGGTCCGGTTGCCGATACCTTTAACGTCATGGCGCGAACCAATCCCGATATCAAAGGTGCGCGCGGGATATCGTCGTTCATCGTTGAGAAAGGAACCCCAGGATTAATCCTCGGAGCAATCGACAAGAAAATGGGGCAGGCTGGCTCACTGACCTGCGACGTTATCTTCGAAGATTGCGCCGTACCCGCGGAAAACATGATCGGCGAGGAGGGCAGCGGCTTTATCACCGCTATGAAAGTACTCGACCGGGGCCGCCTTCATATTTCGGGAGTTGCCGTCGGTGTCGCCGAGCGATTGATAGATGATGCCCTTAATTACGCGGTCACCCGCAAACAGTTTGGCACACCGATCGCCGAACATCAGCTAATTCAGGCCATGCTGGCAGATTCCAGGACAGAAGCCTACGCCGCTCGCTGCATGGTGCTGGAAACCGCTCGTGCCAGAGACCGGGGCGACAACGTGAGCACGGAGTCCTCCGCATGTAAACTCTTTGCCACGGAAATGGTCGGACGAGTTGCGGATCGGGCCGTACAGATCCACGGCGGCGCCGGCTATATCAGTGACTACGCAGTGGAACGATTCTACCGCGACGTGCGCCTGTTTCGGCTTTATGAAGGAACGAGTCAGATTCAGCAGCTGATTATCGCGCGAAACATGATTAGAGACATCTCCTGATCCTGACGCCGGCCGAGTGCACCTCAGTGCAGCCGGTAGAATCCCTCTGTCGGAATCTCCGGTTTGTACTGCTCATGGCAGTTGTCACAGCTGCTTCGCAATGCGTCGGCCGCATCCAACAATGCAGGCAGATCCTGAACCCTGGTCGCCTGCAGAGCGCTTCTTGCAGCCCCGTTCATCTGTCCGGTAAATTCCCGCCATCCGGGTTGTGCCACCCAGAGTGAATCGTTTACCCCGGTCCCTCCCATGGTGATGGCCGATGTACTCGACAACAGCTGAATCGCATTATGTTCCAGCTCTTGCCAGGCACCGATCGTCAGGCCCTGATCGTCCAGGAGAGTCAGGCTTAATATCTCGTGAGCCGCATGATCAATCTGCCCAACCATAATTTCATTAACGCTGATATCGGGTACAAATGGCACGTTTATGCGCGGGTCCTGGACCGGAGAGTTTGCCGGTTGCGAGCAAGTTACAAGCGTCATCATTGACGCGAGGGTGACCAGAGCAAGGACTCGTTGCATAGATTGTCCAAGATTACCATTCACTAGATTTTGCTCCCTATGTTCAGGCTGTCATTCCAGCAGGTTTTTTATAGCACCGCAAATCCCACGCGAGCAATTTCGGATCATGGGATATTCACGGCCGGAGTCGACATTCTTGATTTAGATCAAGAAGTCCTTATGCGCCACGGAAAAAAATAATCCGGCGCTTGACTGACAACTGGTCAGCCCTCGGTCCATGGATAGCGACCCGCAGGATGAAACGCGCAAGCAAGAATCCGGTCCGAGCGCTACCTATAACAGTGGTTAAAACTGGAGGCATGAAAATGAATCTGATCCCCCGAAATCAACATAATGATATTGATTCACTGTTCGACAACGTTTTTCCTGGCTTTCCGAGTCTTATGGGCAAAGCCATGCGCGTGGACATCAACGAGGATGACCATGGCTACGAAATCACCGCAGAACTGCCAGGCTTTAGTAAAGAAGACATCTCCGTGACCTTCCGAAATGACACCTTGACCATCACAGCAAGCCGGGAAACCGACACAAGTAAGAAGAAAAAAGGCAAGTTGATCCGACGGGAACGCAGCAGCGGCACATTCACCCGCAGCTTCACTGTGCACGAAGGCGTGAAACAGGAAGACATTGAAGCCAGTTTCACGGAGGGTCTACTCACCCTTATCATTCCCAAACGCGGGCAACATGACGCTGAAACGGACGTGCTCAACATCAGCATTGAGTGATCAATATACACCTGCCACTCGTGGCTGGTACTATCGACACCTATCAGGATAGGCCCCGGTCTTATTGCTCGGTTATACGATAAACAGCATAGCACCGCCAAATCCGTGGGCAGGCAATGCTGGCATCAACGGTGCCTCACGAAAGAAACAAACAAGGATAAATTCATGGCGACCATTGACAGCATTCTCGTTGTAGTCGATCCAACCGTGGAGCACGACTTTGTAATTGAGCGCGCAAAGGGAATACTGCGATATAACAAAGCCTCTGTTCGATTCTTTATCAATACCTCCAATACTCTGACCCAGCACTCTTATGCCTACGAAGGAATGGATGGCCATTTTCTCGAAAAGCAGAGACTACTTTTTGTCGAGCATTACCGGAAAATACTGCACGAGCTCGTAGAAGAATTTTCTGCTATGGGCGTAAGCGCCACGTCAACCTTTACCGAGGAGCACAACCTCGCTGAAGCCATACTGTCTGAGATCAGGGAATACGCGCCGGACCTGGTGCTGAAAAGCACCCACCACCATAGCTTACTGAGAAAAACAGTAATCACCAATACGGACTGGCGACTGATCCGTAAATGCCCAAAGCCTCTGCTACTGGTTAAGCCCCGCAGCTGGTTTGAGGAGGGCAGCGCAGTGGCTTCGGTGGATCCTCTGCACGCCAAGGCGGCTCAATCGAAACTCGATCATAAGCTGATCGAGACCGCCGAAGCCGTTGCCAGGGCGTTCAATCAGACGCCCAAAGTCTTTCATTGCTATTTCCCCTTCTCGAGTACTATGTTCCCCACCGCAGCTGAAACTATCGACCAATTACGAGAATTAAAGGAACGACATGAGGCGGAACTCAACGAGTTATTAGCTGGCCATAATGTTGAGTCAGAAAATGTGGAGATTACCCGCGGCGATCTGGTCCCGTCGCTGATACATTATCTGGACAAGACTAACGCCAATATTCTCATTATCGGCGCACTTTCCCGAAACATACTTGAACGAGCTATCGTTGGTAACACAGCTGAGAAAATTCTTGATGGCTGCCCTTGCGATGTGCTGATTATCAAGCCTGATTGAGATTGAAAAATCGGCAATTTCGATGAAGAGTCAGTAAGCAAACTATTTCGAACTGGAAAATATGGGACTTCATGAGCATACATCCGCTCGCCAAAAACAAACTTAAGAACGCTATCTACGAAGTAATCTTCGGCTATGAATCTCGAGCGGGCAAGCTATTTGACCTGGCGCTGATCTTTATGATTGTGATTAGCGTCATCGCTGTCCTGTTTGATTCTGTAGGAGTTTATCACCAACAGTACGGTGATTTGCTGTACTCGCTTGAATGGTTTTTTACTATCGTATTTACGATTGAATATATCCTTCGAATTTACTCTTCACCTCATCCTCGAGGTTATATATTCAGTTTCTATGGAATGATTGACCTGTTGTCTATTCTACCCACTTATATTGCATTTCTTTTCCCTCAGTCTGCGTACCTGACAGTGGTGAGGATTCTGCGAGTCCTGCGCATATTCCGAGTACTCAAACTATTTCGCTACATTGGTGAAGCGAATATTCTCTTCAGGGCATTGGTGCAATCACGCAGAAAAATATTTGTCTTCTTGTTCTGTGTCCTGACCCTGATCGTAATATTCGGCACTCTGATGTTCATCATTGAAGGTCCGCAAAACGGTTTTTCCAGCATACCAAGAAGTATGTACTGGGCCATAGTTACGGTAACCACTGTGGGATATGGCGATATCTCTCCCCAGACAAGTCTGGGCCAGTTACTGGCCGCAGTAACCATGATTTGCGGTTACGCAATCATTGCAGTCCCAACTGGCATCGTGGGAGTAGAGATCATGAACGAAATTCAGCGCCAAAGCGCAAACAGCACAAGCGCGTCCAGGCTATGCAATAATTGCAATCTGGCAAGACATGAGGAGGATGCGCGTTACTGCAAACGCTGCGGTACCGGACTATAGACTTGCGTCTGTTCGACAATCGAGCCAGAACGAATTGCTTGCCGGATCGGCTCTTTCTGCAATTTCTGCTTGAGCCATCCTGTATTAACAGCACACGCATTGTCCCAGCCCTCGCGGGACTCAGTGAGAAACGGCCTGAGGCTTTATTATCAGGACATCAGATTCAAGATAGTCGAGAACTTTTTCGGCCGTGTTTCCGATAAGCGCATCGGAAAGTCTTGAGCGAGAGAGGGCTCCCATGACGATAATATCGCTGCCAAGTCGGTTCTCGTAGCTTTGCAATGCGAGCACCGGAGATTCATCCACCAGATGGCAGTTTTCAGAAGGCAGATCATAACTCGCCAGCAATCCCTCAAAGGCCTGACTGTGTGCCTGCAGTATCCTGCCCGGCAGCGCAAAGAGTTGGCCGGGTTCCTGATAGGCATGCAGAACGTGGACTTCGCCACCGAGCTGAGCACCCAGACTCGAGGCGGAGTCGATAATATTGCCGTCAAGATTTAGGGGCTTGTGATGACTGTGAACAGGATCTACTCCAGCTATTATGACAGACGCCTGCTTCCAGGGGCGGTCCTTGACCAGTAGCAGTGGACTAGGGCAAAAGCGCACCAACTGCCAGCTGTCGTTGGACAAAAAAGTTCTTGCCAGCCTGGAGTAAGATCGTGTGCGCTGAATCACCAGATCGACGGAGTATTCGTGCGCCTTGCTAACAATTTGTTCGTAGCGAGGATGGCCCCAAACAAGT
Source organism: Pseudomonadales bacterium (assembly GCA_038134485.1). GTDB lineage: Bacteria > Pseudomonadota > Gammaproteobacteria > Pseudomonadales > Pseudohongiellaceae > NORP240. The sequence continues at coordinate 33,862 of JAYPVG010000004.1, forward strand.
TCTGAGCGCGCCTTGCAACCCAGTGACTGCAACCGTTTCACCACTGTCGATAATTTTTGTTCGAGTCGTTTACAGTGCTCCTCCCGCAGCACCTGTAGCTCATCGCCAAAACTGTAGTAACTGTCATGGAGAAATTTTTCATAACCACAGATCAGAAGAACTATTTCTGCGCCCTGCATGTCGCCCGCTAATCGCAATGCTTTGCCGACTTCAACCGGAAGTTCATCTCCGGCCGGCTCCTCGTAACCGTCGAGGACCACCAGAATTTTTCTATATGACTGCATACGTGTTTCCCCTATTCAGACTTATAGATTCAATTTAATGCAATGTACCTGACCCGTTACCGAAATATCGAATCTTTTTTACCGCGCTTGCGCGCTTAAACAAATCTCTCTTTCTGCGGCTTTGCTAATCATTTACAAACACCTATTATAGGTTCCGGCATGGTTCAATCCGACACGAGCTTTATTCGCTATCCGGGTCACATGAAATCTATCGATCTCAAGGTACTTACTCTCAATATCCATAAGGGCTTCTCAGCCGGTCAGCGACGATTTACTCTCGAAAACATACGCAATTGTCTGCGAGACAGCAAGGCGAGCATAGTTTTTCTCCAGGAGGTAGTCGGCGAACATCAACTCTTTGCACGCAAGATTCCCGGCTGGCCACAAGGCAACCAACTGGAGTTCCTCGCTGACTCGGTATGGTCTCATCACGCATACGGCAAAAACGCCATTTATCAGCATGGCCACCACGGTAACGCGATCTTATCAGAGGTCCCATTCAAGTCATGGCACAATCTTGATGTGTCTCTGATGACTGTATCTCAACGCGGTATATTGCACGGCGTGACCGCAAACAATTTGCACCTGCTTTGCGTACATTTCGGATTATTTGAAAAAGAAAGACGCCTGCAGGTCAGAAAGCTGATCGAATATGTCGTTGGAAATATTCCCGCCGATGCTCCCATGATTATAGCCGGAGATTTTAATGACTGGCGTAAAACACTGCACAATAGACTGGTGCGCGAGCTGCGCCTGCATGACGCCCATCAGAAACTGAACAATAAAGTTGCGAACACTTTTCCTTCTTTTCGTCCAATACTACCAATGGACAGAATTTACCTGCGTGGCTTTCAAGTACGTTCCTGTTCTATCATGAACAGTCCTGAGTGGCGCAGGATATCGGATCATTGTGCAGTCATGGCGAGCCTGAGCCTGCGTGCCCAGCATCCTTCGATTGCTGGCAGCTAGAGCGAGGAAACCTTGAACAACACAATTCTCCTGTCGGCTCTTATAATAGGCAGCGGTGTGCTGGCAGCCCTCCATGCCCTGTTGACCAAACGCGACTCCAAAGCCGCTTTCGGGTGGATAGGGTTCTGCCTGATACTGCCAATCGCAGGCCCACTGGTGTACCTGATTTTTGGTATCAACAGGATTCACCAGAGGGCAAACAAGGCTTTTTTCACACGTCTTGAAATTGATCAATCTCCCAGCATACTCGACCCGGAAGATGCAGACCTGCGCCCCCTGTCCACGGTCGGCGAACGGGTTACTGGCAAGGGTTTAAGGGCCGCCAATTCGGGGAGCATGCTGGAGAACGGCGAACAGTTCTATCCGGAAATGCTTGATGCGATCGCCGGGGCACAGGATAAAATCCACCTGTCCAGTTACATCTTCGACAATGACCATGTCGGCGATCAGGTTGTGCAGGCACTTTGCGCTGCACGGGACAGAGGCGTCAGTGTGCGAATAATCATTGACGCACTGGGGGAATTTATGTGCCTTCCGCGACCACGCATTGGAGGGAAACTGGCGCGTCACGGCCTGAATTTTGCGCGCTTCAATCCCATTACCCTGTTTCCTCCAGCCCTGCATATTAACATGCGCAACCATCGCAAGATCCTGGTGGTAGACGGAACAGTCGCCTTCACCGGCGGCCAAAACATCGGCGCCAGACAGCTGGCAGAACGCCAGAGCGACCAAGGCCGTGTCGAAGATCTGCATTTCAAGTTTACCGGCAAAATTGTCGATGAATTGGAACGGGCATTTTTACGCGACTGGTATCATGCCCATGGCAAGAAAGACCCGCAGGTATTCAATCCGATTAACCCAAATCCCACGCGATCCAGGATCTGGACCCGCCTTGTACTTGATGGCCCTAATGAATACCTGGATAGACTGAATGACCTGCTCGTAGGCATAATTTCGACTGCCAGACAACGGGTCTGGATTATGACCCCCTATTTTCTTCCGGGGCCGGATATAGCGGCGGCACTGGTGGGTGCCAGACTGAGGGGCGTAGATGTAAGGCTGGTTTTACCTGCTAAAAACAATATCCTCCTGGTTCACTGGGCCAATCAAAATATCCTTCCTTATTATCTGGAAAAGGATATCGCTATCTATTTTCAGCCTCCGCCTTTTGTTCATACCAAAGCATTGATAATAGACGATGAATATTCACTGATAGGCTCTGCCAATCTTGATGCCCGTAGCCTGCGGTTAAACTTTGAGCTGGGAGTAGAAATTTTCGACCGAGATCTGAACAATCAACTCGCGGTCTATATCAACAAAAAAATACACAACGCCAAACGCCTTGACCAGTCGCAGCTTGATTCAGCCTCAATGCCATCCCGGGTGAGAAACGCCCTCGCGTGGCTTTTCTCCCCCTACCTGTAGCGAGCCGTTTGCACGACTTTTCCGCCTGACTCTTGACATAGGTCAATTCTGTCATCGAACATGAGATGTTCAATATACCGAGCGCGAGTTCGCGCCCGATGAGTAGATGTCATTCGACGAGATTGCTCATTAATTGCTCGAAAAATCTGTAAGTGAAAGAGAGAATCACTATGAGCGTTTACAACAAAATATTAGTCGCTATAGATTTATCCGAAGATTCGCAAACGGTAATAAACGCCGCGCTCAAACTGGCAGGCGGTGATGCCGGCAAGCTTCATCTTGTACATGTGGTTGAACCTATTGCAGCCGCCTATAGCATGGATGCTTACGCGCTCAATATCAATGAGCTCCAGCAGGAAGCGCTGTCTCTGGCAGCCGGTAATTTGGCCGAAATTGGCGAAAGAAGCGGCATCAGCGGGAACCAGCAGCACACCCTACTGGGATCGCCTGCAATAGAGATCAGAACCCTGGCTTCAGAAGCCGAAACAGACGCCATAGTAATCGGAAGCCACGGGCATTCAGGATGGAAAGTTTTGCTCGGCTCGACTGCCAATAAAGTGCTACATGGCGCCTGTTGTGATGTGCTGACGGTGCTGGTAGGAAAAGACTGAGCACTCTTCCGAGAAACAGGAAGTCCTGACTCAAACCGGCTCCGGCATCCCATCGCGCCCGGAGAGGCTAGAGCAATATTTTGTCGTGCGAATTGGCCGCGTCCGGTTTGACCACCAGCACGTCACACTCCAGCCTATCGAGTAGTCTCTCGGCGGTGTTGCCGATCAGCATGCGATCGAGCCTGGATCTCGACACCGCTCCCATAACTACTGCACTCGCCCGCAAGTCTGCAGTCAATTCAGATAGCGAGGTACTGATATCTGCATCACTAACATGGCACTGGGCTTGCGCGATATCATACTGCGCACCAAGGTCTCTTATCTTTGCACTGTCGACTTGATAATCGCTTTCGATCGGGTACATACCCGCCAGTGGTGGCAGATGAGTGGAGTGGTACAGGTGTACCAAACCGTCGGACACCGCAGCCATGTACCCTGCCACTTGAATAAGCTTGTGATCTAGCGACGCCGGTTTATCGTGGGAATGCTCCGGATCCACAGCTGCTATAAATCTGGGATGAAAATCCCAATCCTGATCCTTTGCCAGCAATAACGGCGCGGGACAATAGCGAATAAGCTCCCAGTCTTCATTCCCAAGAACCAGCCTGGCAAGGCGCTCGTGGTGACGGGTACTCTTTATTACAAGGTCTGGTTTCAACTCATCAACCCGACGGATGATTTCTTCATAGGGAGGATTGCCCCAGGCAGTTGCGCAAGAAACTTCCAGCCCGTTTTCTCTTAACGGCTGTGCCATCTCTTCAAGGACAGCCAGGTTTTTCTCGCCATGTTCGCGCCGCAGTTCCCGTGCCCGGACGGGTTCGAAATAGAAGCCGTCTTCCAGATAGGTGCTATGCTCGGCAATGAATAATTCCAGTTCCGCCTCCGAGCACTTCGCCAACTGCCTTGCTCGCTCCAGGGCCGGTTGTTTTTCGACACCTGATTCAATAATGACCAGAATCTTGTTCAATTCAAACATGAAGGACTCTCCGGTTATGTGTATAGTAATTTTCTTACCGATTGTCGTGCCAATGACATGTGCACAAACAATATGCCGCCTGCAATGAACCACTGCAAGGAGAATCGCTTCCCAATTCCAACTGGATCAAATTTCGGCCAGTCTCTGGTCAGAAAGAATCGTTTGAAAGCCCATATCTAAGGCCTGTCTGCCATGAAAGGCGTGTGAATTCCGTTGTTTCGCCAGCATTTTGATGGCACCATGATATGCTGGTAACCAATCAAGGAACACTCATGTCCAGGGAGAATGAAAACGCCGACTTGAGCGTATCAGACACTTCTGGGGTATCAAAAAATGATTCCAACCTGATTGGCGCCACGTCCAGGGCAAGATCCTGTCCTCACAGTAGCGGTATCTCCTGCGCGAGTTGCCGGCTTAACGACCTTTGCCTGCCTATCGCCCTGAATAAAGCCGAAATCCATCAACTGGATGAGATCGTGCAACGCAATCGTCCGCTCGGTAAGGGCGACCACCTGTACAGACAAAATGATTTGTTCAAATCCGTTTATGCCGTTCGTTCTGGCAGCTTCAAATCCTACGTGCTGGGAGCGGATGGACAGGGTCGGGTCACCGGGTTTTATATGCCCGGCGAAATAATTGGCATGGACGGCATTGCCAGCCAGTCCTATGCAAATTCTTCAGTCGCGCTGGAACATGCTTCGGTATGCGAAATACCGTTCTTGCAATTAGAAAAATTGAGCCATCAGCTACCCAGCCTGCAGCATCACTTTTTTAGCATCATGGGTAATGAGATAGCCAAGGATCAACAGATTCACACACTGCTTAGCAGCTATACCGCCGAGGAACGAATTGCGTCGTTCCTCTTGAGCCTCTCGACCCGGTACTCGCGGATTGCACTGGCAGCAAACAAGTTCATACTCCCCATGACCCGGAGTGATATCGGTGAATATCTCGGACTGACCCTGGAAACCGTTAGTCGAGTCTTTAGCGGACTGCAGAAAAAAGGCGCCATCAAGGTCAGGAACAGGGAGCTGGAAATCCTTGATTTCGACAAGCTCCGCGGCGTTTTTTTACACTGATCACCTATCAAAAGGAATTGATTACTGCGCGGTCATCCATATACCGCAAGGCAACAACTTTTCATAATGCATAGTCGAGAACCGAACGCCCACTACCCACATCTGCTGCAGCCACTGGACCTGGGATTCACCCGCCTGAAGAATCGGGTGCTGATGGGCTCCATGCATACCGGGCTGGAGGATATCCCGGATAGTCATCAGCGCATGGCCGCGTTTTATGGTGAGCGCGCTCGTGGTGGCGTCGGTCTTATTGTTACCGGCGGATTTATGCCAAACGAATTCTGCCTGCCCGAAGGCGTCCAACCGTTATTCCGGGATCCACAACAGATCGATAAACACAGATTGATAACCGAAGCAGTGCACAGGTGGGATAGCAAGATTTGCCTGCAGATATTGCACACTGGGCGCTATTCCAAGGTTGGCAGAGCAATCGCGCCTTCCGCTATTCAGGCGCCAATCAATCCCACAGTCCCGGTGGCAGCCAGTGAAGCGCAGATCCAGCAGCAAATTAACGACTTTGTGGAATTCGCCGGATTCTCCCAACAGGCCGGTTACGACGGCGTGGAAATTATGGGGTCCGAGGGTTACCTGCTCAACGAGTTCATCGCCCAGCGCACCAACAAGCGCGATGATAGCTGGGGTGGGAGCTACCAGAACAGAATTCGTCTGCCTCTGGAGATTGTGCGGGCGGTGCGCGCCAGGGTAGGCCCGCAATTCATCATCATCTTCAGGTTATCGATGCTCGACCTGGTAGAAGGAGGCAGCTCATTCGATGAAATCCTGCTGTTGGGCAGGGAACTGGTCAATGCCGGCGTCACATTAATCAATACCGGAATTGGCTGGCACGAGGCCTCCATCCCGACGATCGCGACCAAGGTGCCAAGGGCAGCCTTTACCTGGGTTACCGCGAAGTTTAAGGCAGGAATTAATGCCCCCGTGGTGACATCAAACCGCATCAACACTCCCGAGGTCGCCGAGGCCGTGCTGGCACGCGGGGATGCGGACATGGTTTCAATGGCGCGACCCTTTCTGGCGGATGCGGAGTTTGTGCAAAAAGCCGAGACTGGTCGGGCCGATGAGATAAATACCTGCATCGCATGTAACCAGGCCTGTCTGGATCATATTTTCAGCGGTGAACTAACCAGCTGTCTGGTCAATCCACGAGCGTGCCACGAGACAGAGCTGGAAATCAAGCCATCTCGTGCTGCCAGGCGATTGGCCGTTGTCGGCGCCGGACCGGCAGGTCTCGCAGCAGCGGTAACCGCCGCGCAGCGAGGTCACAACGTCACACTGTTTGATGCCGAGAGCGAAATTGGCGGTCAGTTCAACCTGGCAAAACGGATTCCCGGCAAAGAAGAATTTCAGGAGACAATCCGCTACTTTTCGAGGCAACTGGAGTTGCTTGGTGTTAATCAACAACTCGGCTCCCGGGTGAGCGCTGCGCAACTGAATAGAGGAAATTTCGACCAGGTCATTCTGGCTACCGGCATAGTGCCGCGTGTCCCTCAAATCGAAGGAATAGATCATTCCAAGGTATCCAGCTATATTGACGTGATTCGCGGCAATGTTGTGATAGGAGGGTCGGTCGCCATCATCGGTGCCGGCGGAATCGGCTTTGATGTCGCCGAGCTACTTTCCACCTCCGGACAGAGTAGCAGCCAGAACATACAGGCATTTCTGCAACAATGGGGAATTGACCCTCAACTTGACGCGCGCGGTGGTATAGAAGGAATCAGCCAACAGCACCCGCCATCGCCGCGACAGATATTCCTGCTGCAAAGGAAACAATCCAAGGTCGGTGCGGGACTTGGAAAAACCACCGGCTGGATCCATCGTTCCGAACTGAAGCACCGCGGTGTCAAAATGATTCCCGGCTGTGACTACAAGAAGATTGATGATCAGGGGTTACACCTGCTGATCAATGGCAAAGAGGAATTATTACCGGTGGATTCCGTGGTAATTTGCGCCGGGCAAGAACCGCGGCGGGAATTGTGTCCAGACCTTGAAGTGCCTTATCGTCTTATAGGGGGAGCCGATGAGGCTCTCGAGTTGGATGCCAAACGCGCAATTGATCAGGGTATGCGCCTGGCCGCAATGCTTTAGCAAGCAAAATCCCGAACAGACAGGTGTAAATATTAATCAACTTGATCGTCAACTGAGGCAACCAGTAATGAAAGTGGCATTTATCGGATTGGGCGTCATGGGCTATCCCATGGCAGGTCATTTGCAAAAAGCGGGCATAGACGTGTGCGTATTTAATCGCACTGCCAGCAAAGCTAGCCAATGGTGTGAGCAGTTCGGCGGGCGATCTGCGGAAACCCCTGCCGGGGCCGCTGCGGGGTGTGATGTTGCCATGGTTTGCGTGGGCAATGACGACGACGTACGCTCAGTAGTAATGGGCGACAGGGGCGTGCTGGCGGGTCTGCCTGCAGGAGGAATACTGGTTGATCACACTACCGCTTCAGCAGCGCTGGCGCGGGAGCTGAATGATGCAGCCGCAGCCGGGGGTAAGAGATTTCTCGATGCTCCAGTATCCGGTGGACAGGCCGGAGCTGAAAATGGAGTGCTGACCATTATGATCGGGGGAGAACAGCGTGATTACGAGCAGGTCGCTCCGGTGCTGGATCATTACGCCCGGTTCACCAAACTATTGGGACCTGCAGGCAGCGGACAGCTTGCCAAGATGGTCAACCAGATTTGTATTGCCGGGATAGTCGAGGGACTGGCAGAGGGATTGAACTTTGCAGTCAGCGCCGGACTTGATGGAGAAGCGGTAATTGAAACTATTTCCAAGGGGGCTGCCGGATCGTGGCAAATGGAGAATCGATACAAAACCATGTTGAGCGACGAGTATGCCTTCGGATTCGCCGTCGATTGGATGCGAAAGGATCTGGGGATAGCTTTTGCCGAGGCTGCCAAAAACGGAGTGGAGCTCCCAGTCGCCAGACTGGTTGACAGCTTCTATGAAGAAATTCAGCAGATGGGCGGCGGTCGCTGGGACACCTCCAGTCTATTGGCTCGCTATACCAGGAAGTTGTAATAGGACTGACAGGAAGTAAAAGCAGGGAATCCTAATTGTCGCGCAACAGGTTTGCTGGCGAAAATTGATCGGTTAGGACGCGCCGACTCATGTCCCAGTCTACCGCGGCCGACATCCGCGCCGGATACTCGATAATCGGAACGTCGTACTTTTTCAGACGCTCACCCAGTCCCTGCGCACGGGAAATCAATTCACCACGCTCCGGCAGAGGTTGCCGCCCGGTAATGATTATCCGATTTCCCGAATACGGTAATTTGAAATTGAAGAATTCTCCAAATACGTCCTGGTATGTCACTGATTCGTGGTCATAGAACCGGCTGGTCGAAAATGTGTTAGCAACCAGCACACCGTCGGGAGCAAGGATGTCCTGCACTTCCTGCAGAAATTCCCTGGTCAGCAGATGCTCGGGTATGTAGTCGCCGGTAAACGCATCCAGCACAATGTAGTCGTATTGTCTATTCTGAATGCCCGCCCGTTTGACGAATACTCTTGCATCTGCAACGGTAACATTCATCTTCTCGCTTTCTGCGAAGAAAAAATAATCCTTTGCAACGTTAAATACCGCCTGGTCGATTTCGACGATGTCAATCGTGGCATTCGGGAAAAGGTCGGCCAGCGTCAGCGGAATGCTGCCACCGCCAAGTCCTGCAACCAGGATACTCTGGGGCTCCGGATTAACGAGTAAACCGGCAAAGCTCATACGAGTGTATGAAAACACCAGCTTCTCGGGTTCATTAACGTCCACGCAGGTCTGATTTCGATCGCCAATGTGAAAATTGAAAATAAGACAGCGCCGCGGACCATTCTGGACCACAGTAATATCGCGATACAAAGAGCGCTCTTCGTGTATCACGTCGGCATTCACAGACGCCGAGAAAAGTATGGGAATCAACAGCACCGTGACCAGTATTGCCACGACAATAATCGCTCGACGCAAAGCGCGATCGTAATGCTCGCTAGCTCTCATATTGTTGCACTCCTGCCGTAGCTCTTTGTGGTAGGTAGTATACCCCCAGCACTGTCACCCCTGCTGCAATAAGCGTCGCTACCACACCCCAGAGTATCGCATTTACTTCGAACCACAGGACAAAATAAAACGAGGTCCCCAGGGTTCCGAGTGCACTGCCGAGGGTGGAAACAAAATAGAGCTGGCCAGCGACGTGTCCGCTGTGTTCCTCGTTCTGAACCAGTAGCCTGATCGAATAGGGTGAAATCATACCCAGTATCACCGTTGGTACGAAGAATAGTAATAAGGAGGCCAGCAAAGAGCCGTATCTTGGATCTTCGATCAACAGAAACACCTGCTCCATGATCTGTTCAGCAAACAGGATTAGGGGAAGAACCAGTAAGGCCGCGGATACGAAGAACACCGCGTAGGTTACCGGATTCGGATTGCGCATCGATAGTCGGCCTCCGAACAGGTAGCCGAAGGACAGCGACAACATGAATACCGTGATGATGCTGCCCCAGACATAGACGCTGCTGCCAAAATACGGTGAGAGAATCCTGCCCCCCAGCAATTCGATGGTCATAATGCAGAATCCACTGCCAAAAGCGACGCAGAGAACGGTAACGCGCAACATCGCCTGATGAAGAGAGGTCATTGCGTAAAAACTCTTAGCTCGTCTATTGTGGTATTCCAGTGTATCAACAGCCTCAGCCCACCGATACCCGTTTGGCCCCGTTGCGACGGCCTTCGCCGCAACTACTGGCGGCTACCGAGATGGCGTCCACCATCCAGGGCAATCACCTGACCGGTCATGTACCTGGAGACATCTGCGGCAAGATAAAGCGCCAGTCCCGCCATGTCGGCAGGCGTGCCGATACGCCCCAGGGGATTTTCGTTTTCAATCTTGTCGCGGAAATTCTCCAGCATGTGCGCCATCATTTGGCTTTCAAACGGTCCCGGCGCAATGGCGTTCACGGTGATTCCGCGGGGCGCAAGTCGCACAGCCAGATTCTTGGTGAGAAAATGTACCGCCGCTTTGCTTGCACCATAGGCGAAGTTATCGGTGCCGGAAACTCGCAGTCCATCTATCGACCCGATATTGATCACTCGGCTTGGATTTCCGGGAGTTGCATCTTGCTGCAACAGCGGCAGAAGGTCACGGGTCAACATGAATACCGCCTTTACATTGATGTCCATGACCTTGTCATATCCCGATTCAGGGTATTCGTCGAACGGCGCTCCCCATGCAGCGCCAGCGTTGTTCACCAGAATATCCAGTTTCGGTTCCCGTTCGCTGATCTCGGACACAAACATCGCCCGTCCTTCCGATGTGGCGAGGTCTACCGGTATAGCGACACATTCACCAAATTCGGCCAGCTCAGCGGCAGTCTGCTGGCATGCCTCTGCCTTGCGAGCCGTGATGTAGGTTCTTATGCCGTTTTCCACGAATCCCCGGGCGATCATTTTGCCAATGCCCCGAGAACCCCCGGTCACAATGGCTACCTTACCCGCTACCGAAAAGAGCTCGTTGATTTTTAGCGTCATGATCTGCACGGCTCCCGCTGGCTCGAAGGCCAGGGTCTGAAAAGAGGCTGAAAATACGTGATCGTCGGCTGGGGGTCAAGAATCGGGCTGACCGCTGTGCCCTGTATTCGAATTAAAAACGATCATCCTTCAGGCACCGAAGTTAAATTGCCATGGTGGACATTTAGACTGGTCGCTTTTATGCTAACTTCGCATTGCATTGCAGCAATCGGAAGCTGTCTGCCTGCCACTAAGAATACTTTCATCAACCGCCCCTTCAGGGATCGAAAACCGCCTTGATCTTCTACACCGTCGCAAACGGAGTACGCACTCCGGTCAGCCAGGAGCTCCAGAACAGATTGAGTCGCTGGCGAATCTCTACCTTCTGGGTCTGCCTCATCGGCTACGTAGGTTATTATCTGTGCCGTGGCAATCTCTCGGCCGCATTCCCGCTGCTGGAGCAGGAATTCGGCTATTCCAACACCCAGCTGGGTCTCATAGCCTCACTTTCTGAAATCGCCTACGCAGTCGGCAAATTCATAAACGGCCCCCTGGCCGACAAGATCGGTGGTCGCCGCATTTTCCTTATCGGCATGGCCGGAGCAATATTCTGGAATCTGGTATTCGCGTTATCCAGCAGCCTCACTGCCTTCATCATAGTCTGGTGCCTGTGCCGATACTTCCTGTCCATGGGTTGGGGCGGACTGACCAAGACCATCGGTAACTGGTACCCGCCGGAACGAAACGGAACCATAATGGGTCTGATCAGCATCAACTTCCAGTTCGGCGGCGTAGCAGCGACGCTTTTTGCCGCGTTCCTTGTGTATCTTGGCATCGCCTGGCAGGGGCTATTCGTTTATCCAGCCATAGTGCTGGCGGGCATACTCCTGTGGTCCGCCATGGCATCCCGCAGCGATCCGAACGATGTCGTATCCGGTGTCTCTTTAGGCGAAAGTGATGGCGGAAAGAAACAACTGGCAGATTATGGCGACGAGACAACGCCCGGAGTGCGGGTAATTCTCAGGACCCTGCTTGGCCTGCCTATCTACCGGCAATTGCTGGTATTCAGCTTCCTTACGACCATGCTGCGTTCAGTATTCTTTTTCTGGACGCCGATGTTTCTGGTCGACACTGGCCTGAACGTACTCGACTCAATTCTGCAGTCGGCCATTTTTTCCTTTCTTGGCGTAATCGGCACGGTATTTATCGGCTGGTACACGGACCACCACGCGCCGAACGGAGATCGGGCCCGAACCATGTGGGTCATGCTGGTCTGCCTTGTCGTCAGCCTGGTCTGTATCTCGCTATTAAGCAGATCTGAAACGCCAAATTTTGGGCTGATCATGTTCTTCCTGGGATCAAGTGGTTTTTTCCTGCTCGGACCCTACTCGATGAGCAGCGGTTGTCTGACTCTGGATATAGCCGGCCCCAAGGGAGCCGGGTCATGCACCGGCATTATAGATGGGTTGGGATATATTGGTGGCGCTATAGCCGCCTTCAGCGCAGGCTATCTGTCTGAATTGCTGGGGTGGTCCCAGGTATTCATGGTACTTGCCGGATTTGCTGTCATTTCCACATTGAGCGCCTACCGGATGAGTCGAGAGTTTCAGGGTATTGCGGCCTCCAGAGGCGGAGTTACGAACCATGCCTAGCAACCTTTCTCCGAAGCTAAGATTCGCACTTACACTGCTGTTATGCCTGTTCAGTTCCTGCCTTATCGCCCAGACGGTAATCCCGCTGCCGGCGCACTCGCATAACGATTACGAGAGAACGCGGCCACTATTCAGCGCTTTGCAGCTGCGCTTTGCCAGTGTCGAAGCCGATGTTTATCTGATTGACGGGGAACTGCAGGTCGGTCACGACCGGGGGGATCTGATGCCGGGGAGAACCCTTGGCAACCTGTACCTTGAGCCTCTGCGACTCATAGTGACGCGTGGTGTCGGCCAGGTCTATCCGGAAACCACCACTCCTTTGATTCTACTGGTCGACATCAAAACGGAGGCGGAGTCGACATACCAGGCGCTCGAGCGTGCGCTGGCGCCTTACGAGCGCTTCCTTACCCGCTTTACTCCACAGTCTACAGAACTTGGCGCGGTCACCGTGGTGGTTTCGGGCAATCGACCGCTGGACATCATGGCAAATCAGCCGGAGAGATTTGCAGGTTACGACGGGAGACTCACCGATCTCACATCGGGCCAAGTTGATAGCAACCTTATGCCGATCATTAGTAACGACTGGGATGAAGTATTTTCCTGGCGCGGCGGAGAACCGATGCCAGACGACCAGCGCCTGCAGCTGCATACTCTGGCGAACCTGGCGCGCGAAAACGGCGTCAAACTTCGGTTCTGGAATACTCCGGATATTCCGCCGGTCTGGGAGGCACTGTACGAGGCCGAAGTTGATCTGATCAATGTCGACCGAATTGACGCTTTCAGTGAGTTTTTCTCGAGCGGGCGTTAATCCCTGAGCTCGATCAAACCTGCTAGTTTGCAATTCGACTGGTAATCAAAGTTTTCTACTATTTCAATAGTCGGCACGATACAATGCGCTACTCTCAAGTACAGGAGATTCCGTATGATTGGAATAAATAAGCCAGCTCATGGTTCGACCATCGCAACAGTCTTAATTGGCCTGTCGCTGGCAAGTTCGGCCACTCTGGCACAGACCAGTGAAATCCCTGATCTGGAAGGCACGTGGACCAACGCATCTCGCACGCCGCTTACCCGACCTCGCGGCATCGATACCCTGGTTGTCCCAGCCGAGGAAGCCGAGCGGATTGTGGCAAATATGTCCATCGCCGGCATCTCGGCAGAAAATATTGCCGCTGGACCCGCAGTGGACGAAGCGACTGGAGCCCCCCCGGCGGGCGCCCAGGACTTTGGCCTGCGAGGTTACAATCTGTTCTGGACGGATCCAGGCTCCACTCTGGCTTTCGTCAAGGGAGAATTTCGCACTTCACTGGTCGTGGATCCGCCCAATGGCCAGATACCTCGAAGGGAGGATCCGCAATTAGATTTTCAGCGTGCCAACTACGGGGCCCGCTATCTGACCGGAGTCGGTGATACCCGGGGACCGGAAGCCATTCCATTGGCGGAACGGTGCCTGATCGGTTTCGGCAACACTGCCGGACCGGGCATGATGGGCACGCTTTACAACAGCTCCTACCAATTCGTTCAAACTGACGATTACGTAGTCATTCACGTCGAGATGGTGCATGAAGCGCGGGTAATTCCTATCTTCGATGATGCGGACCAGGCGCACGCCAATCGACGACCGGCGGAGCACGAGCCCTGGTTTGGCGACTCGGTAGGCTGGTATGAGAACGGCTCACTAATCGTGGAAACAGTGAACATTAATCAACTGCAATTAAGCGAAAGTTCCATCCCGGTGACCAAGCAAGGTAAGATCATTGAAACTTTTACACCTTACTCCGAAACCGAGATCATCTATCGGTTTACGGTTGAAGACGACAACATTTACCGTCAACCCTGGACTGCAGAGTTGAGCTATCACGCAATGGATGGACGAATTTATGAATATGCCTGCCATGAGGGCAATTACGCTTTGCCTGGCATCCTTGCTGGCGCCCGTCGGCAGGAGGTAGCAGAGGAATTCGGATCCGAGTAAAAGGATAAACCAAGGCCCTAACTGGCTCGCCATGCAGCGACAATAAAGCGGCATCTACAATCAAGCCCAAGCCCCGACCAGTGATTGCTGGCCGGGGTTTTTTTACTGTTCGGTCTAGAAGGTAAACTCCATACCGACAATCGCGGTACGGGGCTTATTGGGTCGTGCCCCGTCGGGGTTTCGCGAAACGATCTCCCGTTCATCAAACAGATTTTCCATCTTGAAAAACAGCGCTGCATTGTCAGAAAAAGCGTAACGACCAATCCAGTCAACAACCAGCAGGTCATCGGTTACCTGCCGCCCAGTGTCGCTGCGGTTACAGGCGATCCTTGCACATTGCTCGTCGAGGTACTTGACGATCAGGTAACTGTCGAATCCATTGAGTAGCTCCAGACCCGCTCGCAGGCTGTAAATGTGTTCAGGTATATCCTTCAAGAGGTCGCCTTTCCTCACGTCAGAGACCAGATTGTCGCTGCTGATTTCAGCGTTGGTCCAGGTATAGGTAAGATCGAGTGGCACCATTGCGCTGCCCCATTGCAGCAGGGCACTGGCCTGCCATTCTAGACCGGCAATAGTCGCCTCGCCGGTCTTGAAACTGCCAAGATCTGCCCCGTTACTGCAAGGACTGGCAACGGAACAATTTTCGGTTTTGTTGGCAAAGTCACTATAGAAACCGATAGTCTCCAGGAACCAGGTTTCGCCCTGGTAGCGGACTCCGGCCTCGAAGTTCATGCTTGTCTCGGGATCTTCCCGATCTGTCGCACCGGCGCCAAGCGGAGAAAAGCCTCGGTGCACACCACCCAATACCTGCCAGTACTCATCAAGGTCATAGGTAAAGGAGACCCCTGGCAACCACTCTCTCGCATCGCTCGGCGTGCGCCTACTGGTGATCGTGCGCTCAAGGTCTGAGAATCGAGTTTCGCTGCTTTCCACATCTTCATAGCGCAGCGCAGCAGTGACCAGCAGATCATTACTGGCCTGCCAGCTGTCTATCATCCACAGGCTTGTCGCATCTGACCTGCCAAGCCGGTTATCACTCGAGCCGGGCAATTTCAGCCGATCAAATAGCAGCTGCCCGCTGCGCTGATCGAATATCTCTACCGGTTGAAACCGGTCAACCTCGTCTTCGTGCCCTCTGAGACCGATATCGATATCGTGACTACCGGCTGCGTAAGAGAGAGCAAACTCAGCGCCACGGGAGTAATAGCTGCGGCTGTTGTGCTTGTAGCTCAGGCCAGCCACGTCTTCACGACCATCGAGCACCGCCTGAGCGAAAACATCACCGGCATTGGCAGAGTCAATATATTGGCTGCCGCCAGACAGCTTGAACCAGTCCCGCGTGAATTGATTGTCATAGGCAATGATACTCGCCGTCAGCTTGTCCGTGAGTTCGACCCGGTAGGTCAGCTGCACACTGGAATGTCGATTGCTCATCTCATCGGGTTCTGACAGTCCATAGCGTCGATTGGGATCGGCAAGAAAATCGACGTCGCTGAGTCCCAGATACGTTTCCTCCGAGTTTTCTTCAGAATACTGGAGTTTCAGCTGTAGCTGCTGCGGAAGTCGCGCGGAATCGTCTCGCCATCCCAGCTTTACCACATAATCCTCGATGGCCACTTCACCCCTGCCGCCAGAACGGTCTATCTCCTTGAATCCTGGGCCATGCCGCTGAACCGTTTCCGCAAGGAAACTGAGAGGTCCAGCCACACCCCCAACATGACCGTGGACGTCGCCCAATCCGCGGTGGTCACTCATAACGCGCAGTTTGCCAGAGGTAGATCTGGGCATCGGGCTCGATACTAGATTGACCACTCCGCCCGTCGTCTGGGGACCATAGCGCAGTAGTGGAGCACCTTTCAGAACCTCCACCGCCGACTGACGCTGCATAGTCGGAAAATAGTAGGCCTCAGGCGCTGAATAGGGCGCGGGTGCCATCATCACCCCATCCTCGAGGAGAGTGATCTTGCTGCTTCGCTCGGATGTCGCCCCACGAATTCCGATATTGGGACGCAGACCCATACCCTCTTCCTCGCGAATGTAGATACCGGGGACGGTCTTTAGCAGCTGATTGATATCGGTTGCTACCTCATTGTTAATCTGTTCCGGGGAGACAACTACGCCGGACCCGGCCAATTGTCGTGCATCGTCACGGCTTCCGATGATGACAAACTCCTCCAATACCGCCTCCTGAGCAAGCGACGGGCCTGCAGCAGCTGACAAACAGGCCAGGACTATCCCGGCAGAGAGAAGAGACTTGCGGTGCAATTGCATCTTGTGACTTGTTCGAGCGCGCGAAATTGTAACAATCGGTAGTGCTCGCCTCCTGGCAAGCACCTCATGCCGATAAAGAAATCGGAATATTAATGATAATTATTCGTATTTGCAATAAATTCTTATGGTTATTGTGAGTTAAGCTAGAGCAGAAAAGTGGAATTGCCGGACTGCTGGTTATCGGTAGGTCACCATATGCCGCAGATCTGGTGCCTCCAGGTGGGACAGGCTGTTGAACTGGGATAGCGATACCCTGCCGTTACCATAAAGGATTCGCGTAACAGAGCTGTTGTGAACCAGCCAGTTGGTGGCGATTACCTGCCGATCAGGAAAGTCCAGCGCTCGCTGCAACGCCAGCGCAATTACCCCACCCGACGTGGATACGAGCACTTTGCTGCCGCGCTGATGAGACGCCATTAACTCATCCATGGCGTTATGGACTCTGGACTGGAAGTCACGAAATGATTCGAAGTCCTGGTCTTGTTCGGAAGGTCTCAGTTCGCCCGCGATCCACTTCGCCGTCGCTGCCTCAAAAACGCGCTGAAAAAGTCTTTCATCAGCAATTGGCAGGCTTAGTTCGGGATGAAAAGCACCCTCTTCGGCATGGTCGCGCAGATAAATACGAATTAACGGGTCACTATCGTACTCGTTGAAAGCGGGGTTTGTTTTGATTTCGCGATGCTTTTCCTCGATGTGCCGCAACAGTTCACCGGCAGTTTCCTGCTGACGTCTTAGCTCGCCGGCGTAGAGGTGGTGAAAACTCTCACCAAGATTGTCCCAATGTCTGGCAAGGTGTTTTACCTGCTTGAAGCCCGCGTCACTGAGACGGTCATAGGATTCCGTGCCGAATGAGGCCTGCCCGTGACGTACGAAAACCAGCTCGCTCATCGGTGCCGGGCCGCCTACAGAGAAGCAAAGCGCCTGGTGTGAAAATCAGTATTGCCAAAAAGAGTTTCAATAGCGGTTACCCGCTTGAAGAAATGCGCAACATCCAGTTCCTCGGTGATACCGATACCGCCATGCAATTGCACCGCTTCCTGACTGACTTGTATTATGGCCTTTCCCAGTCGACTCTTCGCTGCCGCTACGGCCTTTGCCTTCTCGGTGTCGGAGGCGCTGCTATCCAGCTTCATGGCTGCCATCAATACGATTGAACGGGCCAACTGGCACTCTATGAACATGTCGGCCATGCGGTGCTGCAAAGCTTGGAAAGTCCCAATCGGCACACCAAACTGCTTGCGGGTCTTGCTATATTCAACGGTTTTTTGCAACAAGGAATCCAAGGCTCCGAGTGCCTCAGCCGCCACCGCCACCGTTGCAATATCGATAACTTTCTCAAGCACCGACAGCGCCTGGCCGGCATCACCAAGCATCTGATCGCTCGCCACCTGAACATTATCGAATCGAATATTAGCTGCGGTATGCCCATCGATGTTGCGATAGGACTGCCTGGTAACTCCTTCGGCACTGGCATCAACCATGAACACAGAAATTCCATCCCGATCTAGCTGATCTCCGGAGGTACGTGCAACTACCAGCAAGCTATCCGCGCAGCCACCGTTCAATACAGCCACTTTGCTGCCATTGAGAGTAAAAGTATCACCCTGCTGCGTCGCGCTGGTTGAGACGCTGGCAAGATTGTATCGACTTTCAGGCTCGCTGATCGCACAGGCAAGCTGCACTTCACCGGACATGATTTTTGCAATCAGGTCCGCCTTCTGATCAGCCGAACCAAGGCCGCTGACCAGGCCACCAGCCATCACCGCGGTTGCCACAAAGGGCTCGACAACGATGCCTTTGCCCAATTCTTCCATCATTACCATGAGATCAACTGCTGACGCACCGAAACCACCGTCTTCCTCGCTGAAAGGCACAGTCAGCCAGCCAAGCTCTGCAAACAAGTTCCAGTAATCCTCGCTATACCCTTTTTCGCCGGCCAGGATTTCCCGGCGAGTATCAAAGTCATAATTCTCTCGCACGAATTTTTGCACGCTGTCCTGCAGCATCTGTTGTTCATCTGTAAATGAAAAATCCACTTGTTTTTCCTCGAATACTCGCTGTTGTGCCGTCAGTCTGTTTGCGGGACCGTAATACGGCTATAGTCCCAGCACCGCCTTGCATATAATGTTCTTCTGAATCTCGTTGGATCCACCGTAGATAGTCGCTTTACGGTGATTCAGGTAATGCAGGGAAGCAGAGGCCAGGGAGCCCTGTCCTATTGGTTCACCAGCAAAGTCTGGCTGGAACTGCTGCGGCACGAATGGCAGTGCATCGTAGCCGGCAACCTCCAGAAAAAGTTCGTCCACCTGCTGGGCAACCTCGGTTCCGACAATCTTCAGGATCGAAGACTCGGGTCCAGGAGCCTTGCCAACGGCAACCGCTGCTAGGGTGCGAAGCTCGGCGTACTCGAGTGCCAGTAGATCAATTTCAACTTCTGCTACCTTTTGCGCAAAAATTGGATCATCCAGCAGGCTGCCACCCTCTCCGTCAGCTCGGGCCGCTGCCGCAGTCTTCAATTCGCCGATGCGGCGGCTGGTGTAAGGTACCCTGCCCATTCCTGTGCGTTCGTGGGTTAACAGTACCTTGGCGTAGGTCCATCCCTTATTTTCTTCACCAATCAGGTTCTCCACCGGCACCCTGACGTTATCAAACACGATTTCGTTAACTTCCGGACTGCCGTCCATCAAATAAATCGGATTGACCGTGATGCCGGGGGATTTCATATCAATCAGCAGAAAACTGATGCCTTCCTGCTTTTTGACAGTGCTGTCAGTGCGAACCAGGCAGAATATCCAATCGGCAAATTGGCCGAGGGTATTCCAGGTCTTGGTTCCGTTGACCACGTAGTGATCGCCGTCTCGGACGGCAGCGGTTTTGAGAGATGCCAGATCCGACCCTGAATTAGGTTCAGAGTAACCCTGACACCACCACGCGTTACTCTCAAGAATATCCGGCAGAAATCTTTGCTTCTGCTCTTCCGTGCCGTACGCAAGAAGTACCGGGGCCACCATCTTGACCCCGAACGGCACGGGCTCCGGCGCACCCACGCGGCCCATTTCCTGATTGAAAATATATTTCTGTGTTGGCGTCCAGCCGGTTCCGCCATACTCCACGGGCCAATTTGGCGCCATCCAGCCCTGCTTGTTGAGAATTTTTTGCCAACGAATGATGTCGTCTTTGCTGAGGTTGACATTACTGTCAATTTTTTCCCGAATATCAGCAGGGAATTCATTTTCCAAAAAATCTCTTACCTGTTGTTGAAAAGCTAGCTCATCCGCTGTGAAATCGGCGTTCACCTGAGACTCCTTCTAAATATTTTTCGAAAAGTTTCCGGCCGGTTTTGTGACGACGTGTTACGTTCAGGCAAGGCGCCCGGTTCAAATTCACCGGCGGGATAGTCATGCGAGCTCAGGTAGACAAATTACCCGGCTGCGACGAATGGGTATTTTAACATTTTTGATAGCGGCAAATAAACAAATATCGAACATTTGCTCGATAAGCTCCGGACCAGAATTGAGCCAGATCAGGGGTCATTAACCAGGAGGAGCGCAAGCTCGAAATGGAGCGTGAAACACGAACAAGCCGGGCAGAATTTAGGTGATAGCAAAAAGCTCTGGTCTGATTACTTGGTGTATAATTCGCGTCGGTCTGCTGTATACGGAACTTTCTTCCTGTTTGATCTGATGCAGATCCACCCCAAGTTGAATGGACGGAACCAACAATTCATGGAAAATTTTACTCCCTATAGCGCACTATTCGGAGGCGCACTAATCGGACTTGCTGCCACGTTGATGCTGCTGATTAACGGCCGAATTACCGGTATCAGCGGCATCTTCGGAGGTATGCTTTTGCCGGTGAAAACCGATGCCCTGTGGCGAGGTGTATTCATCGGAGGTTTGTTGACCGGCGGCGCTGGCTACATGCTGATAAGCGGCACACCAATCGATCTGCAAACTCAAACAACTCCCTTGATGAGTATTATGGCCGGCTTCCTTGTTGGTATTGGCACACGAATGGGAAGTGGCTGCACGAGTGGCCACGGTATCTGCGGAATCGCCCGCGCATCAAAGCGCTCGTTTGTCTCCACCGGGGTATTCATGTTTACCGCCATAGTTACGGTATTTCTGATCAGACATGTGCTGGGAGGCGCTCAATGATAAATCGAGCCGATAAGCCCCTCGCGCTGGTCTCCGTGTTTTTCTGCGGCGTGCTGTTTGCACTCGGATTGATTATTTCAGCGATGGTCAATCCGGCCAAGGTGATTGGCTTCCTTGATCTGTTCGGAGACTGGGATCCGAGTCTTGCGCTGGTGATGGCAGGAGGATTGGCTGTTACCACTCCCGCCTTTCGACTGATACTGAAACGTGACAAACCCTTGCTTGACTCAAGCTTTTCCCTGCCAACCCGAAAAGATATCGATCCCAGGCTGATTGGCGGCGCCGTGCTATTCGGAATTGGCTGGGGTATAGCGGGGCTATGTCCCGGACCCGCTATAACTTCGCTGGTTACATTTGACGGGTCGATATGGCTGTTTGTTCTGGCAATGGCTGGCGGCATGGTTTTTCATAGGAAAATCTTGGAAAATTGAAGACTGAGACGCCAGTTGCTTCCGCGGTACGCCCGGGAATTGAGATTCTCCGCGGAAAAGTGTCAAAAAAATGGTATAGAAGCCGATCAATAGAAGTGAATTGATGTTTGCTGTAAATTTGACTGTGCGGTGTATGACCGCATCAGTACGGAGAAGCAGCATCCTGCAACGTCCAACGTTAGGAGAGAATATGAAAGTATCAAAATTTGCCCGCAGCCTGATGATGTTGTTCGCACTGTCTGGCGTTGTGGCCTGCAGTTCCAGCGGTGACGTCGAAGAAGCGGCCCAGGAGGCGGATTCCGGTCTGTCCGGAATCGATGCGACCACACAGCGGGCACAGCAGCTGCAAAGCGAAGCAGAGAGACGAGCCGCCGAGGCTCAGGAGCGAATCCAGCGCGCTGCATTGCAAACAACAGTGTTCTATTTCGATTTCGACATCGCCGAATTTCGACCTGCCGACCGTGACGTTCTCACCTTTCATGGCCAGGATCTGGCAGCCAATCCCGGCAAACGCATCCGGCTGGAGGGTCATGCCGATGAGCGAGGTACGAGGGAGTACAATCTGGCTCTCGGCGAAAGACGAGCTCAGAGCATCATGAACTTTCTCATTGTGAACGGGGCCTCGCGGTCTCAAATCGAAGTCGTAAGTTACGGCGAGGAAAGACCGGCTGATGCCGCTACCAGCGAGGCTGCCTACCAGCGTAACCGGCGGGTCGAAGTGATCTCGCGCTAACTGAATCCGCAGCCCGGACGAGAAAAGCCCCGACTCGCTTGAGTTCGGGGCTTTTTTTGCGCCAATCATTGTGGCAGATCCGCTGGCTGCCAGGTGTTATAGCAGCAGATTTTTAGACCTGGCAGGTTCGAACCCGACAATCCATATCAGCACTAGAAACAGAAACATTCCAGGCGTCAGGGTAACCAGCAAAGTTTGCAATGACTGAGCGGTAATCTGGAAACCAGCCACTACCGCATAAACCAGCAGGGAGAGCACCCTTGCCAGCAAGTAGTAGTTGATGAATGGTGAACTGTTATGATCTAGCGGCCAGGGCCTGGCAAGCAATAGCCAGCGGGCGGCGATCACAGCCCCCAGCAGATCCGTCGGCCAACACAACAGTAAGTTAACATTACCGTACAGATCATCATGACCGGAGAAAAACCAGCCGCCCAGCATCAAACAGCCGAATATGCCGCTCACCAGCGCAGTTAGCAGTCCGACCAGACCCATAATGCGCATGCTGATTCCCGGCATCCTCATGCTAATTCTGGAGGGTGAGGCGAAATAGGAGGTTGGCTTTCTTCGCAGCAATAAAAACAACAGCAGTGTGGGTGCCAGAAGAAAGGCACCTGCCAGATAATAGGGATTGGGCTGCGCCCGCGGGGTTGGAAAATCCATAACCACCATGGAGTCAGACAACAGGGGCTGGAGATTTCCATTGATCGCCACATCCGAGGGAAGTTCAAGAAGCCGGGCTCTTAGACTGAGTGGCAAAAACATTTCCTCCCAACCGGTAACAATCCGGTCGATATTGGAATTCATCAGTAGATCGAGGGATAACTCGACCGGTGCCAATGACCGGTAATGGTACTTCACGAGATCTCGAAAGGTATTTTCGGTGGGCACATTGGTCGCTGCAAACAGCTGCCCGTAAAGCGCCTCATCGAGATAATCGCGGACCCGGGTGGTGCAATTGTCATCGAAATAATCATAAGGATAGACAATATTTTCGGGCCGGATATTCCAGACAAGCCGTTTGTATAGAATTTCCTTCTGCGAATTGTTGAGGTTGATTTTCTCCTGCCAAACCGTGCGTTGCTGCCGGCGGTACATGGAAAACTCCGCCGCGGGCGAATTTGTGCCCAACTGATAATTCATGACCCCTTTAAAGAAATTAAAGGAAAAACTGACCAGCCCGCCGCTGGTGTCGAACAGGCCCCAGTTGTAGACGGTGTCTGTGCTGGCGTCTTCATCCACAAGCCGCAAAGCGGTGTGGCCGAAGTTATCCCACAGTTTGTTGCCGACATCGACAGTCAGCAGGTAGAAGTTTACCTGGCTGAAATCCCGCGGCAACTGCTGTTCGTCTATCCCCTCAACCGCCTCCAGCGCCAGACTGCGGGCAGGGGTGACCAAGCAGACCCCGAGATTTAATAACGCCAGCAGGAGCACTCCGGCCCTGATGCTGGACATGAAGATATGCCCGCTGAACTGTGATTCACGGGCAGAAGCTTGATGTCCCGCAATTTCCTTGAAAAGAAGGCGCATAAGCTGTCAGCTGCTGAATTTTTTTATTAAAAGATTGCGGCCACAATCTCGTGACCACATTTCACCGCACACGGCAGGGCGATATGGTAACAGAGAATCAAGTCGTCGCAAGAACGCCGACAACTCTGCGTCCATTAAAAACCTGCTCGCTGCCCATGCCAGTCAGGGGAGCATACATGCCGGCAACAATCTGCCTCAAGGAATTTCATGGTAGACTGCACTTCGCTCCCAAGGTCCTGCAATGGTGGGCAGGACTCGCGAAATTATCAGTCCGAGTAGAATTCCCATCAATTGTTCGAAAAGTTTAAATAGGAAATATCGCTATGAATGGTGCCCACGCGCTGATTGAAACCCTCGCTGATTGCGGCGTCGAACTGTGTGTCGCCAATCCGGGCACCTCGGAAATGCATCTGGTTCAGGGACTCGATTCGGTTCCCAGGATAAGGTCGGTGCTGGCACTGTTCGAAGGCGTATGTACCGGGGCAGCGGACGGTTATGGGCGCATGACCGGCAAACCTGCGGCTACTCTGCTGCATCTGGGGCCGGGCCTCGCCAACGGCATTGCCAACCTGCACAATGCCCGCAAAGCCAGGACGCCCATTATCAACATCGTGGGAAACCACCCTGAATACCATATCGGCTTCGATGCACCGCTCACCTCCGATATCGACACCCTGGCACGCAACTATTCTTGCTGGATCAAGTCATGCAGCACTGCTCAAACGCTGGCACAGGATGGTGCAGACGCTTTCACTGCCACGTTGCGCCAGACATCCGACTCGGCTGGTCAGATTGCCACGTTGATAATGGGTGCTGACGCGGCCTGGGGAGAAGCAAAGGGACCGGTAAGACCGAATGCCCTGCCGGGACGATCGCAAACCGACGAATACGCGATTGAAGAAATTGCCCGAGTTCTGAGCACTGGAGCAAAAACCGCGCTGCTGCTTGAGCATCACGCACTGGTTCCTGCAGCTCTGGAAGCTGCCAGTCGCATCGCAGGAAAGACCGGCTGTCGCTTGCTAACAGGCACGTTCCCGGCTCGAATCGACGGCGGGCCAGGAACCGTGGCAGTGGAGCGATTGCCCTACTTCCCCGAGCAGATCCTCGCCAGCCTGGAAGGCACCCAAAACCTGGTTCTGGTGAATGCCCAGGTTCCCGCCAGCTTTTTCGCCTACCAGGGCATTCGCAGTCAGCTGGTTCCCGATGGCTGCGCTGTCCATCGTCTTTCTCGCGTTGAGGAAGATGCTGTGGACGCACTGCAACGACTGGCAGAGCGCCTGGGCGCCACAGAGACACCCATCAACTGCTTTGAACATCGGGAAATGTCCAAACCCAGCGGCGAACTGTCAAACAAGACAATAGTGCAGGCCTTTGCATCAACCATGCCGGAAGAGCTTATTGTCTGCACCGATTCAGGCGGCGGCAATGCGGCTTATCCGTTCTGCCAGAATTCTGTGCCGCACAGCTGGCTGAGCCTGACAGGGGGGGCCATTGGACAGGGTGGCCCCACCGCTACGGGAGCCGCCCTCGCATGCCCTGACAGACCGGTAGTTGCCCTGCTCGGTGATGGCGGTGCGGCTTATACCATTCAGTGCCTGTGGACCCAGGCGCGTGAGGACCTCAATGTCACCACCGTGATTTTTGCCAATAATTCGTACAACATTCTCAACGTCGAATATGCAAGACTGGGGGTCGAGAATATGGGAGATATCGCCGCCAGTCTGTTCGACATTTCCAACCCTACCATCGGCTGGGTCGACATGGCCCGGAGCATGGGCGTTCCCGGGGCAGTCGCGGAGACAGCAGACCAGCTCTGTGAACTTCTGGAACAGAGCTACAGAACTCCCGGCCCATTTCTGATCCAGGCCAATGGAGAAATCAAGCGTTAGTCCGCCTCCCTTCGATTAAGAACCCGGGTTAATCCGGGACAGGATTCTCCTATGAAAAAAATATTTGATCAGCGGATGAGTGCCAGAATCGAGGGTGATTTCGTGGTTTTTCTGATCGGTATGCGTATCAACAAGTTCTGGAAAGTGCATAAATGGTTACCCGTGTTCCGTGCCATGCCTCGCATGCTCAAGAAGCTGGACGCCAATCCAGAGATAGGCTGCCTTGGTCATTCATCCCTGGGGCCGGTTATTGTGCAGTATTGGAGATCATTCGAGGCGCTGGAAGATTACGCTCGAAATAAAAGACGCAGCCATATGCCGGCCTGGGCCGACTTCAATCAGAGGGTTGGAAAAAGCCGCGGCGACGTGGGAATCTGGCACGAAACCTTTCTCGTAAGAGACGGTGAATACGAGGCTGTATACAGCGGAATGCCAGCTCAGGGTCTCGGTGCTGCCGGTAGCCTTATACCAGCGGAAGGACAACGAGCCACAGCAAGGGGTCGGCTGCGAGGCACTGGCAGCTGATCTGCTTTTGCTGGCATCTTGATTAATTACGGGTGAGCGCGGACAGCGGAATCAGCATGACAGTAAGAGTCGGATCACGCCACCCACCCGGCGATTGACAGGATTCACACCAGAAATGGGCAAAGCCGCCAGCGTAAGCATTTTTCGTGCCTTCCTACAGAGTATTCAATTCCCAGAGAGATTCTATGACAAGAATTGCACCCGTCAGCAGGGCGTGGCTGGCCCAGGTGACTGAAGAAGTCCTGGACCCCGAACGACCCATTATTGATCCGCATCATCACCTCTGGAAACGCGGACTTGGTTTCGATTACATGCTCGAGGATTTCTGGCAGGACACTGACACTGGTCACAATATCGTCAAAACGGTCTTCATGGAGTGCCATGCGTTTTATGACAAGATGGCCCCCGAACATCTGAGATCCCTGGGTGAAACGCGCGCTATTGCCGCAGTGGCCCAGCAAAGCGCCAGGAATGAGCGGGGGCATCCGCCGGTCGCGGCGTTGGTAAGTCACGTGGATCTGTCTCTGGCAGGTGAATCGGAACAACTTCTGCGAGACGTGATCCGGCAGCATCTGGAGTCTGGCGCAGGCTACCTGCGCGGATTTCGCCATGCCGGGGCACACGACAAAAAATCCGGGAAGTTTTTTATCTCTCCTAATGGACCCTCGTACCTTTATGGCAAAGAGTCGTTCCGCAGGGGTATCAAGGTTCTTGCTGATCTCAATTTAACCTATGATACCTGGCACTATCATCATCAGAACCAGGATTTCTATGAATTGGCCCGGGCACTGCCCGAATGCATTATGATCCTTGACCATTTCGGTACACCTCTGGGTGTAGACGTGTATGCAGGATGCAGGGATGTAATTTTCCAGCAATGGAAAGAAGACATCCGGGAAATTTCACGATGCCCCAATGTATATGCAAAACTGGGTGGGATGGCAATGCCCGACAATGGCTTCGGCTGGCACCTCCGCGACGTTCCTCCTGACTCAGATGAATTTGTGCGAAGTCAGAAGGCTTATTATCTGCATACTATTGAATGCTTTGGGCCTGACCGCTGTATGTTCGAGAGTAACTTTCCAATGGACCGTTACTCGATTTCCTATCAAGTTTTATGGAATGGATTTAAGAAAATGGTTGCCGACTTTACCGAACAGGAAAAGCACGCTCTTTTCTACGGCACCGCAGAAAAAGTTTACCGACTGTAAACTGGCAACTTATTTAGTCTTGAGCAACTTGATTACGCCGCTGCTGGTCAGAATAATACGATCGTCTACCCGCAATTCGCCCCTTACAAAAACCAGCGAGCGTCCCCGCTTCACCAGTTCACTGCGACCCAGCACCAGTTCTCCCCTGAAGGCCGGAGCGACAAACTCGTTGTTACAGGTGACCGTAGCCACGCTTTCTTCCGCGCCGCCATTGGCAGCAAGGCACAGCGTATAATCCGCAAACGCCATCATGATTCCGCCGTGCAGAGAATCGTGCGCATTACAGTGACGCTCGTCGACGCGAAACGCGGTGTGAATAGTCTCACCGTCCAGTCTGAAAAAGAACGGACCGAGGAAATCCTCCGCCTTGTCACCGTGCCAGTGTCGATATTGTTGGGGAATGTCATAGTCTTCGGGCTTGTAGGTCATAGTTTTCCTTGCTTTCCATTATTGCTATGCAGATTTTAATCACCGATAAGGTCAGTCTCGCTGGGCGGGATCGAACAAGCGGATTCTATCCAACCCCTTACCGGTCTCGGCCAGGATTGCGAATTCTTCGGCCAATCGCTCACTTTCCTGCAGAACCGACCGCCAGTACTTGACTCTGTCGTCAAAATCAAAATGTCTGAAATCATTGCGATCGGGTATTTTTCCATGCGGTAATGCAGCCACAAATTGCCGGGAAGGAGCTATCAGAACTACGTTATCGTAATGTTGTCGTTCAACCTTGCGCCAGCGGAGATATTTGTCAAACCAGCCGGGCACTACACGAGAAAAAAAATGTGGGTAAAGAACCAGCCCGTCATTTGCGTGAAATGGCACATCAAAATGGTAGTCTGTAATTCCACCGTCGATATACAACCCTCCGGGACCTCCATCAACATCTCTCACGCCTTCCAAAGCAAGCGGTATCGAACCGCTGGCGAGCAGCGCATCGTTAATATTGTCCTCGGTGAGTTTTATATCCAACGTTTTGATATCGTTCAACCTGGTCAGCTCGCATGAATGGGCATGATTGTTAAATACTGCCCGTTCAAAATAAAGCCCAAGTGTGCGACGACTGACCAGATTGGATATACCAGCCAATGCCAGACCGACGCCCAGCGAAGCATTGTTGCGATAATTCAGAAAGCCTTTGCATCGATCAGCGATGATATGCGTCTTGATGAGATCATTGCTTACCAGTTGACTGCCTCCATCTGGTCCCAATACTCTCTGCAGCATCACGCGGGCTTTGCGGCTCACTTCTTCCACCGTCGGGTTGGCCGAGTATCTTTCTTTGCTGTACAGGGAAGCCAATCGATCAATGGCGGCAACCGGCTGATCTGTGGCAAGACACGCCAGTCGCCATGCTCCGGCTGACGAACCCAGTGTGGCCAATCGGTCGCTGCGATTGGCAAAAAACTCTCCAAACAGGTAGCGATCAAGGCCGTACAGCACGAACCATTTGGGTCCGCCCGAGGCACCGACAAGAACCTTGAAATGCTCAGCCTGCAGGCCGTTGGCCTGTATCTGTTGCATTGCCCGCGGGCCCGCGTATATCGACAAATAAGACATGGCGCCTATGATATACTGTCGCTCGCTTGCTGGCACACTCCACCCCGATCCTGCTTAATGTTGGAGTGTAATAGGTTGCAGACTCTGGATCGTTGCACACATGAACTCGATGACGCACGTACTCAATCAGCGCAAAACGCTGCTATTTCTGCTCGCGATCGGCAATGCCATCGCGTTCTCAACCTGGCAGGTATTGTTAAACAATTACGTCATCGAACGGGCAGCATTCACTGGTGAAGAAATAGGCTTGCTGCAGAGCTTGAGAGAGGTCCCGGGATTCCTCGCCTTTACCGCGATCTGGGTACTGTTTTTCATCCGCCAGCAAAACTTTGCCATCCTGTCACTCGTGACGCTGGGCCTGGGTACCGCCATAACTGCGTTTTATCCGGCTGCCCTGTGGCTTTATTTCACTACGGTACTGATGTCCATCGGATTTCACTATCTGGAAACCTTGCAAAACTCCCTCAGCCTGCAATGGCTCGATCGGCAGGAAGCGCCTCACGTGCTGGGCCAGATACTAAGTGCCAGGAGCTTTACCAGCCTGGTGGTATTGGGCTGCCTGTATGTGTATTTCCTCGTTTTCGAGACCAACTACATGGCGGTATACCTGTTATCAGGGGGAGCCTGTATTGCGATCGGAATATTCTGCTGGCTGGCGATACCGCGGTTTGACGATACAGTAATCCAGCGTCGGGAGCTGTTCCTGCGCAAGAAATACTGGCTGTATTATGCCCTGACGTTTTTGTCGGGCGCCCGGCGACAGATTTTTGTGGTTTTCGCCGGTTTCCTGCTGGTGGAAAAATTCGGCTTCCCCATTGAAAACGTCGTCCTGCTAACCCTGGTGAATGCGGCCATGACAACCTGGCTAGCGCCGCGCATAGGTCGCCTGATATCGGTCATTGGAGAGCGGCGCGCGCTGACCCTCGAGTACCTGGGACTGATAGTCATCTTTGTCAGTTACGCATTCGTGAGCAATATTGCCATCGCTATCATGCTGTACCTGCTGGACCATCTGTTTTTCGCCATGGCCATTGCGATCAAGACTTACTTCCAGAAAATTGCCGACCCGGCTGACATCGCAGCAACCTCAGGCATAAGCTTCACCATCAATCACATAGCAGCCGTAGTGCTCCCCGCACTTCTGGGTCTGGTCTGGGTGATAAACCACAGCGTGGTTTTTCTTATT
Organism: Pseudomonadales bacterium; assembly: GCA_038134485.1. Classification (GTDB taxonomy): domain Bacteria; phylum Pseudomonadota; class Gammaproteobacteria; order Pseudomonadales; family Pseudohongiellaceae; genus NORP240. The sequence continues at coordinate 63,833 of JAYPVG010000004.1, forward strand.
GGCGCTGTTATTGCAGTGGGCTCTCTGGCACTTAGCCAGTTGATCCCCGACCATCCATTGCCCGGCATTGAAACCCGACTGCTCACCGGCGCATTGACGGACATAAAAAATTAGTCTCCGCCTTCCCCCTTGCATGAATTGCTTTCCCGAGGCGTCCCATGCCTTGTCCAGAGGAGGAGAACTGTTGCCACCAATCTCGGCTCTGTTGATTCTCTATCAGTAGTGAGACATCGATGCTGGTGCTCCTGGGGACACTGAAGGCTCTTACACGTTGCCGTGCGGCTAATTCAGACTGCTTTAGAAATGAGGTACACTGCGCCGATGTGCCAGGCAGTTCCGCAATGAAACAATCATCATCGAATTCTCCAGCAGTCAAACGCCTGGTTCTGATCGGTGGCGGTCACAGTCATTTGAGCGTCCTTATGCACCTGGGCATGAAGCCAGTGCCGGGTCTGGAAGTCGTGCTTATCACTCGAGAGGTTCTGGTTCCCTATTCCGGCGCCTTACCGGGATACATTTCGGGTGCATACCAGTTTGACGACATTCACATCGACCTCAGACCCCTATGCCAGTTTTCCGGCGCCAGGCTGATACACGAGGAGATTCAGCGACTGGACCTTGATAACAAAAGGGTTCTCTGCAAGGATCGTCCGCCAGTCCGTTTTGACCTTCTCTCGATCAATATCGGGTCGCGACCCGATGCAGCAAAAATTCCGGGAGCTGAGCAACATGCAATTGGGGTGAAACCCATTGATCAGTTTCTACCCAACTGGCTCCTGATCAAACAGAATGCCTTGGCCAACCTGCAGAAATCAGCACCATTCTGCATAGCTATCGTCGGCGGCGGCCCTGCCAGCGTAGAACTGGCTTTTTCCGCGCAATACGCAATTCACAAGGCCGCCGGGATACGCGATCCTGAAACATCACCGTTGACAATCAAACTGCTGACAGCCGACACCCAGTTATTGAAATTTCATAATAATCGGGTGAAGGACTTTACGAGGGCAGAACTGGAACGCCGCGGTATTGAGCTGTTATTCGATCATCGCGTCACCGAGTTTCAGCCCGGGCTGATTATTTGTGATGGCAAGGATCCAGTGCAAGCCAACACGATAATATACGCAACAGGGGCAAGTATCCCACAATGGCCTGCAGATTGCGGACTGGCAGTCAATAGTGACGGCTTCATCGCCGTCAATACCCATTTACAGAGCCTGAGTCACCCTTTTGTATTCGCTGCCGGTGACGCCGCCTCAATTGAGGGTCACCCGAGACCCAAGTCCGGTGTTTATGCCGTCCGACAGGGCAAACCGCTGGCTCGCAACCTCGTGCGCTTTGCCACTGGCAAGAGACTCAAATCCTATGTGCCACAAAAAAATGCGCTGGCGCTTCTGTTTACCGGCGATCGGAAGGCCATCGCTTCGAAAAAGAACTGGTTTTTTACCGGGCGCTGGGTTTGGGCTCTTAAACGCAAGATTGATGCCGATTTCCTCCGTAAATATGCGAGACTGCCGGTTACCGAGCCAACCATCCAGCTGCGGCGCGGTCTCGCGGATAATGACACCGAGGAACAGTTACGACAGCACGTGATCCGCTGCGCCGGATGCGCGGCAAAAGTAGGCAGCGATACTCTGCAGAATGTCCTCTCCCGACTGAAACCCGCCACCCAGCCAGACCTGGTCGGCGACCTGTCGACTACTGAGGATGCTGCGTTAATAAGCATCAACAGCGAGCGTATGCTGGTGCAAACTGTCGATTACTTTCGCGCGTTTATCAACGACCCCTGGCTGTTCGCGCGGATTGCCAGCAATCACTGTCTGGGTGACATCTATGCCATGGGGGCGTTGCCTCACAGCGCACTGGCGATTGCGAGCATACCCTTTGCAGCTAAAACCATCATGCGGGAAACCCTTGATGAGTTGATGGCCGGCTGTGTTTTGACTCTTAATGAACACGAGACGGCACTCGCCGGCGGACATTCCAATGAGGCCCAGGAACTCGCTTTTGGCCTGTCAATCAATGGCTTCGTCCACCCGGAGAGGCTGTTGCCAAAAAGCGGGGCAAAGCCCGGCGACTCGCTGATACTTTGCAAACCTCTCGGGACTGGAACCTTGTTGGCAGCCGACATGCGCTACAAGGCCAGAGGTAACTGGATAGAAGCCGCTTTGGAATCGATGCTGGTGTCCAACCGTGACGCCGCAGATATCTTTGTCAATTGCAATGCGACGGCCTGTACGGACGTCACTGGATTCGGCCTGGCAGGACATCTCGCTGAAATGCTGGCCGACGGAGACGTGGCCGCAACCATACAACTGGACGCTCTTCCGGTTATGGCAGGCGCGGCAGATTGCCTCAGAAAGAAAATTTTCAGCTCTCTTCACGCCGACAACAGCAGAATTCGCGATGTCATGCAATTGCCGGTTGACGCAGTTAAGAACCCTCTCGTGGAAATGCTTTTCGATCCCCAGACAGCCGGAGGGCTGCTGGCATGTGTGCCATCGAGCGAAACAAGCAGGTGTATGAGAGAGCTTGAAAGCAAGGGATACAGCGACGCCCGCATAATTGGCAACGTGACCGAGAAGACCGACAACGGGCCCGTTATATCGGTCGCGTGAACAAAAAGCGCCCCGTAACGCAGAAAAACCACGCCGGAGTGCGACATGATCCTGTATTCTCGGTAACTCATAGGAAAGGTGCGTGACAATGAAAGGAAGAGAGTTGATTTTGCTGGCAGCACTGCTGGCCATTTTCAGCACGCTGACAGGCAATCCGGCTGCTGCTCAGGGGAACGAGGCTGATCTGCAGTCGGTGCTGTCCCGATACGCCGGTGCGACCCGTAATGCACCAACTGTGGACGAAGAGTTGGCACGGCGGCTGTTCCGCCGCGGCAACACCTACAGCAACCTGGAGCGCCATGAAGAAGCCATCGCCGAGTTTGAGCAGTGCGTTGCGGCAGATCCTAACTTTGCAGAGGGCTACCGAAACCTGGCCAATACCTATTACTTTCTGCAGCGTTTCCAGGAAGCCAAACCGAACTATGCCCGTTTTATCGCCCTGACCCAGAACGATGAACCCAACACGGCAATTCGAGCCGCGGTCACTACCATGGGTCAGATGGAACGCCAGGATGGCAACTTCGAGGAATCGATAGCCTTTGATCTGCGAGCCATAGAACTTGACCCGGATAACGACTCGCAGGTCCACATCATGGGCAACACCTACAATAATGCAGGTGATCCAGAAAAGGCGATCCGTATCTACCAGGCCGGGATACGACACCAGCCGAACAATGCGTTTTTCTATCGCACTCTGGGTCGCCTGCTGGAGCAGGAAAATCGCCTGGAGGAAGCCCTGGCCCAGTATGAATTCGCAGCTGAGCGGGATCCGGAATCGGATTTTTATGCCAATCTGGTCGAGGCCACACGAGCCCGACTTGAACGCTGACCGCGATTCCGCATTCAATGCCGAACTCAGCGCTGCACACTCCGACCCAAACAAGGTGGAAACTAATCCATGTTTTATGAACCACAGAAAAAAAATCACGGCTTGTCGAAAAACCCATTTAACAGCCTGATTATTCCCAGACCGATCGGCTGGATCAGCTCAGTGAGCGAGGACGGCATCAACAATCTGGCGCCCTACAGTTTCTTCAATGCGGTCTGTTACTCGCCGCCAACTGTGATGTTTTCCTCTGGCGTGGGTGCCGGTTCCGACAGGATGAAAGACTCTCTGAGAAATATCCTGTCGACCGGGGAGTTCGTCTGCAACCTGGCGACTTGGGACACGCGAGACCAGATGAATCAGAGTTCCGCTACCGTATCCCCGGACACCGATGAAATCCAGTTGTCAGGATTGACCACCATTCCTGCTGAACTGGTCCGAGCGCCGCGGATTGCTGAGGCGCCGGTGCATCTGGAATGCCGTTTCATCAAGCGTGTTGACATACCCTCCTGGTCTGATTCCGATCAGTATGTAATGGTGCTGGGAGAAGTGATAGGCGTTCACATCAGGGACGAGTTGATCACCAGTGAAGGACTGGTCGATGTTGCAGCCATGCGACCTATCGGCAGATTGGGATACAACGATTACAGCCAGGTCGACGTCGATTCCATTTTTACCATGGAAAGACCGCAGTAGCGGAAAGTTCAGGAAGTCGGTCTGCTAGCGTACCGGCATGCTGCGCCTGCCGTTCACCACCGGGGGAAAATTCCCCTGCTCATCGTATACCGCTCGAATAAAACGGTCCTTGCTTGACTGAGTATCACCATTGGTGGAGGCATCATAGGGCGCCGTCAAGTTTGCCGACAGGACCTCTTCAAGCGTCTTGTCCTGATCACGCATTACCTCCACTTTGTTCCAGATGTCCTCGAGCATATCGCGATACGGAAGCAGATCCTCGCGCTTGATCAGGGTCCCGTGACCGGGAATCAGCCAGGTATCAGGGCCAGCAATTTCCTGCAGAAGGTCAATCGCCTGAATCATGCCCTGAATGGATCCCCCACTGGTCTGGGCTGCGTAGGGGTAACCAAAATTGCGGTAGAAATCCTCAATGTAAACTACATTGGCATTGCGAAAACGTACCACGGTATCACCCGCCGTGTGGGATGGCATCATGGGAATGAAGTCGACAACCTCGTCGTTCATGCGAAAAGTCACGGCCGGTTCGCCCGGCTTGTCGGGATCGTATTCATAGGTCGCCACCGGAACCGCAGCCGGATCCAACGGTGCTGCAGGGCTGCCATCCGGGCGTAACGGGTTGACCATGTCCAGACGGAGATTTTCCTGCGCGAAAATAACAGCGCCCTCTCTGGCAAATACCGCGTTAGCGCCGGTGTGGTCGCTGTGAATATGAGAATTAACCAATATTTTAAACGGTGCGTCGGTAAATTCACGAATTGCAGCGAGGGTCTTGTCACCCACCTGGCGATTCTGAGAATCGACCAACAGAATGCCATCGGGTCCGAAAAGCACCATGGCGCGCCCGCCAGACGCATCCGGATGATTGCGGTCAATCCCATGGGTGCCGTGCAGCGTCACCAGATTGGGAGAATATTTCTCAGTCACAAAAATTTCCACCTGATCCCAGGGTGTCTGATAGTCCGGAGCAAACTCGACGTACTCCTCGCTGGTTGGGATAAGGATTTGGGGATAACCCGGAATCTGCGCCATCGCGACCGATGCAAGCGTCACTGTGAGAACAACTGCAACATCGCAGACTATTACCGCTGCCTGCCTGTTCATAGGCCTCCTCCGTTTAGTAAGCACGTGAATGAGTAGTTCTTCTGGTGAAACCATGTTTGCCGATTGTATCGGGCGCGGGCTCCTCTCGGGAAGAGTTTTTACTTACCAACCTCCTTGCATGAGCCGGTATCTCAAGCACCCGGGCTTTTCTATGTTTGAGCAATGCTATGGGCGAAAGATCTCTTTGTCCTGATTCGCAATAGCCTGTAACCTTTTCGGGCGACCCGTCGTTTATTGATTCTTTTTCCGGGTACTTCAGCCACGTCATGTTGAAGGGTAGTCAGTTATGCGCAGTTATCGATTAATCCCAAATCGAGCCGGAAGTAACTCGTCAAGCAGAGGAATTGCCAGAGCTTTCCTTCTGTGTCTGCTGGTCTTTCCTAACGTAGCCCAGCCGCAACAGCCAGCAGATTCCCTGGTGGAGATTTTTTTTACCCTGGCGGAATTGAAAGCACCCGGCTATTTCCCTCCCGGTCCTGAAACTCTCGCATACGAAAATTACCTGTATCGTTACTATCCTCAGACCGATACATACCTTGCACTCGCAGAAAATACGGTCTGGGTACTTGGCGGTGAGTTCGGTTATGAACTGGTAAAAGCTGGCGAGCTTGGCTCGATACTGGAATTCCTGAATGCCTTGCCAGACGCCTATTACGCGCTATGGGACCTCACCATATCGGGCACAATCTACCTGGACTATAACGCAAACTCGAGCAACAACTTGCTTACCTTCTGGGATTTTCAGAGGCTTGAATTAGAAGGTGTATTGCTTCCCGATTTTAGTGACACAGAGCAACTCGTTTACGACCTGACATCGAATTTTGCCGGCGATCCAGTCGGTGTTGAAGTGACATTCAGCGCCCTTGTAAACAACACTTCAACGCGCAAATCTCTCGCTGTCACTTTCGTGACTCCGCACGAATCGGGGCACCTGACATATTACTTGTACTTCGATTTTACCCGCTGAAAGGGATGGTCATCCAACGAATAGCGCACCCGGGATGACTAAACTACTCGGCTGGGACTCAATACCGGCAGACTCTTCATTTTCACGCAAAAAAAAATGTTGGCGAATTCCCTTTATTAGTTTAAATTCCCGCCCGGTCGCGCTCCCGCGTTGCCGACACCGCCTTCCTGGCGGTGCCACTATAGAGCCTGTCCCCGCGTCCCGCGGCGGATTCGAGGTAAGCAATTTATGGAAACACTGGTTTGGAATACCGAGATGCTCGTCTCGGGCATTGTCTTGGCTTTAACTTTTGTGGCGATTTTTACCGAGGGCGTTCATGGAGTGCACCGGGTAAAGTGCGCGATGGCCGGAGCCGCGATCATGATGATTGTCGGTCATATTTTCGGCTTCTATACGCCGGAAGACGCGGTCGAGGCAATAGACTGGAACGTCGTATTTTTGCTCGGCTGCATGATGACCATTGTGGCAATCATGATCCCAACCGGCGGATTCCAGCAGCTGGCATACGCAATCGCGGACTTTAGCAAAGGCAGACTCTTCCTGCTGCTGGCCCTGATGGGAACGCTGGTCACAGGTCTGTCCCTGCTGCTCGACAATGTCACTACCGTCGTTATTTTTGGGCCATTGATCATCCTGATTTGTCAGTCTCTGCGGGTGAGCGCCATTCCTTTTCTGCTGGCAGCGGCACTTCTTTCAGATACGGGCGGCGTCGCGACCCTGGTGGGGGATCCTCCAAACCTGATGATAGGTTCAGCGGCGGAAATTGATTTCAATACCTTCGTTTACCACATGGGGCCGATGGTGCTGGTTGCTTGGATTGCCATACTGCTGGCGTTGAAGGTGCTTTTCAAAAAGGAGCTGGCGGTGCAGCCGGCAGCACTGAATCTTTCAGACCGGGAATCGCTTTCAGACCCTCGCACCTGGTACGGTGCCCTGGCAGTACTTGGCGTAATGGTCGTTGGGTTTGTCATGCATGACTGGCTGGACTGGGAGCCCTGGCTGGTGGCAGCTATCGGGCTGACGGCACTGGTGTTTATCGGTCGACGCGTAGAACTGGAGGAAACCCTGGCTCATATCGAACTTGCCCTGTTAATGTTCTTCATCTCACTGTTCATTATTATCGGCGGCGTAGAACACAGCGAATTTCTGCGCTTTCTCGGGCAATTTATCGTTCCCTTCGTCAATGAATTCGGCTTGCTGGCATCGACAATAGCCTTGATGTGGGTAGCAGCAGCATTTTCGGCAGCCATCGACAATATTCCTTTCACCGCGGCCATGATCCCCATTATTCTTGGCATGGAAACCCAGGGCATCAACGTCTCTCCATTGTGGTGGGCTCTCGCGGCTGGTGTCGGCATGGGCGGCAACGGAACACACATTGGTTCCACAGCTAACGTTTTTATCGTGACGATATCGGAGAAAATGGCCAAGGATGCAAACGATCCCAGTCTCGCGATCACGCCAGGCTTATGGTTCCGAAAAGGGTTGCCCGCCATGCTGATTACGCTGCTGACCTGTACGATCATCATGGCAGTATTCTGGAGTTTTTTCGAATCTTCCGGAGTTTAGAATCTTGAGACCTTCAAGGCGCGGGCTCGCAGTTGCTAGAAACTGGTCTCCAAGCGGGGCATCGGTTCGGGCTTTTTCCGCAGCATAGCCCGCAAACTCGAGGGTAGTGCCAGCATGGCCGGTGTCACGATCAGGGTGAGAATAGTGGCAAAGGACAGGCCAAACACTATGGTCGATGCGAGCCCCGCCCACTGGGACGCAATGGGGCCACCAATTTCTATTTCGGCGCTAAGAAGGTCGAAGGAAATATTCATCGCCAGTGGCAACAGTCCGAAACCGGTGGTGAAAGTCGTCAGAAATACCGGTCGTAATCGTTGAATTCCAGTATGCACTATAACTTCCCGAATCTGCCATTCAGGATGCTCCCGGCGCAGCACATTGAAAGTGTCGATCAGGACAATATTGTTATTCACGATAATACCGGCCAGCGCCACAATGCCGATTCCTGTCAGCATTACACTGAATGGTTGCCCGGTGGTTAGCAGTCCCAGCAAGACCCCGACCGTCGACATTATCACCGAGGACAGAATCAAGAGTGCCTGATAGTAGCTGTTGAACTGTGTCACCAGCAAGATCGCCATCAGCGCCATGGAGATTGCAAACGCCTGAATCAGAAAGGCAGCCGATTCCTCCTGCTCCTCGTTAGCGCCGCGGAACTGAAAATACACGCCGTTAACCGGTGGATTCTCTTCCATGTATGCTTCGATTTCCCTGAGCTTGTTGTCTGCCAGCACCCCAGGCGCGGGGTTTGCGCGCACGTAGACGACACGATTGCTGTCGACGCGCTGAATTTCGCTAACCTTGGGTTTGGCTTCCCGGGTCACGAAACTGCTTATCGGCACCGGTCCATTGACAGTGCTGATGCGAATGGTGTCGAGCTGGTCAATTCCACGGTATTCCATGGGATAACGTACCCGAATGTCGACCTCTTCCTCGCTGTCATCGGGGCGATAGTCCCCCATAAATATACCGTTGGTCATCAACTGAATCGCCGTGCCAATCTCTGACATGTCCGCACCCAACATAGCAGCCTGCGCCCGGTCAACGTTGATCTCCCATTCGATGGCCGGGACCGGCCGGGTGTCATCGATGTCTATGAGGCCGGTCATCTGGTTTTCCATAAAGTCGCGGACACGCTCGGCTTCACTGAACAACAGATCCAGATCTTCGCCCGAAAATTCGACCTGAATCTCCTTGCCAACGGGAGGACCTTGCTCAATGGAGACGATCTCAGCGCGGACCCCGGGAATTTCCGAAACGGCATCGCGGTACATGTTTTCGATCTCGAATCCGTTCAGGTCCCGCTCGCGCCGATCGGTTAGCTCTATGAATATGGTGCCGATGAGGTCGGGTGCAGCTTGTTGACCGCCACCCATTTGCTGACCAGCTCCGGACTGCGTCACTATGCCGTCATAAAAGCCAATCTCTTCAATGCGATCTTCGGCGTCAAGCATGATGGTGCGCAGCTCAGCCGGCGAGAAATTACCCCGGGCGAAAATCTGCACCTGGGTCTGCATGGGTTCGGCAGACACGAAGAATTCAAAACCAGCCCCCCATCTCCCATAGGAATAAACCACACTGATGAGTGTTAGAAGTGTCACCAGCAACACTGTCCCCGGCATCCGGACCGCATACTCAAGAACTCGCGCGTAAACACCGGTTATGCCGGTGGCCTTTTCCGGATCACCCTCCTCCAGATTACGCAGATAGGTGCTATCCGCATCGCTTGAAGTACCAATGAGTGCGCCTATAGCAGGTGCAAACAGCAGTGCATAAAACAACGAACCAATGAGCACTGCGAACACGGTGATGGGCAGGTAGCTCATGAATTGCCCTGACACGCCGGGCCAGAACATGATAGGCAAGAACGCGGCCAGCGTTGTGGCGGTTGATGCCGTGATGGGCCAGAACATCCTCCTCACCGCAGCCTTGTATGCCTCTGAGCTATCCAGTCCCTCGGCCATCTTGCGATCGGCGTATTCCACCATGACAATCGCCCCGTCGATGAGCATTCCGAGGCCCAACAGCAGGCCGAAAATCACCATAAAGTTATAGGTAAAGTCCAGCACGCTGATAATGATGAATGCGAAGAAAAAAGAGAATGGCACGGCCATGGTAACCAAGAGGCCGGAGCGCACTCCAACCGCGGCGATGACCACCACCAGCACGAGCGCCATGGCGGTCGCCATATTGCCGGTAAGCCCTGCGTTTTGCTCCAGGGTTATCGGAACGGTGTTGTTGATGTAAGAAACCTCGACTGCCGGAGGCAGCGAAGGTCTGGCCTCCTCAACCAGAGCATCTATTCCCTCCATGGCTTCTATCAGGCTCGCGCCCTTCCGCTTCATAACATTAAGGGATATGGTCTGGCTGCCATTGGCGTAAGAATATCGGGTAGCGTCTTTGAAAGTTCGCCGCACGTCAGCCAAATCAGACACTGTGAGCACACCCAGCTCGGTCGATGCCAGCGGCAGACTAAAAAGATCATCTGCGTCTTCAATCAAACCGGGCACCTTGATCGAAAAACTGCCTTGTCCGGTATCCACCTGACCAGCCGCAATCAGGCGATTATTACTGGTAATGGTCTGCAGTATCGCGCTGTTTGGAATGCCGTAAGTCTCGAGTTTTGACGGATCAATGACCGCTTCCAGCAGCTCTTCCCTGTTACCCACCATTGGTGCCTCGAGTACCTGGGGAAGGAGTTCGATCTCCCGTTGCAAATCCTCGGCAATGCGCAGTAGCGTGCGCTCCGGGACACCGTCACCGCCAATCGCGATCTGCACGATGGGCATCTGCACAGCAGAAACTTCCTGAATAATTGGCTCTTCCGTCGACTGAGGAAAGCGCGCCTTGGCGCGATTAATTGCTTCCCGGACTTCAGCCAGTGCCGTAGCGGACTCAAAGCTGATGTCGAATTCTGTCATGATGGTGGCAGCACCCTCGCTCGAAAACGAGCTTACCTCGGTTATGCCATCAATAGTTTTCAATTCAAGTTCGGCCGGCTTGGTCAAGAGACGCTCGGCATCTTCTGGCGAAATGCCCTCGTGGATGACCGTAGTAACCACCACCGGCACCTGAATGTCGGGGAACATCTCGATTGGAATGGAAAAATAAGACGCCAGACCCGCGAGCATGGTCACGACGAAGATACTGAGTGTGGTGCGCGAACGCTGGATGGCGGCGTCAATGTAGCCAAACATAATTTATGGTCCCCCTGCCGCTACTCGTTCCAGTCAAAGTTGGCTTCTACTACCTGTCCGGGAAATACAATCTCCTGCCCCAGTGTTATCAGCGTTGTCGTGTCGGCGAGCCCGGTTACCCAGATACCTGGACTGAGCTGGTTGGTATCGTCACCCACTATCTCAACCTGATTGAAGTGTACCCTGTTGTTTCCATCCAGGATTTTCACGCCGATAGCGCCGCTGTCATCAAGGGTAAGCGCGGACGAGGGAATGCGGTGCGCAAGTACCTCATCGGCGTCGACCATGAGTTCGACCGTAATGCCTTCCCGAAGATTCTGGTACTGCGGATCGAGCTCGATTTCGAGCCTATAGCTGCGGGAAATAGCGTCAGCGGCTCTGGCCAGATAGGTAACGGTGCCAGTGACCTGCTCACCGCTAAGCAGCTTTCCGTCAACGCGTGCGCCGATGCTGACCCCCCCGACATCCTGCTCTGGCACCAGTCCCACCAGCAACATCGGGCTGTCATCGAGCACAGACGCGCACACGCTGCCGATATTCAGCAAGTCTCCAACTTCCACGGTTCGAGTCTCGACGACCCCGTCGAAGGGGGCTACGATCTCGGTGTTTTTCAACGCAAGCTGCGACCTTGCAACCTGTGCTCTGGAGGATTCCAGCGCCGCCTTCAATTGAGCGACCTCTACCTCCGATGTCAGGCTCCGGGCCTGCAGATCCAGCGCTGCTTTGTATTCGAATTCCGCCTGATCCCGTCGACTCTCGGCTTCCTGCAGGTCAACATCGCGCGTATCGACCGCGATTTCGCAGAGCACATCACCGGCACTTACTCTGGTTCCACGGGGTGCCGGAACGTCAACGACTCTGCCGGCCTGTTCAGCACGAACCTCGACGTGACGAAAAGCCTGTGTACGACCACGTACGCGTATCTGTTCGATGTAGGGTTGCCCGTCTACCCGCTGGGCGCGGACACTGAAAACCGAAGGATCTTCCGGCGCCGCACTGCCCGCAGAGACTGCAACCACAGCGGTATTGCTGACGAGCGCCCCCTCTCCCTGGGAGTTTTCATCATGGGGAACGACCATCCAGATTGTTACGAGTATCAAGACGCCGGCTGCTACCAATTGCTGCTTCTTCACTTATTTCTCCGCCTGTCGTCTTGAGCTGCTGATTTGAACCGCGACCCTTGCCCGCTTCGAGCCACAGCAATCAAGGGTTACGTGCTGACTGCGAGCACAGTTCACTGAGCAGCTCGACGGGTTCGTTGAATCGGGGCGATGGGTATTGTAACGGCGGCGATTTTAATTGCAACGGAATAGCCACGAGCGATGACTGGCCGAAGCATCGCTTTGCATCACCCTGACATAAAAACAGTGCTGCCGAGTTGGCAGCACTGTTTTATCCGATTTTTATGTTGATCGTCCGACGAGTCTAACGGGCCTGATGTTAGACTCCAGACTGTTCGAAGAATCCCCAGAACATTGCCATAATAATGCTACATGTCACCAGCGTGATCAGCATAACCGGCAGACCTTTCCTGAACCACAAACCCGGAGTGATAGCCAGGCTGGGATCGCCCGCATCCTTGGCCATTTTCTCGGAAATTGTCACGATGAACACGTTGGCCGTAGAGCCCAGGTGGGTTCCATTTCCACCCATGCCCACGCCGGCGGCAAGCGCCCACCACATCGGCGACACGTTAATGCCCTGAGTTTCCATGCCCAGAATGATGGGGATCATAGCAGCGGTAAACGGAATGTTGTCTATTGCTGCCGAGAAGGCTGCTGAAACCCACATCAGAATAATACAGGTTGTGAAGAGCCCGTAGCTATCCACGAACGGGATAACGAACTGGCCAATGTACTCCAGGAATTGGCTGTGCTCCACTCCCCCGACAATGATAAACAGAGAGACGAAAAACATCAGCAGCGCCAACTCGATATGAGCAAAGCTTTCCTCCACGTCGATATCGCGGCCGATAAAGACCAGCGCCGTGAGTCCGAGAGCCGCAACAAACCAGGGCTCCCAGTGCAGCGTGTTGTGCAGAATAAATCCAACTACCATAATCCCCAAAACGCCCAGTGAGCCGTACCAGGTGCGCGGATCGGACAGCGGCTCACGATCTGTCAGGTCTAGCTTGGCGGGCGTCACCGCCAACTCCTGCTTGAACAGGATGCGAAGGAAAAACAGAATAACCAGCCACGCTACCAGCACCATGGGCCCCATGTGGAAAACGAAGGTGTTGAAGTCAATATTGGCAGCCGATCCGATCATGAGGTTAGGTGGATCGCCAACCAGGGTCGCCACACCGCCGGTATCAGACAGCAAAGCAGCAGCCAGCAAGAAAGGAATAGCGCTCACGCGCAGAGACTGGCAAATAAGGATGATCAAAGGCCCGAAAATTACAACGGTTGTGACATTATCCAGCAGGAGAGAAAGCACGGTAACCAGCGTGCCCATGAGGGCCAGCAACAGGAACAACCTACCCTTGCTGTAATCGGCGATGGCATATGCCAACTGCTGAAATCCGCCGGTGGGGATCATGATCGCGACAATCGTCATCATACCGCCCAACAGAAACACCACATTCCAGTCGATCGCTTCCACGGCTTCTTCCGGATTGTAAAAACCAAAAAGCTGACCGACTACGATCATCACGATCGCGCCGCCCATCGCGCACTTGACGCGGTGAATGCCATGTATTCCTTCGGTGAAAATCGCTATGAAAGTAACTGCCAGAATCAAGCCGGAAACGGCCATTTCTGTATTCCAAACAAGTGTCTCCATGATAAGCAACAGCCTCGTTGACGCCGATAGCGCGGCGCTTTGTTATTGAATTCGGTTTCTTTGGATCCGGTTTTTTTTGCCTAACTGGAGGACAAATTCCAGCTATGATCCCAAAAATTTAATCGTCGATACTAATTGTTCTAAGTGGGGTATTCAAGAGAATTCGGCCCGATGTACGGTTACCAGCTTTCCTAGGATTGAGCGAATTGCCATGCTAGAATCGATCCCTTCAGGGGCTATTGCTTCTGTCAGAAACACACTGGAATATATCTGGAGATGCTGGATGAGCACCAAAAAGAGAATTTTGATTGTACTTGATGTACACGAGGATTTCCGTCAGGGACCGGACGATTTTCCCATCGAAATCGAAAAAGCGCTGCGATTTGTCACTGACAAATCCCAGACTGAGCTCATCATCATCGGCTGCGGGTTTGAGGAGTACCTGCACGAAAGCTATTCCAGTTTTGCCAAAGATGAGGTCGACATCCGTAAACAGTATGTGCAGGAGTTGGAGGAGCGCCTCGCCAGGGTCGCGGGACGACTGCATGATCACGGATATCGGGTAACCAGCAAAGTACACTGGGCCTATCCCCGCTACGAGCAGGTCGCTCGCGAGGCTGAAGAATTCGACGTGGATCTGGTCATTCAGCACATTAACAGGAATCTGGATGAGGGACACCCGGTACTGTCCAATGACTCCTGGCAACTGGTCCGCAGCTGCAAACGCCCGTTATTACTAGTCCGAGACAACGCCTGGCCAGGAAAGCCAATTCTTCTGGCGGCAGTGGATCCCACTCACACAGAACAAAAAAGGATACGATTGGACGCACGGATCATGGACAGCGGTCTGGCTGCCGAACAGGAACTGGGAGGCGAGTTGCATGTCGCTCACGCCTGTTCAGCATCTGCCCACCCGTTTACCTCCGCCGACTCGCTGGCCGCCAGCCATCAGGAGGCATTAGATGAGTTCATGGGCGCATACTCCATCGAACCGGGCTTCGTTCACTTGTCCACAGAGAAACCGATAATGGCGCTGCTAAACCTGAAAAAGGAGCTGCACAGCGACATTATCATTATGGGCGTGATATCCAAGTCCCGCGTTTCAGAGGCGCTGGTCGGTCACACGGCCCAGGGTGTTCTCGACTACCTGCATGCCGATGTGATGGTGCTGCACCCCTGACGGGAATGGCCGGCGGTTCTTATTCGGACCAACCACAAGCGGAAACCGGCGCATCGAGGGTGATTCGAAATCCTCGGCACGTCGAGTTTTTGAAACATGTCTGATACCAAGCCTGTCTACATTTCCTATGCCGGCCCCTCCCTGCTGGACACTCCCTTGTTGAACAAGGGCTCCGCCTTTTCCGCGGAGGAGCGCCTGGCTTTCAATCTGATCGGTCTGCTGCCTCCAGTGTTCGAAACAATCGAAGAGCAGACCGAGCGTTGTTATCACCAGTACTGCAGCTTTGCCGAGCCCATCAACAGGCATATCTACCTGCGCGCCGTACAGGACAACAATGAAACCCTGTTTTACCGGCTGCTTTCCGATCACCTGGTGGAGATGCTGCCCATAATTTACACGCCTACCGTGGGGGATGCCTGCGAACACTTCTCCGATATTTACCGTAGTGCGCGCGGCATTTTCGTGTCCTACGAAGAACGCGCCTACATGGACGACATCCTGCGCAGTGTCACCAAAGACAAGGTCAAAGTGGTAGTGGTAACAGATGGCGAGCGGGTCCTGGGCCTCGGTGACCAGGGCATCGGGGGCATGGGTATCGCGATCGGCAAACTGTCGCTGTACACAGCGTGCGGAGGAATCTCCCCCGCCTACACTCTCCCGGTCGTGCTGGACGTTGGAACCAACAATAAAACCTTGCTCGAAGACCCCATGTATATGGGCAGGCGGCATCCCCGGATAGGCAATGACGAGTACATTGCCTTTGTGGATCAGTTTATCGATGCGCTGCAAGAGCGTTGGCCGGGCGTGTTGATCCAGTTTGAAGACTTCGCGCAGCAAAATGCGATGCCGCTATTGCAGCGGCATCGAGATCGGGTATGTTGCTTCAACGATGATATCCAGGGTACAGCCGCTATCACGCTGGGTACATTAATTGCAGCCTGCAGGAAGAAACGACAGTCCCTCTCCGAACAGGTCTACGTTTTCGTCGGCGCGGGATCGGCCGGTTCCGGCATTGCTGAGCTCATAGTCACCGCGCTGGTTGCCGAAGGCCTCAGTGATGCTGAAGCACGGGCGCGCGTTTTCATGGTCGACAAGGAAGGCCTGCTGGTCGAAGGCATGACGGATCTTACGGATTTCCAGCAGCGGCTTGCCCAACCACAGGGATTGATAGGGGGCTGGCAGCTTGGTCCGCATTCAATTTACCCCAACTTGCTGGAGGTGGTGGTTAATGCCGGCGCCAGTGTACTGATCGGCGCAGCGGGTATTCCCGGTTTGTTCACTGAAGAAGTGGTCAGCGCCATGTGCCGGGGTTGTTCCAGGCCAATTATATTCCCGCTTAGCAATCCCTCACGACAGGTGGAAGCCCATCCTGCGGACGTTATCAGGTGGAGCAAGGGCGAAGCCATCGTCGCTACCGGAAGCCCCTTCGACAAGGTCGAATATGCGGGCAAAAGCTTCGAAATATCACAGTGCAACAACAGTTATATCTTCCCGGGTATCGGACTGGGCGTCATTGCCAGCAAATCCAGTCGAGTGTGCGATGAGATGTTAATGGAGGCCAGTAAAACCCTTGCGCAGCTGACGCATCAAAGTGACGATCCTACCGATGGCATATTGCCTCCGCTGACAGAGCTGGCTGACATCAGCAAGAAAATTGCCTTTGCGGTAGGCAAGGTCGCTCAGCAGCAGGGCTATACTCTGGAGATGGCTGACGAGGAATTGCAGCTGGAGATTGAGCGTAACTTCTGGACTCCTGCCTATCGACAATACCGACGAGTGGCCATGCGGGCGCGTTAGCCACGCAAGGCAGGGTAGTGCGGGGAACAGCTAACTAGTCGCTGCCCTCGCGCCTCTCTGCCTCTCTCGCTCCGCGCAGGATATTCAACAACCCGTAATTGCCTTCCTGACAGGCGTATTCATAGAGCTGACCCGCCACTTTGGCCATGGGCAAGATCGCTGTAACCCTGTCAGTGAAAGTGGATGCATCTTCCAGGGTCCATTCGTAGTCCAGAGAATCGTAATCCGTTCGCGTGATTCTCTCGGTCAAAAACTTGTCCTTGCCGGTTCCTGCATTGCGAAGGCTGGATGTCAGGAAGCTGAAATTCCTGGTTTCTATCACCAGAGTGTCACCATCCCAGTATCCCCTTGAGTCACCGGTCCATAACTCCATGTCTTCCGGCAAAGGCGGTCTGCCATCCAGGGGCACAATTCGGGCGTTATGGATCATTTCCGAAATGATCACCACGTGGTCGCGGTTTTGCACTATCTGCAGATTGTTATTGTAGCGACTGGGGCGATAGGGAGGCATTTCATTCAGACCGACTATGCACCGCTCGGGTAACCCCCGGTCCTCGGGCCCATCTTTACCGATACCTCCGCTACCGGTCCTCACCGGCCTCGTGCCGTTGGCATCCTCAAGAAATCCGCTGCTCCCGCTGGGCGCGTCGGGCAGCACATCTGGCATACGCCCGTCGAGAGGATAAATAATCTGCGACGTGCGAACCGTATCGGCGATCGATGCCATTTCGTACCAGAAATGATCATACCCATAGACAAATCTTTCGCTGGTATCCGGGGCCCCACGATTGGCAAACTCTGCATCCGCCTCAACCACCGCGCCTGCGGCTGCGTCCGCAGCCAATCGCTGCTGTATTTCCCGAATTTCATCTGCGGAAAGAAACTCGCGGCTGCCAAACTGCGCCGGTCGCTCAAAGGGAATCTCGGTAGAAAAATTCCACACCCCCTGCAGGTCGGGGTGACCCCATTCCGTCCGTAACGATTCGTCAGCGGCGATAGCGAGAGGCAACGTTGCCGAGATAAAGACCAGACACCCGAATTGCGAAAGATGATTCATAACTGCGACCGCTATTAATGAGGATGGCGTACTTTACTTAATTCGCCCTTGACTTGCCATAATCCAAACCGAGTTTGCCTCGCTGGTTCGAAAAACTTCCTAGCTGACCACCCAGTTCACAATAGCTGGCAACCAGGCTACTGTCGTAAAGGTCCAGGTGGAAAAGATCAGGATTACACATGCGGTAAGCACTGCGCCCGTCGCCACCATACGCAGACTATCGCTGGTCCCGTTGTTACGGGCGCGAATCATGAGTTCAACGATGATCAGGTTCGGTATGTAAAAGAAAAATGCCATAATCCTGTCGAACCACCCATCGAACCCGTCCGTATGCCCGACCCAGTCCGCAAGCGCAAGCCACAGTCCATAATCCATTCGATATAGCCAGGATCCAATAGCCAGCGCGTACAGGCGCCAGGCCCAGGCCTGATGATCCGAGAAGTTTTTTGCTAGCGCAAAGCGGATCGTTTGCATGGCAGCCAGCAGCATCAGTACACCGTAAAGGCCAAAACCGATGTCCATGACCGTGCCGCCAACGGTTCCCCTCAGCGCAATGAAAGCGAGGCCACCGATAGCAGCAAGCATCGAGACTGACACATAGATTCTTCCGGTGACCCGATGAAATGTCGGATACTTACTGCGTAGACCTGCAAGTAACTGCAAACCCCCCAGTAAAAGGATTATGCCGCCCGCTGCAAAATGCAATCCTATCCCCAGCGACGCGGCCGATGCGCCGGGCTGGTAGATGTCAGGTAAAACGTTGTTCCAGCGTTGCAGGTCACCGTCAAACCAGGCGCTCGCATAGTTGGCCAGAATATAGAGACCGAAAATGCCCGAGCTTAGCCAGACTATTCCCAGCAGGGCACGATTGGCATTACGATGCACCTGCTCCATAACACCTGCAGGTGACGACAGAGCATTTTGTTGGCGGCTAATCACGAATCATCTCCGCTCGCATCGCGAACACACTGTGAAGCATTATGAATCCTGAATTACTAATAAGCCTTGCGACCTTTTCTCTGGTGTCTTCAATCACCCCGGGCCCCAATAATCTCATGTTGATGGCATCGGGCGCCAATTTTGGTGTGCTGCGCTCAATACCTCACCTGTCGGGGGTAGCTATCGGGTTTGTCATTATGACATTGATCGTGGGCGCGGGACTGGCTCAGGTTTTTGATCGCTACCCGGTCAGTTACAACCTTTTGAAAGTGATCAGCATCGTCTATTTGCTGTTCCTTGCCTGGAAAATAGCCAACGCGGCGCCGGTCAAAATTGGAGGCCTTGCCGAGCAGTCCGACCAGACCCAAACCACCCGTGGCAAAGGGATACCCATTAGTTTTCTGCAGGCGGTCTTGTTCCAATGGGTCAATCCCAAAGCCTGGGCCATGGCCCTGACCGCGCTGAGCGTCTATAACCCATCTCGAAGCCTGACTGGAGTAGTTCTGGTCGCCACAGTGTTCGGCCTTATCAATCTGCCCTGCGTCAGCAGCTGGCTGATTCTGGGTCAGCAAATCAGCCGCCTGCTCCACAACAATCAGCGATTGCGGTTGTTTAACTGGACGATGGCGTTATTGCTGGTGCTTTCATTGTTGCCGGTCCTGTCACTATGATGCGCTCGCCTATAGGGCGAATGCTTTATCAGGTTAAGGCGCGGAAATTAGAAACGAAACCGCAATCCCAGACGAACGGCGCGGGGGATTGTGGCGCGGCTCATGAAGCAATTGGTACTCTCGCAGTCAATCTCTTCGGAGCTTATTCCCATCGGGTCGAAACCCTCGACATAGGCGGGGTAATAATAAACGATTTCCTTGCCGTCGGTATCAAACAGATTGATTACCTCCAGGAATAGCGTGAGTGAATCCCAGTGATAGGCGCCTCGCAGGTTAGCGGTAGTGAGGGACTCGCCACGCCGCATGTTTGCGGCATCCAGCGCATAGGGTCCCAGGTAGCGAACCCGCAGGCTGGCGTCCCAGTTGGAGCGGGTAAATGACAGTCCCAGTTGCGCGGCTTCCTCCACCGCCTGCTCGACATAATCGCCCTCGGGATTATTGGTGTAGCGGGCATCGCTCGAGTTATAGGAGGCATCCAGGGCAAACCATCCGACCGGTCGCCAGAATGCGGTAAGCTCATAACCATCGCGCTCGGAGCTACCCTTGGGTTCGACCGAGTTCGAGTCGCCCACGAAGATAAGTTCACTGTCCTGATCGAGCCACCAGTATGCGCTGGTAAACTTGAAGTCCCCCAGGTTCAATCGACCCCCGAATTCATATCCCGTACCGGCGGACAGACCCGGCACTGGATCGACGGTATTCACCACTCCGCGACCATCGTTTGAATGGAAGCCCTGGCCCCAATTGTAATAAAGCTCGAGATTATCAAGAGGCGCATACGCCAGTCCCAGCTTTGGCGAAAACTCGTTATCTGACTTACGTCCCGAGGCACTGTATTGGTTAAGTGCCCTGACCTCAAAGTCGTAGTAATCATAGCGCAGCCCGGCGTTCACCCGCATTTCGTCGCTCGCATACCAGGTAGCATCGATGAAGGGACCTGCCGAGAATTCTTTTATCTCATTGGCTGCTATTTCACCTGTATATCTGCCCCGTTCAAACGCCTCAACGCCAATACGGTCGCCATCGTCAAAGCGGAAGTCGGCCCCTGCCAAAATGGTGTAACCTTTCCCTTCAATCAGCGACATGTCGGCCCTGCCGCCTGCTATCCAGCGCTTGTCGAACTGGTTGATCTGAGCGTCATAGGTTGGATTGGAAGACATGGTCCAATCATAATACTGGGCGTACAAATTGGCGCCCCAGCCTGCGCCAGTAAAATCCGCAGAAGCGATCCAGCGATCCGTCTCACCCTCTGCGGTGGGATCGAGGCTACAAAACGCGTCGGCACAAACCGGAGTGCCAATTGCTCTCTCTGGTATCTGCTCCGTTGGTTGCCAATCCGCCAGGTAGGCAGAAAGCGAAAACGCTGCCTCTCCAAAACTGGTTGGAGTAAGATACTTCCCCCATAAAGACAGGTGATTCAACGCTTCTTCCTGGTCCCAGGGCCCATCATAATTTTTCAATTCGCCGATCACTGTCAGGGTGCCGTCGCTGACTTGCTGACTGCTGCCGGCTACGAAGCGCTGCCACCCATTCTCGCCAGCTTCTCCTGAGAGGAAGGGACGCTCCAGTCGATCGACGGTGCTGATGAATGAGGCACCGGCCAGAGAAAAATCACCCAGATCGGCGTAGTAGGGACCCTTGCGGAAATCAATGCCCTCGACCGTCTCCGGGATAATGCCGTTCACGTCGAGATAGCCCTGGCCATGACCGTGAGTACGCATATTCAGTGGCACACCGTCCAGGTGCACCGAATAGTCAGTACCATGATCGAGATTAAAGCCCCGCAGGAAATATTGATTGGCCTTACCACTTCCCGAGTGTTGAACGGCCACCATCCCGGGCATCGATTCCAGCAATTCTGCGGTTTTAACCAGAGGACGAATGAGCAGGTCCGCACCGCCGACGTAGCCCACACTGGCAGAGAGCGCCTCCCCTACCAGGTCGGTATCGCGCCCAAACACCACGATCTCTTCAATTTCCTCGCTGCCTTGAGCCAGCGCCTGCGGACTCGCGGCGAGCAGACTGAGTATGCATGAAATAACCGGCAGTCGATGCATGCGGAAAGATGCCCACCACCGCGCTTGCAGCTCGAAATACCTTCGAGATCGCAGCTTTCCTGCCTCACTCATTAGCGCTGGTTGCATATCGATGTTCCCGCGAGATAGACCTGCTTAGGCACTCTACGCAAGCCCGGGGAAAAAATATGCAAAATAACCGTTAAATAACGGTTAACAACACGGTAGAAGAGGACCCTGACGGGCGCCTCCCGGCCAGCACTGCGTCTGCTTTCGCAGACGCCACTGACCGGGCTTTCCGGCGCGGACCCGCCTTAGAAAGTAGCGTGAGCGTTAAAGGGACTCGCTGTCCCCCCCGGCACCGGATTTATCTGGATGGAGGTCATGAACTCCCAGCGCTGCAGGCGTCGGGCCACTTCAGCGACTTCCTTGAGATAACCGTTGTCGACGATCGGCAGGCCAATATTCACCTGAGTAAGTTGATGGATGGGCCTGTTTATTCCCTGCACTCCGGAGGGCTGAACATCGTTCACCGCATCACCGACCAAGATGGCGACATCCCGCTCTCTCAGCCAGGGCAGCACGGAAGCGTGGAGCCCGGCTCCGCCCTGACCGTATCGCCAGGGCCCCTCGGCATCGCGCTTTGCCCAGCGCCCCGTGCGAACGAACAGGGCATCACCGCTACCGATCGTGATGCCGGCAAATTCCTCCCAGGCTTCGAGATCTTCAACGTAAATAGGCGTGCTGGGATCCAGCCAGTCGACGCCTCGCAAGAGCGGCAAATCGACCAGCACGCCGCGAGTCACGTAAGACGTGCCCATCCTGTCAATGGCCAGATCTTCACAACCATCGGCGGTCAGATTCTGTGGATAGCCATTGAAAATCACGTACTCGCCATTGATCTCGCTGCGGTAGTGGCAGAGCGCGTCGAGATGCGACAGCATGCCGTCATGCAACGAAAAGGAAATCTCATCCAGAGCAAAAGTTGGCTCGCCGGTTTCCGGGTCGAGACGGCTCATACGATGATCGGTTTCGCCAAATGTCTGGCTGTCGATTGATTGCTCGAGGGTAACAAAATGCTGCAGCGTGACTGTGATACCTTCGGTGACCAGCCCTGCGGCCTCGCGGGTCTTCGCGGGCGTGATCAGATTAAGAGTGCCACGCTGGTCATCGGTACCCCAACGTCCCCAATTGGAAAGTTCCCTTTCCCAGCGAGCAAGGGTCTCCAGATCCACTCTAACCGCAGGGTCCTGGGTCGAGGGATGAATCTGAAATTCCTGGGCTAAATAGTCTGGCGCCAGCACAGCGGCAATAGCCAGAGCCATGGCCTGCAGGGTGTGTTTTGCAGATCTACCGGGAAACATCTTCATCTTTGTCACTCCCAAAAAAATTATAAATATTCAAGGTTAGGCACCGCATTTTCGGCTGTCTTCCTTTTTAAACCCAACGGTAAAAAACACGCGGCGATCATGGAATCAATCCGCTCGTGCTGAGCCTGATGCGATATAAACCGGTCCTGGCCGTCATGTAGAGCGTACTGCCGTCGTCGCCCCATGCCACGTTGGCCGGCACTTCGTCGGGCTTGATGGTTCCCAGATGACGTCCATCGGAACTAAACACCCAGACTCCACCCGGACCTGTGGCAAAGAGATTGCCGTCAACGTCGACCTTCAGTCCGTCCGTGGCTCCGATCTCGTCCTGATCATTAACGTCGTAAAAAACACGGCCGGGTCCAAGCCTGCCGTCTGCGAGCACGTCATAGGCATACCAGACCTTGTTACTGGCATCGGAGTTGGCGACATACAGGGTTCTTTCATCGGGCGAAAAGGCCAATCCATTCGGCCGCGTCTGCCCCCTTTCCAGCAGCTCCAGTTCGCCTTCAGGGCTCAGGCGATAAATTCCGTTGTAATCCAGCTCTCGCGCCGGGTCTTCCTCCAACCCCGCCAGCCCATAAGGCGGATCGGTAAAATAGAGCCAGCCGTCCGACTTCCAGGCCGAATCATTAGGGCTGTTGAGCCGACGCCCCTGGTAACTGTCAGCCAGCACAGTCATAGAGCCATCGCGCTCGCGTCGCGATACGCGACGATTACCATGCTCCATGAGCACCAGCCGACCTGCCGAGTCGATATTCAGGCCATTGGAACCAACAGACGTTGTGTCACTCTCACCTTCGAACACCGGTTGCATAAAAGTCCTGACGCCACCGTCCTCGGTCCAGATATGCACCGCATTACTGCGCAGGTCGCTGAACATCAGATGATCGGGTCCACGGTGCCAGACCGGACCCTCGGTAAATGCAAATCCATCCGCCAGCTTTTCGATTCGGGCATCCGCGGGAATCAATGCGTCAATTGCCCGATCCACACGCAAAATGCTGCCGTCTCCAGCCTCTTGAGGCAAAGCGGATTGGGCAGGGGCCGGTACTGAAAACGACACCATGACAACCGTCATTGCCACAGCGGATACACTCAGAAATATTCTATTGGTCATAAGAACCTCTACCTCCCTTTCCCCGAAGCGTCTCATCACGCTTGCCCTGTAAATGCCGACAGTTTACGCGGATATTTCAGCGGGGACAGTATATTTTTCCGATCCGAATCCAGATGAGAGACCATTTGTAATAACGCTGACAAGCGCGGCAGCAGGCAAAGCCGGATAACAGTACCGCTGTTTGCGGAAACAACAATTGGCCGTGATGAACCCGAGCGCGTAAACTTAAGGTCACCCTAATGCCGATCTCACCCATTCCCTCCTTTGACATGGACATTCTTTACATCTCGGATCTGGACGGCACGCTTGTAAACAACAAGGCCGAGATCTCGGACTTTAGCTTGCAAATGCTGCAGGAACTGGTTGATAACGGACTGCTGTTCACGATAGCCAGCGCTCGCAGCATCGTTTCCATGCAACAGATGCTAAAGGGGCTAACACTAAATCTACCGGTAATCTCCTTTAACGGGGGTTATATTTCCGACCTCGAATCCGGCCAGCATCATCTGGTCAACAGTATCGAAAGCGAAGTTAGCCGCCAAATCTACGAGTCCCTGGCGGAATTCGACTGCGTTCCCTATCTGTCGACTTACACCGGAAATGAAGAACGGGTTTACTACCAGCAGGTAACGAACCCTGGCATGCAATGGTATCTGCAGGAACGTATCACAAGGAATGATCCCCGTCTCACAAAAACCGACGATTTGCGGCATGGTCTCCGAGAGCAGGTTGTCTGCATGACTATCATAAATCGCCGGGAAATCCTGGATGAACTCGAGCAACACATCCGCGAATTACATGGCGCCCGGATTGAGACGCATCAGTACGAGAATCAATACGACCCGGGCTGGTACTGGCTTACCGTGCATGACAGGCGCGCCAGCAAAGACCAGGCTATTTGCGAACTAAAGAAAAACTTTGGACTTGAGGAAAAACGTACGGTGGTTTTTGGCGATAACCGCAACGACATTTCCATGTTCAAATATGCCGATCACGCCGTGGCGGTCGCCAACGCGCAACCGGAAGCGCGACAGCACGCACACGAAGTGATCGGCAGCAACGAAGACGATGCGGTAGTGCGCTATCTGGCGAACCATTGGCGAGGATCGTCGCTGTAATCTTTACGTTTTACCTAGCCCGAGGCTGAGCTTCAACATCCCCTCACTCGCCGCTGTCGTACGTTCACCACTTGCGCTATACTGCCGCCGCCCGCGGGAGGACCTCATCATTTCAACCTCAGTGACAGACCAACCCATTCCTTCGGAAGGTACTTTTGCGGTTTTCTCCGAACCCCAGTTCCGCTGGCTTTTTATAGGCAATATCGCGTTTTTCTTCGCCATGCAGGGTCAGATGCTGACCCGAACCATTCTGGCCTGGGAACTGACCGGACAGGCTACTTCACTGGCCTACATCAACCTGGTCGTGGCGGTCCCGCTGCTATTCGCGTCGCTGTTGGGCGGCGCCATAACCGACCGCGTCGAAAGGCGTCAGCTCGTTATCTTTGGCCAGTGCCTGATACTTGCCAACGAGCTCTTTATTCTGACTCTGTTGATGCTTGATCGGCTGGAATTCTG
This sequence comes from Pseudomonadales bacterium, assembly GCA_038134485.1. Taxonomy (GTDB): domain Bacteria; phylum Pseudomonadota; class Gammaproteobacteria; order Pseudomonadales; family Pseudohongiellaceae; genus NORP240. Next base: position 89,311 of record JAYPVG010000004.1, read on the forward strand.
GCACATGCTCTGCACCGCGTTCGTCGCCGGCTGCGCCTTTCCTTTCATCATGCCTGCCCGCATGGCCATCACTGCCAGCGTGGTGGGTCCCCGCCGGATGCAGAGTGCCATGGCCTTTTCCGGGGCGGTGATGAATCTGAGCCGGGTGGCCGGACCCGCAGTAATGGGTGTGGTCGTTGCGCAGTTTTCTGTCAGCGCCGCCTATGTGTTGTCATCGACACTCTACCTGGCAGCTATTTTCTGCATGTTCGGCGTCAAGACGAGTCGTTCTTCCAGCGAAAAACCCCGGCAGCACTTGCTGGCGGATATCCGCAGCGGATTTCGCTATCTATTCAGTAATCGCCCGATGATGATCTGTCTCATTTTTGGTCTGTTGCCTATGTTTGTCGCAATGCCGTTCCAGAACATACTGGTGATGCTCGCAGAACAGGCCTGGCAAATGGGTGAAAGTGGCGTGGGTACCCTGATGGCGATTGGAGGCATCGGCGGGGTTGTCGGGTCCATATGGATTGTGCGAAGGGGTGAATCGAATGAGCGGCTGCGCCTGATGGTCTGGGCAACCCTGGCGTTCGGCATTTTCCTTGGTGTGTTCGCCCAGACTCCCAATTTCTATCTGGCTCTGGTTCCGCTGTTACTCGCCAATACTTACGCCAGTGCGGCTCAAACCGTAAACAACGCAGCAATCCAGATTCTTACTGACGATGAGATGCGTGGCCGCATGAGCAGCCTCATGATGATGTCCTTCGGCCTGACTCCAATCGGCGTGTTCCCGATGGCCATTGCTGCAGACTCGATTGGAGCGGCCAACGCAATAACAGCTGCCTGCATTATTCTGCTGGTCCTGGTCGCCGTGTTTTTCTTTGCGAGCAAAACGCTGCGAGATCTGGATCAGTCCGTCAAGAACAGAATGGGGCAGGTCACCACCAGCCCCTATAACCGCTGACGGGCCAGACTCCAGCGCCAGTCAGCGGCTCTATATTTCAATGCTAACAGCAGATGAAATGGTGCCGGTTGTCAGTCCGCCCGCTCGTACTTCACCAGCTGCCTCGGGCCGACCTCGGCTCCGTAAATATTGCCATGCCTGTCAGCGGCAACTCCTTCGGCGGCGCTGGTTCCACCAGGATTGAGTTGCGGGTCCGGAATAAAGTACAACACATGCCCGGTGATCGCGCTGCCGACGCGAATTCCCCGGCGCCACCCAGGATTTGACGTAGCACTCGATTCTGAGTCTGCAGCGTAAAGAATGTCATTTTCGTCAATATAAATTCCGCTCAGCCTGCCGAACTGTTTCCACTCGGTGATGTAGGTTCCGTCCTGTTCAAAAATCTGGATACGCACATTGCCACGGTCTGCGACAAACAGGCGTCCCCTGGAATCGAATGCCAGCCCATGGGGAGTGCGAAATTCACCGGGAGCCGTGCCGATCTGACCCCAGGATTCAATAAAGCGTCCAGTCGAGTCATATTTGGCAATGCGCGCCACAGTCGACAGGTCCGCATTGGCGCCCTGACCGCTATGACCATCGCCTACGTAGATGCTGCCATCTGGTCCCACGACCACGTCGTTGGGCTCACTGAGCACGGGGCCCGTGCCGTCACCGACAATACCAGGTGACCCCAGGGTCAACAGCAGTTCGCCGTCCGGGCTGAATTTGTATACCGCTGCACCTTTTCCGGCGGCATCTGGATTCTGTGCTAGCTCACGGGCGTTGGCGACCCGCGCATCGGCAATCCAGATATTGCCACGACGATCCACGTGGATACCGTGAGGCCAGATCAGCATTCCGCCGCCAAAGGTCGTAACGATATTGCCGTCCTTGTCGTATTTGATGATGCTATCGGCGTCGGAGAGCGCGCAGCTATTACTGCTGCAGCGTTCGGCAACCCATACGGATTCTCCATCGGCATCAATATCGACGGCGCTGGTGGCTCCCCACTCCCGCTCAGCGGGCAAAGTAAAGAATCCGTTGATAGTGCGATAGGGATTGGGATGTTCGTTGGTCGGCATGATGGCCAGTTGTGCCTGCAACGGGACGGCGATAACACAAACTGCCGCAGACAGAAACACCGACCATACTCTGCGCGTTCGGACGATAGTCAACATGTTAAGCTCCTCGGGTGACCGGTTTTAATTTTTTTGCAAGAGCGGTCAGCTTAAAAGCGAACTTCAGGATTGTCTAGCTGCTGGCTTATCGGAGTCCCGTCGGCGGTCTCAGAGGCTGCGAACCTCGACCTTGCGAAAACGCATGGTGCCACGGCCCCACTGCAGCGCGAATGGTCCATCGGCAAACTGAGAATCCTGCACGTCTGCGGTAGTCTGGCCATTGAGAACTACCAGCAAGCGCGAACCCTGCAGAGTGATCTCATAGGTATTCCAGCGCCCGCCCGCCAGTGGCCGCGGTTCAGCAACCGGCGCGATATGAACGATACCACCAGTGCCGTATGCCGGATCGGGACGTTGATCAAAAATATTGGCTTCGTAACAATTGCGATCATTGATATTGTCCGGCTCCTGACAGCGCAGAAAAATTCCGCTATTGGCATCATCACTTGCCCAGAATTCGACCCTGAGCGCAAAATCGCCGTAATTATCCGGAGTGACCAAAAATGAGGCTCCACCAGTTCCTTCAGTAGCCTGAATCGCCCCATCGGCAGCGGTCCAGTTTGCGTCACCAACACGATTGAAATTTTCCAGCCCGGACTCGCCATCGATAAGAGTCTGCCAGTCGGAATTGCCAGTGCATCCCGTCAGCAGGCCCACGCTGAAACTGATTACCGTTATTGCCAGAAAATTATTTTTCATCACTAGATACTCCCGTATTGGTCATTGATTGTCCCGGGGCTGCATGCGGTCTTCCCGGTCTTCCCGACTGAGTTCGGCAATCTCTTGAATCATGCCGTAGAACGCCTGGAGGTCATTTGCCTGGTCCTGCAATAGCCCCTCAAACGCGGGAACCAGTTCATTATAAGAAGAAACGGTAGAAAGTTGTGCATTATTCAGCGAACGTGCAAACCAGGCATCATAGGCACCGATACCACCCCAACTGGCATTGAGCTCCCGGTATGCTGCACGCATTTCATCCTGAAGTGCCTCTTTTCGCTCCCGCATCAAGGATGGCGCAACCCGCTGGCGATAAAGCGCTGCGAAACGTTCCCTAAAATCAATCACCAGTTCAACAAACTGCTGCCTGCGCTCCGATTCCCTGTACGCTCTTTCCAGTGAGTCTGCGTCACCCTTCATATCCAGCCAGCGCTTCAGACCCTCCTGTTCCACAGCGGTGGCGAAACTCTCATTGAAGGTCGTATCCCCGGACACGTAGACCAGCTGGTGGGCCAACTCGTGGAAAATCAGCGCAGCCAACTGATAGTCCTGACGAGTGATGACAGTGCTCAGGACAGGATCGTCGAACCAGCCGAGAGTGGAGTAGGCGTCAACTCCGCCGGTGTAAACGTCGTATCCCTGTTGCTGCAATCTCCCGGCAAAGTCCAGTGCCGCGTCTTCAGAAAAGTAACCCCGGTAACTGACACAGCCCGCTACCGGATAACACCAGTTCACTGGCTCTACGGAAAATTCGGGCGCGGCGAAAACATTCCACACCACATGTTGCCGATCCAGTTCTACATAAGCGAGGTAGGAGCCTCCTGCCGGCAACAAAAGTTCCTCAGTGGCAAACTGACGAATTTCGAGAATAGTGGATAACTTCTGTCGCAGCTCCGTCGGGAGTTCTTCATTAGCCAGCAACGCGTTGATCGGCTCACGATTCCACAGGATCGCCAGTTGTCCGCGAGCTGCCTGACTGTAGTAACCGATAGTTCTACACGCAACCAGGCCCGTCAATACGAGAACAGTCACCAGGATTTTGATTGCCAATGCACCAGATTTCATCACCAGCTCCGTTATGCACCGCGGCGCACAGGTTCGCCGGTCAGGGTGACAGTCAGCCGTCGGGCACCGCCGGCATCCCGATGCTCCCCAAGATAAAGCCCCTGCCAGGTACCTAGCAAAAGGCGTCCATTGCCGACGGGAATAGATACTTCGCAACCCAGAAGGGAAGACTTGATGTGAGCCGGCATGTCGTCGGCGCCTTCATACACATGCTGGTAATAGGGCGCATTTTCCGGCGCCAGCTTGTTGAAATGTTCTTCCATGTCGCGCCGCACACTGGCATCGGCATTTTCATTGATACTCAAAGAAGCTGAGGTATGCTGCAGAAAGAAATGGGCCAGGCCTTTATCAATAGTCGCCAGCTCGGGCAGGTGGCGAGCCACTTCGTCTGTTATCAGGTGAAACCCGCGGGGTTTGGCGCCAAGAAGTATCTGCTTCTGAATCCACATCCAGTCATTCGCCCAGTGCAGAGCCCGCCAGGCTAATCAAGGCCCGCTCAGCCTTATCTCAAAGATATCGGACCACAGTTTGCCGGTGACAAACAATCGGTCCTGATCGGCATCGTAGGCGATACCGTTAAGGACGGCCTCGGACTCGGAGCGCATGGTCTGCTCGGACAACCCCGTAAGATTGACCAGTGAGTTTACCGTTCCCGTCATCGGATCAATTCTCACAATAAAATCTGTCTGCCAGATATTGGCCCAGACCTCCCCTGCTATATATTCCAGCTCGTTTAGCAGGGAAACCGGATTCCCATCCAGTTTCACTTCGAGCTTGCGGGTAGTAACAAAATTTTCAGGGTCAATAAAATAGAGGTTGCTGCTGCCGTCGCTGAGAATAAGCTCCTCACCGTCGAAGGTAAGCCCCCATCCTTCGGTCGGATTGTATAAAGTGTCTGTCTGCTCGAAAGATTCCAGATCGTAAACAAACACCATGTGAGCCCGCCAGGTAAGCTGAAAGATTCGGTCTCCTACAATTTCGATTCCTTCACCGAAATAACGATCGCTCAGGCGCTTGCTTTGCAGCAACTCACCATCCTCGAGGCGATACTTTTTAAGCATCGACTGCCCATTCCTGCCTGTGCCCTCATACATGAGCCCGTCGAAATACCGTAATCCCTGAGTGTAGGCGGTTGGAGTATGCGGGTAACGGTTTATCACTTCAAAGCTATAGACGGGGGTCTGCGCCCGCACCTGCGCGCCGAGCATTAAAGTCAGGGCAAGCGATGCGAGCGCCTTCACGATGACGCGAATTTCCGTTGGGTGTCGATTGAATTTCAAGTCAGAACCCCACTAGAATAAGAGCCTTATTTTTGACTATTTGATAGGCAAACCAAGAGTACAGCTGTGTCAAACGATTGCCTGTTCTGCCGAATTATCGCAGGGGACATTCCCTCCAACAAGGTATATGAAGACGAGCACGTCCTTGCTTTTCATGATATCAGCCCGGCAGCGCCAACCCACATACTATTAATACCCAAAAAACACCTGGCTGCCGTGAAGGGTGCAACTCCGGCAGACACGGGGTTGCTTGGCGAGCTCATGTTCAGGGCTGCTGAAGTTGCAAGACAACAGGGACTCGAAGAGGCAGGTTACAGGATTGTAGTCAATACCGGTAATCACGGTGGTCAGACGGTTTTTCATTTGCACCTGCATATACTGGGCGGCAGGACATTGGGCTGGCCACCAGGTTGAGCGAGAGCGGTAATAGTTTTTAACTATTAATAAAAGCCTTTTATTGTCAGAAGTAATATTTTACGTTTTGTGACTATATGAAACAAAATGAAACAAATCTCTACCTAACTGAGGTTAGCGGTTAGAGGTAAAAAGCGTAACGTGATAAGGCAGTAAGACAGAAAGCATTGGTTTATCATGTCAGACTTAACAGACAACCCGAAATCTGTTTTGGAATCCCCGCAATCTGCGGAAACGGCCACGCCGTTTGCAGAACCGGGCACAAAGTCCTATGAGCTGCTCCTCGGTATCTGCGCGCTGCTTTTCCCGGTGGCCGGGATAGTTTTAAGTGTAGAATATTTCACAACTGACAATGCCCGAGTACGAGGGCCAGCGTTGCTGGCTGTCTTTAATGTTTGCGCACTTCTGCTCGTTCTGGGCTGGCTTTTCCGGTCCAAATTACCTGCTATCCGAATTCCTCAGGTCTTGATCCTTGTGTTCTTCGTAATTGTCGTGGGGACTACGCTAAATCGGGGTCTGGAAGGTATATTTCCGATATTGCTTGCGCTCCTCTTTATTCTCGCCATAGGCGCGTATGGCAAGAGAGCTTTAATTTTCTGTGTTCCGCTTGGACTTACCCTGTTCACTATCGCCGTGACTGGCCATGCGCTGCAACTGTACCCCGAATCATCCATGCTTTCGCCCAGTTTGGCTGGAATTCTATCGATACTCTTCCCTACTGGCGCTGTCATCTTCTTTACTGCCAAATTTGTTTTCGACGTCGCTTCAGAAAGTCGGCGGCTAGCGGCCGAGGACGGTCTTATCCGGGAACAACTCAGCATCAGGAACAAGGAATTAACCGAAAAACTTGCTCAAGTTAAGTCTCTGCAACAACAGATTGTGCAATGCACAGCTTGCTCAAAAATTCAGTCACTGACCGGGTTTGGCGCCTGGAACTCTTTACAGGAATTTTTGCAATCAGACGACTCCAAAAAAATTTCCCATGGCATCTGCAAGATATGTCGCGAAGTACATCTGGGTTCTGATTACGACACTCGGAGTAAAGTCTAGTGGAACAATTGAAACCCGCCGAACAGATTATTCGCGAACAGCTGATCAACCGCGGTTTTAACGGGATCGCCGCATTAGCACCAATCGTTACCGTAGTTATTCTCTGGAGGGTACTGACTGTCGAATCGGCGAACCCGATGACCCTGTTAGTAGGGCTGGCTTTATTGATAATCGCGGTTCTTGCCAGTGGTGTTGTATCGTTGTCTTACAGGGCTAAAGCAGGCATCCTTTTTGGCACAGCTACCCTGGCTACAGTTATAACTTTTACGAACCGCGGACTAGAAGGACATTTTCTGCTTGTGTATACGACGAGCATATGTGTCTGGTGTGCTCTTTACCCTGACAGGAGGATTTACACTGCGGTCCTCTGGCTCACTCCAGTCTTGCTAGCAACAGCCATGATTGGGCACCTTACTGGCTTTTATCAGGCACCGATGGACTTTTCCGTGCCCAGCGCATTGACCCAGAGAGCGCTGAACCAATTGGCTGTGTTGAGTGTGGTCACTTACTTTGTGGCGTTCACGGTCGATGGTTACGCGAACATACGAGCGCAAACGGCGCGAGACCTTCAAGAGCTGAGGAATCGAAATGCAGAGCTGGAGTTGACTCTGGAAAAACTGGAAACTCTCGAAAACCTGATGTCTCTTTGCGCCTGGTGCGGAAACGTGGAAACTGCTCCTGGTTCAGGTATCTGGATTCCCGGGGATGACTATCTTAGCCGTCATACCGAAATCAATATCGAACGCCAACTCTGCAAATCCTGCTACATGAAAGGGATTCGCGCACAAGCAGAAGCCTCTTCCTAATCCCGATCGTCGACACAAAACGGAAAGCATTTTCGATCCCCTATTCGCGGAGGGAGTCTATTGCAGATGGATTTGCCGCGAAAATGCCCTTTTCGGTAATCAGCCTCGTTACGAGTCTGGCGGGCGTGACATCGAAACTGTAATTGCTTGCACGAACGTCGGGATGCGTCAAATTTACAGTTCGCAGCTTTCCGTTCTCGCCCAACCCGGAAATTTTCAGCACCTCATCCGCACCGCGTTGTTCGATCGGAATCTCCCGCAGCCCGTCATGAATTGCAAAATCTATGGTGGAGACAGGCAACGCCACGTAGAACGGCACCCCGTTGTCGTGAGCGGCCAGAGCCTTTAAGTAGGTGCCAATTTTGTTACACACATCTCCTGACGCCGTGGTGCGATCGCTGCCTACCAGGCAGCAGTCGACCATACCATGCTGCATCAGGTGACCGCCGGTATTGTCAGCAATCAGAGTGCAGGGGACGCCCTGCTGCTGGAGCTCCCACACGGTGAGGTAGGCACCCTGATTGCGAGGTCGGGTCTCGTCAACCCAAACATGCAGAGGCACGCCGCTAGCCTGAGCCTTGTAGATCACAGACAGTGCCGTTCCCCAGTCCACCGTAGCCAGCCAGCCTGCATTGCAATGAGTGAGTATCTGCAGAGGCTCCGGCCCGGCGCCCTTTGCCTGCCAGAGATTTTCGAGTAACCCACAGCCATGAATACCGATCGCCTCACAGGTCGCGACATCCGCATCGGCCAGCTCCATGGCATAGCGTAGCGCGGCTTCTGAACGTTCTCCCGTTGGCAGGGGCTGCAGTCTGTCCATCGCTCCTTTCATGGACCAGGCCAGATTGACTGCCGTCGGTCTGGTGCCCAGCAACTGCATTGCTCGTAGCTCCAACTCATCAGCGTTGTCGCGCAATGCCAGATAAAGACCAAAAGCCGCAGCCACTCCAATCAAAGGCGCACCGCGCACCCGCATGGCGCTAATGGCCTCTGTCATTGCATCGACACTGTCTATTGCTCTGATTTCGAAACGGTGAGGCAGCAAAGTCTGATCGATAATCTTGACCAGCTGCGCTTCGGCATCAAACCAGATACTGCGATAAGTCTGTCCGTTTACCAGCACCTCTAATACCTTTACTAATACCTTTTCTCAGTGCGCCCGACATCAGATTACTAAATGACGCGTTGGTTGCCCCCATCAACTGGAATCTGTGCACCGGTGGTTGCACTGGTGGCCGGCGATGCAAACAGCACCGCCAGCCGGGCAACGTCTCCCGAGGTGATTTCAGTTTTGAGAACGTTGTGACGTTTGTATTCGTCCACAGTCATTCCATAATTGCCGGCTCGCTGAGCCAGGACTTCGTCGGTCCAGATGCCGGTATCGAAAACGGCATTGGGATGCAACACGTTAACGCGCACCCCCAACTCCCCCAGCTCCAGTGCCGCCACCCTTGCCAATTGTGTCAGACCTGCCTTGCTCGCCGAATAGGCTGCAGCACCCGGGCCGGGCGCGGGAACATTCTTGGAACCCATGATAACGATGGCGGGATCAATACCGTTGGCGAGAAACGGCTGGCAGGCCCGCAATATCTTCATGTGAGAAGTGAGATTGAGCTGCACTGACTGCTCCCAGTCGGCATCTTTTATAGTCGCTATGCTCGCGCTGGTCGGGAAACTGCCGGCATTGCTGATCACCATGTCGAGACCACCGAACTGCTGGATCGCGCTGCCAACAGCGGAATCGATTGCCGCGCTGTCTGTGACGTCGCAGAGAAGGGCCAGCACCCCGGGGTCATCGGAAAATATCTGTTCCATGTCCGGGTTAATATCCAAAACAACCACTACCGCTCCGCGCATGCGAAACTCTTCGACACAGGCTCTGCCGATACCAGAGGCGCCCCCGGTAACCAGGGCCACCTTGCCCTCCATGTCCGGCACCGCTTTACTGCTTTTCAGCTTGGCCTGCTCCAGTTCCCAGTATTCAACGTCGAACAGGTCCCTGGCCGGCAGCGCAGTCCAGCCGCCCAGGGCCTGTCCCCATTGAATCGCCCTTACGGTATGGCGGGTTATGTCTCTTACCACCTGCAGCTGCTTCAATCCGGGCGCGAAATGCAACAATCCTTTTTCCAACCAGACGCCGTATCTGGGCATCAAATCCAGACACTGGTGCTGCTCGTCAGCGTGAGCCTGGAAATATGCCCTGTAACGATTTGCAAATTCCCCAAATGCCGCACTCGGCTGATTGGAGAAAACCCCTGCAAAAGCCTTGGCATGAATGGTGTGATCAGGAGTCAGGGGCCCGCGGGTTGCCAGTTCGCCAGCATTCTCGAGACAGGCAAATCCGACTGCCGACTCGCTTGTATCCCAGTTCAGCAGGACCGGCGCGCCCAGCATTTCGGACGCCTCCTTGCGAAGCTGACTGACGGTCAGCAGGTCTGTTGGCGTCGGCCTGTAGCTGCCTTTTACCAGCGCCCGAGAGGCGCCGGAGGACTCCAGATAGGCCTCGGCTGCGGACACCAGCCGGATCATGGTGTCATAGCTGGTTTTTACGTCATCGGCAAAAGTGAAAATACCGTGGTGCAGCAACACGATTCCGTCGATGGACTGCCAGTCAATAGCGCGGGTCGCCTCTGCCACCTGTCTGGCCAGAATGAAGCCCGGCATGATGTAAGGAAGGATCAGAACCCGCTCGCCGTATATGTCGCGCAGCCGTTGCTCCCCATTGGGAGTATTGCTGATCGCAACGACCGCATCGGCATGACTGTGGTCGACCACCTTGAAAGGAATCAGCGCATGCAGTATCGCTTCTACCGAAGGTGTAGGTGCGGTTGGATCGAGCAGCGCTCTGCGGAGCTGCCGCATCATTTCCGTGTCACCAAGCTGCTCCAGCTCGGCCAGACGCAGCAGCTCGTTGAGGTCGGTTACCGCAAACCCCGGCGCCTTGATGGTCCGCAGATCCCAACCGGAGCCTTTGACAAACAACACTTTCTTCCGTTCGCCAAACAGGTTGGAGACTTCGCCTTTGATCGAGGTGTTGCCGCCTCCATGCAATACCAGATCTTCTTCCTGGCCCAGCAGTTGCGAGCTGTAAACGCGCAGCTCCAATTCCGAACCCTGAGCGAATTCGGCAGCTGCTGACTCATTCCATCTATTTTTCATCTGCGGTTCTCGAGATTACGCGACACAAACGAAAACGCACCTATAAGGTGCGTTAACGTTGGTTCTGCTGAGGCGGCTGATTAACGACGGTTAGGAGGTTCCACCACCGAGATATTAAACATGCCTGCCTGCCTTGCCGCGTCCATGATCAGTACCAGGGTTGAAACGCTGGAATCGTTATTGGGCTGGATAATGACAGACGCTGACGGATTTTCCGCTTTCAACTGGTCGATGTTGGAGCGAATCTGGGTCGGAATAATCGGCCGTGGCTGCTTGTTCAGAATAATCTCGTCGTTTGGTCCGATCTCAAAGAGAATGTTCTGCGCCTGATCTTCATCCGGCGGAGGCGGCGGCGCGTCGCTGCTCTCACTGCTGGCGGCGCTAATCGCGGTTTCCGACAGGAACGTTGCTGTTACCACGAAGAAGATGAGAAGAATAAACACCACATCTAGCATGGGTGTCAGGTCTATATTGGTTTCGTCGGCTTTTTTCTTGCCAGCTACTTTTTTCATTATTATGCCCTGTTACTTACTTCCGGGGAGGGATCTACCCGACTATTACTTTCCTCAGGGACACGAGTATAGCAGCTTTTCTCCAGGTTAAAAAAGTGGCTAGAAGCAAATAGGGCAGGCTTCGGGGACGCCGGTTCCCTGCAGTCGGAGATGCTGGCGTCCTCTTACTAACCTTCTGATTATTCTACTTTTTTTGCAAAGATTGCACAGTGAACTGGATAAGATCGCCGAGCTGCTTGGCATTCTTGCCGTCACGGGAATTAACCCGTACGCCATGAAGAGTGTTCATCAGGATATCCGCTGCGAACTCTGCGGTAATTCCTTTTTTGATCTTGCCTTTCTTTTTCGCCTCATTAAGCCGGTCCAGTAAAGCCTTGCGTACATTCCCCAAAGAGTTTCTGACCAGTCGCTTCATATCACGATCGTAATTGATACTTTCACAAAGCGAATTCACCAGCAGGCAGCCCAGTGCACGATGCTTGTTGGAGGTGTCAATAACTGCCAATTCGAAGTACCCGGAAATGGCATCCCAAGCGCCCAGGTTCTTGTTTTTCAACGAAGCATTGATATTTTCCTCAATGCCCTTGTTGTACTGTTCGACACAGGCCTTGAAGAACGAGTCCTTGTCTCCGAAGGAATTGTAGAGCGTGCCGCGATTGATGCCGGTGCAGTCTAGCAGTTTCTGAACCGAGCTGGCCTCGTACCCTTCCTTCCAAAACTGCTCCATTGCGCTGTTGAGAACCTTGTCGTGTTCGAATTCAACTGGTCTTGCCATAACTTTGTCTTGTCCCTGCGGAAAAAAGATTCCGTGATAATAGCTTGCAATTCACAAACCCGCCGCGATACGCGAGCCTGCCCCCCTGGCAAGATTGTTCAAATTAGCCCCCCGAGGAACGGGTCCGCGGGTCGGAAAAACCTTGTGCTGCCAAAAAACGCGTCATTGTATTACAGTCATTTTGTATTTACATCCCGCACAACATCAATTGGCGCTAATTTTTACGACAGAAGTCGGATTCGCGGGCGACTGCGTGAACGAGCAGTCAAATTGCCCACCCGAGACGCACAAAGCCGCCGGCTGAGCCCTCGGAAGAGCCAAGCTACTTCACTGCATTTGCGCCAAGACAGTGAAGCCCAGCCCAAGAAAGCCCCCGACCACACAGCCCCAGATGACCAGCCAGCCAAGGTGCTCCCTGATCATGTCCTGGACAATTTCCTTGACCAGCTGCGGCGTCATTTCATCCAGTCGCGCATCGATCATGGCCTCCAGTTTCCCCAGTACCGCATCGCTCTCCAGCGAATTACGCACTGCATCCTGCAGGTGAGCACGGAATGACTCGGTGTGAAAAAGTAAGCCGAAATAATCCTCCAGTTTCTGCCTGAAAGGTTCACGCAGACCGTTCAGAGCACTTCGCCCTCCAACCATTCCCAGCATTCCGCCGAGGGATGAGCTCATAACCGCATCAACCAGTGATTCGAAAACCGTATCCAGATCCAGGCGACGGACACTGGCCTTAAGCTCGATTTCGAGACGCTCTGCGATTTCAGTAGCATCCTTGAAGAATCGGTCCAGATTTTTCCGATTGAAGAACTGCTCCACGATCAGGTTGCGGATTCCGCGCTTAAATTCTTCAAACCGTAACGGTATAACCCCTGACCCGTAAAAGCCGGGAACGCGTTCGAACAACATGTGGATAGCAAGCCAGTTGGTCAGCCCTCCAGAAAGGGCAAACAGGCCGGCGTTCAGAACATACTGACGCACTGGGTCATCCAGCAGGAGCCCAAACAAAACCAGCATCAAAGCCAGGAAATTGGTAATTAGACTTTTATTCAGCTTCATTGACTTCAAGCGTTAGCAGACCAACCCTCCGGGTCACAGGCGTCGATGGCTGATAATCGGCATGTCCTGCCTGACCCTGATCAGTTGTTCCATATCCAGGTCGGCAATCGCCACGCCTTCACCTTCGGCGACACTGTCGAGAATCTCCCCCCACGGATTGATTATCATAGAGTGTCCGAAGGTTTCTCGGGTTTCATTGTGCACCCCTCCCTGGTTGGCAGCGATCACGAAACACTGATTCTCGACAGCCCTCGCTCGCAGCAGAACTTCCCAGTGCGCCGCGCCGGTTGTGCGCGTAAAAGCCGATGGAACGGTGACAACTTCTGCCCCCTCCTCTCGCAGTTTTCGATACAGCTCCGGAAACCTGAGATCGTAACAGATCGACAGACCCAGTTTTCCGGCCGAACTGGCTACCGTTACCACATGATCGCCAGCCTCAAAACTCCTTGATTCCGAATATTCCGCCTGTTTGTCTGCAACTTTCACATCAAAGAGATGCATCTTGTCGTAGCGGGCTAGCAGTGCGCCGGACGGATCATAAACCAGACACGCCGGGCGCACCCTGCCGTCCTCCAGCAGGACCGGTCTGCCATCGGCATCGGCATCTGGCCGCGAAAGCAGGGGTATTGTCCCGCCAATGACTGTTATCCCCTGGCTGCGCGCCTGATCGGCAAGAAAAGTCTGCAACAGGGTATTCTCTGCACCTTGAATTTCAGCGAATTGCCGCAGCGGACCGCCATCCAGTATGGCGAAATTTTCCGGCAGCAGAACCAGTTCAGCGCCCCGTGCCACGGCGGTCTCGATGAGCCGCGCCGCGCTTTCAAGGTTCTGGTGAATGTCTCCGCTGCTGACCATTTGCAGTGCTGCGACTCGGTGCATCATTTTCCTTCTCTGAACTGGTTTCTCTCTACTGGGATAGGGCTTGTGGCGGTACCGGAAGTTGTCCGTCGGCATTCCCGTTGTTGTCATCCTGCTCCGGTGAGACGGAGGAACCAAATGCCTGCTGCAGCTCCGGCTGCAAACCTTCCCAGGGACCCTGCAGACGATACTGGGCGCTGGTGAGGCTGTCTACCTGTTCGCCGAAGATTCGCTCAAAAAGGTAGGCACCAATTGCCAGGGAGGGATTCAAGGAACCGGAAATTGCACCGATCAGGCCCAGCCAGGGGATATTGTCGCTGACCGGCAGGGTAATATACATATCGCCATCAATGGTCTGCTCCGCGAGGTCAATATTGCCGGACACCTGGTAAACACTGGAGGGGCCGGTAATAACCACCTGGTCATTGATAGTGACCTGCCCCCGGTCCAGAGAGAGATCGCCAGTAATTTCTTCATAGGCCAGCCCGCGCCGCAGCAGATCATCGCTGAAACGCAGTCGGCGCATAAGTGCGTCGAGGTTGATGATGCTTATCAGCTTCAGTGCACCGGGCCCGTCACCGCCTTGCAGAAACCTGCCATCCCTGACCCGCAGAAGCACCTCGCCACTGAGGTCCGATGCTCGCAAAAATGCCGGGGTTCCAGACCAGTCGAGCGTGGCATCAAAGCGAGAATTGTCGCTTTCCAGGCTGGCAGCGAACCCGTTTGCCTGAAGTACGTCTGCAATGTCATCGGTCAGGATGATTCCCTTCAGATAGCTGTGGTGAGTCACGCCATCATAGCTCCAGAAGAAACTAGGCTGGTCCTCCGCTCTGCCGAGCTTGAATCCACGAAAATCGATAATCAGGTCAGAAAACCGCGCTCCATCCGGACCGGGGTCCATAGTGAATCGTCCCAGACCGTAGTCCCGGTCGCCGATAACCAATTCCCCGGTAAAAAATCTGACTTTTGGAAATGTCCGGGGATCAAGCTGTGCCAGCACATCGACTCTCTCGGCTTCCTCCGGTTCAACATCGGATTGTCCGGGCTGTATGTCTTCCTCAACTCGAGCTTCTTCCTGCCCCCCGGGCAATCGCAAATAGGCCAGGTACGCTTCGATGTAGTCCTCAGTATCAAAAGGAATCAGCACCGAACCCGCTACCTCCTCGCCATCCAGAGCTACAGTCCAGTAGTCGGTGCCCTGCAAGTCTTCAATCCGTACATTTATTGAATCGAGTTCCTGGCCGAACACATCAAGGGTCCCGACATCCAGCCGCACCCGTGACAGCCAGCGGGTCAGATCCTGCGACGGCGACAACGCGGTTTCGGGGCTGGTCAGTATTTCCAGCCACTCCGAGACTCTGAAAACATCAAGATTTCCGCGTAACTCCAGTCCCGGGGCATCAATTTCGGGAACCCACGGATCCGCGACTCCGGGCATGGTGCCGACATAAACAATGCCGTCTAGTGCCTCGCCAATAACATCCACGCGCATCGACAGTTCCGACCCCAGTACGCCATCAACCTCGATGATAGCGGGACCGAAGTCGATCTGCAGATTCAGCGGCATGGCCTGTTCAGCCGGCTTCTGAAAGGGCTGCGGTAAATTCAGAGCAACCCCCTGCAGATTCGTCCCGATATCGAGGGAAGTATCATCCTGCCCGATTCGCAATTGCGCCTGGTAATTGAGTTGGCCTTCGGAGCGAGCGAGGATATCGCGCACGAAATTGCTCTGGCCTGGCCACCGTTCCAAAGATTCGATGCCGGCCAGTCCTTCAACATCGATTGTGGTGACAAATTGCTCCGCCTCATTACGCTGAGACAGCAAGGTGACCCGAGCGTCGCCGTCGAACAGTCTGGTTGTCAACAAACTATCCTGCAAGCCGGTAAGAGAATCAAAGTTGATTGCGCCGTTGACCGAATCGAACTCAAGCTGGTACTGGGGAAGAAACAACCTGTTGTTCTCAAGGTTCGCATTGATAAGTACCCTGGGGTCCGTTTCCGGTGCATTCAGGGGAATCTGCAAATCTATCGTGGCTTCCACCCCGCCAAACGCCTGCCAGTCGCTCATGGTATTACCGAGGATGCTATCCAGCGGAGCGGCAGTGAGAAAATTCAGTCCGTACTGGCTGTTACCGCCTGCGGTACCGTCAACCGTCAACCACAGTTGCCCGGATTGCTCCCGAGCCACCAACGCCGAAGCAGAGCCTATCGTAAGGCCCATGGTTTGCCCGGATTCGACCTCAATTTTGGTAATCTGATCGCTGACAAGCACCGAGCCAGACACCTCGCTAAGCTCCGGCCATTGTTCCAGATAACTGACCTGAGCATCGTTGAAATTAAAGAAAGCCTGGAATGATTTTTCTTCCTGAGGCGAGCCGCCCAGAGCGGAGCCCCGAAAAATCACTCCACTGTGGTAGACCGCACCGTCAACCAATGCCCCGTCGAGCCATTCCATGGTCCGATACAGCCCGGGATTAATTGTCGGTGCGCTGGGAAGGTACGGCGACGCCTTGCTGCCATCAACCCGCGATGCCCCTACCAAAAGACTCAGATCGCTGCGTCGGTTATCATCAACATCGCGCTCGTAGTCCAGAGAAAACTGCGCGCGTCCGTCGACGATTTCAGACTCCGCTATAATCAGACTGCTGGCCATCTTCCACTTCAACCCATCGCTGCTGTCGATCCGGAAATTCAGGCGGCCGTTGACATAGTCATAGCTCCAGGAATCGCTGAAAACGCGAGCCAGGTGAATGGAAAAATTCTCCGAACTGACCTCTCCGAAACCGATCAACTGCTGCCGACCTGGCTCGTAGTCCAATTCGACATAACCGCTAACACCATCGAGCCCCGGCGTGTTGCGAACCGTATCTATAGCGACATTTTCAAGATTCGCTGAGAACTGAACGGGACTGGTCGGCTGCTCCTGTAACGGCAGCTGCAGGGAAATGTTTCTCAGCATCCCGCGAGGACGGAATTCTTGTAGCGCCTGCGTGATATTCGCGCCTGCCAATCCAGTAGCGACCGCTATTTGCCTCAGGATATCGAGATCTATCGCGTCGGCCCTGAGGCGCAGCAAATCGTTTGCTCGGAAATCTACGTAGCTGTCAGAACTACGCCAGAATCTTTCGTTCCAGTTAAAACTCAGATCGTTGGCTGCCAGCTCCCAGCCTTGTCCATTCTCGGAGGGTTCAAGCAGTACGCTTGCTGTCACATTCTGGAACACCAGAGGAGTATCGGGCTGCAGTGAGAATGCCAGATACTCGATGCGCGGCTGGACGACCACGGATTGCACCGCTCCCTGTTGCACCGTCACCCATGCCTGTCCGGCTCCGATCAGCTCGCCAAGATTTGCTCCGGCAATCCGCTCAGATTCGGTCAAACTGGAATAGTCGTTCCGGGGAAAGCGGGCATGCACAGAGCCGCCTAATTCGGAGAGAGAGTCACCGTTCAATTCCAGAGACAATAGTATTTCTTCGTCGCTGTCATTCATGACACCGTTGAGGTGAATGAAATGCTCACCGTCGGCATTTTGAATGTTGGCCCGAATGTCTCGAAAATTCGTGGAATTGCCGTTATTGAGACGCAATTCCAACGACAGATCAGTTAGCTGGAGATTGTCTACACGCTGGATGGTGTCGTAAGCAAGGTTCAGGTCCAGAGTACCCTGCCCCTGCCCCTGCAGGCTTATCCCTGACAGTTCCCAGGTGCCCGAAGGTGTGTGGCTGGCGATGATATCCAACCCCTGAATAATAAAATTATTCAGCACAATCCGTCGCTGCAGAATGGTCTCGGTGACGTTGAGGACGATAGTGGCACGCTCGAATTCGAGACCTTGCCGGTCAGAGTCCGCTGCAGAACCGCGCTCCAGCACATCGAAGCGCAGCCCATTGATGTCGATTGCGGGATGGAATCCGTCGAAATAGCCGGTCAGTGATTCGATGGAAACCGGCACGCCCAGGGTATCGGTCAACCGCTGCGCCACCTGTTCCCGGTAATTGGCGACAGCCGGCAGGAATTGCCTGCCTATGCTGAGATAGGCGGCAAACAGGATCAGAATGACCGACAGGATCATTAGCAGCTGGCGAACCAGCGATTTGAGCAGTGAAAATAACATGCCTGTTCTTGCCCCGATGACCCTCTCTTTATAGGCCAAGACACCTTAACCGGGACTTAAATTCCCCTGTTTGCAACAGTGAGTGGATGCACCGCGTTCGTAGCGACCCAGCTGCTGTCCTAAAACAACACGACGTCGAACTGTTCCTGAGTATACATGGGTTCCACTTCAAACTTGACCGTCTTGCCCACCAATTCTTCAAGGTCAGCGAGCGCTGCAGAGTCTTCATCCAGGAGCCGGTCTACTACTAACTGGGAGGCCATCACCAGCAGAGTATCGTTTTCGTAAGCTTTGGCGACCCGCATGATTTCCCGGAATATCTCGAAACATACCGTTTCTGCCGATTTCTGGACGCCGCGCCCATCACACATCGGACAGGGACTGCAAATTAACTGCCCCAGGCTTTCCCGGGTACGTTTGCGCGTCATTTCGATAAGGCCCAGCTGAGAAATACCGGTGATGGTGGTTCGGGCCGGATCCTTCGCCAGCGCTTTTGCCAGCGTGCGCTGCACCTGGCGCTGGTGCTCCTCGTCCTGCATGTCGATAAAATCGAGGATGATAATACCCCCGAGATTACGGACCCGCAGCTGTCTTGCAATCGCTACGGCTGCCTCAAGGTTGGTTTTCAGTACGGTCTCGGCATGATTGCGACTACCAAGGTAGGCACCGGTATTGATATCGATGGTCGTCATCGCCTCAGTCTGGTCGATCACCAGGTCGCCTCCGGATTTCAGCTTGACCGTACGACTCAGGGCCCGGTTGATCTCGTCATCGATGCCATAAACATCGAATAGCGGCCTATCGCCCCGATAGTGCTCCACCACGGCAGTTGAATCTGGAATGAAATCAGACATAAAACGAGAAATCTCCTCGCAGGAACTGGCATCATCCACCCGGATCTTCTCCACGCTAGCCGTAATCAGATCCCGCATGGTACGCATGTAGACTGGCACATCCTGATAGAGTAAGGAAATTTCTCCGCCCCGGGTAATTCGCCGTTCCACCGCTGCCCAGAGTCGATGCAGGAAACGAATGTCGGAAAGAAGACTCGGGGCGTCGCAGCCCTCAGCCGCGGTACGAATTATGTAACCGCCGTTATCCTCCAGTTGCTCCTCTACCAGACAATTATTCAGCAGCGTCAACAACCTGGTGCGCTCCTCCTCGTCCTCAAGGCGCTGCGAGATACCGATGTGTTTGCTCCGCGGCAGGTACACCAGGTTGCGAGAAGGAAGGGTCAGGTTCGTTGTCAGCCGCGCACCTTTGCTGCTGATCCCGTCCTTGGCCACCTGTACGACAATTGACTGACCTTCGCGCACTAATTGCTGGATAGGTCGCGGGTATTCTTCGCGCACTTCAAAGCCATCGGCGCCGATAGACGTGATGTCGGTATTGTGCAAAAAGGCTGCCCGTTCCAGCCCAATATTCACGAAAGCCGCCTCCATGCCCGGCATCACTCTTACCACTTTGCCGAGGAATATGTCGCCGACATGACCCCTGCTGCCCGGCCGCTCGATAAAAATCTCCTGCAGCAGACCATTCTCTATCAGCGCTACCCGCGTCTCTACTGGCGACACATTGACGAGTATTTCCTCACTCATGGTTCAATCTCCTGCTGCCAGCGCGGCACGCCGAATTTATCCAGTAGCTGTGCAGTCTCATGCAGAGGTAATCCCATGACGCCGCTATAACTTCCCTGTAACCGGCTGACAAACACAGCTGCCAATCCCTGGATTGCATAGGCTCCGGCTTTGTCGAGGGGCTCGCCGCTGCACCAGTAAGTCTCCATTTCGTCGCGGGTAAGGGATCGGAAAGTGACCAGAGTCTCGGACAGGGCTAGCTCTTGCTGTTGTCTGGAGACCAGCGCTACCGCGGAAAACACCCGGTGGCTACGACCGGACAGCAGTCCAAGCATACGCAGGGCATCATCCCGATCTGCCGGTTTGCCGAGAATCGTCTGCTCGCACACCACCGCCGTATCGGCTCCCAAAACCACGCGGTCCTGATCAGCGGGAAGATGGTCCAGGACGCTGCGGGCTTTTTCCAGCGCCATCCTGGAGACATAACCTCCCGGTGCTTCGCCCGCCCTGACTTCCTCGACTATTCGGTGTCGTACCGTCTGAAACGAAACCCCGATTTGCCGGAGCAATTCCTGGCGTCTTGGTGAGGCGGACGCCAGCAGGATAACTGCTGCTTCTGCGGAATTGTGAAGATTACTTTCCATCGCATGGGTGCCGGTGCGGGTAGATTGCTAACGGACGCCAAAACCACGTCGCAATTTCCGCAGGATCTGAAACAGAAAGGGCCATACGGCGATACTGGTAGCCGCCGCCAGCAGATAGAGCTGGTTGCTCGGCACCGATTGGCCGGTGATTATCCGCAGCCAGTGACACATGACCAGATTGAGTCCGACCAGTACGCCAACAAGACCACTTTGCTGGAGCAGGGAAAACATGCGCAGGCGCCGGTGCAGGCTGAGGGTGATGTAAGCAATGATCACCAGGGCCAGGGCATTCAGGCCCAGTATGGAACCCTCCAGGATATCCAGAACCAGCCCTGCTATCCAGGCACTGCCGATGCCTGCCCGGTAGGGTAATGCCATGACCCAGTATATCAGCACCAGCGGCACCCATTCTGGTCGATAATTCATTGCCCACTCGGGAAAGGGAACAATCGCCAGCAGGTAGGCAATGAAAAAGGTCACGACGATGACCCAGATGCCTTGCGCGCGGGTATTCATCTTCCTATCCCTGTGCCGCCGCGGTTTCGGCTACTGCAGGTTCAGCTACCTGAGAATCAGACTGCGGGTCCAGGTCCGCCGATTGGGCTTGCGTGGCTGCCGTCTCAGTCAGCTGGTCCGCTGCGTCCGGATAAACGAGCATAACATTGCGGGTACTGTCCATCTGCGCGATGGGACGCGCCCTGACCTGCATATAGGCCTGTCCGGGATCCTGATACACGCTGACCACCTCTGCGACCGGGTAGTCCCTGGGATAAACCTGGCCCATTCCAGAACTGACAAGCAAATCCCCTGTCGCGATATCCTGAGTCTGGGTGACAAATTCCAGTTCCAGCTCTGGACCACCTTCTCGACTGCCCCGGGCCAAAGCGCGTTCCCCGTTACGGTTCACCTCAACGGGCGTGACATGGTGAAAATCGGTGATCAGTAGCACCCAGCTGGTAAACGGCAATACCTCGTCGACCTGCCCCATCAATCCGTTGGCATCCAGCAGAGCCTGACCCAAAAAGACGTCATCGATTGCGCCTTTGTTGATGAGGATTCGCTTGGAAAAGGGGTCGGGCGACGTGTTGATGATTTCCGCCGGCAATACTGTTCTGTCAATTACCTGGGCCGAATCCTGAAGAGCTCTGAGGCGACTGTTTTCCGATGCCAGGCTTTCGAGCAACTGCAGCTGCCGCTGGGATAACAACAGCTGTTCTCGCAAGGTTTCGTTCTCTTCGATCAAATCGGTGCGAGACACGAGCACATCATCAATCCAGAAGGATATGCGGGTGGGAGTGTCAGCAACCCAGTAGATTGGCGTGGTCACATAGCCCAACGCAAAGCGCAACTGATCCAGATAACCGAACCGATTGTCGGCGACCATCAGGCACACGGAAAGAAGGGCAAACGCCAAAAGGCGATACTCGAGCGCAACACCCTTGATAAAGATTGTCTTATCGATAGGTCAATAACCCCGCCAGTCTGACACCACAAGAGATTAATCGGTAATTACCGAGGGAAACTCAATTATCAGGCACCGGGTCGGGATCAGTCCAGCGTCAGAAAGCCAATATCTTGCAGGTCCATCAACTCCATCGCTTTGCCGCCACCCCGGGCCACGCAGGTAAGCGGATCATCGGCGACTATCACCGGCAGACCGGTTTCGTCAGTCAGCAGCTTGTCGAGATCACGCAGCAGCGCGCCTCCACCGGTCAGCACCATGCCGCTTTCGGCAATGTCAGATGCCAGCTCAGGCGGGGATTGTTCCAGGGCGCTCTTGACAGCCTGCACGATCGAAGACAGCGGCTCCTGCAGTGCCTCGCGTATTTCATCTGTCTTCAGAGTGAAGCTGCGAGGAACCCCCTCAGCCAGGTTTCGGCCACGCACATCGATTTCCCGAATCTCCGTGGTACTGTCCCGATAGGCACTGCCAATTTCCTTCTTGATACGTTCTGCGGTCGCATCGCCAATCAGGCTGCCGTAATTGCGTCGCACATAGGTGATTATCGCTTCATCGAAACGATCTCCACCTATTCTTACCGACTCCGAGTAAACCACGCCGTTGAGGGAAATAATGGCAATCTCTGTCGTACCGCCTCCAATATCGACTACCATCGAGCCGCTGGCTTTCTCGACCGGCAGACCCGCGCCGATAGCGGCTGCCATTGGCTCTTCGATCAGGCGGACTTCGCGGGCGCCGGCGCTCATCACCGACTCTCTTATCGCACGACGTTCAACCTGGGTGGATTTGCACGGCACGCAGACCAGAACCCGGGGACTGGGAGGAAAGAAGCTGTTTTCATGCACTTTGTTGATAAAGTGCTGCAGCATCTTTTCGGTCACCTGGAAGTCTGCAATAACCCCATCCTTCAGGGGACGAATAGCCGTGATATTGCCCGGCGTTCGACCCAGCATGCGTTTGGCGTCCATGCCTACTGCAGTCACGGTTTTCTGGCCATTGTGAGTGCGAATCGCCACTACTGAAGGCTCATTCAGGACGATACCCTCTTCACGCACATAGATGAGCGTGTTGGCGGTACCTAGATCTATAGACAGATCATTGGAGAACATTCCCCGAATTTTTTTAAACATCGATACTTGATTCCCTCAAATCAGGAGAGCAACCGAGGCGCACTTCTTGAGTACCTGGTGGGCAACTGATATTGCTTTCATTTCAGTTATACCGGTGATACCAGGTTTAGTTGATTTTCAATTGCTGGCTCGCTGGATCAAGATATGCACCCGAGTAGGGCCTGTTGAAAGCCTCCTGGCACACTCAACCCGAAAATTTCCCGGCGACGATAGACTGGTGCAGCAATTAGTTTGGTTTTCAACTGCTAAATTCCAGTATAATCCCGCCCTTTCCGACAGGTACGCACTCTAGCAACGGGCAGGGTTTTGAGCAAGAGTCTGTCCGTAATTAATTGGTCAGGCCAGAACAGTTCGCACGTAAAGTGCAACGCAAAACAAAGATGGAGCATTGGCAATGGCACTGGAAAGATCCGAAGTGGAAAAAATCGCCCAGCTGGCCAGATTGCATGTGGATGACGGTGAAGCGGAAGAGGTCGCCCAGCGTATTTCCGACATTCTCGACCTGATCGACAAAATGCAGGCAATCGACACGGAAAGCATCGAACCCCTCTCCCACCCGCTAGACGCAGTGCAGCGGCTGCGACCTGACTCGGTCACTGAGACCGACCGACGCGATGAATTACAGCGCTCCGCGCCCACCTGCGAGGCTGGACTGTTCCTGGTTCCCAAGGTGATCGAGTGATGACAGGCAAGACTATCGCTGAGCTGTACCGTTCCCTGCGGACGGGGGAAACTTCCAGCGTCGAGCTGACGCGTCACTACCTGGACCGAATCAAGCGGGTAAATTCCGACCTGAATGCCTACATAACGGTATGTGAAGAGCAGGCACTGGCTCAGGCGGAAGCTGCCGATAAACGGCTGGCTGGAGGCGAATCAAGCCCGGTTTGTGGCATACCCCTGGCTCATAAAGACATCTTCTGTACCCGGGGAATAACCACCACTTGCGGATCCAGAATGCTGGCCAATTTCGTGTCACCCTACGATGCCACGGTAGTGGAAAAATTCAACGCTGCCGGCGCGGTGACCCTTGGCAAAACCAATATGGATGAATTTGCCATGGGCTCATCCAATGAGACCAGCTATTTTGGTCCGGTTAAAAACCCCTGGGATATCAAGCGCGTCCCGGGAGGTTCTTCGGGCGGCTCGGCAGCAGCGGTCGCAGCCGACCTCTGCGTCATGGCGACAGGCACCGATACCGGCGGTTCGATTCGCCAACCCGCAGCATTCTGCGGCATTACCGGATTCAAGCCCAGCTATGGGCGTATTTCGCGCTTTGGAATGATTGCCTTCGCGTCCAGCCTCGACCAGGCAGGTCCTATCTGCAAGAGTGCCGAGGATGCTGCCATTATGATGAATGTCATGGCTGGCCTGGATCCCAGGGATTCCACCAGTGTCGATCTGGCAGTCCCGGACTACACTGCCGATCTGGAGCAACCTCTTGATGGCCTGCGTATCGGCATTCCCCGTCAGCATTTCGCCGCAGGTTTGAATGCTGACGTCGAGCAGGCCATTCGGGACGGACTCCAAGAATTTGAAAAACTGGGTGCCTCACTGATCGATATTGATCTGCCCAATAACCACCTGTCGGTGTCTGCATACTACGTAGTGGCACCCGCGGAGGCGTCGGCTAACCTCTCCCGCTATGACGGTGTTCGTTACGGTTACCGCTGCGAAAACCCTGTTGATCTCGACGACATGTACAAGCGCACCCGCAGTGAGGGATTCGGTGACGAGGTCAAACGACGTATCCTGGTCGGAACCTACGCGCTCTCGGCGGGGTTTTACGATGCTTACTATCGCAAGGCACAACAGATTCGCCGACTGATCAAACAGGATTTTCTTAATGCTTTCGAGCAGGTTGATGTAATCGTCGGTCCCACTTCCCCCCACGCCGCGTTCGAACTGGGTGCCAAATCCGATCCGGTAGCCATGTATCTGGAGGACATTTACACCATCGCAGTAAATCTCGCCGGCCTGCCGGGCATATCCATTCCCGCCGGTTTCAGCAAAGGACTGCCGGTCGGCATGCATATGGTAGCCGGTGATTTCCAGGAAGCCCGCCTGCTCAACGTCGCTCATAAATTCCAGCGCGCCACAGACTGGCACCTGCGGCACCCCGAATTCGATTCCGGGGAGGGTCTGTCATGAGCTGGGAAACTGTTATTGGACTCGAAGTACATGTCCAGCTCTCCACCCGGAGCAAGCTGTTCTCCGGCACCGCAACTCGATTTGGCGCCGAGCCCAATACCCAGGCAAATATCTACGATCTGGCGTTGCCGGGTACCCTGCCGGTAATGAACGAAGCGGCGCTGGAGATGGCGGTCCGATTCGGCCTGGCGATCAACGCCGAGATCGGCAAGAAGTCCGTGTTCGACCGTAAAAACTATTTCTATCCTGACCTGCCCAAAGGCTACCAGGTCAGCCAGCTGCACTATCCCATAGTTGGGCCCGGTTCTCTGACCATTGTCCACGAAGACGGTAGCGAGAAGGTGATCGGAATTACCCGGGCCCATATGGAAGAAGATGCCGGCAAGTCGCTGCACGAGGATTTTCACGGCATGAGCGGCATCGATCTGAACCGCGCGGGCACGCCGCTGCTGGAAATTGTGTCCGAACCTGATCTGCGGAGTGCGAAAGAAGCAGTAGCCTATCTGAAGAAGTTGCACTCAATTATCCGCTACCTCGATATCTCTGACGGCAACATGGCGCAGGGCTCCATGCGCTGTGACGCTAACGTCTCTATCCGCAGGGCGGGCGATACAGAGCTCGGTACCCGTACCGAAATCAAGAACATCAACTCTTTCCGTTTTGTCGAAAAAGCAATTAATTTCGAGGTTACTCGGCAACGAGAAATTCTCGAGGATGGCGGGCGCATTGTGCAGGAAACCCGCCTGTATGACAGTGACCGGGATGAAACCCGCTCCATGCGCAGTAAAGAAGTGGCTAACGATTATCGCTATTTCCCGGAGCCGGATCTGCTGCCGATAGTCATCGACGATGCCTATATCGAAGCCGTGAAAGCAGACTTGCCGGAACTTCCTGACCAGAAAGGAGAACGCTTCGTAGCAGAGTTTGGGCTCAGCCCCTACGATGCCGGCGTACTGGTCAGCAGCAGGGAGATGGCGCAATTTTTTGAACGCGTGGTAGAAATTTGTGGTGATGCCAAGCTGTCCGCCAACTGGGTGACCGGAGACCTGCTGGGATTACTGAACAAGAATAACTGGGAGTTCGCCGAGTCACCGATCAGTGCCGAGCGACTCGGCGCCCTGGTAGCGCGCATTAAAGACAACACGATTTCCGGCAAGATCGCGAAGACCGTTTTCGAATCCATGATCGAAGATCAGGACGGGGTTGATGCAATAATAGACAAGAAAGGGCTCAGGCAGGTTACCGACAGCGGCGCGATCGAAAGCCTCATCGATGAGGTAATAGCGAGCAACCCGGATCAGGTGCAGCAGTTCAGGGATGGCAAGGAAGCGGTGTTCGGATTCCTGATCGGTCAGGCCATGAAACTGTCGCAAGGCAAAGCCAACCCCGCCCAGGTAAACCAGATTCTGCGCGACAAACTAAATCAATTGTCAGGATAATCCGGTCATGAAGTCCGAAAAACAGACCGGCGCCGCGCGCACCCAGCCCGCCACCCGGAATGAGGAATGGAGCGACGAGCGAGTCCAGTCATTTCTGGAACTGGAACCGCCTGCCGGTGTGCCGGCAGACTACGCGGTTCTGCTCAAGGCATACCGGGGCATGACCGCGGAGTTGTTTGCACGCTTTGTGCGGTTTTTCGTGGACGCCGGTCGTGATGTCAATGCCACGCTGGAAAATGGCAGCACAATTCTTGACCACATTTCCGAGCATCGACGCAGTGCCGAATATGTTGCGGCACTGGAAAAGGCCGGGGCACAGCGCGGCAAGACCTGACAGCGGTTTCTGCAGCAGTTGCTGCTTGCAGTATCTCCGGTTCAAGACCTAACGACGGCGCTGCGGTGGTCCCTTACGCGCGGGCGATCGGGTGGCGGGTTTAAATTTGGACTCGCGGGTGAATCCGGGTGCTTTGGTCAGCAGCCGCTCGTCAGGGTGGACACAATCAAGCTTGTAGCCAAGCTTGGCTTCGATGGCCGGAAGGAGAAAGGAATCTTCTTCGCAGGCGAAACTGATCGAAGTTCCCACGGCTCCGGCGCGGCCGGTTCTTCCAATGCGGTGCACGTAATCTTCGGGCTCTTCCGGCAGTGTGTAGTTGATTACATGGGTGACGTCTTCGATATGCAGCCCGCGGCCGGCCACGTCGGTAGCCACCAATACCTTGAATTTTCCGGTCTTGAATGATTCCAGCGTCTTTATTCTTTTGTTCTGCGCCACTTCGCCGGACAACATGCCGCAATTAAGACCATTGCGGTAAAGATTGTCTGCGAGCCTGCGTACCTGATCGCGCCGGTTTCTGAAAACAATTATCCGTTCGGCGCCCGGTTCTGATATCAGGTTAAATAGCAGGTCGTATTTGGCCTCGGTCGTAACCAGGTAAACTATTTGCTCCACAGAGTCAGTTGCCACTTTTTCTGGCTCTACCTCCACCAGAATGGGATCCATGGCCCAGCGAGCACCGAGTTCGTGGATCTCCGGTGTAAACGTAGCGCTGAACAGCAAGGTCTGACGGCAGTCTTTTTTTGGCGTTTGGGCAATCACCCGCCTTACCTGCGGAATAAACCCCATGTCCAGCATCCGATCTGCTTCATCGATAACCAGCAGCTCAATCAGACCCAGGTAAAGTTTGTCATTCTGGACAAAATCGAGCAGGCGTCCAGGCGTGGCTACCACAATATCCACTGGCTTCCTGTCCAGCGCCCTTTCCTGTTTGCTGTAATCCTCGCCGCCTACCAGGGTGACAGTGTGAAGATCGGTATGAGTCGTTAGTTTGACTGCGTCGTCGGCAATCTGGATGGCCAGTTCCCGGGTCGGCGCGATGATTAATGCCCTGGGCTCGGCGGTATAGCGCTCTTCCTCGATCGGATTGATCAGCAAATCATTGATGATGGTAATCAGGAAGGCCGCTGTTTTACCCGTGCCGGTCTGTGCCCGGCCGGTGACATCGTTACCTTGCAGCGTGAATTTCAGGCTTTGCGCCTGAATCGGCGTGCAATATTCGAATCCCAGGTCGCTGATGGCTTTGCGCAGCGGTTCCTGCAAGTCGAATGTGTCGAATGAAACTTTATCGGGACTGCCTGATTCCATTGGATGCCTTTATTGCCGTTCGGACGTTAACAGTTCCTGTCGGCAAGCAATTGAGTGGGCCGCATGATACCCGAGTTGGCACATTGCGCAAAACATGTATGCGCCCGGACTATAGGCTACTCGAGCATGCCGGGCAGTGGGGATCCCGGCGTAACGTCAGTTCCCGCCACTGCATGGCGCGCGCATCCAGCAGTAACAGTTTTCCGACCAGACTTTTGCCCAAACCTGCTATTAACTTGATGGTTTCTGTTGCCTGAATCGAACCGATGATTCCCACTACCGGAGCAAGAACACCATTGCTGGCACAATTCGCCTCCTCATCATCGCCCTCCCGGTACAGGCACTGGTAGCAAGGGCTGTCGTCACGCCGATAATCAAACACCGTTACCTGACCTTCCATTCGAATCGCAGCACCTGATACCAGTGGCACACGTGCCTTTAGACAGGCATCGTTTATGGCGAATCGGGTAGTAAAATTATCGGTCGCATCGACGACTACGGTTTTATTTTTTATCGCTTGTTCAAGATTTTTCCCCTGCAATCTCTCATTAATCAGGGTCAGCTTGATATCGGGGTTCAACCCCTTGAGCGTGGTGGCAGCAGAATTCACCTTCGACTCGCCAATGTTTTGCTGGCTGTGAGCAATCTGGCGCTGCAGGTTAGTCAGCTCGACCGAATCGTCATCAGCAATAGTCAGTTGCCCGACGCCTGCGGCCGCCAGGTACATGGCGAGCGGGCAGCCGAGACCACCCATGCCCACGATCAGCACCGAGGCATCCAGCAGCTTCTGCTGCCCGGCGACATCCAGTTCGGGCAACATGATCTGACGGCTGTAACGAAGTAGTTGGTGATCGTCCATAGTTTGTGTCAACGCTCAAATCTTGCCCCGGTTACTCTATCCAATCCGGCAAGATCCCGCCAGCCAGTTACCTCCCGGAAGCCGTTCGCGGCCATGCTAGCCGCCAGCGCAGCACCCTGGGTTGCACCATGCTCGAGCAGCAACCAGGCATCAGGGTTCAGGAAGTCCCGCGCCCGGGTCACTATTTCCAGCAGGCAAGCAAATCCTCCCTCCGCCGCGATCAGCGCCTGCGCAGGCTCATAAGGCAAGCCGTGTTCCTGCAGATGTGGGTCACCGGCCGCTATGTAGGGCGGATTACTCACTATCAGGTCGAAGCGGCTACCGGCCAGCGGCTCAAGCCATGAGCCCGTTACGAATTCGACGTTTTTTACATCAAGCATGCCGGCATTTTCCGCCGCCAGGGTCAGACTGGCTTCACTCTGGTCGGTGGCAATTACCTGCCAGCACGAACTGTGTCGCGCCAGAGCAAAAGCAATCGCGCCGCTGCCGGTTCCGAGGTCCAGCAACTTGAGATTTTCCTGTTCCCGTCCGCGCAGGCAATCAAGGGCCCGCTCGACCAGCAGTTCGGTCTCAGGTCTGGGAATCAACACGCGCGAATCCACCTTCACCTCGAAGTCCCAGAATGCTTTTTTTCCGAGTATGTACGCCATCGGCTCACCCTGTCGGCGACGCCGCAGATCGGCATCGAATTGCTGTCGCTGCGCGGGATCGAGGGCGCGCTCAGGATGAGCCATCACGGTGGTTCGGGTACATGCCAGTGCATTGCCGAGCAACAGGGCAACATCTATTTCCGGGCTATCGCTTACCCGGCGCAGGGATTCGGCAGATCGCATCAGCATGCCGACGGTACTCCCGCTTTCCGACCTGGCAGCAAGAGAGCCGTTCGAGGGAGCCATCAGTCGGCCGCCGCCAGGCTCGCCAACTGGTCTGCCTGATATTCGTTGATCAACGGCTGCACCACGGCTCCGAGATCGCCCTCCATGACTTCAGGAAGATTGTAAAGGGTCAGCTTGATCCGGTGGTCAGTGACCCGGCCCTGGGGGTAGTTATAGGTGCGAATTTTCTCCGAACGATCACCGCTGCCCACCAGGAGTCTGCGGGTATCCGACTCTTCCCGCGCCTGTGCCTGTTGTGCCTCGTCCAGCAGTTTGGCCTGCAGCAGGGACATGGCCCGCGCCTTGTTCTTGTGTTGGGAGCGTTCGTCCTGACACTCAACGACGATTCCCGATGGCAGATGGGTAATGCGGATCGCGGAATCCGTTTTGTTGACGTGCTGACCTCCGGCGCCGCTGGCCCTGAAGGTGTCTATACGCAGG
Source organism: Pseudomonadales bacterium (assembly GCA_038134485.1). Classification (GTDB taxonomy): domain Bacteria; phylum Pseudomonadota; class Gammaproteobacteria; order Pseudomonadales; family Pseudohongiellaceae; genus NORP240. Next base: position 119,443 of record JAYPVG010000004.1, read on the forward strand.
TCGTTCTTGTTGATGTCGACTTCGTTGACGTCTTCAAGTTCCGGCATGATGGCGACGGTGCAGGCGGAAGTATGGATTCGGCCCTGGGTCTCGGTTTCCGGGACCCGCTGCACGCGGTGGGCGCCGGACTCGAACTTCAGCTTCTCGTACACATCCTTGCCTTCGATACGCAAGATAATTTCTTTATAGCCACCATGTTCGCCGTGCCGCTCCGACATCACCTCAGTCTTCCAGCCGATTCTCTCCGCGTAACGGGAGTACATGCGAAACAGATCTCCGGAAAAGATAGCCGCCTCGTCGCCTCCCGTTCCGGCACGAATTTCCAGAAAGACGTTGCAACTGTCCTTGGAATCTCTCGGTAACAGAAGTTTTTGCAGGACCAGCTCCAGCTCCTGAATCTCGGCCTCAAGTCCGGCGACTTCCTCCTCGGCCATCGTGCGAATGTCCGCGTCGCCATCCTTGAGAAGATCGCGGGCTTCGAGTAAGCCGTCCCGGGCATCCTGGAATCGCCGGTAGCTCTTGACCACCGGTTCCAGTTCCGCGTATTCCTTGGACAGTTCACGGAATCGATCCTGATTAGAAATTATTTCAGCATCACTGAGCAACGCTTCCAGCTCGTCAAAGCGATCACGCAGCGCGTCGAGTTTGTTTTGAATGGAATCCTTCATGGCTTAATGCTTGTCATCAACTTGTCCGTCGAGATCAAAGAGTTCTCGCACCAGTTCAATCAGCTCATCACGACCTTCCGCACTGGCATGTTTTAGCTTCACTGTCGGCGCATGAATCAATTTGTTAGTAATGCCGCGTGCGAGGGCCTCCAGCACAACGTCCGGACTGTCGCCTCGCTCGAGAGAGCGCAGAGCTTTCTCGATCTCGATCACTCTGATTTCATCGGCTCTGCTGCGAAATTCCTTCAACGTGGACACTGCGCCCAGCGAGCGTACGTGGCGAAGATAATCGCCGACCCCACGTTCAATAATTTGCTCCGCCTCGCTGGCGGCCTCCTCCCGGCTTTTCACACTGTCGTCTATCACACCGCGAATGTCATCGATGGTGTACAGGTAGGCATCCGGAATCTCACCGACCTCAGGCTCTATATCCCGTGGCACCGCCAGATCAACCAGCAACATGGGCTTGTGCTTGCGTTGCCGAAATGACTTCTCGACGGCTCCCTTGCCAAGTAAAGGCAGCTGACTGTTGGTGGATGACACCACGATATCAGCCTGCACCAGCTGCTCGGGTATGTCGGACAACAACACGCCGTGACCCGCGAAGCGGGTTCCCAGTTCCACCGCGCGCTCGAGGGTTCTGTTGGCGACCACGATATTGGCAACCCCTTTGTCTCGCAAATGCCGCGCCACCAGCTCGATGGTTTTGCCTGCGCCTATCAACAGGGCACCCAGGCTCGGCAAATCGGAGAAGATGCGTTCTGCCAGAGTGACTGCTGCATAGGCGACCGAGACCGGATTCTCGCCGATCGCAGTATCAGTCCGCACCTCCTTCGCCACCGAGAATGCGTCCTGGAAAGCCTTGCCAAGATTAACTCCAATAACGTCCAGCTCTTTGGACACCGCGAAAGCGGACTTGATCTGACCGAGAATCTGCGGTTCGCCGAGGACCATCGAATCGAGACCGCTACACACCTTCATCAGGTGCCTCACAGCCTGTTCCTGCCAGTAGAAGTAGCTGCAGGCTTCTATCTGGTCCGCAGAGAGCTGGTGGAAATGACTGAGCCAATCGGTGATCTGCCGCTGCATGGATAGCAGGTCTTGTTGTTTTTCCAGCTCTTCGCTGCTGCGAAGATCCGGCATGCCGGGCTCAGCGCTGATATCGAGAGACAGATACAGTTCCGTGCGATTACAGGTCGAGACAATGACCACTTCTTCGACGTGCTCGAGTTCGATGAGCTGATCGATGGCCCGCCCGACGATCTCAGGCGGAAACGCGACTTTTTCTCGTAGTTCGATCGTCGCGGTGTTGTGATTGATACCTGCCAGTACCAGCGCCATGAGGAATCCGGAAAATGTTTCTGTTATAAACCGGTGGCCGAGTAACCACGTATTTTTAACAGGAAGCGCAACCGCAATCGAACCGGTTCGCTATCCTATCAAGGGTTAGCGTCAATTTGCCCGCTGACTGCTATTTAGCCGTCAGCGTCTGATACCCCTCAGCGACGATCCTTGGCGACGAAAAGGGGCGCTATATTAACGGTTTGGCCACCCTCAAGTCCATCCGTGCACGGCAGCCGGACTTCTGCGGATGCCGGCTGCAGCGGTAAATAGTGTGTGGCAATTCTGGCAACCTGATACAATCCGGCAAGACCGGATACTCGACCTGGGACCCGATACGCAATGATGCGAATTCCAAGCAGACCTATTGCCCTTCTTTTCAGTGCGGTAATTGCACACGGCTGCGCCTCCGGGCCGGCACCCGAACAGGAGGAAACGCAGGCGGTAACAGAAGCGACTCCGCAGCCCCCGGTCCCGCAACAAGCCGAGCAGGAAGTCGAGGTGGATTATGGGGCATTCACCGAGGAACAGCTGTATCAGACCATCATCAGCGAACTCACCGGACAGCAGGGTGACCTCGAGCAGGCCAGTGACGACTATTTCCGACTGGCATTCGAAACCCGCGACGTCGGCATGGTACGGCGTGCAAGCCAGTTTGCATCCGTAACGGGCGACATCAACGCGCTGGTCCAGTTGGGGCTGCTCTGGACCGAGCTGGAACCCGACAATATCGATCCCCATCTGATGCTGAGTTTCCAGCTGCTCGATGCCGGGCGATTTGAAGACGCAGTTAACCATATGGCTGATGTCATCGATCTCGGCGGCGACGTGGACTTCGCGACGATCTCGGCCAGAAGCCAACGTATGCCGACCGAACGACGGAGCCGGCTTATCGAAAACCTGCGTGAACTGCACACTCTCTACCCAACAGAGAGGTCCATCCAGTACACCGTTGTCGAGCTATTGAGTCAGAACCAGCAGAACGAAGATGCCCTGATTGAACTGCAGACGCTGCGCCAGAACTACGGCGAAAGCCCTCGCACGGTGCTGACCGAAGCCCAGCTGCTGCAGAGCCTGGAACAGACCGACCGCGCCCTGCGGGTGCTGCGCAGCGGCGTCCGCTCTTATCCGCAGGCCAAACCCCTGCGGTATAACTACGCCAGATTACTGATCCAGGGTGAGGAATACGAGGAAGCGCAAGAACAGTTCGAGATCATCATCCAGCAAGATCCGGAAGACTACGAAACGATTTATTCGATGGCCCTGCTGGACCTGGAGATGGAAGACTACGACATTGCCAGGTCGCGGTTTTCCCTGCTGGTTGCGGTCGAGCATCGGCTGAACGAAAGCCACTTTTACATGGGTTACATAGCAGAACAGCAGAACCAGTTCACCGAGGCCATTCCGCACTACCGGGCAGTAGCCGTTGGCGCCCCTAACTTCGTGGCAGCCCAGCAGCAGGCGACCCGCTTCGCGATTGAGGCCGAACGCTACGATGACGCCCATGACTGGCTGGTGGAACTTTCCCGGGGTCAGCCGCGACTGGAGATCTTATTCAGCAATGTGGAAGCGTCGCTGCTGATGCAGGCCGGGCAGTTTGACCGCGCCATGGCGGTGCTGAACGATATGTTGACGCGCTACCCCAACGACACCGACCTGCTTTTTACGCGGGTGCTGGCACACGACAATTTCAGCGATATGGCCAGTGCAGAACAGGACCTGCGCAGGATTATCGCGCTGCAGCCGGAAGATTCCCGTGCCCTGAATCATCTGGGCTACATGCTGGCAGATCGGACTGATCGATTTGAGGAGTCACTGGAACTGCTCGAACAGGCCATCGCCATCTCTCCGGACGACCCTGCAATTATCGACAGCCTGGCCTGGGTGCAATACAAGCTGGGCCGCTACGAAGAATCCCTCAGCAATCTTCGGCGTGCCTTTGCCGCCTTCCCGGACCCCGAAGTCGCCTCCCACCTCGGCGAGGTACTCTGGGTGCTGGGCCGCCAGCGAGAGGCCATGGAAGTGTGGGAAGACGCTCTGGATGAAGCGCCAGACAGCGAAATTGTCCGGGAAGCGATGGACCGGCTCACCCAGTAAACGTCTATTGTGATCAGCCGGAACCTCATTAATTCTGTTACCTTCCTCCTGGCTTCCTCAATGTTCCTTGCCGCCTGCCAGACCGCGCCGCGACTGGAGCAATCCACCGCCTGGAAGATTCGCGCGAACCAGCTGGGAGAGCTGGATCAGTGGCAACTGCAGGGTCGTGTGAATGCCCGCTACGAAAACGAATCGCACACGCCACGTATTCGCTGGCAGCAGAATCAGGACAATTACACAATTCGACTCTGGGGTACTCTGAATGCCGGGAATACCCTGATTGAGGGTCGACCCGGTTTCGTCACTTTCGACCAGGGCGGAGAAGTCAGAACCGCCAGCAGTCCGGAATCGCTGATTCTGGAACATCTGGGATATGAATTGCCGGTGTCTCAACTGGAATACTGGATCAAAGGCTTGCCAACTCCCGACGAGCAACACCAGTTGGAACTTGGAGAGTTCAACGAGGTTCTGAGCATGCGGCAATCCGGCTGGACGATGAGTTACGAGGATTACCGGCTGTTTGGTGAATACAGCCTGCCCCGTCGTATTCAGATGAGCCGCGCGGAACGCAATATCCGGTTGACATTTATCGGGCTGAACTGGATTGTCGAAGACCCGTTGAACTGACCTCTTCCGACCCGCAGTGCAATGAGCAATATCCTGACCTACAAATCGCCAGCCAAGCTGAACCTGTTCCTGCACATCACGGGTCGTCGACCGGACGGATATCACCAGTTACAGACCGTCTTTCAACTGATAGACCTCTGTGACATCCTGACTTTCGACATCGACAATCTTCCACAGGGCGTGCTGTCGCTGCGCTGCGATCAACCCGAAGTTCCACTGGACGATAATCTGGTATTCAGCGCCGCCAGCGTGCTCCGGGACGCGGTTGGTAGGCCGGATCTGGCGGCGTCGGTTACCCTGCAGAAAAGAATTCCCATGGGCGCCGGACTGGGTGGTGGCAGCTCCAATGCGGCAATAGCCCTTTTGGCCCTGAATCAGCTCTGGAACCTCGGCCTTTCCATACCCCGATTGATGGAGCTCGGGCTTGGTCTGGGCGCAGACGTTCCGGTATTTGTCCTCGGCCGCAGTGCCTGGGCCGAGGGCGTCGGAGAGGAGCTGGAGCCCCTTGAGCTGCCGCCTCTGCATTTCCTGATTATCCAGCCTCCGGTGCATATTGCCACCGCGGACATATTTGCCGATCAACAATTGACACGGGACTCTGCAGCCATCAAAATTGCCGACTTTCTGCCCGGCGGGGGCCGAAACGACTGCGAAAACGTCGTGCGCAGACAGTATCCCGAGGTCGATGAAGCGATGAACTGGTTGAACCAGTTCGCGCCTGCCAGGCTGACCGGAACCGGGTCCTGTGTGTTCACCAGCTTCGACAGTCTGCAGGAAGCAGAGGCGCTTCTTAAAAAAGTTCCGGCAGGGTTCAGGGGCTTTGTGGCCAGCGGTCTGAATCAACTGCCAGTTCCGCAGCGGGCATGAAATTGAAGATTTTTTCGAGTAAAATAGCGGGCTCTACTGGGGTGTCGCCAAGTGGTAAGGCACAAGGTTTTGATCCTTGCATGCGTTGGTTCGAATCCAGCCACCCCAGCCAATTTTCAGACAACACAACAGACAAGCAATAGATCCCTGCCTTTACAGGAATAGAACGTGGTGAGTAATTTGATGGTGTTTGCCGGAAATGCCAATCCGGCACTGGCAGGCAATATCGCCAGACACATAGGTGTGCCCCTGGGCAACGCCAGCATTACCAAGTTCAGCGACGGCGAAATCTCCGTTGAGCTTAATGAGAATGTGCGTGGCAAGGACGTCTTTGTCATCCAGCCCACCTGTGCACCCACCAACGACAGCATCATGGAACTGTTGCTAATTTCCGATGCCCTGCATCGAGCTTCAGCCAATCGTATTACCGCAGTGATTCCGTATTTCGGTTATGCACGGCAGGATCGCCGGGTACGCTCTGCACGCGTGGCGATCAGCGCCAAGGTCGTGGCTGACATGGTCAGCACCGTAGGCGTGAACCGGGTGCTGACCGTTGACCTGCACGCGGAACAGATCCAGGGATTTTTCAGCATCCCGGTGGATAACGTGTACGGTTCGCCGGTACTGACCGACGACATTGAGCGACAGCGGTACGAAAACCTGCTTGTGGTCTCACCGGATATTGGCGGTGTGGTGCGAGCCCGAGCGGTGGCCAAGCAACTCAACGCGGACCTGGCAATTATCGACAAGAGAAGACCCCAGGCCAACGAAGCGCAGGTTATGCACATTATCGGTGACGTTGAAAACCGCTGCTGCCTGATTGTCGACGATATCGTCGATACCGCAGGCACTCTGTGCAAGGCCGCTGATGCGCTCAAGGAGCATGGCGCTTCCCAGGTGGTCGCCTATTGCACGCATCCGGTGTTGTCCGGATCAGCAATAAAGAATATTGAAAACTCCAGCATGGATTCTCTGGTAGTGACCGATACCATTCCTCTGTCGGAGGCAGGCGAACAATGCGCCAAGATTCGACAGCTGAGCATGGCCAAATTGTTAGCTGAATCCATCAGGAGAGTGAGCAACGAAGAATCTATCAGCGCCATGTTCGACAATACCTGAGGGATTGTCGGCCGGGCGGTGAAGAGCAAGGCAGGTTGAGCCGCTAGCCCAACCTGTTTTTTTAACCGCGTAATTTTTACGCATTTGACTTTTAATCGAGTAGCCGAGTTGGTCGCAAACCGGTTACGTCGCTTTTCGGAGGACATCATGTCTGACGCGTTTGAACTTGAAGCCAAGGTTCGGACTGACCAGGGGAAAGGTGCGAGCCGCCGCCTGCGTCGTCTGAGCAATGAAATACCCGCCATCATCTACGGTGGCAATAAAGATCCGCTTTCCATTACCCTGTCTCACGACGATATGAGTCACGCAGTGGAAAACGAGGCGTTTTTCGCGCAAATAATCACCCTCAAGGTTGGCAAGAAATCCGAACAGGTCATCATCAAGGCCCTGCAACGGCATCCCTCCAAGCCTTTCCTTCTGCATGCCGATTTTCAGCGAGTTCTTGCAGACGAAGAGATCACCGTTAATGTTCCGGTACATTTTCTCAACGAGGACAAGTGCAAGGGCGTCAAGCTGGAAGGCGGCATGATCAGCCGCACCCTGACGGAAATCGAGATTTCCTGTCTGCCGAAAAATCTGCCCGAGTTTCTGGAAGTGGACATGCTGGACGTGAGTGCGGGTGAAAACGTTCACCTGTCTGACGTTAAATTCCCGGACGGCGTTACCTGCGTCGCGCTGAGTCATGGGGGCGATGACAGCAACCTGGTTGTTGCTTCGGTTCACGCCGCGAAAGGCGGTGGTGACGACCAAGAAGCAGCGGCAGCGGACGAAGGTGAAGCGCCTGCTGCGGGTGAGGCCGAAGATCAGTCCGACGAGGACTGACAGGCCGCCAACCCGGGGTCAGCCGGCTTGCGCAGGATATTCCTATGCATGGCAATCCCATCGAACTGATCGTGGGTCTCGGAAATCCGGGCCCGCAGTATCAGTCAAATCGGCACAACGCCGGGGCGATCTTTCTGGCCGAACTCTGCCGCCAGTATCAGGGGCAGCTGCGTTTCGAGTCGAAATTCGCTGGTGAGTTCGGCGCGATCACTGTCGGCGGCAAGGACGTCAGGCTATTGTTCCCCACGACTTTCATGAATCATTCCGGGCGCTCGGTTGCAGCGGTGCTGAATTTCTACAAGATCGATCCGGGCAACATGCTGGTGGCCTACGACGAAATTGATTTTGAAGTCGGCGTCACCCGCTTCAAGGAAGGGGGCGGTCACGGAGGTCACAACGGCATGAGAGACATAATCAATGTTCTGGGCGGACGCAACGGGTTTTACCGCCTGCGCATTGGCGTGGGACATCCGGGGCACAAGTCCATGGTCTCCAATTATGTGCTCTCCGATCCTTCAAAATCTGAATCGGACGTCATTGCGTCCGATATCGATGCAGCAATCAGGGTCATGCCCCAGGCGATCGCCGGCGAATGGGAAGAAGCCATGCGACTGCTGCATACCCAAAGCTAAATGTTTCCTGGCCCGGATCGGCCACTGAATTCTGGTGACTAAAATATGAGCGTGAAATGTGGCATCGTCGGATTGCCAAACGTGGGCAAGTCCACCCTGTTCAATGCACTGACCAGGGCCGGAATTGCCGCCGAAAATTTTCCATTCTGTACCATTGAGCCAAATTCCGGTGTCGTTCTGGTACCCGATGAACGACTCGACACCCTGGCGGGTATCGTCAAACCGCAGAAAGTGGTGCCCACTACTGTCGAGTTTACCGACATCGCCGGTCTGGTGGCCGGGGCATCCAAGGGCGAGGGCCTGGGCAACCAGTTTCTTGCCAATATCCGCGAAACCGACGCCATTGCCCACGTGGTGCGCTGCTTTGAAGATGAAAACGTGACTCACGTCTCCAACAAGATCAACCCGGCAGCCGATATCGAAATTATCAATACTGAACTGGCGCTGGCTGATCTCGAAACCTTGGAGAAAGGCCTTAGCCGCGTTTCCCGGGTCGCCAAAAGCGGCGACAAGGACGCGCAGAAGCTGACCCAGTTACTCGAATCGGTCAAGACCCATCTCGATGAAGCCCGACCGGTGCGAACCATGAATCTCGCCAAAGAGCAGCTGGAAGCCCTCTACGAATTCCATCTGCTGACTGTCAAACCGGTGCTTTATATCGCCAACGTGGATGAGGACGGCTTCGAGAACAATCCCTACCTCGATCAGGTTACCGACATTGCTGTGACTGAAGGTGCAGAAGTCGTCGCCATCTGCAACAAGCTCGAGGCCGAAATAGCCGAGCTGGAAGACGATGAAAAGAGTGAGTTCCTGGCGGATCTTGGCATGGCCGAACCGGGCCTCGACCGCGTCATACGCGCGGGCTACAAGCTCCTCGGGTTACAGACTTTCTTTACTGCCGGCGAAAAGGAAGTGCGCGCCTGGACGGTAAAAATAGGTGCCACCGCGCCCAGGGCAGCCGCAGTGATTCACACCGACTTTGAAAAGGGCTTCATTCGAGCCGAGGTGATCGGCTACGACGCGTTTGTGCAATACAACGGCGAAGCCGGCGCCAAGGATGCTGGCAAATGGCGTCTGGAAGGCAAGGAGTACATCGTTCGCGATGGCGACGTCATCCACTTCCGATTCAACGTATGATTGGCTGTGGCTGACGCCAGCAACCAGCGCAGTGCGCTACCGGGGTCCGCGACGCTTGCCGATACCCCCCGGAACCTTGACAAAATAGCGGAAAATGACCAGAATTCGCGTCCTTCCCGAACTGTGGCTATGTAGCTCAGCTGGTTAGAGCACAGCATTCATAATGCTGGGGTCGGTGGTTCAAGTCCACCCATAGCTACCAAATTCCTCTCAGACTTATTCCGAAATTCCGGCGGTTTGATGCTCGTGCCTGTGGGCTCTGATATCGACAATAATCTTCATTGTCATGAGCATGATCAGCGGCACCAACGTTGAAGTGGTGGCCATAACCAGAAAGCCACCGATAAGCAGGGTGACATGCAACAGCACGATCCGGCTATAGGGTTTCTGCATCTGATCCTGGACAGTCAGAAAAAGATATTCCTTCCTGCCGAGAAAATTCTCATAAAACGAAAAGCCATGGCTGATAAACAGTGCCAGGATGGCCGGCCACAGCATATAGAAAATGATTGCGGTCTCGGCCAGTGTCATGGTCCCGGAATTGTCACCATTCTCTAAAAACAGGGAGAACAGGAGCATCAGGTGCACGGACATAAAGATGCCGAAATGACCAATGAAAAACAGAACGTAGAAAATTGCCGATACGCCGGCAATCCTGAATATTTTCAGGATATTGAATAAGCCGATGATGGCGCTTTCCAGCCAGAACAGCAGCATGAGATCGCCAATGCGCCAGCCAAACAGGAGGGCGCCCGCCAATGGGACAAGATTGGACGCCACGAGCAGCGCCAAGCTGAGTTTTCCGCTGCCATTGCCCTGTCCGGCGGCAGATCTGGCAGGGGGAGCGTCTGATAACGGGGGCTGGAGCTGGGTCGGCTCACCGATGTCTACTTTCAGCACTTCCGGAGGATAGGCAGGGAGATCAGGAATGGGGGATGAAAGTGTGGCATTTATCCGCTGGCAGAGATTGGCGGCACGCTCTTTGTCCAGATCGAATCCGACACTGACCGGGACGCCAAGATAATCAAACGTCAGGTGTCTTTTGCGCCAGTCAGCCCCCTCAATGGTTTTGTCAGTGATATAGCGCAAATGACTGATGTAGCGGCGCTGGTATTCAATCTGGGCCCCGAATCCCAGGACCTCGATGCGCACCCACACGGATTCCGGCTCCACAAGGATCAGTTCACGGGCAAGCAAAAGCAGCAGCGCCAGCCCCACCGGAATCAGGATGCCGACACTCCATCCGACGCCCCAGAGCAGGCTGAACAGATTGGTAGTGAGATCAAAGAGGTCATCCATGCGCGCGAAGTCCAGGGAAAGACTGAACAGAGGGATGGTCATGACCGAGGCGAGCGCGAGAAGGAAGATGATGGCTGGCCAGTGTTTCCTGAAGGGAAGCGTTTCCCTGTAACCGGAGGGGGTATTCCCCGGCAGGGAAAAACCGAACCGGAAACGCGGGGCGTTCGGGCCAGCATGCCTGTACTTGCCAATCAATCCCGCCAAACGTGGAGGGGAATTATACCGCTTTGGAGAAACCGCCATGATCCAGGCAATACCCTGATGAATGAATCCATGAGCATAGTTCGCCAGCCTCATTTGTCAAAGAACCCGTGACGGGTACTCTAAGCCCGGCAAGCAGTCGCCGGGCAGTCCCGGTTATTTGCCTCTCGATTCGGTGTCGCTGCGGACTATTCCGGATTCAGCATCAAGCGATGCGCCACCACTTCTTCAATCGCCCCGCGAGTAAACAGAAATGGGAAATACTCACCGTTTCCGAGGCGCTCGGCGAGATCGCCATAAAACGGACTGCCGGGCTGGGCGCTCTGGCCGGGGGCATTGGTGGCAACCGAATTGTCGAGGTTCGACAGGTCGATAATGCGGCGGAAGTTGGCGCCGGTCGCATTAACCGTGCCGAATCCGCCGGGACGTTCAACGGGCGCCAGATCGAAATCGGGAATAAACATGTGCGGCAGCGCGCTGGGGTTTCCTCTGCCGTAATTCCACGCAGACCAGTCACTGCCCCAGTCTGCTGTCAACTTCGACAGAGTCTGTTGCAGACCGTCTTCGATCACCGAAGTTCGGTCGGTGTCGTTGGCGGCGCTATCGAGCGCTGTAGAGTCGACCTGGCGGGTCCACTCAACATAGATCGCTGCCGCGGTGCTGTCGCGATCAAGGACCCCGTCCCATTCCGCAACCAGTGCGCGGGCACGTTCAACCTGCGCGTATTCGGACGTCCAGCCTTGAAATCCGGGGATATCAAGTTCGGCGCGCAGCGAGTAGGAATCGTGCTGGATCGCCTGATGATCTTCGACCGAATACTGATCGCCGGTTCCGAGGATCTGATGCAACCGCGTAACGCGCGAGGTCTCTACATCTCTTGAGGTGTGATAGAAAACCGGTCGGCCGTCGTATCCCGGCGGGTGGACATTGTTGTTGGCCGTGGTGATGTAACCGCGGTCCGGATTGAATTCCCGGGGCAGATCCTCGCGAAATCCCTGCCACTCAAACTGGCCGGTTCCCGGAACCGGCAAGCGTCCATTCCAGCCAACCCGGTTGGGCGTGAGCCCGGTGACCTGCAACGCGATGTTACCCAGCACATCGCCGCAGATCAGGCTGTGGGTGGGCACCATCCAGAACATAGCCCGCTCGAAAAAATCCTCGCAGCTGTCGGCCTGGGCCAGCTTGAAACTGCCCTTGTAAGCTGCCGTGCCCGGTTCCCGTACCACCGACCGCACCGAGTAGGCTACGTTGTTCGCGCGGTCTTCGAAAATAATGGGACCATGGCGACTGAATTTAAGCTCCACGGTGCGCGGCGCTTCGTCCTTGATGCGGATCTCTTCCTCGATAACCTGCAGGGTTTCCCAACCGTTCTGCCAGCGCACCTGATTGCGGTCCTGCGGATTGATTTCCTCCACATAGACGTCAACCATATCGGTTCCGGCAAAGGTAAAACCCCAGGCCATGCGTTCGTTGTGTCCGGCGTCCACCCCGACAAACGGCGGTTCTCCGCCTCCCATCACGTTCCAGCCCGGCGCATTCAGATGCACAAAGTACCTCAGCGCCGGCATCTCAATGCGGCGGTGAGGATCATTGGCCAGAATTGGTATACCGGTGGGTGAGCGGGCACCACTCATTACCCAGTTGTTGCTGCCTTCGGTGGCGATCTGCGGGTTTGACACCTGGGCGGTTCTGATCGCCGGCGTGAGGTGACTGTATTGTTCCACCACTTGCAGAGCGGGCAGCGAATCGCCGGAGAAAGGGTCACCGTCCCCAGCCCGCATCGCATCCAGCACCTGCCGGGAGATGATATCAACATCGAGGCCGGCGGGGATTTCCAGGTCGTCCCAGGGGTCCGGCGCAAAACGGCGATTGGCTTCTTCCGCGCCCAATTCGCTGACGTTGCGGGCGAGCTGTATTTCATTGATCGCGTGGCCGCGTACGCTGGAGAGCCCAACCTGGGCCCAGCGCAATACCACCGTGCGCGCCGTCCAGGGGTCCGGCACAACGCCGGTCAGCTGAAACTCTACCGGCAGATTATCCCTGTTCTGTTCGATGAAGGCGTTCACTCCATTGGCATACGCCGTAAAAATGCGCTCGCCATCCGGATGGTAGCTGGTCCATTCCGTGTCGTCCCAGGGGCCACGGAACATCATCTGCCGGGTGCGCAGGTCATAATCAAAGGCAGCGGCACCAAAAATTTCCGCCAGTCTTCCCTCGTGCCAGCGTCGCCACATCTCCATCTGCCACAGGCGGTCCTGGGCCATGACGTATCCCTGCGCCATAAAAAGGTCGTCAGTATTGCGGGCATAAATATGGGGAATTCCCCACTCGTCACGCAGCACCTCAACCGGCTCTCTGAGACCAGGAATACTCAACTCGCCGCTGATCTGTGCCAGTGCATCCTGCGCCAGCTCGTCAAAAGAGGCTGGCTGGGCTACCGCGGGCTGCAGGGCTCCCGCAGCAACAACCAGTAAAATCAGCGACACTGCATAACGAACACTGTGAACAGCCATGTATCCTCTCCTCAAGCTAGTTTCGGGTCGGATCGTCGTCGTAGGGAGCCCCGGTCCCGGATGATCCCATGAAGAACTTTCGGCCGTCTTCAAAGGTGATGTCTCGCCCGTTGGCTCGTGGACCTCTGGATTTGCTCTGGTATCCATCAACGACGATATTGGTACCGGGCAAAATTGTATCCCGGGACAGGCCACGTCGCAGCAACGTATTGGGAGTACCCCCTTCGACCATCCAAACGGTGGTGCTGCCATCGTCGTTGGTCACCTCCAGATGAATCCAGGTATGGGGATTTACCCACTCCACGCGTACGATCGGTCCCCGCAGGAGTACCGGGCGATTGGGGTCAAACTCGGCACTGAATGCGTGATGGGCCGCAGCCTGCATGCCGGCGGTGATCCACAGACCAATCGCAATAAGAAGCGTGGCCCCGAGTTTCGCTAGAAGAGATTTAAGTTGCACGTCTCGTCTCCTTTTAAACTCATCAATAAGCTAGTTAGTTGGGTTGGCGATACCGCCGGGATCCTCGCCACGGAATTCGGCTTCCAGCACGCGCGCGCCCTGCATAATGCCTTCCAGCGCGTAATTGGCCTCATGGCAGGCATACTCAAATACCTTGTTGTCGGTCCTGGGCCAGGAATACTCACCACTGAAAGAGGATGCCCAGACTGTCGGGTCTTCGACAGTGAAGCTGTATACCACCCGCTCCGGACTCTCATAGCGGAAATATTCAGTCACTTTCATGTTTTCCGAACCCCGCGAGAAGTTAGGGGTATCCCGGAAATTGGTGGTTTCCACCACCAGGGTGTCTCCTTCCCACCAGCCGATGGAATCACCGAGCCATTTTCTGATCTCGGAAGGGTCGTGCTCGCTATTCATGCGCACGATACGCGCTTCGTGGACCATCTCAATCTGGATGACCACAGTATCTTCCGTTTGCACGATTCGCTTGTGGTTGTTGTAAAGCGCTGGCAGCATCGGTGGTCCTGCGGTCGATCCGAAAGACATAATGCAACGCTCGGCGAAGGGTCGGTTCTCGGGATTATCGTAGGGCCCGGGTGCATCAAGTCCAGCCTCAAGCCAGTATGCGGTGCCGTCGTTCGCACCACCTTCCCGCCGCGGCGCCTCACCGGCGCCCAGAGCCGCTCGCTGTGCATCACGGATCGCATCCGTGACCGGCGGCAGCTGGCCATTCAGCGGATCAGTAATAATCGAGGAACGAAACTCGCCATCAATACGCACCACATCGGTACCGTTGTCGATCCAGAAAGTGTTGTAGCCTCCGACGTTACCGGCCGCGCCGGTCGATCCGTCACCGCCCTGCGGCGGAGCTGATCGGTTGGGGTCGCTGCCTTGCTGGTTGGTCTCCTTGCGCTCAAAGTCGGCATTGGCTATTCCAAATGCCTCATCATTGGTCAATATCAGGCGATTGCCAAACGCGGCAGGTCTCTGCAGGGGCGTCAGCGTCGATACATCGTAGGTGCCGGAAAAATCGGGTTTTCCTTCCGGGGTCCGCGGGATATCGCTACTCTGGGCGGACGCCAGTGGCGCGAGTATCAAAGCAAAGAGAGAAAGCAGGCCAACACGTTTTGTTCGCATAGATTGGCAGTTCATTTTCATGCTCCTGTTCCTAGTCTCGGGGAAGAGGGTTGCGACGGTACTCTCCGTACATCAACTCCTCGACAAACTCTACACAACGAAAATCCATCAGACGGGCATTTTCTTCCATGCGCCTGTAGATCGGCATACGAATGGTGAAAGGCTCGGTTAGCACCAGCGGGTCTTCGATGGTCGCTTCGTACTGAATGTGGTTGGGCCCCATCAGCGTGTAGCGTTCCACCACATGCATCTGGTAGCTGTGGTGGCTACCCGCGCGGTCCAGCCAGGTGCCATCATGCAACCCCGTCACATCAACCACCAGGGTGTCACCTTCCCACCTGCCGAACGACCAGCCCATCCAGGAATCAAGCGGCGCGGGACCGGGGTCCTCCATGTAAATATCCCTCACCGCACCGGCAAACTGATAGGCAATGAAAACATCATTGGCATTCTGAATTATCTGGAAGGGATGCGGCATGTAAGTCGCCCGCGGCACGCCCGGCATGTAGCATTTTACTTCGGGGTCCCTCTCGATCCAGTTTGCGGCGTTTTGTTCTTTCACGGCTCTTGCTTCAGGGGTATAGGGAATCCGGCCACCACCAACGATGACACCCATACTGCCCGGTACCGAAAGGACCGCACCGGCTCGCATGGTAGCGCTGGCGGGAAGCGGGTTAACCGGCCCCTCTCGCATCTGCACCGAGTGTCGTGCAATATGCGGCTCCAGATCCCAGTTCGCCTCGTTCATCACCTGCCAGATACCATTCATGTCCGGGCGACCATTCGCCAGTCGAGGTATTTCCTGAGCCAGAGCAGTCAGAGAGACAAGAGTCATAGAGAAAGTGAAAAAACTTCGAAGCGCTTTCATTTATTATTCTTCTCCTGGAAGCAGTGATCGCTGTTGCAACCGTGACACTGTTTGCCATGGTTAGCGTCAATGTATTCTGTTACAGCCTGATTCTAACTCACAGTTTGTAGACTCGTCATCCACAACTGCCGAGCACCAGCTTCGCAGCACTGAGGCCTTATGCGCAGGAGTTGTGTCGTCTTTTGGACCATGTGGTAAAGTATCGAGACGAACTAAAAATGTGCGGGAGCAGCAACAATTCTGCCTCTCGCTTACCCGCTTAAAGGTACCTTGATGAGCTATCCCTTCAAACTGCAACAGCGGCAGAAGTTTGCCTCATTCGCTGTCTCCTCGCTGCTACTGGTCGTTGTCAGCATGCCGGCTCATAGCCAGAGTAACGATGTTTCCCTGACCGGGATTATTGACTTTCACGTGCACGCAGGCCCGGATTCAAGGCCCCGTTCCCTCAACGACTTTGAAGCGGCGCGCCTGGCAAGACAGGCCGGACTGCGAGGAATCGTATTGAAGAACCACTTCACCATGACTGCGGATCGGGCGGCCCTGGTAATGTCCGAGATCGATGGTCTGGAAATATTCGGTGGAATCGCGCTCAACCGGGCAGTCGGGGGCATCAATCCGGAGGCAATACGCCAGATGGTTGCCTTCGACGGTGGGCGGGGCAAGGTGGTGTGGCTGCCCACCTTTGATTCGGAGTTTTATGTCAAACGAGCCGGAGGCAATGATCCTTACGTGAGCGTGATGGTAGATGGCGCCCCGGTGCCCGAGCTTCTCGAAGTCTTTCGCCTGATTGCCGAACACGGGCTGGTGCTTGCCATGGGCCACTCCTCGCCCGAAGAAGTCCTGGAGTTGATTCCAATCGCGCAAAGCCTCGGCGTCGAGCGGATTCTGGTGACTCATGTATTCGGCCAGGGGGCAAGCACGGACCAGATGAGGCAGATGGCTCAGCTCGGCGCTGTGATGGAGCTTGACTGGCTGGCGGTGCATTCAGGCAGTTTATCGATCAACGACTACGTCGAGGTCATCGAATCCCTCGGAGCCGAAGCGTTTCTCATCTCGACGGATTTCGGCCAGGCTGGAAACCCGGATCACGCAACCGGCATGACCAGGTTCATCGAGGCATTACTGGCGGCAGGGATCAGCCGGAATCAGGTGGCAACCATGAGCCAGGCCAATCCGGCGATTCTGCTGGGACTGGATCAGTAGTCCCGGGCTCAACTGCGGGACCCTGGCGGCCTACTCGGCGGCGAGTTCCAGCACCACGTCCCAGTTGAAGCGCACGAAGCGGTTCAGCTCACTGATCAGGATTCGCTCCTGGTCACTGTGGGCACCGAATCCCAGCGGACCATCCTCAACATCGATTGCCGGCCCTATCCCGTAGCACTGAATCCCGGTGTTGCGCAGATAGGCCATGTCGGTAGCGCCCGTGCTCATGGTAGGCAGGGTAATCACGCCGTAATGCTTGTTGACGTTGGCCTCAATGGCGCTGAATGCCGGCGTATCGAGCCTGGCCTGACCGGGGGGCCTGGTATTGCGCTGACCGAGGCTGACTTCGACAGCCGGATCGTTGATCACCCTGCGAATTTCATTGAGAAACTCGGGAACGTTTTCATCCGGCAAGGCACGGAAATCGACCTGAGCGCGAGCCTCGGAGGGAATTACATTGATCCGGTAGCCGGCGTCGAAGATATTGGGTGACAGCGAGGATCGCAACATCGAGGCGTGACGTGGTTCGTTGGCCAGAAAGTATTCGTCGGCTTCGCTGACCCGACCGGGGTCCAGCACCGCCATGTAACGTTCGGCATCCGCCACGGGGGAGATGGACGCAAGACGCTCAAAATAGGCCGCAGTCGTCTCATTAAGCCGCACCGGCGTGCGCCAGTCGGCAATAGCCGCCACCGCCCTGGCCAGCCTGGCAACCGAGTTGGTCTGCAAGGGCACCGATCCGTGTCCGGCAACTCCGGTGGCCACCAGTTCTACCGCGTAGGGAATTTTTTCAACCGTCTGTACCGAGGCGTACTGCACCTCCCGGTTGACTCGCGTCACACCCCCTCCTTCCGCCAGACAGAATTCGGCGTCTATCTTGTCGAGGTGGTTATTCACCATGAACTCGATACCGTACTCGGTAGCACCCTCTTCCCCTGATTCGGCCAGGAAGATCACATCGCGGGCCAGAGGGATATTCAACCGTTTCAGGTAAATCATTACCATCAGCGCGGCGGTCAGATTGTCCTTGTCGTCGACTGCGCCACGTCCATAGACGTAGCCGTCCTCGACAGTGGCGCTGAACGGTGGAAAGGTCCATTTCTCGGGATCCACGTTCACCACGTCAGTATGTGCCATGATCAGGAGCGGTTCCCGCGTGCCTGAACCCGGCAAGCGCGCCACCACGTTGGGGCGTTCCGGATCAACCGCGAGCATTTCTGTTGCTATGCCCTCGGCTTCGAGGACATCGCGCAGGTATTCGGCGGCAGGCAACTCGCGGCCGGGAGGGTCACTGGTATCGAACTGCAGCAGCGTGCGAAAATGATCCAGGGTTTCCTGTTCGACTGTCTCCCAATCCGGCTCATCGTACTGAGCGACAAGCGTCGCGGGAAATGCCACTACCGCCAGCTGCAGCATCCACTTCATTACCCTCGACATCGTATGCTTTCCCATTACTGATCTCCTGTTGAAATCGGGGAACTCGGCCTGTCGCTATAGTCACCCGTATAGAGCGTAAAAGTGGCACGTTGTGAAAATGAACACAAGAGGCTCTCTGCAAATGCTGTGCTGTGGCCACGGGGTTACAATCGACTTGCGTCCCCTTTAAATCTCTGGATTTGACCTCATAAAAGCTCTTACACTGGGAAAAACCGTTTAGTCATTTTTCAGGAGTATTGAATGAAGCGTGTTTTGTTGTTTGTAGCCACTAATTTCGCAATTCTCATCGTACTGGGAATCGTGCTCAGCTTTCTGATGCCAGCCCTGGGGCTTGATCAGAGCAGTTACGGCGGCCTGCTGTTCATGTGCGCGGTATTCGGCATGGGCGGCTCGTTCATTTCGCTGTGGATGTCGAAGTTTATTGCCAAGCGCAGCGTGGGTGCCTACGTGATCGAACAACCGCGCAACGAGAGCGAGTCCTGGCTGGTGGAAACCGTCAGGCGACAGGCACAGCAGGCGGGTATCGGCATGCCCGAGGTTGCTATTTATGACTCCCCTGAAATCAACGCCTTTGCGACCGGCGCCAATCGGAATAATGCCCTGGTAGCTGTCAGCACCGGCCTCTTGCGCAACATGTCTGCCGATGAAGCCGAAGCGGTACTGGGCCACGAGGTGAGCCATGTCGCCAACGGCGATATGGTAACGCTGACCCTCATTCAGGGCGTATTGAACACTTTCGTCTATTTCTTTGCCCGCATCGTCGCCAATGTGGTTAACCGCGGAAATGACAGCGCCATGGCCTATTTCATGACCGTGATGGCTTTTCAGGCAGTCTTCGGCGTGCTTGCCAGCATCATTGTCATGTGGTTTTCCCGTTATCGGGAGTTCAGGGCAGATAGTGGCGGTGCCGATCTGGCCGGTCGCGAAAAAATGATAGCGGCACTGGAACGGCTGCGCAGCAATCAGGTGGACAGTCAACTTAACGGCCAACTGGTAGCCTTCGGTATCAGCGGCAAGCGCGCTTTTGCCGAATTGTTCATGAGCCATCCGCCGCTGGAGAAAAGAATCGCCGCGCTCAAGGGCAGATAGAATTCGGGGGCCATTACGAACCCGACGTCAACGCGACCCGGGCAGTCACCGAAGCTCGGGTCGCTCTATCTCGCCTGTACCGGCAAAGGGGCAAGGGCAACACTGCTGATTCTATTCCCGAGACCAATCCGCAAGAAGCGCGCCTGCGTAGATACCCGCATGTCCGCTATCGAAGAGCAGCGCTTCCACTTTCATGGTTTCTCCTGATCCGCACCAACGGGCTATTGCCGCACTTAAAAACGCGTTTGTAGCCGACGCGCTGGCGATGCCCGTGCACTGGTACTACAACCCGATGGATATCCTGAGGCAGTTCCCGGGCGGCATCGAGGGATTTGAAGCGGCGCCTGAATTTCATCCCTCGTCTATCATGTCGCTGCACTCTACAAGCCACGGCGGACGGCGGCGCTCGCAGGATAAAAACGCTAGCCGGGAAATTGTCGGCGACGTCATCCTGCGGGGCAAACGACAATTCTGGGGGACCAGCAATCGTCACTATCACCACGGTATGCGCGCGGGCGAGAACACATTGAATGCGCACTGTGCCAGAGTCGTAATTCGCGCTCTGGCTGCAAATGCCGGGCGCTACGACAAGGATCGCTTTCTGGCTGATTACATCGCCTTCATGACTGCGGATCCGCCCCGGCATCCTGACACCTATGCCGAATCCTACCATCGTGGTTTCTTCGCCAATCTGGAAGCCGGCAATCCCGCGGATCAGTGCGGTGCAGTGACCCACGACACGGCATCCGTTGGCGGACTGGTGAGCATCGCACCGCTGGTCTTTTCAGAACGGCTGCGCGCCACACCACTGACTGCCGTACAGGAACACTGCTCACAGCATCTGATGCTGACTCACCCTGACAGATCACTCGAGGCAATATGTGGCAGCTACGTGGCCCTGCTCGACGCCCTGAGCTGCTGCGACAGTCCTGCCGCCGCCCGACAAATTCTGGCTGACTGTGCACGGACTAGCGTTAACATCAATCTGGCAAAAATTGTGTCCTCCAGTCGCAGCGATTTCGACGTAATTGGCGGTCGCTTCTCACCAGCCTGCTACATATCCGGCTCATGGCCCGGAGTCCTCTACCTTGCCTATCGCTATCTGGAAGATCCCCTGTCAGGACTGTTGGCAAATGCCAACCTGGGGGGCGACAACGTTCACCGCGGTTTTGTGCTGGGCACCATTCTGGGAGCCGCAAGTGGCGAGACGATTGACGAGTTGTTCAAGCAACTCGTCGATCGCGAAGCTCTGGAAAAAGAACTCGATGGCCTGCTCGCCGACATTAATCAGCCTACGGTACAGGCAGTCGGGGCCGAAACAATACGGTAACACCCTGGCAAGTTCAGAAATTACCCCCCGACGCGACTGCCGGACAAGCAGCCGGTCAAAAAGGTGACACTATGGATTATCTGTTATCGCTACTGGTCGATCCTGCTTCCTGGGCGGCCCTGGCTACATTGACGCTGATGGAAGTGGTGCTGGGCATCGACAACCTGATTTTCATTTCGATTCTGTCCAACAAACTACCCGAATCCCAGCGCGCCAGGGCCCGCAAAATTGGTATTGGCGGTGCCCTGATACTGCGCCTGTTGCTGCTGGGCACCGTAGCTATCATTGTTCAGCTTACCGATCCTCTATTCACCCTTTTTGAACACAGTTATTCCTGGCGAGACCTGATACTCATAGCCGGGGGCCTGTTCCTGGTCTGGAAGGCAACCACGGAAATTCACGATCACGTTGATCCGGAAGAAGATGAAATTGATGTCGAGGGCAGTGCCGCGGCAGTCGGTGTCAGCGCGGTGGTGGCGCAAATATTGGTGCTGGATCTGGTGTTTTCTATCGACAGTATAATTACCGCGGTAGGAATGAGTGATCACATACCTATCATGGTGCTGGCAGTGATCCTTGCAGTGACAGCCATGCTGCTGGCCGCCGAACCACTTTCCAACTTCATTCATGCCAATCCTACTATCGTGATGCTGGCTCTGGGCTTCCTGTTGCTTATCGGGACCACACTGATAGCCGATGGAATGGGAGTGCATGTACCCAAAGGCTATATTTATGCCGCGATGGCTTTCTCGGCGTTTATTGAAGGTCTCAATATGATGTCACGACGCGCCAGAAGAAAACGTAATCTTCAGGCCAACGCCTAGCGCGTCAGCCGCGGAATGAATGGTGTCTAGCAGATCAGGAATTCACTCTCGTAGCGCAACGTTATTGTGAGCAGCTGCCTCCCCCAAGCACGCAGAACTTCGCACAGTGGGGATGATTGAGTTTAATGCTGCGCCACGCTTCGGTAAGAGTCTTGCCCATATTGAAACGCTGGTCATAGGGCAAAAGCGTGCAGGCCATTACCGACAGATGCTCATCACCCTTGTGTTTGACCACCATGCGCGAGGTGGCACACATGATGTCCGCGGGATCTTTGTTCAAAATGCCCCAGCAGGCAGTAGTAATTTCCGGCACATCCACCTTGAGATCCATTTCCGGAAAGAGCACCAGGTCTTCGGGACTATAGGCGTCAAGTTTAATATTTTCCTGCTCGAACAGGCTTGCATAACCCCTGCGCATGTCAGACTCCTCCTCGCCCCAGAATGTGCGGCCGGCGACGCTGAAGGAAAGGCCTCTGTCTGAGAGCCAGCGCAGCCCCTTTATCGCCGGCTTCCAGGATCGTTTGCCGCGCTCCCGGGCATGCATTACCTCGGTGTAATGATCCAGAGAAACACGCAACTTCAGCCGCTCCCCGAATCGCGCACCCAATTCGTCAAGCGCCCCGCTCTGTCTCATCATGGTATTCATGGCATTGGTCAGCACCAGAACGTGAAAGCCACGCTCCAGGCATTCTCGAATGATCGGCAGCATCTCGGCATTCAGAAACGGTTCGCCACCGGTAAAACCAATCTCCCTGGTCCGAAAATTCTCGGCAACTATTTCATCGAGCAGACTGATCACTTCCCGCAAACTGATGTATGACAGGCGATCGTTGGTCGGGGTCGACTCGATATAGCAATTTTCGCAGGAAAGATTGCAGAGACTCCCGGTATTGATCCACAGAGTCTCAAGCTGTCTGGGATCCACCGAGGCGCGAACCTCGCCATTGGCAGTCAGATCGGGATCGCTGAACTTGGCGTTTCCGACTGGCAGTTCTTTAAGCTTGATGTGTTCTGAACTCATGAGCCTCAACAACAACCCGAAGAATTTATCGTTGTTGAATCTGATCCCGGAGCTTCCTGATACGGCAGGTCTGTTCCACATCCCGGAAAAATACCGTAGTGCTCGGTGAAATTTCCGTGAAATTCGAAAAACGGTCGAAAGCGCGTGTCGGCCAGCATCATCCAGGTATTGCCGCATACGGGCACTATCTTGCCTTTTTGGAACACATGATGATCGTCCAGTTTGAATTCGTGCGCCTGCTCAGCCACCCCACCGAGGTATTTGACCGCCTGACCGTAGTCTTCGCAGGCGGGTTCCAGACCTGGCAGCTTGAAAAGTCTGTGGGTGACCGAATAAAACCGATAACCCTCGGTCTTGCGCAACACAGACTCGTTATCAACAGTCAGCCGACGCGAGTCCACGATTCGGGGATCGATGAAACCAACCTTGCGTGCCAGCGTAAAAAAATCATTCCAGTACAGCGCACCACTCAGGCATTCCCCGTAGAGTTCCCGATCGTTTACCAGCTCCGGCGGAATGCGTCGATCGCAATACACATCCGAGAAATAGAATTCACCTCCGTCGCGCAGCACCCGGTATGCCTCACTCAACACTGCCTCCTTGTCTGCCGCCAGATTTACTACGCAATTGGAAACAATTAGATCGAATCCATTCGATTCGATGCCCGCGCTCTGAAGGTCCTGTATGTTCCCCTTTACAAAGCCGACGTTGGATTGACGGTAGCCGAATTTATCCCGATGCCAGTCCATGTGACGATTGGCGACCTCAAGCTGCTCGTCGGTCATATCGATGCCGAGCACAGTACCATGCTCGCCCGTAAGCTGCGCCAACAGGTAACAGTCACGACCGGCGCCGCTACCCAGATCAAGAACCCGCAGACCGTCCAACTGGGTCGGAATGGTCAATCCGCACCCGTAATATTTCATCAGCACTTCTTCGTGGACATTTTTGAGACCCTTCTTCACCGACGAAGGCATATCGGCCACGGTGCAACAGGCATTGGTTTTGAGGTCTTCGCTACTTTGCAGCTCTCTGCCGTAATAGTCCTGCACTTCCTGTTCTATTTGTTCAACTTTTTTTAACACTGGTTTCACCTGCAAGCCGATGCCGCAACAAAGCCTGGATTGGCAAAATGAACGGCACGGCGGCTTATTGTAGCGGTTTTATTACCGGAGCAGTCAATGGTCCTTATGCCGGCCGGATAGTTGCTGTACAAGCAACGTCATTGAAAAACCGGTCGATCAAAGGTAGCGTAACAATCACCGTACATCTCTATATGATTAGCAGAATCTCAGGAATCAAATCAGCCATGAAATCCCTTCCCTATCGAGCTACTACCGGCACGGGCGACCAGTTTGACATTCAGTTCATGTTGCACCCTGATACTGACAGCGTTGTGCGCGTCAATCAGATCATTAGCCTGGTTCTGGAAGCGATCAATCGCGATGTCACCAGCATGGGAGAAACCAGTAACGGCGATGTACTGCAGGCTCTGGCAATGGCTCTGGCGATTCGAGCCAGAATGATTCATGCGCCCCATGAAGCAGTTGCGGATCTCACCCGGAACCTGGTCCAATCCGCGCTGGATGCGGTGGCTGATGCGGAGAGAAAGAGTCCGCTCATTGGTCACGCCTGAGACACCCACAATCATCCGCGACACCTCGACGGCAATGAGTGAGTTGGGGGACTGTACAATCAGATCGGGCTGTGGGGAAAAATCCACGCGAACCCCCTGGTCCGCGTGGCAAGAGTCAGCAAGCTGACGCACTAATCATCGATTCGGCAGACTAGTTGCCGGATCCTCGCAAGGCTCTTCCGCCCGGGCGCATGGGCCGCATGGGGCGATTGCCCATGCGTTCCCGCATGGCCTGTCGCTGTTCCTCAGACATGTTCTGAAAACGCTCCTGCATCTGCGCGCGCCGCGCCTCTCTCTCTTCAGGAGTCATGTTTTCAAGTTGCTCGCGTCGCTGGTCCATAACTTCACGTCGCTGCTCATCCATTTCGCGACGCCTTTCGCGCAGAGCCTGCCGTTCCTCTTCGGAAAGGTTGGCAATTTCTTCCCGGCGCTGCTGACCCTGCTGGCGCCGCTCCTCCATCCGGGCCCTGGCGGCGGCCTGTCGCTCAGCAATTTCTGCGTCGCTGAGATTGTCAAACTCCTGACGCCGTTCTTCGATACGCTGTTGACGCTGCTCTCGTATTTCCTGCCGTCTTTCCTGACGCTCGGATATCTGCTGATTCGCTGAATCATCCTGAGCGCTTACGGCGGGTGCAAAGCCGGTAACGGCGACTGCCATTGCCAACGAAGATGCGATTCCAATTAAACCCTTCATACGTGACCTCCCCAGTCAAAATAACATCCGTGATAATTACCTTCCTGCTGGTTAATAACGCGGAAGCCCTCATCTGGTTTACAACGCACCCGATTACCGCTGCGACCCGCGTTGCCTGCGTACCATTAATCCTGGTAAATCAGCTCGGCAGCCCCTTCCTCCGCCTCATACGCTCCCTTCTCGTCACCGTAGCCTAACAGGTCATGAAGTATCAGATACAGCGACGGCACCAGAAACAGCGTGATCAGGGTGGCAAACAGAACCCCCCAGGCGAGGGATATGGCCATGGGTACGATAAAGAAAGTTGCCGGATTAGCGGTAATCATTAACGGTACCAGTCCAAAAAATGTTGTCGCCGAGGTGAGAAATATGGGCCTGAAGCGCATGATTCCCGCCGAAGTTACCGCCTGTTCTATTTCATAGCCTCTGGCTCGAAGCCGATTGATATTGACAACCAGCACCAAGCTGGCGTTCACCACGACTCCGGACAGCGCGATGATGCCCAGAAGTGAGAAAAAGACCAGATCAGCCCGCATGATGAAGTGTCCCAGAATTGCACCAATGGCGCCGAACGGGATGACACTCATGATGATCAGAGGCTGAGTGTAGGATTTGAGCGGAATTGCCAGCAACGCAAAAATAATAATCATCGCCAATGGAAAGGTGGAAAAAAGTTCCGACATGGAACGCATTTGTTGCTCCCCCTCTCCTCCCAGAACCATTTCCACGTTCAGGTTGCGTTCCCAGTCATCCCGATACTTGGCGATGATTTCCCGGCGAATTTCATCGGGAGCGACTACCGCCCGGTCTACATCGGCCCGCACGGTAATTATCCGTTTTCCATTCTGGCGATTAATACTGGAATAGCCGTTCCCGAGAGAGAAATCGGCAACACTCGAAAACGGTACTTCGGCACCAACACCGGTGCGGATCATCAGGTCCTCCAGGTTGGCGAGTGATTTTCTCTCTGCCTCGGGGTAGCGCACCATCACCCGGATATCGTCAGTACCTCGCTGTATGCGCTGTGCTTCGGCTCCGTAAAATGCCTGCCGTACCTGAGTAGCTACTTCGTTATTAGTCAGGCCGAGATTCTTACCCGCATCGTTTACCTGGATCACGGCCTCCTGCTTGCCAGCTCTGAACGAGTCGGTTATATCAAATATTCCCGGATAGCGGGCCAGTTCGGCACGGAGTTCTGTTGAAGCAATCTGCAGATTCTGTTCGTTACGCCCTTCCAGACGGAAATTGATCGCCTCGCCAGCCGAGAACACATCAGAGACAAAGGTCAGTTCCAGCGCATCGGGAATCTCGCCAACTTTATCTCGCCATCGGTCACGAATCACTTCCGAGCTGAGTTCTCCCCGGTCAAAGAACGGCGTCAGGTTCATTACCACTTCAGCAATATGGCTACCGCCCGGTCCGCTTCCATCGCTTGGAGGACCCCCGCGCGCGGCCCGCTGACCAATGACGGTCAGTATGTTGTCGACCACACGTTCGGTCGTGGCTGGCGCCTTGCCTGATGCCTTGAGGGCCACGAGTTCCTCGTCGAGCTCTCTCGACAATTCCATCGCAGCCTGCTCGAGCTTGCCCGCGGCGTCTTCAGTGATGGCGACGGCAACACCTTCAGGCATCTGGATGCTTCCGTAAATAACGTCCCCTTCCACTCCCGGCATAAACTGGAAGATAACCCGACCGCTCATCATGAGCGCGACGGTGAGAATAATGACTCCGGTCGCAGTAGCCCAGGTCGCATAGCGGTAGTTGAGGACCTTGACCAGGGCATCGCGATAGGTGTGCTTGGCAAACCTTTCCATGCTGCTGGCGATACTGCCCTGAAAGCGGCGCCAGAACTCTACCAGCAGAGTACCCTCGCCAAGGTACCCTGACGTTTTACGATGGGCCAGATGCCCGGGCAGGATTAATTGAGATTCAATAA
>JAYPVG010000005.1:0-18240 GCA_038134485.1 Pseudomonadales bacterium
CGATGTAGTTTCCAATCAGAAAGCATGACCCAACAAACAACCCAAAGGATTCCAGGTAGATTGCACGGGCAGCCAGCAGAGAGGCAAAAATTGCCAGCAAAGTAGCGGCCAGAAAACCCGTTCCTCGACATCAGGAGGGATGCCGGGATGGCCGCACTGGCAATGCCTATCACCTGAACTGCAATCGGTAGAGTTGCCAGATCAGGCGACGGCGCAATTCGAGTACCGACAATTCCGCCTAGCAAAACCAGTATCGGTGCAGCAGTTTGACCAAAACTCTGAGCCAGGGTGAGCGTTATAAGGGTCTTGAAATCTTTGAATAACGACACGAGGAAAACGTTCCAGCTGACCGATTGACGAGCAAGGCATTTCGAAAGCGTCCGGGCATTATTATTACCTGAGCTCTTGAAGCCGCCATTCGAGGCTTTCGCGGCGGCGATTCAAAATATGCTGGAACGAAAAGATAACACCAGCTGACATGCTGGCGCGAGTAATTAGTAAAAAGTCAGGGATCAAGGCGCAGCTAGCTGGCGAACAACTCAATCTCTCTTGCAACAAACCAATTTCGATCAGATTTCGAATATATTCATTCGTTTACGCGATATTGGCCTCGACCTGTTCCGCAACAGTGGACATCGTTAAATTCAATCTGCCTGGAGGGGTTTTTTCCAGTCGAATCGTAATTGTTCCCAGCAATATCTCTTTCTCAATTTCTATCCACTCACTTGCCAGAGCGATCAGTCGTTTAAGGCCGGCCCTTTCCGGACCATCAATCCTTTCCTTTGTTCTGGGCCTCGAGTAGATCTTGTCTACTGTCAGGGTTTCGCCATTGTCTTCAAGGACAGCAAGAGTCTCGAATATTTTGTAGCTTGATTCGTCGTGCACCAGATGTTTGGCAAACTTGGATTGAATAAACAGAAACTGCTCGTAGTCTTTCAGTGAACCTGAACTGAAAATTTCCTCCGCAGAAAGCTTGAACTTTGCGGAATCACTAAAGCACTTTAGAAAATTTATTGCGGCAGCCTGCAGCAATGCCGTTTGGAGATTGTCACGATTGTTGGCGCCGAGCTCTTCGAGTCCTTTGATGCAGGCTGCGGCCAGAGAAAGGTCCTGTAGATGAATCGACAAGTCAGATAGCCGGTTGGCCTCATATCCTGAAAGTCTTGCTATTTTTTTCTTGTGGATCATGTTTTCTTTTCCTCGCATCAGCGACGGATTGCTATTCTCCGTGGCCTGCTCAATGATTAATGACTGATTGTGACGCTGACAAATGCCTCAGTACCGTCAGTGTCATGGCACGGAAAGTGTCAAATCCTGAGATTAGATAATTAACGATAAGACAAATTTATCAGAAGCGATTCTTACCCACGAGTGTTTGGAGCGATGAACATTCCGCAACGAGAACCGGGTCACTTTTTTAGCAGGATTGCTCACGAATCGGCATAAATCTGATTGCCATCCAGCGGAGCACGATACGGGTTTCTCAATTTTCGGAAGGGCGCCAGATCGATAATCCAAATAGCACCGGCACCACGACCACCAGCACCACTTGCGCCACTGCCGCGGGAGCGGTGCCGGCCGTCTCAATCGTCTTGAACAGGCTCAGGACAAGCCGACTTGACCACTCGAGGAAAACGAACAGGTACATCAGGGAAACGAGGCTTCGGTACCTGAAGGCAACCAGCAAATAGAGCAAACCCTGCATTAGCTGCGCGATTCCCCAAAGTCCGAATACAAAAACAACCGTCTCGCTTCCCTGCGGGGTGTAGCTTTCAAGAGGAATTGTCGCAATCGATTGCGCGCCACCATCGGCGGCAAAAATGTGGATGCAACTCCTTGCAATTGTTACAAGGGTAATCAGGTAAAAAGCATACAGGGCCGAGATGTGTCCCCTGTACTGATTGTCTACTAAAAGCGGCAGAATTCTGTGAAGCATGACTTGCCCTCTGATTGGCTTACCGTGTCTGATGATAGTACAAGGGTTTTGTTCAGGCGATGAAGAGCGTCGTTAAAGCATTCGTGATGCCAGACCTGGTTAGACAATCCTGCCTGTTCGCTTATACTGTCGATTCTGAAGAAATCACAACTCGGAGCATTTGAAATGAGTAAAGGTAAGATTGCCGGCATAGGTGCCGGCGTAGTGGTAGTTGGTGTTGTATTGTTCTGGATGTTCACTGCACCATATCTCCCCAATACCGGAATTTATCGCACTCCCGGTATCATTATTGGGGGTACTCCCACCGAGGCACCGGGCGATTTCACTCCTCTCAATGACTTGCACACCGGTCCACTGTTAATGAAACAAGCGGGATTTCCGGCGCTGGTCGTATACCTATCCTGGGTGGGTACTCCAGATGGAGTAATCACCGCGACCCGGCCGGATGGCGGGTACTGGGGCCGACGCGTGCGAGAGCGAAGTGGCGATGGCTGGCTTCGCATCGGAGATGCCACCTATGCCATGCAAGCGACCGAAGTTCTCGGTCCCGAAAGGCTGGCCATGATGCAACAGTGGGCCGCCAAGGCTGGGAGGACCCTGGATGAACCCCTCTACGAAGGTTCGGAACCGCTCCGCGACTGGGAAGTTTTCTTCTGGACGCCAAGGTCCTGATTGACTTGAAAGAGCTGCGCAACGACTCGCGTCAATAGATTTTGGATTGAGTGCCTGCAGCTAAACTCGGGACCCGTCAGCAAGCCGACAATCGTTTTCTGGCGGCGTCGTATTCCTGTTTCAACCTCGCGACCAGTCCTGCGGTCGACGCTACCTCTTTGATGGCTCCAATGCCCTGACCGCAACCCCATATGTCGCGCCAGGCTTTGGACTTGCTGCTGCCACCGGAGCCAAAACTCATCTTGCTGGGATCACTCTCCTCGAGGTTGTCCGGATCGAGTCCGGCATTCTCAATTGAAGGCCTGAGATAGTTGCCATGTACACCGGTGAACAGATTGGTGTAGACAATATCGCTGGCCGCGTAATCCACCAGCGCTTGTTTGTACGCAGGATCTGCATTGGCCTCTTCGGTGGCAATAAACGCCGAGCCGATGTACGCCAGATCGGCACCCATCGCCTGGGCGGCAAGAACGCCATCGCCCCTGGCGATAGCTCCCGACAACAATACTGGACCGTCGAACCATTCACGGACTTCCTGGATCAGCGCCATGGGCGACAGCGTGCCGGCATGACCGCCCGCTCCTGCGGCGACGCAGATTAGTCCATCGGCACCCTTCTCTATTGCCTTGCGCGCAAAACGATTATTGATCACATCGTGCAGGCAGATGCCACCATAGGAATGGATCGCTTCAAAGACTTCCGGACGAGCTCCCAGGGAAGTAATGACAACCGGTACCTTGTGCTTAACACAAAGCTCCACATCATGCATAAGACGGTCATTGGAATTGTGTACAATCTGATTTACGGCATAGGGTGCCGCCGGATTGTCCGGATTGGCCTGGTTGTGCGCGTCAAGCTCCTCATCGATTCTGGTCAACCATTCATCCAGCAGCTCTTTGGGCCGCGCGTTCAATGACGGAAACGAGCCCACGACCCCGGCCTTGCACTGGGCAATTACCAGGTCCGGATTGGAGATAATAAAGAGCGGTGCGCCCACGACGGGAACGGACAAGCGTCCTTGCATACATTCAGGGATTGCCATGTTTTCCTACTATTGCATCAATGTGACAGATAAGAGTCTTTCTTCATGAAATGCCGTTCGCCCTATTCTCTGTGGGTTGCGTTAGCCGAATCAGAAACTCAGGCAGCAAACGGTCTGTTAATTCCGGGGTGAACAGCACGGTAGCCAGCCGCGCGTTATCAATCCAGACTCGGCGCGGGTAATCAAAAATCTTCGTCACTCGCGCTGAGTTGCGTGCTTGTCGCGGTCTCTATCGGCGTTCCATCCCCGTTCATGCCCATCGCTTCGTAGCGTCGCCAGCCTGCCAGAATACCGGTAAGACCATGATTGCCCTCGTGACAGGCATACTCGAAAATCGGGTCGGCAATCTCGCGCATCGGAAATTTAGCAGACCAGCTGACATCCCAGGAACGGGGATCGGTGACGGTGAAGTCGTACTCCAGCGTTGTCCCGTTCAGGCGTCGGATACGCTCTTCAACCACAGCGTCGCTCGACAGTCCGCGGGGGTTATCGTCGTAGAAAAAGTTCCTGGTGCTGATAACCAGAGTATCGCCCTCCCACCGCGCGATGGAATCACCATCCCAGAGCCTGATGTTGCGGGTCTGATGCTGGTCTGCGAAGGGAATGATGCGAGCGCGATGAACCATTTCACTCAATATCATGACGTAATCGTCGGTGTGCACAATCTGAACGTTATTGTTATAGGACCCGGGTACCAGGGGCGGCCCGGCGCCATTGCTGCGCAAGCAGCGATCGGCCAGCGTGCGACCTTCCGGTCCTATACTGAGGCGCCTGGCCTCGCCTCGAATGCGGGCCCGTTCTCGACCGACATCGTTGAGAGCAGGCATGTTCCCATTGGGCGGATCGTAGATGAGCGAGGTACGGTAATCGGCAATGGTATCGTTACCTCGCTCGTACCAGAATTCGTTGTAGGAAATGACCCCCGGTGGGTAACCTGCTCCACCGACCGAATCGATAATCAGGTCTCGATTCTGGCGGCGATTTTCAAACGCAGCCCACTCCTGCGCTTCCTCTGCCGTCAACACGGCTTTGTCGGCCAGTTCCACCGGCCGGTTCAGGGGCGTAAGCGTCCGGTAGGTGTAAGTACCCTGCAGGTCGGGATGATCGCTTGTAGTTCCAGATTCGACAGCCTGTTGGGCAAGCACAGACGGCACTAACATTGCCATAAGCAGACTCAACATGACGGTTCCTAGATATCCGACATTCATCGATCTTCTCCAATGTTGGATTTGGTAGCCGAAAACAACAACCTTATCAGAGTAGGCCTTTCGTGTCATATCAGGACTCCCTGCAATCCGCCTGTTCAACCGACTGGACATTAGCATGCTGGAGATATAGTTTTAGCCCCATGCGGCACACACGATGGCCGCGCGTAACACAAACTAGGTCACATCTGTTTTGATGTAAACAAAAAAGGAACGGCAAAATGAAATTCATGATCAGCTGGAAAGTACACAAAGACAAGATGCACGAAGTGCAAAAAACCTTTAGCGCCATGACGCCTGAAGATGATGCGGCCCAAATGGGCCCGTCTGTCATCCAAATTGGGAGGTGGCATGAACCGGTATCCGGCACAGGAGTAGCAATAGTGGAAGCCGCTTCCATGGATGCGGTGACTGCCTTTCTGTTGAACTGGAATCACGTGTGTGACATCGAAGTGACGCCAGTATTGGATGATGCGGAGACCAGAGCAGTAACGCAAGGTCTGCCTTAGGGTATTAGACTGATCGATACAGTAGTAAGCGAAGTGACCCCCGTAAATTGCGAGGCGCATGCGGGTTTTTTCGCGTCGGTTTTAGCTCCTCCGACTTTCTGAAGAGTACCGACATAACAATCATTGGCGACGTCGTCATAAACGAGTTTCGTCACTCAAGTCTCCCGTAATAGCAATGCGCAGGATTTACAGCAGACTCTGACCAACTGAATTTATTGGTCGGGGTGAGAGGATTTGAACCTCCGGCCCCTGCCTCCCGAAGACAGTGCTCTACCAGACTGAGCTACACCCCGTAGGGCGCAAATTATAGTGTCCGGTGGACGCTTGTAAAGCTTTGAATCTGTTGCAAACAGTGAGGACGGCTAAAACGCGTGTTACGGAATCGGGATTGGCAGTGCCTGGGGAACCCCGTAGCCTCTCTGCACCGCTGGGCGTTCCGCGATCTGCAGGTACCAGCGCAGCAAATTGGGGTATTCGTGGAGATTCATTTGCTGAAACTCGTACCTTGAGATCCATGGCCAGATCGCAATGTCGGCAACCGAGTAGTCGCTGGCCAGGAACTCGCGATTTGCCAGTCGATGGTTCAGGATCTCGTAGACCTTGCGCGTCTCGCCGCTGTAACGCTCCTCGGCGTAGGCAGACTTGCCCGGATTGAACTTAACGAAATGGTGGGTTTGACCCAGCATGGGACCTACCTGGCCCATCTGGTACATCAGCCATTGCAGTTCTTCCCAGTAGCGGGATTTGTCAGAACTCATGAACCGGCCGGTTTTATTGGCCAGGTACATCAATATGGCTCCTGATTCCATCAACGTAATGCCTTCCTGGTGATCGACAATCGCGGGAATCTTGTGATTTGGGGCGATGCTTACAAAGTTATCATCATGTTGTTCACCGCTCGTAATGTCGATGGGAATCGCCTTGTAGGGTAGCCCGGTTTCCTCCAACATGATGGAAACCTTGCGGCCGTTGGGAGTGCTCCAGGTATAGAGATCGATCAACATGATTTCCGGATAAGCTTGCAGGCGAGTCAGGGACTCACATTCACTGTGATATAGCGATCGTCATACAGCCCACCATCATCGGCCCGGGCCCAAAGAATATAGGTGCCCGGCTCATCGAAAGTCGCTGTTACCTCGATCATGCCGTCTTCGGGTATCTCAGGCGGCAACCACAATGAGCCCCAGGGTGAATTTGCCGCAGCACGAGTATCTTCCCAGACCTTGGTCTGGGGGGGATCAAAGAAAACTTTTCCCGCGCCACGATAGACATTCCAGCTTACATAAAGTGCATTGATTTTGTTTACCGTCGGTTTGGATGGAGGCCTCAGCATTGTCCTGTTAAGCTGGCTTTCGCTTCTGGTAGAGCCTATCCGCGATCTTGGCAACCCGTCATCGACCACGTGAACCCGCAGGGTCAACTCTTCGCCGACCCGCACGGACCGGACCGAATCACCCTGCAACGTCAGCACCGGGGGCACATTCGCGCGCGATTCCGGGCTGCTGGTACCGATACCCAGCGATCCGGTTTCCGAGGCGATAATCATATTATCAACCTGGTAATCCCGCTGCTTTGTTGCGTACGCCGTGGTTTCCATACCATTGACATTGAGGGTCCAGACCAATTCCCTGTCACCCCAGTCCGCAGGGACGGTTACTTCAAAAGTGAATCGGTTGCGACGCGGCAGAAAGCTCGTCGGCTGTCCTTGATCGGCATCTCCGGGCGAAAAATAGTTGTTTTCGCCTATTGGTATGTGGGGTTGCTGCTCCCAGTTTTCATTCATGTAACCAAACATAAAATTGGTCGAGCCGTCTGGATTTTCACGCCAGCCTTCGAAGACCGGGTAGACGGGCTCGCCATGCAGAAAAGTCTGACTCCGAAGCGGCGAGCATATCAGGAGAAGAACCGCCAGGAGCAAGGATCCGGACACCTTTAATTTATGCCCGCGAGGGATAATTGTCAGCATCATTATTTTCACTCGCCCCGCTGCCGGATTAATTCGAAGCCACTGGAGAAACCAGGGGTGCGAGGCACAGCGGGCAGCCGATCACGTGATCATTAGGTCCCAGATTGAGAACCTTACGCCGTTCTTCCATCGCCTCAAGAAACTGCTCTTCCGTCAGAGGCACCCTGATGCCGAGGTCGATAAACATATTTTGTACCGATCGATTACCAGATCCCTGCCAGTTGCGCGGATCAGGAATATTGGGATTGCCTTCGGTATTGTTCATGTAGCCGGTGATATGCAGAATAGTGCCGGCTGGAAGCAGCGGTGCCGCCGAATCTTCATAGTGGTAGCTGCGCACCCAGTTATGGTCATAACCAACGCAGGAAAGGGTTTCTACCTGGTGGCCCCAGATCGCTTCCAGGCACATGCGCTCGCCAGGTGCGTGCAGGTGCGGTTCAAACGAAATGATCTTGGTGTGCTGTTGAAGTATGCCGTAGGCATGCAGCTCCTGATTAGCCTTGTTGGGAACTATACTTATGTCGACACCATTCCCGATAAAACCTATCGAACCACTGTATTTGGGCTCATAACCCGGCTCATGAAAAGTAAAGCCTATCTCTAGGTGGCCGGTTGTATCTCTGCCATTGGAGTGCAGGTGTACCGAGTCTGAGTAAATAACCGACCCCGCCCTGAGCAGCCGGCCGGCATCAGCGTCGAAGATGTCCGGATTTCGACCGACCTCATGGACCGGCCATGGTTGGCTAAAGCTTCGGACCAGATTACCACCCTCATCCGCCTGGGCAGTACCCCACAGCATGTGGTGAAAAATATAACGGCCGCCAACGGTGCCAGCGGCCTCAACGGGATCGATGTCATTGACCTCAACAACTTCCACCGATTTTACATAACGGTCTTCGGTCAGGCCGGTCGGAGTAGACTCTATCTCACCCCACCAGTCGGGGGTGCCGGCAAGCTTGGTGACATCGGGCAGTCTGACAATCAAATCAGGGGTGCCTGCCTTCCATTTCATGCTGTCATCGAAAACCAGCGACGCAGGAGCGTCGGCAGGATTGCCTCTCG
The DNA here is from genome assembly GCA_038134485.1 of Pseudomonadales bacterium. Lineage (GTDB taxonomy): Bacteria > Pseudomonadota > Gammaproteobacteria > Pseudomonadales > Pseudohongiellaceae > NORP240. The sequence goes on from JAYPVG010000005.1 coordinate 8,393, forward strand.
GGGCTCCACTTCTCGCCCAGTTAGATATCGCAGCAATTTCATCATCTGCCAGTGACGGATCGTCCTTGAAATTCTGGATTCCGGTATTCTTTTCGACATACCACGGCGGCATCGCGCCGGCCCGATCCCGTAATCCCGTCTTGAATTCAATGAGGCCGGCGAATGGCGCTACCTGTTCATAGGTTATCAGCGGCATCGGTCCCGCGCCGCCAGGGCGATGACACCCCTGGCAACTGCGTTGCAGTATGGGCTCGATATCTTTATGAAAAGTTACGGGATCTGTCGGATTCTGCGCAGACAGCGGCAGAGCGATGACTACGAGCACAACCCCGAAGCCAAGCCTGAGATGATTCAACATGTAATGTCACTCCTCGATACTATCGAATCGCGAATTGATTCAAGTTATTTACCTGGTCAAACCGAGCCACTTTCTCGCCTCAGATCGGACTGTTAACAAGCTGGAAGCTATCTCCATCGGGTCTTTTTGTCCAGTTCATTGGTCTGGAATGCACCTTCTGACTGCCCAATACCGCAAACTTCACCACTGCGGCCACTTGATCTTCACCGCAATATGCTAAATGATCGGCGTTTCTGCCGGGAAATCGAAGTACTAAGAAGTACTAAAGGATTCCTGTCAAAACGAGAAGAATACAAGCAGGAGGGGTCATCCCATGCCGATGGTCAAGAGAATGTGTTTATTGCTGGCGGGCTGGTTACTGGTAGCGACAGCGGGAGTGGCTCAATTTGGCGCGACTCAGGGGGGCTGGCAGGCATATGGAGCCGATACCGGTAGCACCAAATACACGCCACTGGACCAGATTGATGCGAATAATGTCAACGACCTGCGCGTAGTCTGGCGGCGACCTGCACTAGATCAGTACTATTATTCGCTTAATCCGCAGCAGCGGGTTACCCCCAATTACGTTTCCGCACCGATCATCGTGGATGGCCGGGCTTACATCCCAAACAGTGTCGGCCTGGTGGAAGCCTTCGACCCCGCAAGTGGAGCGACCCTGTGGGTTCAGCAACCCATAGGCGGAGCCGAGGATTTGCGCGGCACCGCCACTCGGGGCGTGGCTTACTGGGATGATGGCGCCGACGGCCGTATCCTTGTTCAGCGCAATACCCATCTCTACGCGTTGAATGCAGCTAACGGAGAGCCTGTAAGCAGTTTCGGCGACAACGGTCGGGTGAATCTGCAAGTCGATAATCCGGACGCGGAGCGCTACCGCTGGGGAGGAGTCCCTATGGTGGTCGGCGATGTAGTGGTAATCGGCCAGGCCATGGGTGACACTTTCTCAAACAAAGAAGCCTTGCGGGGCGACGTTCGCGCCTATGACGTGCGCAACGGAGAGCTTCGGTGGATATTCCATGTCATTCCTCAGGAAGGGGAATTCGGCACTGGAACCTGGCAGGATCGATCGTGGTCCTATACGGGCCACGCTCCGGTCTGGTCCCTCTTCAGCGCCGATCCGGAGCTGGGTCTCGTCTACATGCCCATTACCTCGGGTACCAATGACATGTACGGTGGTCACCGCATTGGCGACAACCTGTTTACCCAGACTCTGGTAGCCGTCGATGTGACGACCGGCGAGCGGGTCTGGCACTACCAGATCGTGCACCACGGGCTGTGGGATTATGATCTGCCCGCTGCTCCGATCCTGATGAACATCAACGTGGCCGGTCGTACCGTCCCGGCGGTAGCACAAATTACCAAACAGGGATTTGTCTTTACTTTCGACCGCCGAACCGGCGAACCGGTCTGGGACATCCAGGAGCTGCCCGTTCCACAATCCGACGTGCCGGGTGAAGTGACGTCCGCCACCCAGCCTTTCCCGACTCTGCCAGCCCCGTTTGAGCGCCAGGGCTCAACCGAGGACAATCTGATTGACTTTACCCCGCAGCTGCGGGCCGAGGCGATGGAGATAGCCAGCAACTACGTCACTGGACCGCTGTTTACTCCGCCGTCAGTGCGGGGTGACAATCCCGGCGATACCCAGGGAACAATTCAGCTGCCCGGTTCTCAGGGTGGCGCCGATGTCCAGGGCGCGTCCTTCGATCCCGAAACCGGCTATCTTTACATTCCTTCGATTACCGCGCCGTTTGTCGCCGACATACTGCCGGGCGACCCCGATTCCACCAACCTGCAATTCACCAAGGGCACCAGGCGCTGGATCGGTGGGCCACAGGGCCTGCCTCTGTTCAAGCCTCCCTATGGACGAATTACTGCGATCAATATGAATACCGGCGAGCATGTGTGGATGGTTCCCAACGGAGACGGGCCCCGAAATCATCCTGCCATCGCCGACTTGAAACTGGGTAAGCTGGGGGTGCCAGGTCGACCCTCTCCCCTGCTGACCAGCACTCTGCTGTTTGTCGGTGAAGGACGAACCAATCTAAACCGGGACTCCCGCATTCCACCGGATATGCCGGTTGAAATCGCCACCAACAGCGGAGGCCCGATGTTTCGTGCCTACGACAAGGAATCGGGCGGCATTTTCTGGGAGGTAGAGCTGGAGGCGGGCACCTCGGGGGCACCGGTAAGTTACATGCATGAGGGCAAACAGTACGTTGTGGTCGCCATTGGTGACGGTGAGTATCCCGCCGAACTGGTGGCGTTCGCGCTGCCAGACTGATACGACAGCAAAGGAAATTCCAGTGAAACACAGCGGCAGGATAGAGATGGGCCTAAACTACTGCACCGGAATGCGACCGGCGCGCGCCTGCGCAGTTATCGCGGCAGCCATGGCCTCGCTGGCGGCGGTGTTGATGCTGCCAGGAACGACGCCGGTGCATTCCGCCGAGCCGCGATTCGATGCTGGCCAGATGCAGCAGGTGGTCAACTCCTACTGCCTTTCCTGTCACAACGACGCACTCGCGACGGCAGGCTTGTCTCTGCAGAGTGTCGATTTTGCGAGTGTGGAGACCCACGCCGAGATACTGGAAAAAGTAATCAAGAAGCTTCGCGCCCACATGATGCCTCCGTCAGGGATGCCACGGCCGCCATTTGAAACCTACGAATTAATGACCAGCTGGTTGGAAAGCGAGCTCGATGCGGCATGGACAGCCAACCCCATTCCCGGCAGGATCACGCCAGTTCACCGAATGAATCGCTACGAATATAACCACACCGTAAACCGGCTGCTGGGTATGGATGTGGATGTCATGAATTTGTTGCCCGGCGATCCAACCGCTGATGGCAGTTTTGACAACATGGCCGAATCCCTGCCGTTTTCGACGGCGCATATGGAACGTTATATGTCCGTGGCTCGAGAGGTGACGCGGCTGGCAACCGGTCTGCCGCCGATTGGGCCTACCGTCGCTACCTATGAAGTACCGCTGTTCATGAGCCAGGAGTGGCGGCAAAACGAGGATATGCCCTTCGGCTCCCGTGGTGGACTGGCAGTTTCGCACCATTTCCCGGTCGACGGGGAATATCAGTTCCGGGTGCTGCTGGAACGGAACTATCAGGATTACATCAAGGGACTGGGCTGGCCCCAGCAACTGGAAGTGCGAATTGACGGGCGCCTGATTGAACGCTTCACTATTGGCGGCGAGGCTCCCGGGACACCCGCTCCCCTCGGTTTTTCCGGTACCGGTGAACCCGGCAGCATCGACTGGGAACAATACATGCTGGTAGAAGCCGATCAGCACCTGCAATTCACCGCCGAGGTACAGGCGGGTCCGCGACTTGTGACCGTTTCCTTTGTGCGCCAGACGCTGGAACCGGAGGGCGTTCCGCAACCGGCGCAGGGCGGTCGGCTCAATGCCAATGACGAGGTCTATCTGTCCCATCAGAAAGTCTATTCCCTGCAAATTGGCGGGCCGTATAGCACCGATAGCGGGCTCAATGCCTCCCCGAGCCGACAGCATATTTTTTCCTGCACGCCTGCCCAGGTAAGCGAAGAGGTAGTGTGCGCGTCAAACATACTCGCGCGCCTCGCGAGAGAGGCCTACAGGAGGCCAATTGAGGCGAATGATCTGGATCTTTTGATCGACTTCTTCAGAACTGGTCGGGAACAACAGGGATCATTCGATGCTGGCATTCAGCATGCGCTGGAATTTATGCTCAGCGATCCGGATTTCCTGATCCGCACCACCCGACAGCCCGACGGCCTTGAGACGGGAGAGTTGTTCAGGATCAGCGATCTGGAACTGGCGTCTCGGTTGGCGTTTTTCCTGTGGAGTACCGGACCCGACGAAGAGCTGCTTGCGCTTGCAGAAGAGGGCCAACTATCTGACCCTGAGGTACTGAAAGCACAGACGCTTCGTATGTTGACCGATCCCCGCGGAGTTAACACGCTGGTAACGGATTTTGCAGCCCAGTGGCTGAACCTGCGGCGCCTCGACGAGGTACAGATCAATACAGTACTGTTTCCCGAATTCGACCTCAGTCTGATTGAGGGATTCCGTCAGGAAACCGAAATGTTTATCGCCGATACCCTGAATAATGACAGCAGCATCATGGACTTGCTGAACGCCGACTACACGTTTCTGAACGAGCGGCTGGCCATGCATTACGGAGTAGAAGGCATCTATGGCAGTCGTTTCCGCAAGGCCCAGTTGCCGCAACTACAGCAACGGGGTGGTCTGTTGGCGCAGGGAGCGTTGCTGACCGTGACTTCTTATCCCGGTCGCACTTCGCCGGTGCTGCGCGGTAAATGGTTACTCGATAACCTGCTGGGGACCCCACCGCCGCCACCACCACCAAACGTACCGATACTTCCCGAGTCGGAAGCGGGCCAGATGCCTGCCTCCATTCGTGAACGGCTGGCCCAACATAGAGAGGATCCGATTTGCTCAACCTGCCATACGGTCATCGATCCTCTGGGATTCGCTCTTGAGAACTTCGATGTCATTGGCGCGTGGCGTGAATTCGACGAGGCAGGAAATGCTGTCGACCCCAATGGCAACTACCCGGGCGGGGTGGAGTTCGAGGGGTTCGCCGATTTACGTGACTGGATGGTGGGTCGTCCAGACCAGTTTGCCCACACCCTGACCGAAAAACTGATGACGTATGCGTTGGGTCGTCGGGTAGACTACTACGATCAGCCGGTAATTCGGCGTATAGTGAGAGAAATGTCCGAACAGGATTACAGCTGGTCATCGCTTGTACTTGGCATAGTTACCAGCGAGCCGTTCTTGATGAGTCAGGTCGCGCCGGATGAAAGTTTTAATCAGACGGCCGCGGCTATCGAGTAAGTACATCTGCATGAGAGCGAGCCTGCTCTGAATAAAGGGATCAGGCGCTACCGGGGAGCAGACTTAATGAAAACCAGAGATAGAACACTGAACATTGTGACCGGCAAAGCGATTTCCCGCCGCGCCGTCCTAAGAGGCGCCGGAGCTGCCCTGGCGCTGCCGCTGTTAGATGCCATGACCCCGGCGCTGGCCCAGGGGGCTCCAAAGCCGATTCATCGATTTCAGACCTGCTACGTGCCGAACGGTATGGCAATGGAATACTGGTCACCCAGCACCGCCGGCCGGGATTTCGAACTGACTCCTATCCTTTCGCCACTGGCCAATTACCGGGACCGACTAATAGTGATTTCCGGTCTCAAGGCCAACTGGAACATCGCCCATGCCGGGGCGGGCGGCTCGTTCCTCACTGGTATCAGTCGGGGCGGTCGCAATGAAGTGGAAATCCTCGCAGACGTGTCGCTCGATCAACTACTGGCCAGGGAACTCGGCAGGGATACGCAACTGTCCTCGCTCGAACTTTCCATGGACGCACCAGCTCTGGCCGGTGCCTGTACGGTAAATCTCAGCTGTGTCTACACCCATACTCTGTGCTGGCGTGGACCGACGGATCCGTTACCGATGGAACATAATCCACGGGCTGTTTTTGAACGATTGTTTGGTGATAGCGGCAGCACCTCAAAAGATATTCGCCAGGCGCGACTTACACAACAGGCCAGCATCCTCGATGCCGTGCTGGACAAACTGAGCGGACTGGAAAAGAAACTCGGCCCCCAGGACCGCCATCTGGTGCAGAGTTACACCGATTCCATCCGCGATGTGGAAAGACGCATTCAGAAAGCAGAGGAACAGATCGATCTTGACCTCCCGGAGCTGGCCCAGCCGGCCGGTGTGCCCCCGGTCTATGAAGATCATCTGGAGATAATGCAGGACCTTCAGGTGCTTGCTCTGCAGACCGATCTGACGAGGGTCATCACCTTCATGATGAGTAAGGAGCAGAGCGCCAGGCCGTATCCACAGATTGGCGTACCTGACGCCCATCACCCGCTGTCACACCATAACAACAACCCGGAATTGGTAGAGCGGATGTCGAAGATAAACACCTACCATGTCCAGCTGTTTTCCAATTATCTGGACAAGCTGGCGGCAATTCCTGAAGGCGACGGTAACCTGTTGGATAACATGACAATCCTGTATGGATGTGGCATCTCCAACAGCACCATACACTCCGGCGATAACCTGCCGGTATTGCTGGTCGGCGGTGGCGCCGGCACGCTACCTGGCGGGCAACACATCAGATTCGGCACCCAGCCAACGATGGCAGATCTGCTGGTTGGCCTGACCCACAATTTTGGAGTGCCTGCTGATAAGATTGGTGGCAGCACTGCCGCTCTGCCAATCGTATAACTATCAACTCGCTGAAAGCTGGAGCGGCCCAATGCGCAACTGGCAATTACTGACCCTGCTGACAACCGTCCTGATTGGCCCATCGGTATTGGCGCAGTACATGCCACCAGTTGTGGAAGCCGCTAAAAACGAAGACTGGCAACTGCTGGAACAGCACCTCGCCAGTGGTATGGATGCCAACCAGATATATGGGGACGGAAGCACGGCGCTGCACTGGGCCAGTTACCATGACAGCGTTGAGGGCGCCAGGCTCTTGCTCGGGGCAGGTGCAACGGCCAATTCGGCGAATGACCTCGGCGCGACACCCCTGTGGCTGGCGGCCGAAAACGGCAGCACACAGATGACCAGCCTGTTGCTTGAGGCTGGCGCAGATCCCGCCGTAGCCCTGCTATCGGGCGAGACACCGCTGTTGACTGCCTCGCTGTCCGGCAATGCAGATGTTGTCCGAAGTCTGCTAGCAGCCGGCGCAGATCCCAATCTGGCCGTCACCCGGCAGCAGACAGCATTGATGTGGGCGGCCGGCCGCGGGCACTCCGCAGTCGTTGAAGCACTGGTGGAATACGGCGCAGACGTGTCAGCGCGCTCCGAAGTGAGAACGGAATACGTTAAGACAGAAAAGGAACAGGACAGCCACCCGGCTTACAAAATCTGGATAGAAAACGGCGGTTATACGCCGCTGATGTTTGCAGCCTGGGCCGGCGATCTTGGCTCGGTGCAGGCTCTGGTCAAAGGCGGCAGTGACGTGGACGAGTTGTCGGCCTTTGGTCTCAGTCCGCTGATTATGGCGGTTCACGGAGGAAATTTATTGGTAGTGGAGTATCTGCTAGCTCAGGGAGCCGAAGTAAATCTTGCAGCCAGTGGCCACAATGCACTGCATGCTGCAATCCTGAGAGGCGATCCCCGGGCAGTGGTGTCGCTGCTGGAGCACGGCGCCGATCCTAACGCCCTCCTGGAAAAGCCGACACCCACAAGGCGGCAGTCCACCGATTACCACTTCCATGATTCGCTGCTGGGAGCATCGCCGTTGTGGCTGGCTGCCCGTTTCACAGAACCAGACATCATGGAATTGCTGATCGAAGCCGGAGCTAACCCCTCGTTCGTCAACCACGTTAATTATCCTGCGCAACGCATGGGAGATTTCTTTATTGCCGACGAGGGTGAGATTTCCATTCTCATGGCTGCAGTGGGAATGGGTAATCGGCGCTTGCGCATGAGTTGGGGCACCCCGGAACGGCGCGCAGGGCAGGTTAGTCGAGATCGCGAAGGGCTTATTTTGGAAGCGGCGCAGGCAGCGGTTCTGGCAGGCGCTGATGTAAACCTGAAAGATGCGACCGGGCAATCGGCGCTTGACTTTGCCCGGGCGCGGCGCTTCGAGCGGGTCGCCTCATTCCTGGAGCAAGCCGGCGCGATCTGAAACTGGCCAACCCAAAGCCTACCCGCGCTGTCAGTCTAAACTAGACTTTTCCCCGCATGGCTTTTTGCAGATGTTGGCCTGAAACAATACCCAGCCACGCCATCGGCAGATAAGCCAATCCAAGATCTGTGACAATGAACCAGATCGGCGCGGGTATCATCCTTGCAGCACCGATGCCCCCCAGCAGGAAAAACACACCTATCCCAAATGCCAGCAGTCGCGGATTTCTGCCTGCCAAAACGAAAGTCAGAGTGGCGCCGACCAGCGTGCCAACCGCATGAGCCAGTAACGGGAACACGAAGTGTTGTGGCCCCATCAGGTGCATGGATTGCGCCAGGGAATCCATGTCCGTCATATCGACGCCCGACGGTGGCGGCACCAGCAGCGGCCCAACAGTCACAAGAGCCATGTTGACCAGCCCGCCCACGACCAGCCCAACCAGCAAGGCAACACTATTTTTTAGTACGGGAGACATGGGCTGGAATTCTCCTTCTCACGATGCGGTAACCCGGAATTCTCTTCCGGTTTCGCAACCAGTTTCAGCATCTGAAGACTCCAGTCGCTTTAGAAAACGCGCTATTCCCGGGTTCTGTGTCCAGTCACTTGAGACTCCGCCGGGACCGTTATTGTCATTCCAAGCATAGCAAGTTCCCTCAGGCTCCAGCTACCCTGGTGCCAAAACCCAGGATCAACCCGACCCGCTTCCATGGGGTGTTCGCACCTAACAGTAAACACCGTGCGCGGGTCAAAACATCTGGAAGAGGCAAAGGGGCCGACAAGAATAAAACCATACCCGCCCGGATTCTGGAACATGTGAGAAAGGAGGAATACGCCGATTCCCGGGCCGAATTTACGATCAGACGCTGGCGCGTTCGGCAATGAAGAGAAGGTAATTTTCAGAAGGTTTAAACGATTCCTGAATGCAGGAAGACGAATGATTACGAAACTGGACAATGTGCAGGTTCAGAGATACCTTTCATTCTTCTTATAAGCTTGCCTTCCTGATGATCTCGACGAGTGAAAAAACGGCCAGCCTGCGGATTCAGGGCATCGTGCGTGCGTGGTGACCGTATCAACGAATGGCTCGATGACCATGGTTTTCGCGCGACTCGGGTGAACCCACGCGTCGTCTGGGAACACTTTACGATGGCGCCCAGGTCGTGAGCCGCCCTGCCATGGATTCCGCGCTCGAGGCCATCGGCCGCACACCCCTCATCCGACTGCGGTCGTTCGAGTCGCCGGGTGGCGCGGAGATATGGATCAAGCTGGAGGGCGGAAATCCCACCGGGTCGTACAAAGACCGAATGGCCGTCTCGGTCCTCACTGAGGCGCTGGATTCAGGGCGCATCCGACCCGGCGGGCGTGTCGTCGAGTACACCGGGGGAAGCACCGGAACGGCGCTAGCCTTCGTGTCTGCGGTCCTCGGCCTCCGATTCACCGCCGTGTTCTCAAACGCCTTCTCGGAGACGAAGCGTCACGCTATGGAGGCCTTCGGAGCGGAGGTCCTTGTCGAAGAGAGTCCGGATGGAACTATCACGCCGGAGCTGATCCAGCGGATGAAGGCGCGCGCGCTGGCACTCGCCGAGCACCCGGACTCCTTCTACGCCGACCAGTTCGGGTCGCCTTTCGTGCGAAGCGGATACGAGCCCATGGGCCGTGAAATCGCGGCCGACCTGGAAGGGCAAGTCGACGTGCTGGTGGCTGCGGTGGGAACCGGAGCGGCGCTGATGGGCGCGGCGGACGGGCTTCGATCGGCTGGCGCCCGACCTCGGGTCGTCGCGCTGGAGCCTCTGCAGTCTCCTCTCCTGACCACGGGTAAGGGGGGGGC
>JAYPVG010000005.1:18250-24450 GCA_038134485.1 Pseudomonadales bacterium
ACATCGGGTCGAGGGGATTGGAGTCGGGTTCGCTCCCCCTTTTCTCGACCGCGAAGCCGTACACGACATCCGAGCTGTCGACCAGGAGGCCGCGTTTCGAATGTGTCGGCGGCTGGCGGCAGAGTCTGGCGTCTTTGGCGGGGGCTCGACCGGCCTGAACGTCGTGGCCGCGATCGACCTGGCCGCAGAAATCGGGACCGGACATCGTGTCGTCACGCTGGCGTGCGACAACGGTACAAAGTACCTGGGCGGCACGCTCTACAGACCCTGACTCGAGTCCGCCGCCCCCTGAGTTAAGAAACCCGCCAGACCATGGGCTAAACTGACGGTGGCACCCGGAAAGGACTTCCCGTTGCTGTTCTGGCGGATCTCACCAAATATTAGCGGGAGCGCTGCATCGCAATCAGCGCAAATCTCGCAATATATTTATATCTCATTGTTTTATTTAATATTTATTTATTGGCACGATTCTCGCAATCCCGATAGTAAGAATGCCATAAATACGGCAAAACTGGCCGCAATGGCCACCAGTCGCTATACCACGCCAGAATGAGGGCGAACGGGGTCAAGGAGACCATCATGAAGGTATTGAGTTTTCTTTTTTGGACATTTCTACTGCTGATAGCGGCGGCAGTCCTGTTGCCGTTTGTCACCGTTGGCTTTGTACTGCTCGGTTCAGTGGGTGTATTCCTGGTCTGGCTGTTACCAATCCTCATAATAGCTGCTTCAGACAAAACCGGTCGCGGTGAAAAATTCTGCTGGATTCTGGCGATCATTTTCCTTTCCTGGTTTGCCTGGATCTTCTACTATTTTCTGGCGCCCCTGAAGCCGGTCCAACGCGAGTATTACTACGATTGATCACGAATCTCATGGGAAGCGCACGGACCTCACCTTTCGCATGATCGGGTAGGAATGTGGCAGCTGTCTTTGATCTGGTTCGGCAGTTATCATTACCTCGCCCCGCCCGCGGGCGACCCGAGAATACTCTGCATGCCGATCATTCAAGTTTGCAAACTGGTCAAGCGATATCCGCGACCGGGAAACAAAGCCGAGCTGTTCGAAGCCGTAAGCGATGTCTCCCTGCAAATAGAAGCAGGTGAAATTTATGGCATTCTGGGCCCCAACGGTGCGGGCAAAACGACGACTCTGGAAATGCTTGAAGGTCTGACCGATATTGATGGTGGTGAGGCCTATATCGACGGACATTGCGTGAATTCCAAACCCTATGACGTCAAGAAAATCATCGGCGTCCAGCTGCAGGCCAACGAGTATTTTGACAACCTTTCTCTGCGGGAATTGATTACGCTGTTCGGATCGCTATACCGACGCCAGATCGACCCTTTGGAACTGTTGAGTCGTGTCCACCTGACGGAAAAAGCTGATGCGAGGCCGGCAAGCCTGTCGGGGGGTCAAAAACAACGATTTTCGATTGCCTGCGCGCTGGTAAACGATCCGAAAGTTTTGTTCCTGGATGAACCGACCACCGGACTCGATCCCCAGGCCAAACGGAATTTGTGGAATCTGGTTAGGGAACTGAATCGGACGGGAATGACCATCGTGCTAACCACCCACAACATGGAGGAAGCAGAGTCATTGTGCCAGCGGATCGCCATTATGGATCACGGTAAGGTGATCGCCGAAGATACGCCGGGACGATTAATTCAGCAACACGCTCCGGAACCTCCCCAGGCGCCCCTGCATGGCAGCCTGGAAGACGTCTTCCTGGTATTGACCGGACACGGGCTGAGGGACTGATTCATGAGTCCACTGGCATTCACTATCGCGCATACCCTGACGAAGATATTCCTGCGTGACCGCCAGACCATTATTCTCAGCCTCCTTTTCCCGGTCATCTTCATGGTGGTATTCGGATTTGTCGGCAACCAGGATCAGGACCCTATCAAGCTAGGTATTGTAAATAATGCCCCTGGCTCTCTTTCCGACGACTTCATTGAAATACTTGAGACCAATCCTTTATTCTCTGTCAGTGAGGGCGATGAGACCAGCATGCGGCAAGCGCTCATCTCGGGTCGCATGACACTGGTGCTGACACTACCGGCGGAATTCCAGGAAACCGACAGCAGTGTCGAACTCGGACTGCTGGTAGATGCCGCGCAGGTGCAGCAGTTGAATCTTATAATGCCGGTGTTGGAACAGTCACTGTTGGCAGTGGAGCGACAGTTGCGAAATTCCGAAGCACTTTTCACCCTGACAATCGAGGATGTGCAATCTCGATCCCAACGTTATCTGGATTTCCTGATTCCCGGGCTGCTGGCGTTTACCCTGATGCAGATTTCCATTGCCGGCAGCGGCTTCAATATCGTTGAGTACCGGCGCAAGGGAATTCTCAAGAGACTGTTTGTCACGCCTCTGCAACCCGGAGATTTCATCTCCGGCATCGTGATGTCCCGGATTATTCTTTGCATCATGCAGATTTCGGTACTGCTGGGGATCGCAGTGTTCTTTCTTGATGTCATCGTACTCGGCAGTTATCTCAGTCTGTTTGTCATCATTTTTCTAGGCGCAATCATCTTCTTGTGTATTGGTTTTCTACTCGGCAGCCTGGCCAAAACCCAGCAATCCATTCAGGCAATCGGCAACCTGGTGATCTTCCCGCAAATATTTCTTTCAGGAATCTTCTACCCGATCGAATCGCTGCCGAATTTCATGCAGCCTCTGGCAACAGTATTGCCACTAAGTTTCGTTGCCAACGCCCTGCGGGAAATTGCCAATAATGGCGCAGGACTGATGGAGATTCCGGTCGATATGGTCGGAATTTTAGTGTGGGTCGCGATCAGCTTCGTTGCGGCTACGCGATTTTTTGTATGGAAAGAAGTCGCGGCTTGAAAGCGAAGTCTGGCAAGTAAAACAAGCCCTGCCGTGCCACCGATGCCGGACTGCTCAACTTGCAGCGACACCACGATAAAGATCAACCACTCGCTGGCTATGTTCGCGCCTTGCATAATCCAGAGTGGCACGGGAAATCTGGTAATCTTCAGAACTGTCGGGCGTGTTGCGGCAATGCTCAAGCACCACGGCATACAAGAATTTAAACGCGTCGCGCGGCTGATGCATCTGGTCCAGCGCATCTATCAAGTAATTGCTCCCGACGCTTTCGTCGAAAATATGTTCCAGCGAAATCTTCGCCCCGCTCTCGCTTTTCTGACAGTTTTTGAATCGCCACGAACACAAATCGTAAAGCGTGGTTCCAGTCCATTTAAGGGGATTAACAACGTTTTGCTTGTCGAGTCTGGCCTTGCGTTTGAACTCCATGTCTTCTGACGCCAACATGTGACTGAGCTCGATGGGCAACAGCATTTTTATACCAACGCCTTCCTGCTGCAAAAACTTGTTGTTCATCATTGGCCAGACCAGCGATCTCATTCGCCCGGCGTCGCCATTGACCAGCACCGGTTCATCAACACGGTCCAGCAACACGACCATACTGGAATAACCCAGCTCTTTGACTACATTGAGAAAACGTCCGGTTAAGTCGAAGCGACTGTCCTGATCGATATTCGACGGAAACAACTGCGCGGCTTTGTCGATCTGTCTGAAATCCCATAGCTGTCGTGCTCTGCCGCCTTTTTCCCGCGCCACTACGCGAATCTCCCGGGAAAGCTGACGCTCCAGCCGCCTGTTGCCCCAGGCGCGAATCAGCCATGAAAATCCCAGCAATGCAGTCACAAGACCACCGACCAGTGTCGCGGCAATCCACCAGATATTTGCCGAGGGCTGCAGGCTCCAGCCAATGCCACCAATGGCAGTGACCAGTGCCACAAGCAAAAGGAAAGTTCCGTGTTGCGATCGATCGAGACCGGATTTCATGCGCAAGATGCGCAGCAATCTGTCCCATCGGGCCGCCGCATGTCCGTATCTTGGCTGATCGTAAAGGAGTGCCAGCGCAGCCAGATTGGTGCGCTTCTGGGCATCCATTTTTTTCAGGATCTTGATCGATCCCTTTTCATTTGCATCAAGAACTTTGTCCAGCAGTCCGGTAACAGCCAGCGAGAGAATCGCATCCTGATGATCGGCAAGTCGAATCGACTGCACCACCTTCTCTCCGTCGTTTGATTTCAGGTGGCGAGAAATCCGATCCAGCATTGGGTTAAGTTCTTGGTAACTGACAATCCAGGCACGCCCGGCATTGAGACTCTTGTTGAAATCCTCGAGTTTGCGCTGAACCATCAGGCGGATCGCTGTTTTACCACTACCTTTTTCACCAAACACGATAGCGGTCCCGGGGCTGCCCGGATCTCCATAAATCTTGGTGAATTCAGGATGGGTAATTGCTTCATTCAACATGCGATTGTAAACCGCATCGTTGAGTGCCTCTTCCGCCTGGAACGGGTGCTCATTGAGTTTCCAGTGATCAAAAAATTTCTGCAGATCCATGAAGCGGGTTCCGTCTGTTCTGGCTCACAGGTCCTGTAGCTCCATTAATTTCTGGAGCAGGACCCCATACTGCGAGGCGTTCAGTTACGCGAGAAGTTTAGCGGGGAGCTAAGGTATCGCTGCTATTTCTATTTGTCCAGCATGCTGGTGGAGAGAGGTCCGGTTTATGCAAATTACGGCGCTAGTCTGCAGAACAGGTCGGTCCGGGCAGGATGGCGGTCGGACATCAGAAAGTCACCCGGGTGCCTTCGTTGATCAGGTCGGAAGGGAAAACGACTACCGATTCCCCCGCTGTTACCCCGTCAATGACCTGGGTAAAATCCCGACCTCTTGCACCTATGAGTACGGGTCGCAGCTCGGCGCGACCCTCTGCCACGACAAAAGTATTCCAGCCGTTGGCCCGCTGGAAGATTGCGCTGGTTGGTATGGTCAGCACGTTCTGTTCCTGCCAGGTAACAATAGCCACTTCCACCCGGTACTCGGCACCGATATTATCTGGAACGTTCAATAATTCCGCGATCACGTTGACGCGCTGCTCCTCCACACCGAGGGCGGAAACCTTGGTAAAGGCTTCCGGCTCGATGGACAGCACGACAGCATTGATCGTATAGTCGCCACCCCATCCGGTGATCTGAACGGGATCGCCAGGCTCGACTTTTACGGCATCCTGGGTGAGCAGATCAACCACCAGTTCCAGGCTGTCCCGGTTGCTAATAGAGAAGATCGGTTCGCCCGCCTGGATAACGCGCTCGTTTTCTTCGAACACCCGATATACCGTTCCGTCAGAGGGTGAGTGTACGTCGATAATCTGAGGTTCGCCGTAAGCGTCATTGCCAACACCAATGAGAAAGGCCCTGGCGCTCTCTATCTCCGCCTGCGCGGCAAGAAGATTGGCGTCGGAGGCCTCGACCCTCGCCTGGCCGGCTACCACTAACTGGCGAAAGTTTTCTACTTCCTCGGCGCTGGCAAGATCCTGGGCAAATAGCTGTTCACGGCGCTCCAGTTCCCGACGGTTCCTGTCCAGAGCGCTCCGGGCCTCCCTCAGCGCGGCTTCAGTGGCAGCATAGCGAGCCTGCACTGAGGTCAGGTTTGCCTCCGCATAGGCTGCTGTCCGCTGATCCTGAGGACTCGGAGCGATGCGGGCGATAATCTGCCCCTCGGAAACCCGGTCACCTTCATCGAGACCAGTACGCAGCAGCCGCCCTGCTATGGGAGCGGTCACCACAAACGGACGACGGGCACGGGTACGTCCCTGCTCCTCCACGGTTTCCGCGAATGCGCGGCGCTCCACCTGGGCCACTTCCACCAGTTCAGGCTGCGGCTGCAGGGCATAGATCATCCCGCCGATCACGGCAAGGATCAGCAGTATGCCTAACCATTTGGGAATTAATTTCACGTCACGCTTATCCTGTCTGTGCTTCTAACTATTCCCTGGTCTTTAAAACCTCTACCAGCTCAAATCTGTCAAGGCGACGCCGCACCGCCCAGCCGCTGGCTAGCGCCGCAATACCTATCAATATGGCGGACAATATATAAGTTCGGGGTTCTGCAATAAAGGGAATACGGTAAATATCTGTCTGAATTCCCTCGGTTATTGCGTAACAGAGGCCGTAGCCGATGAGCCAGCCGAGGGGAATCGCAAGTAACGTGATTACCGCCTGTTCGCCTAACAGAAGAAAGGCAACCTCGCGCCTATGGAAGCCCATTACGCGCAGACTGGCCAATTCGCGTCCGCGCTCCGACAAGGAAATCCTGGCTGCATTGTAGATCACACCCACCGCGATCACGCCGGCAAATCCCAGCAG
>JAYPVG010000005.1:24460-49636 GCA_038134485.1 Pseudomonadales bacterium
CAGTATGCCTTCCGCAAGTTGTTCCTCGAACGATTCGAGCATGCTATCCGGTGAAGCAACGCCAGTGACCGCGGGAACCTCCTTCAACTCGCGAAACAGTGTTGCAAGCCGTTCGTCATCCACTGCCAGATAGGCGCCCGATACCACGTTGGGCTCTCCGCTAAGTTCCCACAAAGCATCTCGACTCATGTATGCCGACAGACCCAGAAAATCCTCTATGACCCCGGTGACCTTGATACTGGTGGTCTTGCGTTTGCCTTCCAGTATCTCAACAATAATTTCATCGCCGCTTTGCACCTCAAGCCGATTGGCCAGCAGCGAACTCATCACCACGCCAGTGCTCGGTACAGGGACCTCATTGCCGTCCGCGTTGATTATCCGTCGCATGCGCCCGTTGATTTCCATTCCCTGAATGGCGACTTCTTCGTCCCGGTGTCCATACCGCAACCTGGCTGGCAGGAATCTATAGGTTTCTACCCGATTGACCCCGTCCAGACGATTGAGTTCATGAGCTATCCTGTCGGGCATTATCTCCCGGAATGTCAGGGTCAGATCCTCCCGTTGTATCAAGCGAAACTGCAGGTCCATCATGAAATTGATACTGTCAAACATGAAAAACCCGATTGTGAGAATGGCGACCGACATAGCGACACCCAGAGAAGAGAAAAAACCCTGCACCGGTTTACGTTCTATGTTGCGCAGGATCATTCTGCCGTTAGGCCCCAGCACACGCCCGAGTCCCATTCTTTCAAAAAACCCGGGCTTGAAGCGGTCGGGCGCCTGGGGCCGCATAGCCTCCGCTGGTGGCAGCAGAATTGCGCGCCGGACTGCGGCCATAGCACCACCAATTGCGCCAATCACACAGGCCAGGAAAGCAAATACCAGCAGCGACGGCGTCAGCTGATACCTGAGACCAGGCAGATCAAAATACTGATCGTAAAGGGCGATATAGCTGTCCCCCAGGTAGACTCCTCCGATGGTCCCGATCGCACCCCCCGCAAGTACCGCGACCACAGCGAACATCAGAAAATGGGCTCCTACCTCTCTATCCGAGTAACCGAACGCTTTCAGCACAGCGATTTCCCCGCGTTGAGTGGAGATCAGTCGTCCCAGTACCAGATACAGAAGAAAAACCGCAACGCCGAGAAAAACAATGGGTATAACTGCTCCGGTGACGCGATTGGAGTCCAGTTCTGCCTGCAGGATCTGATGAGAGGCCTGACTGCGCCTTGGATAGGCGCCCAATCCTCCGTAGGGTCTGAGAATCTCGTCCAGTGTTTCAATGACGGCATTCTCGTTGGCATCCGGCGTCAGTGTGACGAATGCCTCGTTGAATGCGCCGTCCATATTGAAAGCCGGCCCCAGTATTTCGCGACTTGCCCACAGGATGCCGTAACGATCGTCCTCTGGATAAAGCGAACCGGGAGGTACGGCGTAGGAGTGCTCTGCAGAGATAGCGATCCCAACAACATCGAGATCGCGAGCCCGGCCGTTGATGATAACCCGTATGGTATCCCCCGGTTCGAATTCACGAGCGGCTGCAAAATTCTCGCTTATGATCACCTCATCCGGCGCACCCGGGACAATATAGCGACCCCGGCGGACGACCAGATCATTGAGAATGGGCCTGCCGGCTTCCGGTAGCGAGACAAACCGCCCCTGGGCCGGAATGCCGCTGTCATCCAGATCCAGGGTGGCGAGAAACGTCACCCGACTGTCTGCCTGATCGACGCCCGGGATTGACTCAATTTTCGTTAACAGATTGAGCGGTGCCCTGACGAGTGGCGCCCAGATTTCTGCAAATCTTGTTTCTGAATAGTATTGCTGCTGCGCGTTTACCAGCGACTCATAGCTGCCCCGCATGGTGACCACCGACATGATCCCGGATGCTACTACCAGCGCGATAGATATTGCCTGACCTTTGAGGTGCCAGATCTCACGCAATAATTTTCTGTCAAGTGCGCGCATCGGCTTTTACCACTCGATTTCCTCAACGTCAATGCGAGTCTCGTTTTCGATACGTTCGACGATTTTACCGCTACTCATGCGCACGACCACATCTCCCATGTTTCCTATTGCAGCATTGTGCGTGATGATCGCGGTCGTGGTGCTGGTCTCCCGATTGACGCGATCCAGAACCTGCAAAACCAGTTTGCCCGTCTTGGCGTCAAGCGCACCGGTAGGTTCGTCACACAGCAGAATATGCGGCCGTTTGGCGATAGCCCGCGCGATGGCCACCCGCTGTTGCTCGCCACCTGACAGTTGCGACGGGAAATGGTCGATGCGCTCACCAAGTCCTACCATATTCAGGGCTTCCTCCGCTGGCATAGGGTGAGTGCTGATGTCGGTAACGAGAGCGACGTTTTCCCGAGCGGTAAGGCTTGGAATCAAGTTGTAAAACTGAAATACAAAGCCTACATGATGACGCCGATAATTCGTCAGCTCATGATCGGTAAATGCACTGAGATCCCTGTCTCGATAAAGCACCGTGCCGCTGGTAGCTACGTCCAGCCCACCAATGATGTTCAGCAAGGTGGATTTGCCACTGCCGGAAGCACCTAACAAGACAGCCATCTCTGCTTCATACAGATCCAGATTGACATGGTCCAGAGCGCGCACGGTCATTTCCCCCATCGGGTATTCCTTGCACAGGTCCCGCACTCGCAAAATGGCAGTCTTATCTGAACCGAGTGGCTTGTACATTACTGGTTATTCGCCGCATTGATTGGTCGCTGTCTTTCAAAGTTCGATCTCGGTATGATCATACCCGAGTCCCAAAGGCACAGGCTACCTGACGCCAGGTTCTTGAGATAGTAGCCCCGACGCTCTGCAACTGGCAGCTGCCCCAACCCCAGGGGGGTATCGTTTTGCTTGAATTCGAACACATCGTGCAGATCAATGATCCAGATGATAGCAATATCAAGCCTTTGACCCGCGTCCAATTGTGGGAAGGGCTACTGTTGCGGGCCCGGGACCCCGGCAAATTCAATAGCGCTATCAGCTGCCGACTGAGCGAAGAGCGCAATGAAGGATTTACTCGCCATATCCAGGCAGGGGATACCGAGTTTCGAGAAAGGGTGATCCTCACTCTTCACGAAAAAATCGAAACTGTCATCAGTGGACCGGACCAGCCGATGCAGGCCAGAAGCATTACTTCCATCGAAGAACCCGCGGAGGGGTATCTGTTCGTCCGTTTCTTCTACTGCCGGGATATGGAAGAAACTGCGGAGGGACATATGATTGGCGAACACCTCAAGTCAGCGTACTTGCATACGGATATCGATGCCATCGCATTGATACGCATGCTGGCGGAAGATGAGTTGCTAACCTGCCGGCCAAGCTAGGGATAGCGATGCCGGGAGAGTCATACTGATGACTGCCAGGGGCAATACTGAAAGTCAGTCAGCAATCGACTGCGAGCTATGCCAGTCAGCAAAATCAAAAGCTTCCACAGAGACATTCGTCCGCGAAATTAGTTCACTTGCAAACCAATAAATAATTCGAGTTTTATTACTTTTTACACGTTCTATATCGAGAACAAAATACCTTATTTTCTGGCAACGTAGTCTTCATATTGTTGTTTTAATTGTTATTTTATTTTTAGCTTTTCCATTAGTTATTTTGTGTTCTAAGTATATGTTTTTAATACAAATTAATATTTTATTGTTCCTTCAATTATCTGTTTACTCCGCCTCGGATTACTTTAAACTCGTGCCAATCTTCCCGCATAGCGGGCAGATTTTAATCTCAATTTAAGAATAGAGACTCTTGTATGTCTTGTGCTTTGTAACCCCCCCCGGTTGCTGCGGGAGGTCGACGTCGATACCTGCGCAACCAAAATGTTATGAAGTAATTGAGACTTTTAAACATAACTGGAGAGAAATATGCAATCTAGAATCCCACACAAGCGCAGTTTGCTTTGTGCAGCCATTTCTCTTTCACTCGTGCCGCTGGCAAATACCGCATTTGCCCAGCAGCAGGAAGAAGTGGAAGAAGTTATCGTAACCGGTTCCTTTATCCGTCGTTCGGAAGGCTTCACAGCAGCCTCCCAGACCACTCAGCTGAGCGCTGACGATCTGGTCGACCAGGGAACCCTGAACATCGGTGAGGTAGTCCAGAACCTGTCTTTCGTAAACGGTTCCGCCTCGGCGATCACCAACACCATTCAAGGCCAGGACTCCCGCTCCACCAGCATCGACCTTCGGGGTCTGGGTGCCAGCTCCACGCTGACCCTGATGGACGGCAAGCGTCTGGTTAACGAGAACGTTAACGCGCTGATTCCGACCATTGCCATTCAGCGCATGGATATCGTGGCGGACGGTGCTGCTGCACTGTACGGTAACGAGGCGGTGGCCGGGGTGGTCAACTTCGTGCCTTACACCTCCTACGATGGCCTGAAGATCGACACCTACGCGGAGCAGGACACCCGTGGCGACTACGACGAGCACTCCGTTCAGATGCTGTGGGGTGGCGAACTGGGTGAAGTAGACCTGGTACTGGCGGGACAATACCGCGTTAACAGCCGGCTGGGCTGGGATGAGCGCAGCAAATTGGCCAACTCAGGTCTGACATTCTCCTCCAACGCGCCGGGTAACTGGTACGTGCCAAAGCGAGATGCCGACGGTAATTATCTTGGACCAAACGGTGGCGCCGGCAATGAAAGCCGCACACCAGATCCGCTGTGTGCACCGGCTGCCCAGCGAACTTCCTACACGCCCGATCAGGTTGCCAACAAGTACGGCATGCTGCTATCCGGAAGCTGCTACTTCGATTTCGGTGACAACCGCTCTTACCGTGAGCCGACCGAGACCACCCAGCTTTTCGGTAACGCCACCTGGGATGCCACCGACACCCTGACCTTCAAGGTACAGGGCTTCTGGACCCGTCTGTATGAAATGACCTACACCTCCACCTCCAACCCCGGTAACTCCCGAATTGGTGAGCTGCCGCCGGTGCGTGGTGAGCTGCCGGGTAACCCGTTCTTTGCCAGGGATGCCAACGGCAACCAGCTGTACGGTATCGATGCGAACGGTGATGGCGTGCCTGATCGAGGCACCGCAGACCTGAACGCCGACGGTCTGGGCGACTACCTGATCTCCGGTATCGTTCCCAACGGCGTCCTGCTCCATGAAGACGTCCGTCCCCGTACCCTGCGTCCCATCAACAAGACGCAGAACATTCCGACCGGACACACTCCGGACTTCGACAACCTGGGTGATAGCATCGACCACATCGGCCGCATCACTTTTGAAGCCGATTTCGAAGTGCCTTTCCTGGAAGGATGGGAAGGTCAGGCGGCCTACACCCACAACTACCGCGAAATTCGGTATACAGCAAACCAGGTCTACGACATCGAGGCGATGAAGAAAGGTCTGAACTGTGACGTGGTAAATGACCGCGACGCCTGCTACAACCCGTTCTTCTCGGATAACCCGAGCAATTACACTTCAATTGCGGTACTTGACGATATCATCACCGGCGATAAAGGATCTGCCGAAGACCAACTGGACACCATCGACCTGGTCTTCAATGGTGAAGTACCCCTGTTCGGTTTCGAATTGCCGGGCGGCCCAATCGCTGCAGCTGTCGGCTACCAGTGGCGGGATGACAAGTACACCAACACGCCGGGCAGAACGGAACTTGCCGGTGACAGCTGGATCGGTAGCTCCGAGCCGGAAGTGATCACTTCGGGTTCACGGGAAACTGATGCCTACTTCGCCGAACTGTCGATTCCGCTTCTGGATACCCTGGAGCTGAGCGCGGCGGTCCGCCGTGAGGAATTCTCCACTGGCCAGGAGTCTACCGACCCGAAATTCGGTCTGACCTGGCAGGCGACTGACTGGTTGACTCTGCGGGCAACCCAGGGCGATGCGTTTATCGCACCGAGCCTGGAGCAGCTGCTGAATCCGATCACCTGTTCCCTGTCTACGGTAACCGACCGGTTCTCGCCGTTCGACGCGTTCACCACAGCCTGTGGCGGTGGTAACCCGAACCTGCAGAACGAGTTCTCCACGTCCCAGCAGTTCGGTATTGACCTGAACTTTGACAACTTCCTCGGCGGCAGTCTGGATTTTTCCATCACCTGGAACGAGACAGACTTCCAGAACCGTATTGTTGGCACCAGCGGTCAGCAGAAGATGGACCTGGATTTCTTCAACTTCAAGAATGCCACCGGGTTCAGCGGTAACGGCCTTACAGGCAATCAGCCTACCAAGGCCCAGCTGCAGGCGTGGATAAATGATCCGCGATCCGACAAGGACTTCATCCGTGATCCGAATGACATCTACACGATTCTGCAGGTTAACGGACTGGGAGCCTCCAACGCGGAAAGCGTCAAGGTCACTGCCTTTGATATGCAGGGCACCTACCGCTTCAGCCTCGACAATCTTGGTGACTTCCGAATCGGACTGCAGGCCACCAATATTGACGAGTTCCTGATTCAGGAAGACCCGACTAAGCCGATTCTCGACGTTGCCGGTGGCTACAACGCCAATACCAGCGCGGCGCCGGAACTGCCGGAGTGGAAGGCTAACCTGACCACTGGCTGGACCATGGGCAATCACTCCGTGGTGGCAATCACCCGTTATATCTCCGGTATGCCCTACGACGGTCCGACCTTCTCGTTCATGACCTTCTTCGGCGGCACAACCAATCCCTACCAGCGCATTCTGCAGGAAGGCGTCAGGGACTGGACCCAGATGGACATGACCTACACCTACCGTGGTCTTGAGATGTTCGACGGACAAATGTCGTTCTCACTGGGTGCTCGGAACCTGTTTGACCGACAGGGACAGCGGTCACCGGAATTTGCCGGTGTGATCGGGGCCCTGCAGGATCCAATGGGCCGATCGATCTATGCTCGTGTGGTTTACGACTTCTAGGGAAGTTGTAGCCACCCCGCCCGATGGACCGGGCGGCGAGGCAAAAGCCACAATCGGTTGACGGATGTGGCAACCAGAAAACAAAGAGGGCTCTGCAAAGAGCCCTCTTTTTTTGCCTCGGCCATCACCTGATATTGGATCACATCACCGCCTCGCCACCGCCAACGAACGGCACCCCTCCAATTGCACCGCTTCGTTCACGCTCTGACCTGTGTGCTATTTATGATCCAAACCAAAAAATTTGCTTGCGATCAGCGTGTCGATGCACCTGAGTAATTTCCATTTCAAAAGATATTACGCAGAATTTTTGCCCTGTTTGTTCAGAATTAATCTGCCAATGTCAGAATTAGTTAATTTTTTATAATAATATCAATTTGTTAAACGATTTTTACGAGTCTTACCTTGCCAGAAAACTGCGTTTTCCTGTAACAATTAGTAAATTATTCCTTTCGATCATAATTAATAATTAGTAAACTCGTAAAAGCTGTTAGACGCAGCGTATCTTGTTGTTGAAGAGTTTTTACTTTCGGCCGAAAGCACTCTTTCAATTCAGGAGCAGAGTATAACAACGCAGTTTAATTTAACTCATTGTTTTTACTCACATTAAAGCTTTAATGTCAGAAAAACTACGCTACATACACCAAGCATGTAGCATTAAAAAACTGGAGAGAAATATGCAATCTAGAATCCCACACAAGCGCAGTTTGCTTTGTGCAGCCATTTCTCTTTCACTCGTGCCGCTGGCAAATACCGCATTTGCCCAGCAGCAGGAAGAAGTGGAAGAAGTTATCGTAACCGGTTCCTTTATCCGTCGTTCGGAAGGCTTCACAGCAGCCTCCCAGACCACTCAGCTGAGCGCTGACGATCTGGTCGACCAGGGAACCCTGAACATCGGTGAGGTAGTCCAGAACCTGTCTTTCGTAAACGGTTCCGCCTCGGCGATCACCAACACCATTCAAGGCCAGGACTCCCGCTCCACCAGCATCGACCTTCGGGGTCTGGGTGCCAGCTCCACGCTGACCCTGATGGACGGCAAGCGTCTGGTTAACGAGAACGTTAACGCGCTGATTCCGACCATTGCCATTCAGCGCATGGATATCGTGGCGGACGGTGCTGCTGCACTGTACGGTAACGAGGCGGTGGCCGGGGTGGTCAACTTCGTGCCTTACACCTCCTACGATGGCCTGAAGATCGACACCTACGCGGAGCAGGACACCCGTGGCGACTACGACGAGCACTCCGTTCAGATGCTGTGGGGTGGCGAACTGGGTGAAGTAGACCTGGTACTGGCGGGACAATACCGCGTTAACAGCCGGCTGGGCTGGGATGAGCGCAGCAAATTGGCCAACTCAGGTCTGACATTCTCCTCCAACGCGCCGGGTAACTGGTACGTGCCAAAGCGAGATGCCGACGGTAATTATCTTGGACCAAACGGTGGCGCCGGCAATGAAAGCCGCACACCAGATCCGCTGTGTGCACCGGCTGCCCAGCGAACTTCCTACACGCCCGATCAGGTTGCCAACAAGTACGGCATGCTGCTATCCGGAAGCTGCTACTTCGATTTCGGTGACAACCGCTCTTACCGTGAGCCGACCGAGACCACCCAGCTTTTCGGTAACGCCACCTGGGATGCCACCGACACCCTGACCTTCAAGGTACAGGGCTTCTGGACCCGTCTGTATGAAATGACCTACACCTCCACCTCCAACCCCGGTAACTCCCGAATTGGTGAGCTGCCGCCGGTGCGTGGTGAGCTGCCGGGTAACCCGTTCTTTGCCAGGGATGCCAACGGCAACCAGCTGTACGGTATCGATGCGAACGGTGATGGCGTGCCTGATCGAGGCACCGCAGACCTGAACGCCGACGGTCTGGGCGACTACCTGATCTCCGGTATCGTTCCCAACGGCGTCCTGCTCCATGAAGACGTCCGTCCCCGTACCCTGCGTCCCATCAACAAGACGCAGAACATTCCGACCGGACACACTCCGGACTTCGACAACCTGGGTGATAGCATCGACCACATCGGCCGCATCACTTTTGAAGCCGATTTCGAAGTGCCTTTCCTGGAAGGATGGGAAGGTCAGGCGGCCTACACCCACAACTACCGCGAAATTCGGTATACAGCAAACCAGGTCTACGACATCGAGGCGATGAAGAAAGGTCTGAACTGTGACGTGGTAAATGACCGCGACGCCTGCTACAACCCGTTCTTCTCGGATAACCCGAGCAATTACACTTCAATTGCGGTACTTGACGATATCATCACCGGCGATAAAGGATCTGCCGAAGACCAACTGGACACCATCGACCTGGTCTTCAATGGTGAAGTACCCCTGTTCGGTTTCGAATTGCCGGGCGGCCCAATCGCTGCAGCTGTCGGCTACCAGTGGCGGGATGACAAGTACACCAACACGCCGGGCAGAACGGAACTTGCCGGTGACAGCTGGATCGGTAGCTCCGAGCCGGAAGTGATCACTTCGGGTTCACGGGAAACTGATGCCTACTTCGCCGAACTGTCGATTCCGCTTCTGGATACCCTGGAGCTGAGCGCGGCGGTCCGCCGTGAGGAATTCTCCACTGGCCAGGAGTCTACCGACCCGAAATTCGGTCTGACCTGGCAGGCGACTGACTGGTTGACTCTGCGGGCAACCCAGGGCGATGCGTTTATCGCACCGAGCCTGGAGCAGCTGCTGAATCCGATCACCTGTTCCCTGTCTACGGTAACCGACCGGTTCTCGCCGTTCGACGCGTTCACCACAGCCTGTGGCGGTGGTAACCCGAACCTGCAGAACGAGTTCTCCACGTCCCAGCAGTTCGGTATTGACCTGAACTTTGACAACTTCCTCGGCGGCAGTCTGGATTTTTCCATCACCTGGAACGAGACAGACTTCCAGAACCGTATTGTTGGCACCAGCGGTCAGCAGAAGATGGACCTGGATTTCTTCAACTTCAAGAATGCCACCGGGTTCAGCGGTAACGGCCTTACAGGCAATCAGCCTACCAAGGCCCAGCTGCAGGCGTGGATAAATGATCCGCGATCCGACAAGGACTTCATCCGTGATCCGAATGACATCTACACGATTCTGCAGGTTAACGGACTGGGAGCCTCCAACGCGGAAAGCGTCAAGGTCACTGCCTTTGATATGCAGGGCACCTACCGCTTCAGCCTCGACAATCTTGGTGACTTCCGAATCGGACTGCAGGCCACCAATATTGACGAGTTCCTGATTCAGGAAGACCCGACTAAGCCGATTCTCGACGTTGCCGGTGGCTACAACGCCAATACCAGCGCGGCGCCGGAACTGCCGGAGTGGAAGGCTAACCTGACCACTGGCTGGACCATGGGCAATCACTCCGTGGTGGCAATCACCCGTTATATCTCCGGTATGCCCTACGACGGTCCGACCTTCTCGTTCATGACCTTCTTCGGCGGCACAACCAATCCCTACCAGCGCATTCTGCAGGAAGGCGTCAGGGACTGGACCCAGATGGACATGACCTACACCTACCGTGGTCTTGAGATGTTCGACGGACAAATGTCGTTCTCACTGGGTGCTCGGAACCTGTTTGACCGACAGGGACAGCGGTCACCGGAATTTGCCGGTGTGATCGGGGCCCTGCAGGATCCAATGGGCCGATCGATCTATGCTCGTGTGGTTTACGACTTCTAGGGAAGTTGTAGCCACCCCGCCCGATGGACCGGGCGGCGAGGCAAAAGCCACAATCGGTTGACGGATGTGGCAACCAGAAAGCAAAGAGGGCTCTGCAAAGAGCCCTCTTTTTTTAGGCACAAAACCGTGGATTGAAGGCAGTGACTTGGCTGAGGGACACCGAATCACTCGGTTCGCGACGGATCCGGTCGCGCCAGCACGTTGAAGGCAATGCTAATCCGGTCCTGATCACTTTCGTTTGATTCAACTCCGTGTTCCAGCCAACTGGGGAAAATATACATACGGCCTTCTTCAGGTCGCATATCCAGCTCACCGGCAGTGAAGTCATTTTCCTGATCGATCGGGTAAGTAAGCATTCGGGAAGCAACCCGAGGGTCGCGAAAATAGATGCTGCCGCACTCCGGCGCCTTGAGGCTGACGTAGTAAACCCCACTAAAATAGCAATTGGAATGATGGTGTAACTTGTTCGAAGCGCCGGGCGGGCTAATATTCAACCATGCCTGGTGCTCCCAAATCAGGTTTTGCTGGAAATGCAATGATTGGCCCACGCGCTGACACACGGTCAAAATCCTGTGATTCATCTCCTTGAATGCATCCAGATTCTGAAGAATATTTGGACTTTGCCATCCCTTAACATTGGTTTTTTCCACACCGACAGGGTCTCTTTCTCGCATTTCCCTGGCGAGTTGCAGCATCATCGCGTTGAATGGTTCCCGATCGTCGAATAGCGTAGTCCAGCAAAGGGTGGGAAACAGGAGCTGGGTTTCGATTTTCATGGAGTGCTTCCGATACTCATTGTCTCATTGTCCGACGGCAGACCTATGTTAATGCACAAGACGAAGACATTGCCACCCGTCTCTGGTAGCACGGTACCAATAAAATTGGCTGTCAATCCGGAACTTGATTGATCTCCGTAAATCCGTTCGCTTCGAAGCAGTTGCAACGATCCGTCACAATTGGTGTTATGGCCTGATATTGATTGCTAGAATCCGCCATCCACGCATATGTCCGGTCGCCGGGAGATACACCAATTTGATTCGCTTATCCGAGCAATTCCAACCAGTTACGAGACGAAAGCTTGTATCGCTGACAGTTTCACTTGTGGCACTCCTGGGCTACCCCTCCACGCTGCTGGGGCAGGACGAAACCGTGCAAGAAATTGTTGTTGAGGCCAAGCGCTTTCGCGCGGTTCGCGTTACTAGCGCGCCCGTACTCGATGGGCTACTGGACGATGAGGTCTGGCAACAGGCGGAGGTGGTCACTGACTTTCACCAGACCCGGCCGGGGGACCAGACTCCAACCTCAGAACTTACCGAGCTGTACGTAATTTATACCGAGGATGCCCTGTACATCGGGGCCCGCATGTACGACAGCGATCCGGAATTGATCGCTGCGCCGACTATCCGCCACGGACAGGGCCTGCCCTATGACGACCGCCTGGTAATCATTCTCGATCCCTTCAATCAGGGCAGGGCGGGCTACCGCTTCGAAACCAATCTCAATGGCGTTAGGCACGACGCCCTGTACACGACACCGACCTCGTTCAGCATGGACTGGAATACTATCTGGGAAACCGCCACTCGGGTCGACGGCAACAGCTGGGTAGCGGAGGTCGAGGTTCCGTTCAAGTCGCTACCCTTTGATCCACAAATTGACACCTGGGGATTCAATTTCGGTCGCGGAATCCGCCGCAGAAATGAGGAAATGGCGTGGGTGTCCCAGAATAGAAATTACAATCCCACTATCATGGGAGAGATGAGCGGCATGTCGGGTATGAATCAGGGGGTCGGGCTGGATATCGTGCCGTCTTTCGCCGCCATCCGTCAAAGACAATTCCGGCCGGCGGGGCAGGAAGAATCACTCGAGCCGTCCCTGGATGCATTTTATCGGCTCACTCCGTCCCTGAATGCCGCGTTGACGGTCAACACGGATTTTTCTGCCACCGAGGTCGACAACAGGCAGGTGAATCTAACTCGATTCAACCTGTTTTTCCCGGAGAAACGGGATTTCTTTCTGAACGATTCAGACCTATTTACCTTTGGGAACATTGAACGGCTTTCTAACAGTAACAAGGCAGCTTCCGGAGCTGCTGGACAAAATGGTCGCCCCTATTTTTCCCGGAGACTGGGTCTCGGTGCCGACGGCTCACCGGTGGATATCGAATACGGAGGGCGGATAAGCGGGCGTGTGGGTCGCTTGAATATCGGCACACTGGCGATTCGCCAGGATGGTTATCAGGGCGTTCAGGCATCAGACCTTTTCATAACAAGAATGTCGGCTAATGTGCTGAGCGATTCACGAATTGGATTTATCTACACCGATGGTGACCCGACTTCAAACCTCGATAATCGCGTCATCGGAACAGATTTCCTCTACGTAAATAACAACTTCCTCGGGGATGAGACCATTCAGGGAAATTTCTTTTATCAGCAATCTGACACGCCGGGCCTTAACGGCGACGATGCTTCCTTTGGGTTTGGCCTGATGTATCCCCAGACCGAAGGATTGAGAGGCCGAATGGCCTACAAAGTGATCGAGGAAAACTTCAACCCCGCCATGGGCTATATCAATCGTTCCGACATCAGCGACCTTACAGCAGATTTTGGCTACACCTACTATTTCGAAAATAACAGTTTCCTGCAAACCGGTTTTGCTGGTATCGATTTGCAACGCATTGAACTGCTGGACGGCGGTCTGCAATCGGAAGTGCTCGCGTTTCGATTGCTGGAACTGGAATCCACGCGGCGGGACAGCTTTAATCTTGCCTACTACACCAATAAGGAAGTGGTGCTTTCACCGTTTCGTATCTACTGCGCACCTGGCTCGGAAACTCGCTGTGAAGCCGGGACTGAAGTCATCATTCAAAATGGAAACTACGAATTTAATGAGCAGGAAATTGGCTTTGAAACTGCAGGTCAGCGGGAATTTTCCGGCAGCTTCAATTACCGCAGTGGCGATTTTTATAACGGTAAGAGAGTTAACTACAAATCCAGTCTCAGCTGGAACCAGTCGCGCTATTTCCGCATGACCGCCAGCTATGACTGGAACGATATCAAGCTGCCGCAGGGAGACTTTATACTTCGCCTCAGCAGTCTCGATACCCAGGTCGCGTTCTCTTCCACCCTGTACTGGATCACGCTGGCCCAGTACGACAACATTTCGGAGCAGATCGGAGTCAATACCCGCCTGCACTGGATTCCCCGCGCCGGTCAGGAAGCGTTTATCGTATTGAACTACAATATGCAGGACGTAGACCGGGATAACACATTCAATACCGCGTTCTCCGATATCAGCATCAAGTTTCGCTACACGTTCAGATTCTAACTTGCATGGGCCTTGTTGAACCCGGTTATTCACGGGCAATCTTAGTTCCCGGGTTCTAGATCTCTTCCAGCTTGCGGTACAGCGAACGCACACTGATTCCTGCCACTTCAGCTACCTTCTCCTTGTCGTTGTCGAAGGCGGACATTAACTCTTGCAGGTAATTACGCTCGTTACCTTTCAAATCAGGCCATTTTGGAGCCGGGTCTCTGATCGATGTTTCCAGAGTTTCCATCAAGGTGGCTGATTGGACATCGTCAACGTCAAAACATTCTTCCAGGACCTGGGTGTCAATAATGTTCGAGCCGGTGAAGACCACTGCCCGATTGAGCACATTGCGTAGCTCGCGAATATTGCCGCGATAGTGTCTGGCCCGCAGCAACTTCATGGCGTCGTCGGTGACATGGAGTTCCTTGCCGGCTGCCATGCGCGCCAGCAAGGTTTTTACCAACAGCGGAATATCTTCCTTGCGTTCCTCAAGCGAAGGAAGATGGATGGGGAACACGTTGATTCGATAATACAAGTCCGAACGAAAAGTGCCTTTCTCGACCATTGATACCAGGTGTTTGTGGGTTGCGCAGATCAATCTGAAGTCGGAACTTTGCACATCGGCACTGCCGACTCTGCGAAATGTTCCGGTTTCCAGCAGGCGCAATAACTTGACCTGCATAGTCAATGGAACGTCACCAATTTCATCAAGAAACAGGGTGCCTCCATCGGCCAGTTCCACCAGGCCTTTCTTGTTACTCTGCGCGCCGGTGAAAGCACCTTTAACGTGACCGAAAAGTTCACTTTCAAACAAGGCTTCCGTCAGTCCGGCGCATTCCAGGGTGACCAGTGCCTTACCCTTGCGTTTGCTGGCCATATGGATGGCCCGCGCAGCCAGCTCTTTGCCCGTACCGGATTCACCCAGCAACAAAACCGCTGCGTCGGTGGAACCGACCCGAGCCACCCGCTCCAGCATCCGGTTGAAGGCAGGGCTTCCTCCGACGAACTCCTTCTCATCCACCGAACCACTGGCCAGAGGTACCGGCTTTAATAATTCCACAAAGAATGCCAGTTCGCCCCGGCTGTCGTTGATCGGGATCATTTCCACATCCACATGCTCCTTGCCCCGCGGAGTCTGGTGTATGTGCAGCACCCTCTCCCTTGACCCCGAGCGACGCACCGCCTGTAGCGGACAGTTTTCACCTGCCTGGTCACAGGGGACCTGGTAACCATGGGAAACCTGAAAACAGCGCGGTGTGCTGTCCATGTCGATCTCGCCGAAAGCCCTGCGGTACAGCTTGTTCGTGGCAAGGATCTGGTATTCGGAGGAAACCAGGATCGCCGGACAGTCATAACCTTCAAGCATGTGAGTCATGCCCGAAGCCAGTGTTGCTTGATCCGAAGTAATGATGCTCATAATTTTGCCAGTTTCAGCATATTTTTTGTCAAAAGTGGCAAAATGGTAATGAGAAGTCAATATTCAATGCCATTACAGATCTGCAAAAAAATTGGATTTTTCATAAATATCAATGCCTAAGGGTATCAAGGATGAATTGGCACGTTTGTTGTAACTCCATTGCTGCTTTGATGACAATACAGCAGCGAGAATCTGGCCGGGCTTCGCACCAAATGGTAAGGATTATGCGAGCATTCCCTGGCTTTCTTCCCCGTTCAAGAAGTGCGACAGAACTATGAAAGTGATAACTCTAGATGACCAGGTCTCAATCTCCGATCAGATCAGTTCGTCCGATGTCGCTGATTTGAAGGAGCGCGGTATCGAAATCGTAGTGTGCAACCGGCCTGATGGCGAAGTCGCCGGACAGGCAGATTTTGAGGATATTGCACAGGCCTGTCAGGACCTTGGGCTGGAATCCCACTACATTGCCTTTGTTGGCGACCAGATTGAAAGCGTTCACGTGGAGTCATTCCTGAAGCTGCTGCAGTCGGGCAGGAAAGCCCACGCCTACTGCCGGTCCGGGGCACGCTCCAGCAAGCTGTGGGCGCAAACCCGTTTCAGGCAGGGCATGGAATCTACTGAACTCAAAGAGCGAGCGGCACTGGCCGGTTATGACGTCAGTCAACACGTCTGACCCGGCGGCAATCAAATAAGAGAAGACCAGATCATGCAAGAGAATATTACCGAAAACAAAACATTTGACGTGGTTGTCATCGGCGCGGGCGCCGGCGGTATTTCCGTGACCAACAGCTTGCTGAAACGCAATGGTAATCTGCGCATTGCTATTGTCGATCCTGCTACAGAGCATTTCTACCAGCCCGGCTGGACCATGGTGGGTGGCGGCGTGTTCCAGGCACCGGAAACCCGACGTCAGACACGCGACCTGATTCCAGCCAGGGCCACCTGGATAAGACAGGCCGCGGTAGCCTTCAGTCCGTCGCAGAGCGAGGTTGAACTGGATGATGGTGCACGCATTGGCTATGGGCAATTAGTTGTGGCTCCGGGACTCAAACTACACTGGGAAGCCGTCGAAGGTTTGAGCGAAACACTCGGACAGAACGGTGTCACCTCCAATTACCGATATGACCTGGCGCCTTATACCTGGGAACTGGTGAACACAATGAAGAGCGGCAAAGCCGTGTTCACCCAACCCCCGATGCCGATCAAATGTGCCGGCGCCCCGCAAAAGGCCTTATATCTGTCGGCCGACCACTGGCACAAGTCCGGCGTGCTGGATACCATTCAGATTGATTTTTACAACGCCGGCGGCGTGCTGTTCGGCGTGCCGGATTATGTCCCCGCTCTACAGTCTTACGTAGACAAGTACAAAGCCAATGTGCACTACAACAACAACCTGGTAAAGATTGACGGTCCGGCAAAACGAGCCTGGTTCAAACACGCCACTGCGGAAGGCGATGAACAGTTGACCGAGGTGGAATTCGACATGATCCATGTATGCCCGCCGCAGTGTGCACCGGACTTCATTCGCGATAGCGAGCTGGCTGACGGCGCCGGGTGGCTGGACGTTGATCAATACACCCTTCGTCACAAGCGCTTCGACAATGTCTGGGGTCTCGGCGACGTGATGAATACTCCTAATGCCAAGACCATGGCGGCAGTGCGAAAACAGGTTCCAGTAGTCGCCCAGAACGTCATCGATGTGATGCAACGACGCCCGGTAGATTGTGGTTATGACGGCTACGGTTCCTGCCCGTTGACGGTTGAGCGAGGCAAGATAGTGCTCGCCGAATTTGGTTATGGGGGAAAAATTTTGCCCACGTTCCCACAATGGGTATTAAAGGGCATGAAGCCAACTCGGGCTGCCTGGATTCTGAAAGCCAGAGTTCTCCCGGACGTCTACTGGCACGCCATGCTAAAAGGCCGTGAATGGCTGGCAGCTCCGCAAAAACTCGAATCGGTCAGTAAATAACCATCCAATTCAAACTGAATAACCTACCGAACTACGCTGAGGAGAGTGGTTGGAGTTACCGTGAAATTCTGGCGCCGCTGGTCATCCCCAATCATTGCCATAGCGCTGGTTGGCCTGGTATGGCTGTTATTTCTCCCCAATCAGTTCCGCGCCGCCAGGCTTTTTTCTGTCAACTGTGCAGGCTGCCATCTCAGGGAGAACAGGGATCAGGGCTCACCGTTTTCCGACCTGATGGACGGATACTGGCAATGGGGTGGCTCTCTGGCGCAAATCGACCAGTCTATCCGCGATGGCAGAAACGCCCTGATGCCGCCATGGCTGGATTCACTGAGCGAAGACGGCGTCCGGGAGGTCGCGGAATATGTCGCAGGCCTGGTTGCAGGAAACGATCAAGACCATCCGGGTAAAATTCAGTTTGACGCGTTCTGTGTCGCTTGCCACGGTGTTGACGCTGCCGGCAATCCCGTGCTGGGTGCTCCTGACCTGACCGACGGAGTGTGGCTGTATGGTAGCTCTATCGAAGCAATTACCGAATCAATACGCGATGGCCGGCAAGGCGTCATGCCGGGCTTTGCCGACCGGCTTGACGATGCACAAATCAGGTTACTGGGGAATTTCCTGACTCGCTGAATCGACCGGCGCCGTAATGCGAGCCCCTGACGACCGACGAGATAGCGTTGATCGGAGGTCGTGATCTTTGTTACGCATTAGCATAAAAATCACGACCTCCGAACCTGGTACCTCAGTCAGCCGGTATCAGTCGGCCAGTCCGGCAGGCCAGGCGGGTCCAGACTGAAGAAGATCCAGACGTCGCGTTCCCTGGTAGACGAACTTCTGCACCCTTTTGCCTTCATAGGTTTCCGTGGTGTAGAAATTCCCTTCCGAATCGGTGACGATACTGTGGGTACCGTAGAACAGTCCAGGCTGTCGCCCGCCCTCTCCGATTACATACAAAACTTCCAGGGAATCCCGCTCTACCACGTGGACCACCATGTTAGATCCGTCTGCGACATAAAGGAATTCCTGGTCGTCATCACGTGAGAACGCAATATCCCAGGTGGCACCGGCCCCGGTAGTATTGGGAGCTATCTGCGCCTCTTTAATGAAGGTTCCATCCGGACGGAAAACCTGGATGCGGTCAGCTCCGCGGTCACAGACATAAATCAGTCCATCGCGAGACGGTTCTGCGCAGTGCACTGGCCCGGCAAACTGCTGAGGCAAAGGTTCACCCGGCACGTAAGTGATGAAATCGTCGGATGGTCTGTTACCGTAGGCTCCCCAATAACGCTTGAACGTGCCGGTCAGAGAATCCACCACCGCGACCCGCTTGTTGCCATAGCCGTCAGCGAGATATGCCTCATTGGCGGAAGCATCTATGGCTATCTCGGCAACCCGGCTAAAGTGCGTGGTGCTATTGCTGTCAATATCTTCGCCAGGTTCACCTATTTCACGAACGAACTCACCGTCCCGGGTAAATACCAGCACGTGGGAATCGCCGCCGCCATTGCCCCCTATCCAGATATCACCATTGGGAGCTATCTCGATACCATGATTGGAGGACGGCCAGGTGTAACCCGCACCCGGTCCTCCCCAGGCATTGATAAGATTCCCGTCGATATCGAACTCGAGGATGGGTGGCGCTGCCGTGCAACAGGCTGCCACACCCGAATCAATGCCAATTTCCTGGGTGGCAAAATTGTTGTCGTCATTACGATGTACGATATAGATGTGATCCCGCTCGTCTACCGCTACCCCGATAGTACTTCCGAGAATCCACTTGTTGGGCAGAGGTTTCGGCCAGAATGGATCTACCTCAAAGTGGGGCACTACCCGGCTGTTGCTAGCTGCGGTTGCCGAATCCTGCAACTGGTCCTGACTAATCCCCAGAGCCACAAAAACTACCGCACCGAATATGACAGAGCATAGACTTTTCTTAGTTTTGGTCATGATGATTTCCTGTTGTTATTGTCAATATTTCCAACTGAATTCCAGTAAGGTTTCACTGAATCGAGTTAGTACACCCGTCTCAATGGACCCGAAGTTCAGTCGAGATGGCTTTTAAAAAAATCACTTATTTCCTCGACGGTCATTCGCGCCTCTGGAAGGTCCGGCGCAATCATGTATTCAGCATGGGACATTCCTTCAAATACATGCAGATCGGCTTCGACTCCCGCATCCAGTAGCTTGCGATGCGCCCGCGCGGTGTCACTCAATAACATGTCACGAGTTCCAGAGATCAAGATTGTCGGTGGAAAATCGCTGAAATCTCCATACAACGGCGAAATCAGCGGATTGGTAAGAGATTCCCCTGCCGAGTATAGTTCCGCCCCTATCCTGAGCAGCCCATCGTAGGTGATCAAGATGCGGTCGATACCTTCGTTGGTATGCAGACTGTCGCTGGTATCCGTCAGATCTGCCCAGGGCGTACCCGCGAACAGTGCCCCGGGCACCGGCAAGTCAAGATTTTTCATCTGCAGCACCGCGGCAAACGATAGGCCGGCTCCTGCGGAGGTTCCACCAATGGCAATCTCGCCTGCATCATAATCTTCCAGTAATTCTCTGTAGACGCGAATTGCATCTTCCACCGCAGCGGGAAAGGGCGATTCCGGCGGCATACGATAATCAACGGATACAGCTCGCATGCCGGCGGCGGCGCTGATACGGGCCGCTTCACCGGCAGCTCCAGGTCCACCGCCGAGCACGTAGCCTCCTCCGTGCAGATGCAGGAATATGTGGTCACGATGTTCGGGAGCGATCGCGGCAGGCGTTATGTTGTAAACAGTTACGCCGGCCATCTCAGTGGTTTGAATATCCACATTCAGGGACTCTTCCAACGCGGGGAAAGGGCTGGCCGCATTGCGGGCAGCCTGTTGCAACGCTATCCAGTCAGCCTCTGTCTGGGGATAACGGCCGCTAACGTCGAGATTTGGTTGCGGCGAGCCAGCTATAAGATCAGTCAGTTCCGGGCTGGAATGCACCGGCATCGGCAGCGCGCGGTTTGAGATTACCCACGCATCAGCGCTTTGCCCATAACAGGCGTATGAGGTCATAAAGCTGAGCGCAGCGACTAAACTGATCAGATTCAAGCGGAGCATGCAAACCTCTCCATGCGATCAAATTCAAGCTGGTGCAGATTGGGGCCCGTTAGCAATATGCCAGGCTCACTTCTGCATTCCGGCCATTACGGCGTAACACTTACCCGCTGATAGGCGTTGCTCCAGCAGCACTGGTCCAGACCGTCACTGTCCGAGGCACTCCAGTTGTCGAGACGGGCGCGAACGAGATACTCTCCGGGCTCCGAAAAGGTGGCTACGATCCGGGCTGGGCCCTCACCAGCCGGCACGGCAACCCTGGTGTCAGCTACCGGTACTAAACCGAGTACGGGAAATGTCGGTGCCTCGCTGAGTGGCGTCGACGGGTGCTCGGAAAAAGTCACCTGCGCAGGGCCCTGATGAATGTACCAGGACACATTGGTATCCAACGGTTTGGTAAAACGCGGATCAGTCGGATCCCGGTAGGATGGATCATCAGTCAGGACTTCCAGAGTCAATGCTGCACCGACAGAGACCGTTTTGGTCTCATTCGAAACAACCCCCTCAGGCCCCGAACCGCGTTCTCCACCTTCGAACCAGATTAAAGGCTGAAGACTTCCCTGCGGACGCGGATTGCGGTCAAGTTCATAGGCCGTCGAACCCCTATCGCCGGGTACGCCTAGTTCCTGCCCGGCAGATTCGATATACCACCATACCGTTTCCCCTTCCATGGAAGCGGGGATCGTAACGGCGAAAACACCGTGGTGGCGTCCGGGTAAGTAGTATTCCGGCTGCAATCCGCCCAAGGACACGGGTTCTATCCGATTGTTCTCGCCAAGGGGAACTATAACCGTCTCCTTGTTGCGATTGTGATAGCCAAATGAAACGGTGACCGATCCGTCACCATTGTCATACCAGCCTTCCATGTAAGGAACTACCGGTATTCCCTGCGCGGCGGGAGGACGCAGGAACCTCTGGGGTTCCTGCGCGCCGACGGCAGACATGACTAACAGGCTGGTCAGCAGGACAACAAAAGCGACCCGACCCCTCTCAATTCTTTCCATGAATCGGTTACTCCCTTTCTGCCAGCAGCTCCTGATAGGTTTCTTCGTCCAGGTGGGAAATCGCAATCCAGGCATGCGACATTTCATCCGCCGTGCGCTGCCCCCAGCCTACCCACTGGCGCGGGTCCGGGTTGTTGGGATTGTTCTCGGTATTGTCGTACCACTGTTTGATCACCAGTACCGCCCCCGCCGGTAGCAGTGGCGCAGCGTCTGGTTCAAAAAGGTGGCTGTGATGCCAGGTCGCACTCCAGTTCGAAATCATACTTATCGGTTCGGTACGTCCCGTGTCGGGGTAGAAGATTTCCAGTGACGCCGCGTTCATGCGCAAATGCCCGTGGGGCTGAAAGCTGTCGATACGAACCGGATGGTCAAATGAGTGCATGCCTTGAGTCATCGCGGTGCCAAAAGGCGGAATAAAGAGGTCGCCCTGGGTCAGCTGATAAGTGGACAGGTCCTGAGTAATATTGGACTCATAACCTTCGGGATGCAGCCAGATACCCAACTCCACCACATTATCTTCGATAACTGCGCCTGGTGCCGTGGCACCCAGACCGCCCGGGTAGAGGTGAATATCCCACTGAATCATTATGTCTGCGAACGCCTTGCGACAGACCCCTTCGGGCATAATTTCTCCCCATTTGCCCATGGCATACTCAGTGACCGGGCGCCTTTCCACGAATCCGCTCTCGGTAATTTCAGCGAAATAGGTATTGGCGTGATGAACCACAGTTTTGGCGTCGCCGCGAGGCTTGACCTGCATCGCCTTGATGCAGCGGTCTTCAGTGAGCCCGCTAGCAATGAAGTGTTTGTCCCAAAGGTCGTTACCATTGGCTGGCACATCAATTGGATTGGAAGCCAGCACTATATCGGGCTGACCGAAACGGTCAGCAAAGTTCCATTCTTCCAAACTGGGCAGATTCGGCATGGCCGCAATGCTATCAAGATTGCCAGCGGGCGATCCCTGATCGACCCATGCGACGACCGTATCGATTTCCTCTTGCGAGAGGCGCCAGTCCCCCAGCAGTTCCTGAATGCCGATATCGTGATCGTAGGAATAAGGGGGCATCTCGCGATTAGCAACGCGCAACTGGATCAGGGGTGCCCAGGGTCGGACCTGCTCGTAATTGGTCAACGCCATAGGCCCTATACCACCTTCCCGATGGCAAACAACGCA
Organism: Pseudomonadales bacterium; assembly: GCA_038134485.1. GTDB lineage: Bacteria > Pseudomonadota > Gammaproteobacteria > Pseudomonadales > Pseudohongiellaceae > NORP240. The sequence goes on from JAYPVG010000005.1 coordinate 46,978, forward strand.
GTTTTCGTTGATGATGGGAGCCACGTTCTCTGCGTAGGTCACAGCGTCATCTGCAGCCATGGCCATCTGGACCTGAAACCCAAAAAATAATGCTATTGCCAATCCCATTCCGCAGTAAGGGAAATTTATCTGTCTTTGCATTGTATTCACCATCTGTTCTTCTATTAGGGTTGACTGGACATCGCCGATTCGAATCCGCAGACAAAGCACACAGGCGGCAGCGATCACGAAGTTATCCAGCAGCTTGCTAGCATAATTGTTTTGCTGTGTTTACGCAAATCAGTTAAAAGTTTTGCAATAATTTTTTTATCATATATATCAATTGGTTATAGATTCGCGAGATTAAGGGAGATTGCATTGCGTCTATCGATTCTCCATGAGAGCGTTCGAACCATGTCATCAATTCAATTGTAATAGTTTTAATACTTTTAATTAGTTGTTCACTTGCGCTGTGGCCTGTGCTAATTTAGCTCTCGGTTAAAGTTGCCATCGCGGTGCTCGAGCGGCCCGTCGACTTCAGATAAAAGCAATAAATCTTCGACTTCGTCGAATCTCCAGCGGCGAGTCAAGGGATCTCCGAGACGGGTTGTGGGACCCGGTCAGAGAGCAAAGTCGGCGATCAGGCTGATCTACCGTCGAGTGGTTGGAGCGATGAGGCGTTGTTCCACTTAATCCCCCTAGGGATAGCCTCTCACGTCAGTCTTTGCGACACATTTGACCAGAATTCGGCGACAGGCCAGTAAAGCTCGAGCGCAAGGCCTGTCTGCCGCATTCACTGCCCTGCCACTCCTTGGCCCGCTCAAAGCGGCTCCACGTTCCAATGTTTATGCCCCGGCAGTCGGAAAATTGCGAAATTCATCCTGAAAAGCTCACGCGCAGGGATGCAGTAGGCGCGCTTGTTTTTGGGGAAGAAAGCAGGGCGCAACACAAGCCCCCCATTACCGATTTGGACACGGATTCTATTGAAGATGCGGCCCAGAGGGTTGCCATGAAACCGAATGCTGCCTTGATATCGTATCACCCACCACCTAGTTGGGTCTGAGTTCGACAACTCTTGCCAACAATCAGTTTGCGCATTAAGGTGATGTATGCGCTTCCTGTCTCCACGAAACACGGAGCATAATGATATGACCGGTTGGTCCAATCTCCCGGCAGAGCAACTTACCGCGGGATTCGCGTGTCTGGTACTTCTGGCACCCGCACCGCTTGCCTTTGGTCAATTCAACCCCGATGCTGATTTGCAAGACCAGTACTTATCCATCCAGCAGACAGTTGCTGAACTGGAAGCTACTCTCGGGCGCTATGATCCGGCTCTCATTGAAAATCTCACGTCTCTGGCAGACTCTGCCGCCGCGCTGAATTTGCACTTCGACGCTCGAACCACAGTGGAACGCGCTATCCAGATTCAGCGTCTAAATCTGGGATTGCATTCGGCGGAGCAAATTCCGCTTTACTTCCAATTAATGGAACATGACGTTTCCGCCGGCAACTGGCGCGGAGTCAATGAATCCATGGGATACCTCTACTATTTGCTACTGGAAAAACGGGCGAACAGCGAGGAGTCGATTATTGAAGACCTGGTCAGACTCAGCGAATTTCATCTGATCGGTGTCGCCGGCGATGCCGAGTCCGAGCGGGCCAGGCACTTCCAGCGAGCCGAGGAACTGACTTTACTGGCCATAGAAATAAGCGAATTTGTCTGGGATGCAACCGACTTGCGTCGCATTGATCTCTACTACAGTCTGATCAAGCAGTTTTACCTGCAATCCGCGGCCATCGATCGGGGTGGTGTAACAGGCTACTCGCTGCGTGCCGTGGTGCCGGAATCAAACTGGGTGCGGCCGGCCCGAATCGTGCGCGCTCGCTACTACAGAGCGGGATTACGGCTATTCGAGGAAATCCAGCGTACCTTTGCAGAAAGCACTGACAACCCCCGCGAGTTTCTGGCTATGGTCGACCTGTATCGTGCGGACTGGCAAGTGCTTTTCAGCGATGACAATGCCGAGGAAGGATACCGGGTCGCCTATAGCGGTTTAATCGAATCGGGCTACGATCAGGATACAGTTAATCAGCTTTTGCTTCGTCCCCAGGTGCTGCCAATCCCGATCTTTCATTTCTCCGCTGAGCAAGCCCTGGCGGCGCTGCAACCCAGTAAATCTAGCTCCCCCTCACCAGACCCGACCAGTCCCGATTTAGCTATTCAGTTCAGAGACTGGTTCGATTTCATGCCCGCCGTGCCTTTCCCGCGCACCGCCCCCGACCTCCAGGGCTCCGTAACCGGTAACTACTCGGAAATACAGTTGAATGTCCAGCTTGATTCTCTCAACAGGGTTTCCCGCTGGATTCAGGGAACGTACGAGACTCACCTCGGGGTTGTTGGACAATTTGAAATGTTGACGGAACCCGACTGGCCGGACTTCGACAGACAGTTTCTCAGCAGACGCCTGCATTTCGTGCATTTCCGCCCGCGTCTGGAAAACGGTGTCCCGCGGACATTCGAGGGCAGGCTTATATATCGCGCTGCCAGATCAGACGAGGAAAACGAATAACGCTTTCTTTTCCGCTAGCATTGGATCATCTGCTCGCCACAAGCACGCCTGAATCCGATAAAAAAAGCCGGAGCAAGCTACTTGCTCCGGCTTTTCTGCAGGACGACCAG
>JAYPVG010000005.1:49736-61264 GCA_038134485.1 Pseudomonadales bacterium
CACGCTGTGCTGCTTTTACTAACTGACAGGTGAGGCTCTATTTACTTGTTTTTGTACTAGTACATTACTTGTGCTTTGTTACTAGCTATGTAGAACCGCCCGAATCCTTGACCTCTGGCGCTTACCGGGGAAATCCTAATGCTGCAAAACATTTAACGGATTTCACATAGCAGTGCCGAAATTAGCATGACCTCCAATATATTTTCAACCCAAATATTATGTGTCGAAATTAATATTGATTGCTGCAGGTACGCGGAGAATCACGTAGCGAGGAGTGGTGAAAATGACAGACGATTGAAAGTTAAGGAAAAACTAATAACGATAAAAAAAGCCGGAGCAAGCTACTTGCTCCGGCTTTTCTGCAGGACGACCAGATTCGTGCCGGCCGTCCCCCTCTCAGGCGATGTCCTAACCGCCCGGCGTGATGTCGATCGAGAGATAGAACTGGCGGTACCAGTTGTTTATCAGACGCGACTCGAAGCCACCGATCTGTCCGGTAAGCTGCGGTTTCTCATCCAGCAGGTTGTTGATACCTCCGGAAAGTACTACCTGACTGCCAAACAGGTCTTCGAACTGGTAGGCATAACGGGTATCCACAATGGCCTGTCCTTTGATGACAGGATCCGGTGTGAAAATACCGTCATACGGGAACAGATCCACCACCTGGGCATCATGATCGATGTCGCTGTACCAGTTGATCGATACCGAAGCACTGTGCTGATCGCGGAACCAGTTGGTGATAAACGCCAGCTTGGTTTCCGGCAGCGGCGGCGCAATATTGGTTCGCGCGTTCTGCTTGCCCAGTGGATCAACTATCACCCCACCGAAGTCCTCAAACGTGTACTTGCCGTAGTTTGTGATGTTCAGGCGGTGATTGAAGGTACCCCAGTCGTTCGGGCTCCACGAGTAGCTGGCCTTGATGTCTATCAGGTCCACGTAGAATGCAGCCACGTTGGCAGACTGGATCAATACACGGTCAACCTTGCCATCCGGCAGACGGAAGATCGGGTAGTTCTCGCCAGCCGTGGCCAGCCAGGCGTTAGCCGCATTACGGGTCGAGGAACCCGGTGTCGGATCGTAAGACGCCTCCGAAATACCAGTCGCTGCCAGCATGTCAGTGAACTGCCGACGTACCACGTCGTCCTCACTCAGGGTGCGGATACGGTCGGTGTACTCGATTTCCTGATAGTCCATCGACAACTCGAATCCATCCAGCGCGCCGGTGGGCTGCCAGCTGAAACCAAGGTTAATGATCTCCGCGTTCTCGGGCCCAAGGTTCGGGTTACCAGAAGCGCAGGCAACACCGCCGATCAGCACCTGACCGGAGAGTTCGTCGATGCCCGAGTACATGTCCGTGCAGTTCTCGTTCAGACGTGCCGGACGAGTCTGGAAGGAGGTCGGCGCCAGGAAGCTTTCGCCAAAGGAAGCCCGCAGGGCCAGCTCCGGCATCAGCTCGTAACGCAACGAGAGCTTCGGCGTAGTGGCCTGAAGCCCCTGATCGACAAACTCCTCGTGCCGTACCGCCACCTTGGCTGCCAGATTATCGAGAATCGGCACTTCCACCTCGGCAAACAAGGCCTTGACCCGCGAGTTATAGGTCTCATCAGGTGCAACCGGCTCGTTCACCAGACCCCAGATGAAGTTCTCACCCGAGGCGTCGAAGGGCTGTTCGAAGGTGTTCTCCTGCAGCTCCCGCCACTGGTAACCGAACGCCACCTGAACCTCACCTGCCGGCAGGTCAAACACCGGACCGGTCGCCATGGTCTCGAACACATCAAGGAAATTCCTCGAGTTCACGTTGTTCGGATTGTAGTAGCTCATCCAGTTATTGAGTTCGCGGGTGTTATTCGTTACCCCGGCTTGGTAGTACGGAGAACGCGGATCGATAGAGCCGAACGGGTTCCACCACTGGTCGCCATTGGGACCTCCCATACCCAGGAGTGCCAGCTGCAGGCGCGAGGTATACACGCCATGCTGGTCACCCATGGCCTTGGTTTCCTGGGTGGAGTAGTAGGTGTAGCCGGTCCAGGTATCACCGATGTCGTACTCGGACTTGAGCAGCAGGCGATTAACCGAGTAGTCCGAGTTGAAGATACGTGCGGTGTCATCCCTGATGTGATCGGGGTAAGAGTCCGGTGTGGCATAGGTGAATACCCGCCACTGATCGGGCACTACGTCGATACCCCACGGATTGGCCGGGTGGTAGGAGGGTACCACCAGCACACTACGGGCATTGGTCGGATTCGGCGACGCAAAAGTACTGGGGTTTTCCTGGTACCGGTAAAAGTTGGTCAGCATACCGCTGAACCGCAGCCAGTCAGTGGCTTCCCAGGTCAGGCTGTTATACAGCGAGTAGTTCTCCATGTGCTCCGCGTAGTTGGCCTGCATGCTGTACTCGAAGGTACAGAAACCCGCCGGGTGGACAGTTCCCGATGGCAGGGCAATCGGACCGGAACCGTGGTCGGGAGAACCCTGGTTATAGGTACCGCAGGACGGATCCAGCAGTCGCTGGGATGCCGGGCCGACTGTGCCCCCGTGGACGTCACGCAATCGAACGCCACCATCCCATCCGTACAGGGGTCGGAAAGTTCCGGGCAAACCGGAGCTCGAAGCTGTCGAGGACACCTGGAATTCCCGTGGCCGCTCATACATCATCATGTCGGTCTGCTTGTAGTGTTCCAGGGCGCCCACGTAGCTCAGGCCGTTATCCCAGGAATTACCCCACAGGGCAGAGAATCGGTATTGCTCGTTGGCACCGTCTTCGGGGCGCTGATAAAAAGTGCGGAACCGAACCCCTTCAAATTCCTTGATGGGAATCAGGTTTACCACACCCGCTACCGCGTCCGCACCGTACAGCGCAGAGCCACCGTCCAGTACCAGCTCCATTCGCTCCATGGCGATTTCAGGAAACGCCGTGTTCAGGCGCGCATCCACTGCTCGCACACCATCGACCAGGGTCAGGGTAGAGTTCTCACCCAGACCACGGAGGTTAAAACTGGCTCCGGTGTTGTTCTGCGGACCATCCTGCGAGCCCAGAACCACCGAGGTAACATTCACATTCTGAACGTAAGTCAGGTCCCTGATGTACTCCGACATATTGGGGGCGCCTGACTCAAGCAGGTCATCACCGGTAATCGTATCGACCGCCGTATCCTGGGCAAAGGCACTGTTCCGGATGTAAGAACCCGTGACGACGACTTCTTCGACATCCGGGGACTGATCCTGGGCCTGGGCAAATGCCGGGACTACGAGGGTTGAAACAAGGGCGGTGTGAATCAGGCCTGCGAGTTTCTTGCGACGAAAATCGTGGGGCATGTCAACATCTCCTCGCCTTCACGCTGTGCTGCTTTTACTAACTGACAGGTGAGGCTCTATTTACTTGTTTTTGTCTTGGATAACATCGGGGCTAATGCGACCTTGAGGAATAGTCTTCCGCGTCAGTCATCACTGAAATCTAATCCTGCATAACATTTAAAAGATTTCTATTAACCCTCGGCGAAACTACCACACAAAAGTCGCACTGAAAATGCGTTTTCAGCCCATTTTTATTTTATTTTTACAGGTTTTTGATCTTTCGATTTACATCTATTTTGTGTACAAAGGTTAATAATATGCTACCTGGCGCTACAACATGCTGGTTTTGATCAATAAATACCTTGAGGTCAGTATTTACAAGGCCTAAGTCGAAGATAAGTATTTTGTGTACAAATAGAAAAGATCGATCTGAGAATACTCACTGAGTTATTATTTGTATACAAAATATTACCAAAGAAAACCAAGGATTAGAACTTATATAATTTTGTATAAAAAATATATTGCTGCTTTTTATTGTTCTTTTTTGAATGATCAATAAATTATAGAGAGCGCCTGCTAATCGCAATTATTCTGGCCTCTGCGCGAGCATTCAAGAGCGTTGCCACGCGGGACTTCGTTATATTGCTATCGGCTATCCCGATATTGACGATGCAGCACAGTTGCGGGCAATGAAATCTTCATGGGCAGGCATCGCTTCAGCGCATTGGGCGATAACTCCCCGAGTTTCACGCAGCATGGACTCGAGGCTGTTAACCGGCACAGTGTCAACCAGGGGACTGTAGTTGCTGGCTTTTATGTGCTGGCCATCCAGAACTGCCAGCCAGCTATCCTGACCAAACAGTTCACTGCTGTCTCGGTTCAGCCACGAGCCTGAACGATAAAGCTCCAACTTTTCCTCCAGCGAATCAGGGATCTCCATGGTGCGACAATAGTTCCAGAGCTCCGAGTCATCACGCTCCGTTGCCTTGTAATGCAGGATTAGAAAATCCCTTATGGAGCGAAATTCACTGTCCATCAAGTTGTTGAAGCGCTCCATTTCAGGCTCGAAACCGGTGCGACGTGGAAACAGCGCGAAGAATCTCATGATTGTCGACTGGATAAGGTGGATGCTGGTCGACTCCAGCGGTTCCATAAAACCACTGGAGAGACCTATCGAAAGACAGTTCTTGTACCAGGTTTTCTTTCGTTTGCCGGTGACAAAGCGCAGTTGACGCGGCTCCGCCAGAGACGGGGACGGCAGATTTGCGAGCAATGTCTCTCGAGCCTGTTCGTCGCTACCCAGGTCGCTGCTGTACACAATTCCGTTGCCTGTTCGGTGCTGCAGGGGAATCCGCCACTGCCAGCCAACAGAATGCGCTATGGACTTGGTATAAGGATGCTTGGGGCTGATCTCTTCGCTAGGCACGGCAAGTGCACTATTGCAGGGCAAATAATGAGTCCAATCCTCATAACCGACCTGCAGACATTGTTCTATCAGCAGGCCCCTGAAGCCTGTGCAGTCAATGAAAAAATCACCTTCGAGCGACGTGCCATCCTGCAGGGTAATCCCGGTGATATTGCCGCTATGCGTGTCCTGATTCACCTCGGCGACGATGCCTTCAACGCGCGAGACACCCCTTGTCGTACTGAATTCCTGCAGAAATTTCGCATAAAGGCTGGCATCGAAATGATAGGCATGCGGGACACTGGAAAGCGGCGAATTGGGCACGCTGCCGGAACGTAAAAACCGATCTTGTTTCGCAGCTGTCCAGTTTAGGGAGTAGGCTTCCAGACCCGGCGATATCCCCAGGTCACTGGCCTTTTTCCAGTAATGCCAAAAGTTCACATTTCTGATGGTCCTACCGAATACACCAAAGGGGTGCATGTAGGCGTCACCGATCCTGCCCCAGTTAATGAATTCTATGCCAAGCTTGAAAGTGCCCTGGGTTGCCCTGAGCATTTCGTCCGCGTTGATCCCGAGCAGCTTGTTGAACTCGACGATAGGTGGAATGGTCGCTTCTCCGACCCCGACAATACCAATCTGTTCCGATTCTACGAGAGTGATACGGCAATTTTGCGGACCCACGACGACTGCCAGCGCCGCTGCTGACATCCAACCCGCGGTGCCGCCACCAACAATGACGATATGGTTGATACTGTTGTTGTCGTTGTCCAATTTGGAGCCTTCCATCACGCTAGAGTGACCATCGCGTCGCACTTCCCTTTCGCTTACCGAGCAGCATCGAGTTGCAACAATCTGTGGGTCTAATTATCGATTCACCGCATCTCTTAAATCGACTAATCCGGTCCTGTTGACAAGGTCGAGGGTACACTATTCAATCACCTGATTCAGTAACCACGCAGTCCTATTCACACTCAGAGATTGCGAATCAGAAGAGCATAAGCCCCCGCATGCCAGAGTATATACTGAATCCGGCAGCCACCGTGGAGCAGGTTGAACACCCCGACCCCAATATCAGGGTCTATGTGGTCGACAACTTCCTGGCAAATCCAGAATTACTGGTTGATTATGCCGAAAGCAAGGCCTATTTCGGAAAAGTCGGAGACGACCGCACGGTCTACCCGGGAATCCGCGATCGGTTGCCCGGGTCCTATGAAAATGTGCTGACAGCAGGAATTGAGCTGGTTTATGGGCAATGCATGACGACCATCCATCGATGCATGCTGTCCTTGACCACGCTGGAGCCACAGCAGCTAAGCCCGGCGCAAAGAATTCCCCACACCGACGCTTTCGGTGATGATCAATTTGCCAGCGTTCATTACCTGTGTGGACCGCCTCATGGTGGTACAGCCATCTATCGCTATCTGCCCCGTGATCTCGTCAGGTTAAGCAACGACGATCGCGAAGTGGTCAGAGAGATGCTGCAGCAAGTCAGCGAATATCCGGATGAGCATCGGGGTTATATCGCAGGCGACACTGGCCTTTACCGACAGGAAGTCCTGATCGAAGCCAGGTTTAATCGCCTGGTGTTTTACCCCTCCAATCTGCTTCACTGCGCAGTGCTTAACTCTGAGGCGAGTCTCAGCGACAATGTCGGAACAGGCCGGTTAACTGTCGCTTCTTTTTTCCAACTCGGCATTCCAGCTTGAGACTGGGAAGCAAACCAGCAACAATAGGAACCCTGTTGCCCTGGCGGCGGCGTGATCTGGATTAATACTTACAAGAGAGATTTCTTACCTGATGTCTGACCCAGTCCTCCTCGACTTTAAAAAACATGGCAAACTTCGCCTCTCGGAATGCAAAGATTTTACCCGGTTCCAATCCCAGCACCTGGTACCCGTGGTGCTGCAGGAATTCTACTCGCTGGCCACCCAATTCCCCCTTGTATTCGTGAGAAACAGTAGCAGCGGCGATTTTGTCCCCGCGGCACTGATGGGGCTGAGCAAGGGCAAAAACCTGTTTTGTCAGCAAGCGGCGTGGCAATCTGCCTTTCTCCCAACCAGCTTTACTCTCGCGCCGCTGACAGTACATCGCCTCGAACCGGACAGCGACGAGGCCGTTATCGCCATCGACGAGGACAGCGATCTGCTGAGCGAGACAGAAGGTGAGCCCATGTTCCAGGAGAACGGCGACTACACCGAGTACCTGCAGAAACGGATTGACCACGTGGTTACTGTCACCAAGCAGTCGCTTCAGGCTATGGCACTTTGCCGATACCTTGCGGAGAAAAACCTTTTCCGGTCGCGGGCCATGGCCTTTCAATTCGACAAGTCTTCTCGCCGCTATGAAGTGGAAGGAGTTTTTACCATCGACGAAGAAGCCATTGAGAAGCTCAGTGACGAAGACTACCTGGAACTGCGCGGCCGTGGCCTGATGCCGTTGATCTACTCTCACCTTACGTCAGTGCACCAGTTCAGTCAGTTACTGCGACTTCAGCATCAGGCTGATCAACAAGAGGTGCACAGCGAGAGCTAGATCATCTTTCGTTGTAAACAGCTAACAGTGAGGCACAGCGGGATCAGAACTACTGGCATCAACAATAAAAAACGCGGGCTCCGCTGCTGATGCAAAGCCCGCGTCTGGTTCTGATGATGGACAGAACAAGGATCAAGATCCCTGGTGGATCATCTATCCTTAATATACATAATTGTTGTTAGCCTAATCGGACTCGCTGCCACCCATCTCTTCTTGCACTTCAAGGGTACGCCAACCGGCCATGATACCGGCCATGCTGTAGTTGCCTTCGTGGCACGCGTATTCGTAAATAGGCTCTTGTGAACGCACCATTGGGAACATGACAGTCCAGGACTCTGTCCAGCGAGTTGGATCGGTGATTGTAAATTCATATCCCAGCGTCTCCGCATCGATCAGCCAGAACTTCTCGACCAGTTCCATATTTTCACTGGAATTCATAAAAGAGGTAGCACCAGCGAAATTTCTGGTTTCAACCACCAGTGTATCGCCGTCCCAGTATCCGATCGAGTCGCCCTCCCACTTGCGCGGAGAATCCAGATGCTGATCGGTGTCCATCTTGACGATCCTGGCGTTGTGCACCATTTCGTTGTGAATTAACACATGATCATCAGTCTGCACGAGCTGCACATTGTTGTTGTAAGCACTGGGCAGCATGGGCGGACCCGAATTGAACCCCATAATGCAGCGCTCCGACAGGGGTCTGACTTCGATGCCCTCATTTAGCGCCGCGGCACTGCGGGATTCTGCGGCCAGGTTTTGCGCGAACTCGGTCATTTCCGGCAGCCGACCATTGTCTGGCGAGGTTATCAGCGAGGTTCTGAAACTCTCAAGAATTTCGCTTCCGCGATCGTACCAGAACTCATTATAGTCGCCGGTTGTCGTTTCATCTGTGAAATTATCCCGGTCAAGTTCGACCCGGCGCGCAATCTCGAATTCCGCTGCCTGATCGGCACTCAGCACTGCGAGTTCACCGTATTCGGCGGGACGCTGAAGGGGGGTAATGGTACGAAAATCCCAGGTACCCTGCAGGTTGGGCAGCCCATTATCGAGTCTGGGGATTTCCGCGGTAGATTGCGCTTGAGCGATAGCTGGCAGCAAGCCTATAGAGCTGGACAACAGGGCAACACAATACGTCATCAATCTTTTTGTTGCTTTGTACATTGGCATCTCCTGTCAAGAGGATAGCGTTGCAAGTATCAACGATCCGATTATTATTACAGTTAAAACTTTTACTGGTTACCGGCGATCGAAATTAACATCTCTACTGGATCCTTGGCAAGCTGACATCGACTTATGTGCCGGGCCTCTGGCAAACCCGATACTGTGCCACGGGCTGCAAACCATGTCTGAGCGCATACCCGTTTGGCCGCAGGAATGATGGCAACGCCTCGGGGATCCGCTGAATACACAGAGTGGTGTATTGCACGGCTTTTATGGGTTAGAATCTCGCGCTTTTGAAGGACCGACAGTTATATCTAGCTCTCGCGCTAGAGATTTATGCAGCACGGTTAGAGCCGATGCACACTCTAATTTCTTGCATCAGCTATTTCGTGGCACGCAATAGATAATCGGGAACTTTAACGAAAGATAGAACTCGTAAATAAGAGAACTCTGCGGTTATCCCAACAAGTGCCGCAATCAATTTTATGGCTAAAATCATTCCTGTAGCTCAGTCAACCTCCACTGCGGATCGAGTCGCCAATCTCCTTCGGGAACACATAGTAGCCGTGCCGGCCGGTGAATACCTTGGCTCGGAGGGCGAATTGGCAAAGGAAATCGGGGTCAGCCTGCCTACTCTGCGTCAGTCCGCACGCATGCTTGAGCACGAGCAGCTGTTGACAATCAAACCCGGCAAAGGTGGCGGTTATTTTACCCGCAGGCCAAGTATCGATACCGCCATCAGAGCAGCCAGTCAATTTTTGTCGTCTCTTGACCTCAGGGACAGAAACATCAAAAACTTTCGATTTATGGATTGTGCCGATCCTCTGGTGACAGCGATCATCGGGCAAGCTGTAGAATGCAATGATGATCAGCTCTGGGCAGAGTTATCCGCTTTTGTTCAGGAGCAAAGGCAGCTTTCCCAGGCGCATTATGCAACTGAAGAGTCGTTCAAGGTTTCCGCAACACTAATGACCCTGCTGGGTCGAATGTCAGATAACACGCTGATGGAGCTTTTCATCCGCATCCTGTGGAACGAGGTTAGTGTGAGCTCCACGAACGCAACCTACGAGGAAACCCGGGATATTATGGAAACCAACCATACGACCAGGTTACGGGTGGCAGAGGCTGTCCTCGATAAAGACCGGGAGAGGGCCATTGCTGCCTGGAATACTCGCTCCGAATTTCTTCGGAGCTGGCCACAGCGCGGATTTCACCTGCACCGTAGCGCTAATTCCAGCCGTTGACTGCTGCGGCTCGGTCTCTCATAGAGTTCCCGGGCACCTGCCGCAAGTAAGGGTAAACATCAAAATCTGCCGACCAGGCGACCCTCGCGGCACAATTTTGTGCGATCCGTCAATTCTGGCTGATTCCAGCCTCAATTTGCTTGACAGAACAAGCCCTTAGTGGCACATTTTTAAACCTCTAAAAGGTTAATCTCTTATAACACCTGCTAGAAACTCTTATTGTAGTAAATCAGCCAGCCTGATCGGAATTTGCAGTATCCGCCTTGCCCAGCGCAGCAGGCTCAAGAATAACTTTAAGATCCATCGCCCTAACCTTCAGGAGTGTAGCTATGAATGCTAACAACTACCGCAAATCTCAGGCATGGGGAGCCCTTTCGGCCACCGTAATTGGTGCGCTGACTTTGCTTGCCTCGATGTCTGTCTCCGCGCAAAACAGTAGCCAGGAAATCACCTTTTCGCGCGATATCATGCCGATCCTGCAAGAAAACTGCCAGGAATGCCACAGACCAGAGGGTATAGCACCCAGGTCGCTGTTACCCTACGAAGAGGTCAGGCCCGGGGCGCCCCTTATTCAATTGAAGGTTAACGCCCGGGAGATGCCACCGTGGCATATCGACCGTACCATCGGCATTCAGCAATTCAAGAATGATCGATCACTGAGCGACGCGGAAGTCGCCATGATCTCCAATTGGGTTAACGCAGGAGCACCGGAGGGCAATCGGTCAGATCTTCCCGCAGCCAAGACGTTCGCTACCTCCTCTGACTGGAGCATAGGCGAGCCCGACATGGTAGTGACCTGGGAATACACTGTGCCTGCTGTTGGGCCTGATCTGTTTGGGGATATTTATTCGACAGACCTGATCGGAAAAATGACAGAAGGCCGCTACATCAAGGCGATTCAGACTCGCACCGTCGACGATGCCTCACGGCGAGTAGTGCACCACGCACTTTCCTACGCCTCAAGCGACAATGACCGGACCAACCCGAATGAGGACCAGTTCCTGGTTGAATACGCCTCTGGCAAGAGCGCAGAAATTTACCCGGAGAATTCCGGCGTTCTGCTGCCACCCGACAGCGAAGTACGCCTGTCCTATCACATGCACCCGGTCGGCGTGGAAACCAATGCGAAAGTCGAACTGGGAATCGTTTTCTACCCTGAAGGCTATGTGCCGCAGTATCGTCGCTGGTCGAAGCAACTGGGTCAGCGCCAGAGTCTGATTGATATTCCTGGTGGTGAGGTAGTGCGAACCGATGGCTACGTGTACTTCCACACCAATGCTACGATCACGGCCTTCCAGCCGCACATGCATGGCCTGGGAGCCTATCAATGCCTGGAATTAATCTACCCGTCTGAAGGTGCGACCGCCAAAACTGAACTGATCAGCTGCGCCCACTGGGATTATAACTGGCACACCATCTACAACTATGACGATGATGTTGCACCGCTGGTTCCGGCCGGCACAGTGGCCCATATAATCAGCTATTTCGACAATACCGAAAGCAATCCCGGTAACCACGACGCCAGAAACTGGACCGGGGACGGCGGGCGCACGATTGATGAAATGAGTTTCTCCTGGTTGGGCTGGTATTCCATGACCGATGACGAGTACATCGCCGAGCTGGATCGACGTCAGACCTTGATGAGCGGTATCGCTTCATCCTCGGGTGATGACGATTAAGGAAAGCTCATAGTGAAGGAAAAGGGCACATGGTCGGATACGCCCACCATGTGCCCCTGTTCACGAGGGCAGGATTGGAAGACGACGTTCTTGGAATAGAATCCACAGCCCTCAAGTGTGCTAGGTAGTTGAATACCGACTTTAACAACAATAAGAACTCAACTAAATTTTGGCCTTTGGACTCCAACAGGCAATCGATAAGCGGTGGTATGG
>JAYPVG010000005.1:61274-140107 GCA_038134485.1 Pseudomonadales bacterium
GTGGTATGGAGTCCTGCATTTTTGCCGGAGAGAACGACATGTCAATACGCAAGTTCAATGGCGTCCTGGGTTTACTTGCCCTACTGGCGCTGATCAATCCTTTCCAGCTGGTTCTGGCTCAGCGGGATCATCTGCCCTACCAACTTAAATACGATTCTGGTCAGACCATCCAGCCCATCTTCCAGGGCTGGTCGAGAAACGAAGACGGCAGCTTCGACATGCATTTTGGATACCTGAACCGAAATTACAGTGAAGAAGTCCATATCCCCGTTGGAACTGATAATTTCATCGACATGGCCGGACTGGACAATATCCAGAACCAGCCTACTTATTTTCAAACCAGGGAAAATCGAGACATATTCACCGTAAACGTTCCGGCTGATTTCGGAGCGCGTGAAATCGTCTGGCGGCTTACCTCTCAGGGCCAAACCCTCGAGGCTATTGGCTGGCTGCAGGCGGAGTGGGAAATCGACGAGTACGGTGGATACACACCGGATCCCAAAGTGCTGGCCAATCAGCCACCCGAACTCAGCGTACTCTCTGCAACATCTGTCCGACTGCCAGCCACACTGACAATTACTGCCTCGGTCACGGATGACGGTCTGCCGGAACCGGAGCCAGCGCGGAATGAACCTCGCACGGTCAATGAGTGGAACCGAACACCGCTATTGACCCGTCCGGACGGGGCGTTGGCAATCCCGACCAACGTCCCGCACCTGCAGACCGACGTGCGGGGCACGAAGGAAAAGCCTTCACCTCCTCGAGATAAACTCACAGTGTCTTACACGGTCTGGCGCGGACCGGCCACCATTACCTCCGAGCCGCTTTTTTCCGAAGTAACCAATGGCAGTGCTACGACCGAAATTATCTTCACCGAGCCCGGCGAATACCAACTGCAAGTCCGAGCGTTTGACGGCGGCAAATCGACTTATGAGTTCATAAGCGTGAATGTTCAGTAACTCAAACATTGGTTGAACCGGGTTAGCAGAGTGAATCCTGCTCTGTTAGCCCGGAAAGCCTTGCCTCATAAGCTCAACTATCGAGCTTTTTCAAAATAACCTGACCCCCAGCTCAGCTTCTACTGGCTCTGCAAGTGCCGGTGCGGAACGCTTTTGACTCCCCAAGGCGTCAGCGAAATACAGTGAACCACAAGAAATAATCTGCCTTTTGTCTCGGGCGGTAGACTCTTCATACTTCCCTCAGGATAATTGGCAGTAGCCAAACCCGACCCGCTTTAGTCGGACTCAACCCGGGCGTATTGGCTCAACTACGACCTATTTCAATGACAGGAGAAACCATGTGCGCTGGAGTTGGAAACCGGATAATAGTGCTTTCAGCTAGCCTGCTGACAGCCGTGATGTGGCTGGCAACGCCTCTCTCTGCTTACGCAGAGAATGGTCTTCGCAATGTGTTGGTTCAGTCACTACTGGATTTTAATGCCATCCTGATAACGGAAGTTGATGTTGTTTTCGTCTACGATGAAACTGCCGCAACCCGAATTCCTGCCACCAAGGGCGAGTGGTATGCCCAGAAGTACGATCTGCTGAAGGACGATCCTGACGAGCTGGATGTCATCACCACCTCTATTCCCCAGGGGTTTGACTCTGCCAGTCTCAGCCTGCCTCAAAATTCAAAAACGGCGGTGAAAATTTTTGCTGTGGGGTATCACGAGGCACAGGGCGTTGCCATTCACGATATGACGGCCATGGAGGGGGCACTTATTCAAATAGACCCGTTCGGGATCCGAGTTTCCGGCTCCAACTGAGCCTGGTTCTCACTGCAACAGGTGGGAGTACTCGGTATACAGTTCAAAATTTTCCCGCATCAGCTCCATGGAGGCCTCCGGTCCAATCCAGCGACGGCCTATGGATGCGCGGTCCAGCATGTCCTGGAGGCGAACATTGGACATCGCCTGTGAAAGAGCCCGCTGCAGTACTTCAAATCGCTCCGGATACTGCTGCCTGAACACTTCAGAAGTAGCGTAGCCACGAATCGATCCCGGCAAGACCGGCACCCTGGTGCCGAGTGGCTCCAGCAGATGGTTCAACGGAGGCACTTGCCAGATTTCATTTGCGACATCGTTATTTACCGCCAGTGGCTTGAGATATTCGGCTATGCCTTCGCAGCCTCGGGCGCTGATGATAATGAAATCCACCACGCCGCCAGCGACGGCCGCGCGGGCCAGGCCGCCGCTGTTGTAAGCCACCAGGTTCAGGTTTTCGAGAGGAATACCGTTGGCCTCGAGTAACAGGTTAGCAGTGAGATGGCCGGCTGATCCTTTTACTACGGCGCCACGCACAGCCTTGGGCCTGGTTCGAATGGCTTCCAGTAACTCCTCCAGATCTCTGTAGGGCGCTTTGTGGTAGAGCGCGATGAGATCTTCGTCAAACCATTGAAAATTCAGGTAAGCGAAATCGTCGATGCCGTATTCGGCACTGCCATTGAGTACGGTATTGATCAGGTACGGAGAGAACCCGGAGGCGAACAGGGTATACCCATCATCGGGTCTGGACAGAAAGTAGTTCGCACCAATCAGAGTCCCGGCGCCCGGCCGGTTGATTACATTAACAGGTTGACCCAGTTCGTCAGCGAGAAAATTGGACATGGTCCGCGTCATTCGGTCGGCACTTCCTCCAACCCCAAAAGGTACAACGATAGTCACCGGGCGATCAGGAAAGGGCTGATCCTGCGCGACGGCCTGATTGAGCCCGATGCAAAGACATAACAGCAGCCCGCCAGTTCGGAGGCTGAGAAGATTGTTCAATCGGAAGCAGAATGCACCTGGCCTGTCAGACAACACTTTTCGCTGATCCTTATATCCGAGGTAACCGATCACTCTATTGATTCTCCCCGTGGAACATCATCAACGCGGCAAACCGGTAAATTCCGTGAACAAACTTACCATAGGGCAAGGTGACGAAGAAGGAAAATACTAGGCCAAGATGGAGAAGCAGGAGTACACCCATGGCGGCAGTCTCCCGCACTAGAAGCAATAGCAAACCGGTCAGACTGATAAGAAACAACAGTGCCAGAAAGGCGTAGTCCATTCCGTGTTGCTGAAGATTAAGCGGCCGCGGGTCGCTGCGCCGTTTGATCCAGACAAGCCCGGCAGGACCCACCAGCAGTCCCAGCCCACCGACAGTGCCGAGCACGACTGGCACACTAAAATAGGGAAACGGCGAGAGCTGTCCCAACGCGTATTCATAGAACGTTGCGCTGCAGGTTGCGGCAAAACAGAGTAAAAATCCCCACATGGTCAGCTGGTGAAATATCCGCCGGTGATTGCTGAACGATTCATCGGCCGTGTTGCAGCCCGCACCGTGGCCGCCGCCCAGATACCGCAAAGTAGACGCACTCTTGATGGCCTGCCAAAGGGAGGCCGGGGATGGTCTCCGGGCACCAATTGAAGCCCGCCAGAACTCCCTCAGACCCATAGCCATCGACAGCATGGCAAAAAGAAAAATTGAGCCCGCAGTAATTACAATTAATTCGTGGCTGACAATCTCATAAAATGCACCGGGGGAGAGTTGTCGCGACAGCAGCACTTCGCGATTGATCACTGTGGAGCCAAGTAACATGGTCAGAGTTAAAGACAGGGCGATTGCCAGCGACACCACGAGCCCATTTCTCTGAAACAAAGAGCCCATGAAACTGGGCCAGGCATAACGCTGATAGCTGTCCTGCCGCTGACGGCTGAAAGCAAGAGGGGCGTTAATACTAAACTGGTGCGGCGGAACGTACTGGCAGGCGTGATAACAGGCCGTACAGTTATGACAGAGATTGGCCAGGTAGTCGAGCTCTGACCACTCTATCTCGCGGCGGAGAGAGAGTGCCTGAAATGTCGCGCAAAATCCCTCGCAATAGCGACAGGCATTACAGATTTCCAGCACCCGCTTGAGTTCTGCAGCATTCTCATTGCGGGCGTCTGTAGCAATCATGTTCATAGTTGCTGCACCGCCGCCATGCCGGCGGTCCTGCCGAAGACTCCGCCGATACTCATCCCCATCCCCGCACAATACCCCTGCCCGAGGATATTTCCCGCCATAATTTCTCCGGCCGCAAAGACGTTCTCGCAAGCCACCCCGTCGGCCCTAATGACCCTTGCCTGAGCATCCACTGCCACCCCGAGATAGGTAAAAGTGATTCCGGGACGCAGCGGATAGGCATAGAACGGCGGTGAATCAATAACTCGCGCCCAATGAGATTTAGGCGGCTGCAGTTCCTCAGTATGACAGTCATCCAAATTGTTCTGATCAAATTGCCCACCAACTATAGATTCATTGAAGCGGCGGATTGTAGCCGAAAGTTTCTCTCCGTCCAGCTCGAGTCGGAGTGCCAGCTCGGCTATGGAATCTGCCCTGATGGCTGGGAAAACTGAGGGCATAAATTTGTCGATGCTCCTGGAATCAATAATTGAGTAAGCAATCTGATCGGGCTGTTCCGCCACCAGCCGGCCCCATATTGCGTAGCGCCTGGGCCAGAAATCTTCCCCCTCGTCGTAAAAACGCTCTGCGTTTTTGTTGACCACAATACCAAACGGGACACTATCCAGCCGGCTGACAATCCCGCCATCGAATTTCGGTGCCCGGGCATCGATGGCCACCGCATGGCACTGGTCGGCGCTGCCCACTGACTTCATGCCATGGCGCAATAGCTCTTTCAGCATGCGACCCTGAGCGTAAGGAGTACCCCGGATAATAAAGTTGTCCGCCCTTTCTCCCCATACTTCCCTGAGCCAGGCGGTATTGGCCTGAAACCCGCCACTGGCGGTCACCAGGGCCTGCGCTTTCACCTCGAGTTCATCATCACTTCCATGAATCAATGCGGATTGAAACCGACCATTCTCTATGACCAGGGATTGGGCCTCGGCACTGTATTCAATTACGACGCCAAGTCGTTCAGCAGCCAGGTAGAGCGCATTAACCAGCGCCTTGCCGCCGCCAAGGAAAAATGCATTGGTTCGGGATAGATTCAGGGTTCCGCTTAACGCCGGTTGAAAGTGGACACCGTGGTTCTCGAGCCATGTAACCAGCGAACCGCTGTTTCTGATGGTAAGTCGCGCCAGTGCTTCGTCGGTTTTTCCTCTGGTGACACGCACAATGTCCTGCCAATATTCTTCCTCTGAATAAGAATCCGATAATGTCGCAAGGGGCCCTTGATGCATGGCGCGAAGATTGCGGGTGTGACGAGAATTGCCGCCCCGCATGTTCCGATCCGCGTGTTCAACCAGCATGACACGCGCGCCTGCTTCGCGCGCAGTGATAGCGGCGCAGAGGCCGGCATTGCCGCCACCGATTACCAGTACATCGGTTTCCTTACTGATCAAGCTGCAGGTTCCATTAACCAGGGTTCAATAAATAAGTCACGGCTGATTATAGCGAGTTGCCGGTATCTGTTCGCTCTATTGCTCGATCATCCAGACTAGCTGCTGCCTGCCAGGCGACGCAGGTAAGCAATAAGACGGCCGCCAAACAGCGACAGGAACAGCAACAGCAGAAAAGTCATTGCCACCGGACGTTGCAGCAAATAACTGAACTGCCCGCCACTGATCTGGTGGGTATAAATCATCATTTCATCCGCCATACCACCCAGCAGCAAACCAATTACACAGGCTGGAATCGAATAGTCATAGCGCTTGAATACCAGCCCCAGAAGAGCGAACGACATCAACGTTATGGGACCCGACAGGCTTCCAGCCAGTCCGTAGGAACCAAAAACCGACAGCGCCAGCACCGAGGGTATCAGGTAGCGCATTGGCACCCGCACTACATTGGCCAGTAACGGAATAAAAAGCAAACCGAGGCCGATGAGAAGAAAGGCCTGGCCGAAATTAGCTAGAATTATCGCGTAAACTATATCGGACTGTTCACGAATAAAAACCGGTCCGCCGGTAATATTGTGCATGGTGAACGCTGCCAGCATAACCGCAGTCGCCCCTCCGCCCGGAATGCCCAGGGCTAGTAGGGTAGCCAGCGAGCCGGCTTCCGAGGTGCTGTTGGCGGACTCCGAGGCGACAATGCCGGCAGGATTGCCGGTGCCGAAACTTTCCGGATCGCGAGAACGGCGTTTGGTCTCGACGTAGGAAAGCAGATTGGCAATCGATGAGCCGACGCCCGGAATAGCGCCAACGATCACACCAATAAGGCTTCCACGTCCCATTACGCCAGCGAAGCGGAATGTACTTCGAAAGCCAGACAAAATTTCCGGCAGACTGACTTTGCGCGCCTCATCGTCCTCCACCAGGTAACGCGCATTGACCAACCGGAACAATTCCGAAGCGGCGAACATACCCATCATGGCCGGGATCACCGGGATGCCGTCCAGTAGCGAATCAAGCCCGAGAGTACCGCGGGTCACCCCTGCCTCGCTGAAGCCAATGGTGCCAAGCAACAGCCCGAACAGTCCGGCAATTACGCCCCTGGATGGGCTATTACCTCCCAGGCTGGCGATTAAAGTGATACCCCAGAGTATCAAGGCGGACATCTCGGCCGGGCCGATCTTGAGTACCGCTTCCGACAGCACTCCGATAAGCAGCAGCAAGATAGCGTAACCGATGATTACCCCCAGGCAAGATGCCCCCAGCGCCACGCCAAGGGCCTGGTTATGCCGGCCCTGGCGGGCCATAGGATAGCCGTCAAAAGTGGTCGAAATCGATGAAGAGGTGCCAGGTATATTCATTAAGATTGCAGGGATGCTGCCGCCAAAGGCGCCTCCCGTAAAAATCGCTGTCAGAAATAACATGGCCTGCATGAAATCCATATACAGTGTCACAGGCAGAAAAATTGCCATGGCAATGGAAATCTGCAGCCCGGGGATAGCTCCAAACGTCAGACCAATCAGAATGCCCGGCACCACAACGACCCACGGGCTAAAACTGGAGAACAACAGCGCAAATCCGGCGAGAATGGCATTCGGATCAAACATGATCAGTTGCCACCCGGCAGCAGTAACAAGGGCATGGGGTAAGGCAACATAAAAGAAAAGAAAAGCGCACTGCAGAAGGCGAAGGCAAGGCTATATCCCAGCACCCACCACCATATCTTCTCTCCGGCCAGCTGCAGAAACAGCCCAACAAATGCGAAAGTACCAACATCAAATCCCAGCCACGGCAGTGACAACACATAGCCTGCAAACAGGAGCACCGTCGGCATTATTGAAGGTTCAGCGTCCCCGCTCTGCCTTTCCGTCGGCAGATCAGGACCCGGCGATGCGAAGATCAATTCCCGTAAAAAAGTCGTCAGGCACAGCAGCAGAATGATAATCGCCAGAGGTAACACAAAAATCAGATTATAAATTTCCGTGGAAGCTTGCCAGGTATCCCATAAATACCAGCCGGTGGACAGGAAAAGGACCAGCAGGATTCCGAGATCGGCAAGTTGATTTTTAGTCAGTTTCATCAGACTGTTATTGTTGTTTGTTGTGGGAGCAAAGTAGGAAGCTAGTATGCCTCAGACAACGGCCAAATAGAAAAAGTTAACTATCAGGCAAAGGGTAAGAAGGTCGACTATTTTTCCGTGACTGCTGTCAGTCATGTTCCTGAGCAACCTACTGCCCGCCCAGTTTCCGGGAATGGTGATAATCCCAAGCGCCAATCCCATGACAACCAGCTCCTGATTAAGCAGTGCAGTGGAACCAAAAACCAGAGTTTTTACCAGGTTCATAGCCAGCGTCACGGTAGCCAGAGTGCCGGCAAAGCTGAGACGGTCCATGCCGGTTCCCAGCAGAAACGGTGCGAGGAAAAACCCCGGACCAACTACGTTGCCTGCCAGCATCCCCCAAACTGCGCTGGCAACCGCCAGCAGCGCCGGCCCGGTTCGGAATTCATGCCGCCTGGCCCAGTACTTGATGGGAAATGATGCCGATAGAAACAGAGCGAACACGATGGCCACGGTGGTTGGATCAAGCCGGGTAAAAACCAATGCGCCCACAATAGTTGTCGGCAATCCGAAAAGCAGAACTGTTCGGGCCGTGGCCCACTGTGTGTTCTGTCGATAAATAATTACCCGCGAGAAGTGGCTGACTACCAGCGCGCAGGTCATCACTGGAATCGCTGTTTTAATGCCCAACAGGTGAGAGAGGATGGCCGTCATCACTACGCCGCCTGCCATACCGGTAGCGCCGTGCAAGACACCGGTAAAAAAAGCACTCAGACCAATTATCAAGAGAAGGCTCAGAGAATAGTCGCCAACTTCAGCCACAGAATCTTGTCTCCGTATAGCTGACTGCTTGCGCCAACCTGGGCGCTGCCGCGACCCGTGCCACTCAACGATTCCTTTCCATGACAACAGGTTCCAGGCCCTGTCCCTGGATAACCGGCGCCACGGCCGCGGAGGCGAGGTAATCAATCAACTGACGGGCCTGATCGACATTATTGGCATTCCTGGTAATGGCCGCCGAGAACGTCGTCACCCGCTGCACCTCGTCGGGTAGCGGGCCGACAAACTCGATGCCTGCAATTGGCAGCAGTTCGCTGACCTGCTGAAAGCCGATTTCGACTTCGCCCCGAGCCACTACTGCGCCTACGCGTTCGCTGACTATACGACGGCTTTTCCCCTCGATGTCGGCCCAGACGCCCATGGCGGGCCACAACTCTCTCGACAGGTACGTACCACTGGCGCTGGCCGAATATCCGATCGACGCCGCATTCAGCAGAACCTGCCTGAACTTGTTGGCAGTACTGATATCCGGCACTGGACTTCCTTCCCTCACGGCCATACCAATCTGAGAGAGCACGAGGTCGGTACGCGACTCGGGTACCGTGAAACCCTGCTCGGTGAGATTGTCCAGTGATGCCCTGGACAGAATGATCATGTCGAATAGTTCTCCCCGCGCCAATCGTTCGGGGATGGAATCAGCCGCGCCGCCGGATGATGCGCCGAATTCGGTTTCCAGAATAATACCGGACAGCTCTTCGAATCGAGGCGCCAGTTCATTATAGGCCGCGGTGAAACCTCCTGAAGTAATCACTCGCAATACATCTGCCGATTGCGCAGTTGGCTCCGTGCTATCTGGCTGACAGGCAAGCGGCAGGATTAGCAGCCCTGCCATGACCAGCGTTCGCGCCGTCGAACCCATTGAAGTAAGCAGTTTTTCAAATCGCTTCATCTCAATCTCCTGTCGGGTAGTGGATGGCAAGCCAGATGGTCTCGGTATCTGGCGTTGTCCACGCCACACGGTGTCGGATATGGGCCGGGAGATTCAGAAAATCACCGGGTTCCAGATGATAGTCTTTGTTACCTTCGTCTTTCTCCACTTGAATGATCGCCGCCCCTTGAAGCACAAGCACCCATTCACTGTGTGCCTGGTCGTACCAGAAGCGGTCGGGAGAAACATGCCCTTTTGAAACAATTCGCTCTACTTTCACCTGCCCGCTTTCCATCAAGCTTTCGAACGCCTCTGCTTGCAGATCAGCGGGAAGATTCACAAATAAATTTCCGGATTCCCTGTTCATCGGTGTCTAGGGAGTGCTGCGCCTCGCGTCGGCCAGGCCAAGATCGCAAAGCGCCTTCCGTATTTCGTCCAGGATTGCCGGATCATCTATTGTTGCCGGCATGCGGTATTGCTCATTGTCCGCTATTTTCTGCATGGTGCCACGCAGGATCTTTCCGGACCGGGTTTTGGGTAAACGCTGCACCACCGTTGCCTGCTTGAAGGCAGCCACCGGACCAATCTGCTTCCGCACCAGCTGCACCACCTCGGTCACGATATCCTCTGCTTCTCTGACTACGCCCGCTTTCAATACCAGGAATCCGACTGGCAGCTGCCCTTTTAACTGATCGGCAACGCCAATGACCGCGCATTCAGCGACGTCCGGATGACTGGCCAGCACTTCTTCCATGCCACCGGTGGAAAGCCGGTGACCGGCAACATTAATGATATCGTCGGTGCGGCTCATGACGAACACATAGCCATCTTCATCAATAAAACCTGCATCCGCTGTCTTGTAATACCCAGGAAACTCGGCCAGGTAACTTTGCTGGAAACGCTCCTCGGCGTTCCACAATGTCAACAGTGCACCGGGCGCCATCGGCAGTCTGGCACACAGTGCACCCACCTGACCGGCGGGAACTTGCTGGCAATGTTCATCGAGGACCTCAAGCTGCCAGCCCGGCGAGGGCACCGTCGGGGAGCCGGGCTTGACCGGTAACAGGCCCATGCCACGATGATTGGCCGCCAGAGACCACCCCGTCTCTGTCTGCCACCAGTGGTCGATAACCGGTACGCCGAGCTTGTTTTCTGCCCAGCCGAGCGTATCGGGATCGGTGCGTTCTCCAGCCAGAAATAACGCGTCGAATCGGCTCATGTCATAGGCTCGCAATAACTCGGCTTCGGGGTCCTCTTTCTTGATCGCCCTGAATGCTGTCGGGGCAGTAAATAATGCTTTTACACCGTGGTCGGCAATCACCCGCCAGAATGCTCCGGCGTCAGGTGTGCCGACCGGCTTGCCCTCGTAGAGAATGGTCGTGCAGCCGCGCAGCAAGGGTCCGTAAACGATATAGGAATGACCCACCACCCAACCAACATCGGAGGCAGCCCAGAACACATCGCCGGGATTCATGCCATAGATAGCGCCCATACTCCAGTTCAACGCCACCGCGTGACCACCATTGTCCCTGACTACGCCCTTGGGAACGCCGGTGGTACCCGACGTATAGAGAATATACAGGGGATCGGTCGCCGACAGGGAAACGCAGTCCGCCGGATGCGCGCCGGCCATTGCATCCAACCAGTCAGCGTCGCGGTGGGGATCCAGTTCTACCGGGCATTGCTCCCGCTGCACCACCAGCACTTGCGTAGGCTTGTGGCCGGCCAGTTCGATCGCCTCATTCAGCAATGGCATGTAGGGAATAACGCGATTGACTTCGATTCCGCAGCTTGCCGTAACGATTACATCGGGTTTGGCGTCGTCGATTCGCACCGCCAGTTCATTGGCAGCAAAACCACCAAATACCACCGAATGGATGGCACCGATCCTGGCGCAACCGAGCATGGCGATTGCCGTCTCCGGGATCATTGGCATATAGATGATGACCCGGTCGCCCTTTCTAACTCCTTTTTCCAAGAGCACCCCGGCGAATCT
This sequence comes from Pseudomonadales bacterium, assembly GCA_038134485.1. GTDB lineage: Bacteria > Pseudomonadota > Gammaproteobacteria > Pseudomonadales > Pseudohongiellaceae > NORP240. The sequence goes on from JAYPVG010000005.1 coordinate 72,355, forward strand.
GGCTACCAGCTCCTTAAGTTCCTGATAGCTGAATTTCACCACCTGATTGCCGGTCACCGGGCTGTCGTAGATCAGGGCTGTTTGCGCACCGCGACCGGCCTCAACATGCCGATCGACTGCATTGAAGCAGGTGTTGATCTCGCCTCCGACAAACCAGTGTCCGTGGGGGCTTGTTTCCAGATCGAGTACTTTGTCCCAGGATTTGTGCCAGATTAGCTCCCGTGCAGCCGCGCCCCAAAATTCGTCTGGCCTGGCCAGGGAAAAGGCATGGGCTTGCTGATATCGTTGCCAGGCATCTGCTTCCATCTTGCTTCTCTTTAGACTGGTTCTTTGACGGTCATCCATAATAAGAGATGGCCGGCAGGTGGGCAATGAACCGGGTCCAGGATGAAAGAGCACTGATGCGCATTACCGGCAAAGCCCGGCAATCAGGCGCCAACAGGTCAGCTAGAGTGCCGCAAGAGCGGCGTTCAGCGTCGCACTGGGGCGCATTGCTTCAGAGCACTTGTCCGCATCAGGCCGGTAATAACCGCCTATATCGACCGCATCTCCCTGGGCGCCGTTCAACTCGTCGACTATCCGTTGTTCATTGTCAACCAGAGCCTGCGCCAGGGGTGCGAAGCGAGCTTGCAGCTCCGCGTCCTCAGACTGTTCAGCGAGCGCCTGAGCCCAATACATGGCCAGGTAGAAGTGGCTACCGCGATTGTCCAGTTCGTTTACGCGACGAGATGGCGACTTGTTATTGTTAAGAAATTGACCGGTTGCCGTATCGAGAGTGGTCGCCAGTGTTTTAGCTCGATCGTTACTGGTCAGGGCTGCAAGATGCTCCAGCGACGCGGCCAGAGCCAGGAATTCGCCCAGCGAATCCCAGCGCAAATGACCTTCCCTGACAAACTGCTGCACATGCTTTGGCGCTGAACCACCGGCGCCAGTTTCAAACAGTCCGCCACCGTTCATCAGCGGCACGATAGACAGCATCTTGGCACTGGTGCCCAGCTCCAGGATCGGGAACAAGTCGGTCAGGTAATCGCGTAAAACGTTACCTGTGACGGAAATTGTGTCCTCGCCATTCTTGATGCGCTCCAGAGACAACTGCATGGCATCCTCGGGAGCCTTGATCAAAATCTCGAGACCATCGGTATCATGATCCTGCAGATACCTGTTCACCTTCTCTATTAGCTGCGCATCGTGGGCTCGATTCTGATCCAACCAGAAAACGGCCGGGACTCCGGTCGCACGGGCCCGATTAACCGCCAGCTTTACCCAGTCGCGAACAGGCGCGTCCTTGGTCTGACACATGCGGAATATGTCGCCGTTCTGTACTTTATGTTCCATTAATATGTTGCCAGCAGTGTCGATCACGCTTATCGTGCCCGCGGCTGAAGCCTGGAAAGTTTTGTCATGGGAGCCATACTCTTCGGCTTTCTGCGCCATCAGACCGACGTTGGGCACGCTGCCCATAGTAACGGGATCGAAGGCACCATGTTGTTTACAGAATTCTATTACCTGCTGGTAGATACGCGCGTAGCTGCGATCGGGAATCACCGCCTTGGTATCATGCTGTTGCCCATCAGGACCCCACATCTGGCCAGATCCGCGAATCATTGCAGGCATGGACGCATCGATTATGATGTCGCTCGGCACATGCAAGTTGGTGATGCCGCGGTCAGAATCCACCATGGCCATAGGCGGACGGGATTGATAAACCGCATCCAGATCGGCTTTGATCGCAGACTGCTGGTCCTCTGGCAATGAGGCTATCCTGGCATATACATCGCCGATACCATTATTCGCATCGACTCCCAGTTCTTCAAACAGTGCCTGATGCTTGTCAAATACATCCCGATAATAAACTTTGACCGCCTCCCCAAAAATAATCGGGTCTGAAACCTTCATCATGGTGGCTTTCATATGTAGAGAAAACAGCACGTTCTGATTTCTGGCGTCGTCGATTTCTTGCGCGAGAAATTCCGCCAGCGCCTGCTGACTCATGACTGAGGAATCGATTACTTCACCCGGAAGCAGTGCAATCGCGGTTTTAAGCTCGGTTTCGGAGCCGTCTTCTCCAGTGAAGATAATTCGCGCGTCGGTCGCGGCCTGAAGAGTTACCGACTGCTCGCTGCCGTAAAAGTCCCCTGCAGCCATGTGAGAAACGTGGCTTTTCGAGTCGCGCGACCAAGCCCCCATCGAGTGAGGGTTGTTGCGTGCATATGCCTTGACCGATGCCGGTGCCCGGCGATCAGAATTTCCTTCCCGCAGCACCGGATTCACTGCACTGCCTTTGACCCGGTCGTAGCGGGCTTTCACATCTTTTTCCTGATCCGTAGAGGGCTCTTCCGGGTAGTCCGGAAGGTCATATCCCTGGTCCTGCAGCTCCTTGATCGCCGCCTTCAACTGGGGAATGGAGGCACTGATATTTGGCAACTTGATAATATTAGCGAGCCTATCCTGGGTCAGTTCACCGAGTTCCGCCAGCGCGTCACCGATACGCTGATCTTCACTAAGAAAATCTGAAAAGTTGGCAATTATGCGCCCGGACAATGAAATGTCGCGGGTCTCAACCTTGATATCAGACACGCCGGCGAAAGCCTGGATGATCGGCAGCAGCGAGTAGGTAGCCAGCGCCGGCGCTTCGTCGGTTTCAGTGTAGATAATCGTTGGATTCTGGTCTGACATGGTGTTTCCTGTGAGTAATTTCTGTGAGTTGCCGGTTGGAAGCTGCGCTCGCTAAGCCCCTGTAACCTGTATTTCTGCTGCGGGAATTTTATTGCCTGTTCTCCGGGTCATTGCCGCCTCCCGACCATTAGCGGCCAGCGCGGGGGCGCGTATTATAGCCCATTCGACAATCCCAGTAACAACCATGGAAGATGACGGCTCAGGAACGTTGTCTCTGCCCTGCAATGCCCCAGCTGATCACCTGGTTTATGTCATCGGCTCCGGTAGCGATCATCACCAGTCTGTCTACTCCCAGAGCTACACCGGCACAGGTCGGCAGGCCATGTCGCAGCGCCGCCAGTAACTCGTCATCGACCGGCAAATTTCTGCGTTGGAGCAGAGACCGTAGCTGGTTATCTTCTTCAAAGCGCTGTCTTTGCTCGTCTGGGTTCACCAGTTCAAAGTAGCCATTGGCGATTTCCATGCCGTCCATAAAGAGTTCGAATCGCCTCGCGACCAGCAGTCCATCTATGTTGGGGCCAATCGCCGCGAGTGCAGCCATGGAAACTGGGAAGTCATAGACAAAACAATCGTCGGATAACTTTGGTTCAATGACCTGGGCCAGCAACAGATGCAGCAGCTCGTCGCGGCGGTATCCGGTCTCTTCGAAATCCACATGCGCTTTGGCGACAGCGAGAAGTTCAGCGGTTTCACAGCGGTGCGGATCAATGCCAAGATGCTGCTGGAAAAGATCGCCGTAGGTGATGCGTGCGGGCTCCGGTCGACCACTGATGCGCCACACCAGCTCGGCTACTTCGCCCATCAATTGCTGTTCATCGAAATCCACCCGGTACCATTCCAGCATGGTAAATTCGGGATTGTGGCGCCGACTGAGCTCATCGCGGCGAAACGCCTTGCAGAGTTGATAGACCGAGCCGGTGCCTGCAGCCAGCAGTTTTTTCATTGCGAATTCCGGCGAGGTTTGCAGGAAATATTCCTGACTCTCAGCGCCGCAAACACCGGTTACGCTGATGGATTCCAGATGCGGATCAGTGGCGGTGGCAAGGGCAAGCAGGGGTGTCTCCACTTCCAGTACGCCCTTTTCCCGAAAAAACTCCCTGATTGCCGCCAGAATCTCGGCACGCTGCCGCAGAATCTCGATTGGTGCTGACGGTTTCCAGTTCACCATCGCCGGCCAGACGCGCTACTTGTTAACGCGGTTCTGATATTCGCCGGTACGGGTATCCACCCGCAGCACGTCTCCCACGTTGACGAACAGTGGTACCTTGACCACAGCACCTGAACTGAGTGTGGCTGGCTTCGTACCCCCCTGGGCAGTATCGCCCTTGAGACCGGGATCGGTCTGTGTCACTTCCAGCTCGACAAAGTTTGGTGGGGTCACTGAAATAGCTTCTTCATTCCAGGTGGTGACCTGGTAGACGTCCTGCTCCTTCAGCCAGTTCAATGCCTCGGTAATAGCGTCCTGCCCCACGGGTACCTGTTCAAAGCTGCCGTCAGTTTTCATGAAGTGCCAGAACTCACCATCGTTGTACAGGTACTCCATGTTTGATTCCATAACATCGGCAGCTTCGATAGAGTCGCCCGACTTGAAAGTCCGTTCCCAGACCCGGCCGGTCTTAAGATTGCGAAATTTGACCCGGTTAAAGGCCTGACCTTTCCCCGGCTTTACCACTTCGTTCTCCATAATGGAGCAGGGTTCACCATCTACCAGGACTTTCAGTCCGCCTTTGAATTCGTTAGTGGAGTATGTCGCCATTATTTCCCTCGCTAGCAATTACCCAAAGCTTTCTGTCTTGCTATGATCCGTCCGTCATTCAGGACGAGATCTATGCCACAATCTATTATTCCACTTCGTGAGCTTTGCCACCCTGAGGGCTCTAATAGCCCCTGTGAGTCGCCAGACTCCGATGGGCCATCCGCCGCCAGTGACCACTTACAAGTTTTCGCTGAGCAGGCCCCCGAAAAATGGCAACAGATATTAGCCGATCTACTTACAGATCCAAAGGAATTGCTCAATTTTCTCCAACTTGATTCTGCTGAACTCAACTTCGACCCGCGGGTCATTGACAGCTTTCCCCTGAAGGTTCCGCGCCCGTACCTGAACCGTATGGAAAAGCGCAACTGGAATGATCCCTTGCTGCGTCAGGTCCTGCCCCTCGACAGGGAGCTACCAATACCCAACGACGGCAGTAAATGGGATCCGCTTGAAGAAAACAGCAGCAATTGCCTGCCGGGATTGCTCCACAAATACCACGGCAGGGTGTTACTGACAGTGGCACCCCATTGCGCTATTCACTGTCGTTACTGTTTTCGCCGCCATTTCGACTATCAATCCAACACTCCTGGAAGAAGATCATGGGAAAAAGTGATCACTTACATACGTGAAAACGCCGAGATAACCGAAGTTATTTACAGCGGCGGAGATCCGTTGGCGGCCAATGACAAACAACTCGCCTGGCTTACCAGCCAACTAGCGTCGATCCCCCACCTGCGTACCTTGCGAATCCATACTCGCATGCCGATAGTGATTCCGCAGCGGGTCACCGACGAACTGATCGCCTGGCTGACCTCATCGCGGCTCAAGCCGGTTGTAGTGCTGCACGTCAACCACGCCAACGAACTGGACCCCTTTGTCGCGTCTAGTTTGGGCAAGTTAGCGACAAATGGCGTCAAATTATTGAATCAAAGCGTCCTTTTAGCCGGAGTTAACGACAATCTGACTGCATTAACCAGGCTCAGCGAGACCCTTTTTGAGATGAATGTGCTCCCCTATTACCTGCACCTGCTGGATCCTGTCTCCGGAGTATTGCATTTCGATGTCCCTGATGCCCGGGGAATTGAGCTGATCGCGCAAATGCGGGACCGGTTGCCGGGTTATCTGGTGCCGCGACTGGTTCGTGAACACCCTGGTGCGGGCTCAAAAATCACGCTTGCCTAGACCCGCCGTGCATGCCCCTGGGTCCAGCAAATGCCGGGGTCGCAACCGTTTCTGAATGCCTGTCCGGCCTGATAATCGGACACATTCAACCTTCGAGATTCTTCTGCATCTGCCGATTCAATTCAATGCAGGGTAGGGCGTTTGATCGGACAAAAGACAAAGCAGAACTGTCACGTGCGATCGAGAATGCTGGCTCCCGTTGCGGAACACTTCCAGCCGGGTTTTGCTGGTTCCATAAGGCCTCAAGTGAGCGGCAAATTGACAGTAAAACAACAGAGTGCCTCTTCGGCGCCACCCCCAGATAGCGGCCGTGGCCAGCGTTCCCCGGGCGGCAGCATTGCGACGCGATTTACCATCGCCGTAGTCAGTCTGTTGCTGCTCTGCATGTGCGTATTCTGGCTGATTAGCAGCTACACCTACCAGAATCTCTTGCGCCAGCAAGCAGACTCTCTAGGCACATCGCTTGCGCGTCAGACCGCCATGCAGGTAACCGACCTGGTATTGGCCAACGACCTGATAAGCACGCGGGTCGTGCTCGAACAGTTGACTCGTGACTTGGCGGTCGCCGAAGCGGCGGTAATCAATGTCAACGGCGAGACCGTAGCCATCTCTACCAATGAAATGGCGCCACCATTCAGCCTTTTACCTATCCCCACAGCTTTTGGAGAGTACGAGGCGCCTGTCGAGCTGGAAAACACCATTGCCGGCACTGTGCATATAGAGCTGGATTTGTCTTATATTGAAGCCGGCACAGGAAACACTCTGATTTTTATTCTGATCGCAACGCTCGTCATTGTCATGGTGGCGATACTGTTGAGCTCGAGTTATTTCCAATACCTGTTGAGTTTTCCGCTAAGACTGCTGAACTATGCCATTCAGGAAATTCGCCATGGGGAAATAAAAACCTGCCCCGAACCGCAAACGAACAACGAGATCGCTCGATTGGTGCGGCAATACAATGCCACTGCGGAATTTCTCGCCGATTATACCTTTCTGCATGCCGAAGGCCGGCTATCTGAGAAACCCCTGCCAGAAAGAGAGCAGGAGCAAAAGAGCGAGATGATCAACGGGGCTGTACTGTGTATCCGGTTGGCCAATTTTCACTACCTCGCTTCCACCTGCGACAAGAATGTCATGGTCAATCTTTTGAACCGAATATACTTCATAGCGGAAAACGTCGGCAGGCTCTACAGCGGCACGGTCAGCTACTGTACAGATGGTGAGGTGATAGTCGATTTTCATCGCAGCCAGTTAGAAGAAGAACAGTGCTTCTATGCAATATGTGCCGGCCAGCTTTATCTGAGGCTGTTGCCACAGATCATTGCGGCAGACACCGGTCATCCGGTGGATGCCAAGATACGACTTGCTGCCCATTGCGGCGAATTCGAAGCCGGCCTCTATTCGCCAACTACGGGAGAGTTCGACAATCTGCACGGTGCGACGCTGGATCAGGTGCGACAGCTCTGCGACGATTGTCCGGATAATGCCCTGTTGGTAAGTGAAAATAGCTATCAGATGGCGGGTGGTGAATCACGCCTGCTGGCGGAGGAGTTCGGTGAGCTTGCGGAACCTCAGCCACAACGCACTCTGCTGTGCAGTAATGCCCTGGGCAGTTACCGGCAATTGCTGGATCAACAGGCAGAAAGACTCGCTTCCCTGCTGACGACCGGCGCAAGGGATTAGCGTTAGACCACTTCGATCCGATCGACGTTCTGAAACCCCCGCGGCAACTTGTTCCCGCGCCGACCCCGATCACCGCGATAATGCTCCAGATCCGAAAGTTTCAGATTATGATGTCGGCGCCCGGCGTGCACCGTCAGCGACTGCTCGGCTGTGATGACCGCCAGTGCAACGACGAATTCCAACCGCTCAGCAACCCGGGCGCTGGGGATACCGATTATTTTGTTGCCTTTGCCCCGGGCGAGTCTGGGCAAGTCTTTTAGAGGAAACATGAGCATGCGGCCTTCATTGGTGACCGCCACAATCAGATCCGTCTGATAGTCATTTATCAAACAGGCAGGCAGAACCTTGCCACCCTTAGGAAGATTAAGGACATTCTTGCCGGACTTGTTTTTACTGTACAGATCAGCCAGGGTTGTTACAAAGCCGTAGCCGGCATCCGAGGCCAACAGCACTTCACGTTTTTCCTCACCGATAGCCAACCCCTCAAAAGTGGCACCGGACGGCGGCGTAACTTTGCCAGTCAGCGGCTCACCCTGACCGCGGGCAGACGGCAAGGTGTGCGCCGGCAACGAGTAAGCCCGACCGGTGGAGTCTAGAAAAACTGCCAGCTGGTTACTCTTGCCTCTGACAGCCAGCTTGAAACTGTCGCCAGACTTGTACTGCAGCTTGTCGGCCTCCACGTCATGGCCCTTGGCAGCCCGGATCCAGCCGCGCTCGGAAAGAATGACCGTTACCGGCTCGGTGGATATCAGTTCGATCTCGCTGAAAGCCTGGGCCTCGGCCCGTTCTACCAGAGGAGATTTTCGTTCGTCACCGAATTTTTCAGCGTCTTCCTTGATCTCGTTTTTTACCAGGGTTTTAAGGCGCGCGTCAGATCCCAGTGTCTGTTCGATAGCCTTACGCTCGGCACTAAGCTCATCCTGCTCAGCTCTAATTTTAATTTCTTCCAATTTGGCTAGCTGACGCAGTTTCAGTTCCAGAATGGCTTCAGCCTGGCGGTCGCTGATATTGAAGCGCTTCATGAGAACGGGCTTGGGCTTGTCTTCACTGCGAATGATTGCGATCACTTCGTCGATGTTGAGGAACGCAATGAGCAGACCTTCAAGAATATGCAGTCGATCCAGAATCTTGTCGAGCCGGTACTGAAGTCGCCGCCTGACCGTCTCGGTTCGAAATTCCAACCACTCCTTCAAGAGTAATACCAGACCCTTTACCTGCGGGCGCCGGTTGGTGCCGATCATATTGAAATTTACCCGGTAGTTTTTTTCCAGATCGGTAGTAGAGAACAGGTGCAACATCAGCTCATCGGCGTTGATCCGGTTGGAACGCGGCACGATCACGATCCGGGTAGGGTTTTCGTGATCGGACTCATCGCGCAGGTCCACCACCATAGGCAGCTTTTTCTTCTGCATCTGCGCGGCAATTTGCTCCAGCACCTTGTTGCCGGACACCTGGTACGGCAGCGCCGTGATTACCAACTCCCCATTTTCCACCACATAAGTGGCACGCGCTTTCAATGAACCCCGACCAGTTTCGTACAGAGCCAGAATCTCCTCCCGCGGGGTGATGATTTCGGCGTGGGTCGGGAAATCGGGCGCCTTGATGTGCTCGCAAAGATCTGCGACTGTCGCACGGGGCTTGTCCAGAAGGTGAATACAGGCACTGGCAACTTCTCGCATATTGTGTGGCGGAATATCGGTAGCCATGCCAACGGCAATGCCGCTGCCACCGTTCAGAAGTACATTGGGCAGTCTTGCCGGCAACAGCTCCGGTTCGTCCAGAGTGCCGTCGAAGTTGGGTTTCCAGTTAACCGTTCCCTGTCCCAGTTCCGACAACAATACGTCGGCGTAATTCCGCAACTTGGATTCGGTGTAACGCATTGCCGCAAACGACTTGGGGTCGTCCGGAGAACCCCAGTTACCCTGGCCGTCCACCAGCGGGTAACGATAATTGAATGGCTGGGCCATCATCACCATGGCTTCGTAGCAGGCAGAGTCGCCGTGGGGATGGAATTTACCGATCACGTCACCAATCGTGCGGGCCGACTTTTTGTACTTGGCGGACGCTTTGAGACTCAGTTCCGACATCGCGTAGACTATGCGCCGCTGCACCGGCTTCAGTCCGTCGGCGATGTGAGGCAATGCCCGGTCATTGATGACATACATGGAATAGTTCAGGTATGCCTGCTGGGAATAGGTCTTGAGGGAGATCTGTTCCTGTCCCTCTTCGTTGACGGTGATTTCCTGAGTCATATTCGTTTCATGTCCAGTAATTACTCAGTAATGCCTCTCGTGGTGGCTGATCACTGCTCATTCGGCATAGTCCGCCAGATTGCCGGATTCTTCTAGCCAGTTCTTGCGATCCGGAGCCCGTTTCTTTGCCAGCAACATATCCAGAATTTCATCGGTGGACTGTTTTCTGCGGGTACCGGCCGGATCATCCAGAGTGAGCCGCACCAGGCGCCGGGTGTCGGTCGCCATAGTGGTCTCCCTTAATTGCAGGGGATTCATCTCGCCCAGTCCCTTGAAGCGCTGCACGTTAACCTTGCCGGGTTTCTTCTCGGTCGCTATACGATCCAGAATCCCGTCCTTTTCGCCATCATCCAGCGCGTAATAAACTTCTTTGCCAACGTCGATCCTATATAGCGGCGGCATCGCCACGAACACATGACCTGCTTCCACCAATGGCCTGAAATGCCTGACGAACAGTGCACACAGCAAGGTGGCGATATGCAAACCATCGGAATCGGCATCCGCGAGAATGCAAACCTTGCCGTATCGCAACCCGTCGATTTTGTCGGACCCGGGGTCAACACCCAGAGCAACGGCAATGTCGTGTACCTCCTGAGAGGCCAGGATCTCGGCCGAGTCGACCTCCCAGGTATTCAGAATCTTGCCCCGTAGCGGCATGATGGCCTGAAACTCGCGATCCCGCGCCTGCTTGGCTGACCCACCGGCAGAGTCTCCTTCCACCAGGAACAGTTCTCCGCGCATGGCATCCTGGCTTGAACAGTCTGCCAGCTTGCCGGGCAGCGCAGGACCGGCGGTAACTTTCTTGCGGGTTACCAGCTTGCCGGCCCGCATTCTGTTCTGGGCATTGCGGATGCACAACTCCACCAGAGCTTCTGCCTCGGCAGTGTGCTGATTGAGCCACAGGCTGAAAGCATCCTTGACGACTCCGGCGACAAACACGGCGCATTGTCGGGACGACAACCGCTCCTTCGTTTGACCGGAGAACTGCGGATCAACCAGCTTTGAGGACAGGACGTAACAACAGCGATCCCAAATATCCTCGGATGACAGTTTCAATCCCCTCGGCAGGAGATTACGGAATTCACAGAACTCCCTGATCGCGTCCAGCAGACCGGTGCGCAGGCCAGAAACATGGGTGCCGCCCTGGGCGGTAGGAATCAGGTTCACGTAGCTTTCGGTCACGACTTCGCCGCCTTCCGGCAGCCACTGCACCGCCCAGTCGACCGCTTCGTCGTTGCCCTGCACGGAACCGGTGAATGGCTGTGCCGGCAAGGTTTCGTATTCACCGGTAGCAAGCGTCAGATAATCGGTGAGACCATCTTCGTAATACCACTCCTCGCTCTGGGCTTTGTCAGCGGTTACCGTCTTGTCGATAAATTTGACCCGCAATCCCGGACAGAGCACTGCCTTGGCACGCAAGACATGCTTCAAACGGGGTATGGAAATCTTCGGCGAATCAAAGTATTTCTCATCCGGCAGAAAGCTGACGGTGGTTCCTGTATTGCGCTTGCCTACCTGGTCGATCGGCTTCAACTCTGAGGCCTTGTCGCCGTTCTTGAACTTCATCAGATAGACGAACCCGTCTCGCCTGACGGTCACTTCGAGAGTTTTGGATAGCGCGTTGACAACCGACACGCCAACGCCGTGCAGTCCTCCTGAGTATTGGTAATTCTTGTTGGAAAACTTGCCCCCTGCATGCAGCCTGGTAAGAATCAACTCGACGCCGCTTACTTTCTCGTCCTTGTGTAGGTCGATGGGCATGCCCCGACCATCGTCGGTCACCTCTACTGTGCCGTCCTTGTAAAGAGTCAGGGAAATATTCTTGGCATGCCCGGCCAGCGCCTCGTCAACGCTGTTGTCAATGACTTCCTGAGCCAGGTGATTGGGTCGGGTAGTATCGGTATACATACCCGGTCGCTTACGAACCGGATCAAGACCTTTGAGGACCTCGATAGCATCCGCGTCGTAGGTATTACTCATTACTCTTGGTGCCCTGAATATGGAATCTGCGTTCAGTCAGCCTGTGCTGTATCCGATCGGGTTAAAGACAGCTTTTCCGGAACTGATCGCGGGGATTTTTTAGCTTCGAATAACTTTGTATCGCACTCTGCAATCAATTCTTGATAGCCAGGAAATTGAATATTATCGGCAGGAAATCCGCATAGTTGTCAAAGCTGTGATTGCCCCCTTCCTGAATTATACAAGTACCCATCTGGTAGAGGGCTTCCGCTAAGCGATAATCAAGGACTTCATCACCGGTCTGCGCCAGCAAAAGCAAGTTTTCCGGTTTTTCCAACTTTACTATATCAAGATCACGTAATTCCTTTACGTGCTGCTCGGTAACATGGTGGACGGCGTTCGAGTAATAGTTACGATGTTCCCCAAGGTATTCCCGCCAACGCAAAAAGGGTCGTACTGCCGGATTGATTACTACTGCCCTGAGACCATTACTTTCGGCCAGACAAGTCGCGTAAAAACCGCCCAGGGAGCTACCGATCAGGCACACCCGTCGATCCTGCAGCTCATCAATGAGGCCCTGAACCTGGCATATCGACGCTTTGGGCCCGGCGGATAATTCGGGCACCGTCAGTCTGTCCGCGAGGCCTCGCTCTCGAAAATACTCAACCGTCTGCCGCGCTTTTTTCGAGTCCGGCGAACTCAGAAATCCGTGCAGGTAAATGACATGAAAGTCAGCGGAAGTCATGGGTTACAGGGGCAGTTATTCAGGTACTTTCGACGTCAGCCGTTAGTAGCCTTCGCTATCAAAGTCCGGTCTGAATTCGCTGCCGTCGATGCGGACGACCTCGGACTCAATGGTCCCGTCTGGAAACAGCTTGAATCGACGATAGCCAGGATCCAGCTCATCTAGTGCGAAATCAATGACCTCCGGTTTGAACTGGATGCAGGTCGACGGTGTGCAAAAGAAGCGAATTCCGTCGATATTGAAATCCAGCTCCTGGTGGATATGACCATACACTACGCAGCGCAGATTGGAGTGGCGCGATATCAGCTCCATGAACTCCCGATCGTTTCTCAGACCGATATCCTTCATCCAGGCTGAGTTCGCGGGAACGGGATTATGGTGCAAGGCCACCAAACTGTGTTCAAGATTGGGATCACTCGCGGCATCCGTCAATGCCTTGTCAAGGAACATTAATTCTTCTTCAGCAAGGTAACCATCTACATGATTGACACGGCTCGAATCCAGCAGAATAAATTGCCAGTTGCCGATCACCTCAATTTTATTGCTCAGGTCCAGTTCAGCCGCCACGTCCTGCATGACCTCGACGGAATCGTGATTGCCGGGGATCCAGCGAACCGGCGCGTCGAACTCTCCCATATACTTTATAAATTGCTTGTAAGAGCCGGGCGCCGCGTCCTGGGCAATGTCGCCGGTCGCGAGGATCAGATCGAATTGTTCTTCATGCTTTGCAATTGAGCCGAGCACTTTGGCCAAGCTGTCATGGGTGTTCATCTTCAGTAAAGTGCCGGTATTTTCCGCATAAAGATGCGTATCCGTAATCTGAAGAACATTAATGGGAATTCGGGGGTTCACCACTTTCTAATTCTCGCGCTTTCAGCTGAATGTGATATCTGGCACTTTCAGTGCGCGCCCGGCGCGCAAACAATGTGCCAGCCATTCGCCAAGAAAATTGTTAACCTGCATTTTCTCGTCCCGATGATACATCCGCGGATTGGGTTGCGAATATCGGGGCTGAAAATTTCGGTGGTTCTGATATGCAGTAACTTCAGCCGTGCAGGCGTCATGGTAAATTCTTACTTGCATGGTCGGATTTGTGAGCCATCTTCCAGCCGCGGGTCGTTGAGTTATTTCCAGCGTCGTGGTGTATTTAAAAGTCTCTACCAATCTTACATCGACGACAGTTTCACCTCTGCCGTCATGGTCGTCGGCAACCAAAAACTCTGCCAGTTTCTGGTCGTATTTATTTTCGGCCTCGCATACCGATCTACTGCGATAGGTCCGCAGATCCGGAAGGAGTTTCAACAGCCTGATGTAGTTGGCGTCGCATTCCGCCATCTGCTTTATCAGATCGACACTGTAGCTTCTTTTTGACATTTGCAAATTACGTCGGCTTCTGTGAAATTTCTTTGCACCATAACTTTAATCGAATCGCCATCATACCGATAGTTCCGGCAGTATTAAAATTATTTCAGAGATCTTGAACAACTTGCAGGATTGGAGGTTCAAACAGGCGAAATCGACAACCAAATGTCAGTCCTGATTAAATCGATGCACGTTCAATGTCAGCCACTGAATTGCAATAATGGACATGGCATTAGTTATCTCACCGCGCTGCACCATTTGTGCTGCATTTTTCAGCGACACAGTCACGGTAAGAATGTCCTCATGCTCGGCCTCCAGCCCATGAATGCCCTGCAATTCAGCAGAATTCACCAGCGCACAAAAAAGGCTAACTTTTTCGTCGCACCAGCCCGGGCTATTGAAGTACTCGAAAACAGGCATGATTTCAGAAATTTCGCAATTGACTTCCTCCTTAGCTTCCCGCCGCGCCACATCGACAGGCTCCTCGCCAAGGTTAACCAACCCGGCGATAATTTCCAACATCCAGGGGCTTTGGCCAGAGTCGATCGCGCCAGCGCGGAATTGCTTGATCATAACCAGCTCGCCGCGCTGCGGGTCGTATAGTAATACGCCGACCGCATTAGGGCGCACGGCCAGTTCCCGGCGTAAGGTTTCGCTCCAGCCTCCGGCAAATAGCCTGTGCCGTAAGTGGATCGCGTCAACCGGGATAAAGCCCTGGTGAACCCGCTCCCGCGACAGGATTTCGATGTCGGACCGATTAAAGACATCGCCCTCAGTCTGCTGTAGGGTTTCCAACAAAAACTGCTCTAGCAGAGCGTCTATCGACTGTCCAATTTCGTCCCGAATTCGGCGGAATTCAACGAGTATTTCCAGGTCAGAACCAGAAGCCGCTGCGGGATCGTCGAATGGCAGGTGGATTTTGCGCTTCTCCGGTGGCAGCGCGGGGCAGTTGAGATCAGCATGGGAACAGACAGTAATCAGCACGTCAGCCTGTTGCAGCATGGCGTCAGTTAGCTGGCTGGATTCCTGATTGCTTATGTCGACTCCGGATTCATGCATTACCGAGACTGCTACCGGATTCAACCCATGGGCCTCCAGCCCGGCTGATCGGCTATCGATCTCAAGATAGGGGGGCAGATCGGCGGCCAGGGCTCGGGCCCAACCCTCAGCCATCTGGGACCGACAGGAATTACCGGTGCAGAGAAACAGGACGTTCAGTCGCTTCGCCGGCATTCAAGCCTGATCCGAACGACTCGTGACTTCCAACAGATGGTAGCCGAATTGGGTCTTCACCGGCCCTTGCAGGGTGTTTACCTCGGCGCTGAAAACCACACTGTCAAATTCAGGCACCATCATGCCCGGGCCAAAGCTCCCCAGGTCACCGCCCTGGGCGCGGGAGGGACAGGAGGAAAATTCCCTGGCCACGAGCGCAAAATCCTCACCAGCCTCGATTCGATCTTTCAATTCCAGACACTTGTGCTCCGTATCTACCAGTATGTGTCTTGCGGTTGCAGTTACCATGGTTGCTCCTCAGGTTTATCGGCGGTTTTTTGTTGGGTTGTCGAACGGCTTGCCCGGCGTCTAGCCCGGAATAGAGGAGCCGTATTATGCCTGACGAGCGGGGCAATATCGACCTTGCCACGCGATTGTCCTCTGGCATATTGACAATATATTGTCTTAGTAGAGTGGAGTATAATCTACTCGCGAAAACAGTCTTTGCAACTGTTAATATCTAGCTTCAGTTACTTGATCGTCTACCAGGAATTCGCCCATGGCTCTACCCGAAGCAGAAAAACGTGAGCACTTACATACCCGAGGAATTACTTATAAAGGGTTCGAGCGTGCTGATGGACTCTGGGATATCGAAGCCCATATGACCGACATCAAAACCTACGGATTCGAAAATGACTGGCGGGGCACCGTTCAGGCCGGCGAGCCATTGCATGAGATGCTACTGCGGGTGACCATCGATGACCAGTTCGTAATCCGCGATGTCGAGGCAGCAACCGAGCACAGTCCTTTTGAAATGTGCCCCGAAATTACCCCCAATTATAAAGCACTAATTGGTATCACTATGGGTGCCGGTTGGCGCAGGGCAATCCGCCAGAAAGTCGGCGGCAAAGCGGGATGCACCCACCTTACGGAGCTGCTCTTCCCCATGGCAACAGTGGCGTTTCAAACCATCTGGCCAAGGCGCCGACATAAAGCCAGGCTATCGGATTCCAATGTGCGAGACAGCATGAGCCGCCCCCAGGTTCTGGACACCTGCCACGCCTGGGCCAGCGACTCGCCGGTTGTTAGAAAAAACGCGCCGAAATTTTATACTGGTGAATGAGCCACGGGGGAACTGACCGCAGAAGCGCACCGGTGCGCTATCAAACCTATTTGAAGAACAAAGGAAAAATAACCGTAATCGCTACGCCCTCGGCATCAGAGAGATTGTCCGCTCTGATCTGTCCACCATGAAACTCGGCAATTAGTCGGGCTATATGCAAACCCATACCGAGGTGCGGCTGCCTCTGTTTTTCCTGCGGACGCACCGAGATCATGGAATCGAAAAGTCGCCCCTTCATCTCCTCGGGCAGATAAGGGCCTTCATTAATTACCTTGACGATGGCGTGGTCCCGCATCGAGTGGCAGGTCACCTTTACCGGGCGTTCGTCAAAGGAAAATTCGACTGCGTTAGCAATCAGCTTGTCCATCAACTGGGCGATATGCTCCGCCACTCCATTCACAAAAATGGGTCGGCTGATGATATCCAATTCGAACTGGGTTCCGGGATATGCCATCTGATAACCCTCGACGCACCCTCTAATTACGGCAGCCAGGTCGGTACGTTCCTTGTCGGAGGTCTGCAGCATTTGTTCCAGACGGGTCGCTTCACTCATGTTGGTGAGAATGGTGTTTAGCCTTCTGATCCCTTCTTCTGCGCGCTCGATATAGATGACAGACTCCTCCTGGCTGGAAACCATGCTCAGATTTTCCAGCGATGAGCGCACTACCGTTACCGGCGTGCGAAGTTCATGGGAAAGCCGCGAAGACATATTCTCAAGATAACTGGTGTACTGCGTCAGTCGTTCAACGATATTAGAGAAGCTGCGACTCAAGTCGCCAATTTCATCAGAGGTCTTGCTGGCAACAATGGTGTTTTTGATGCGGCCCGAATCGTCGATGATCTTCTCTGCCTGGTTGCGAAGCAATCGTACCCGCTGCGAAATTCGTGAAGCGAAGAACAGTAAGCCAAGAACCACCGTCAGCAGCACAGCCAACATGGTATTGAACAGCGTTTCCAGCGCCTGATTGCGAAAGGTACGAATGCCGTTCATGTTCTGATCCACTACGACGGCACCAAGTACCTCACCCCCGGCAAGGATTGGATGAGCAGCGCCAAGAATTCTGGTCTGGGTGTCGGTCAGGGTGACAAACTGGGTCTGGGGCTCGCCATTCAGAGCCGAGTCTATGTGCGCACCTTCCCGGGTGACGCCGGTATAAAGCTCGTCGATAAATTCATTGCTCGGCGAGGTCAGTATGCGACCGTATAGCGGTTGCAGAACTTTCTCATTTACTGAGTTCCAATATCTGTTGCCGGATCTTAGAGGCGCATCATTGACCAACATCAGACCAGTGGCTGTCTGGATGTCACCAACAGTCAGCAGAACCCGGCCGGTGCGATCAACCACCTGGATACGCGAGCCCGATTCCCCCATACCGTCGACGATACGGTCAATCTCCGGTGTCGGTCGTAGCAGTGAACCAAGACTTTCAGCACTATTTACATTGGAGGTTGCAATTACTGTTTCGACATCTCGCTCTTCACCGTCATCGACATCGTAGAACGCGAATCCGAGTTTATTGCCCAGCATTTCCAACGGAATCTGCAGTTCAACCTCATATCCACTCTCAGTCGCGTACCACTGGCCGCTAATCCGGCTTTCGTATTCAGGGTTGGTGAAATCTGCATTGACCTTGAATGGATAAAGAAACTCCGGTTCGTGGGGGGCTATGACAAAATGATTGATTTCACTACCGTCCGGAGCCAGCATCGCTATATGCAGAAAATCGCTGCGAATCAGGCTCAACGCGTCCCGGCTTCGATAAACCGGATGGTCATCCACCACCTTGAAATAGGCATACAATGAGCGGTTGTATTCCCCGACCATAGCATCGAAAAGCAGTGATTCCTCCTTTGCATAGTTGCGCGCGGGATTTACCGGCGTGCGAAGATAATCACGATTGTCGTAGGTCACCTCGTATTGCTGGTATTCCTGCCAATCCAGCAAGTTACCATCGTCCAGCGCCAGCGGATAATAAACAGGATAGACATACAGGTCATCGCTGCGACGGGCTGGACTGTAATGGGCCTCGTCAAATAATTCGGGCCTCTCATTAAGCGCCGTGGCCAGCGCCCTGGCAGTGCCAAGCACTACCTGTTCCTGCCCCTGTCGCAGGTACACCTCCATTTCCAGAATATATCGGTAACCAAGCCATGGAATGACCAGTAAAAAACTGGAGACAAAAACCAGTTTGAACCGGATACCGAAAAGTCTTTTTAACCTGTTTGCCATGTTGTAATACTGCTAGGCTGCCTTTAGTGAACCACATTTTCTTCGTTGACGTTCCAACGGTAACCCATACCATAGACCGTCTCGATACAATCAAAGTCGTCGTCGGCCTGCATGAATTTTTTCCTGATTCTTTTCACGTGGGAGGTAATTGTGCTGCCGTCAACGTAGATTCTTGATTCCTGCATAAGTACCTGACGGCTTTTCACATGGCCGGGAAATTTCGCGAGCGCATGTACCATCCAGAACTCGGTAACGGTCAGCGGCACCGGCTTACCATCCCACTGTACGGTCATGCGGCCGACATCAATGGTCAGCAGTCCGCGGCTCAGAAGATTCGCCGGGGAGGGCGGCTGATCGAGCACATCAAGACGGCGAAAAAGCGCAGCGATGCGCGCCGAAAGATGAGGCAGGCTGATATCCTTGGTCAGATAATCGTCAGCACCCATTCGCAATCCGCTGACAGTATCGAAATCATTGTCTCGCGCGGTCAGGAAAATAATAGGCAGGGTATCAGACATCGAGCGCAACGCCTGACAAAGCGTAAAGCCCCCATCGATTTCATTCTCGAGGCCGATATCAATAATCGCAAGGCTGGGGAGTCTGATATCGAAAGCTGCCATGGCGTCCTTGCGATTGGCGTAAGTCTGAACTTCATAGCCCTGTTTGCGCAGCACGTCGGCATAGTTTTCCCTGATCGCCGCCTCATCTTCTACGATCGCAATTCTTCTGTTCATATTCCCCTCTGAATCAACTAGATCTAAGGCCGGTTTCCGGTATCGCGAATATACTCCAATTAAATCAATGTTATTAGCATCACCAGCTCATCTGCGGCAATTGCCACGATTTTGCCATATTTAATCAGCACATAGCCTTTTTCAATCCTCCGGTAGGCAATAAACACCGTGTTTAATGCCCAGTCATATTCAAATCTTTCGAAGGTACTGCAACTATGATTAGACCACTATTAGTGACTTTGGTTTTCTCCCTGACCGCTGGCCCGACTCTGGCGGCTTCAGACAGTAATGGCAACTCTTCCGGAGACGCAAGTGTGGCAGAAAACTCCGGAATACTTGGCGGGATCGCTGTTGGAGCTTCGGTGGGAGGCGCACCCGGCGCCATGGCAGGCGCTGCCATCGGAGCGCTGCTGGGCAACGGCTGGCATGCGCGCAAGCAGGTAGACGAATTAACAATTGATATAGCAGATCTGCGCCAGCAGACTGAGGCTCTGCAACTGCAGAAAGCTGAGCTGGAGTTGGCGCTACGCGATGCCATTGGACAACGCAACCGCTCTGTCGCTGCCAGCTATGAGCAACCAAATTCAAACTGCTGCGACAACACGGTGGTCTCAGTCTATTTCCGCACCGGATCTGATGCGGTGGAAAACCATGATCACGAAGTTCTGGCGAGTTTTGCCAGGCTCAGTAATTACATGTCGGATCCTGTCATCGAGATTACCGGCTATGCGGATCGCAACGGCGATGCCGAGGCCAACCTCCAATTGTCCCAGCGCCGCTCTTTGCAGGTCAGAAATCTACTGGCGAATATGGGTGTGGATAACACCCGGGTGACTACGGTCGCCTATGGTGAAACCCGACCATTAAGCCAGGAATCAACTTTCGAAACCGATTTTTTTGATCGAAGAGTTATTTTACGCCTACGGGATTCGTCTCAGCTGATGCTGAGTCGCACTCCGGACGCCACCCGGTAACTGCATCGTTTCCTGGAGTATAGATAATGAAAAAAGTCAGACTGGTAATCGGCAATAAAAATTATTCAAGCTGGTCGCTGAGCCCGTGGCTGCTCTTGAAGATGTTCAACGTCGAATTTGAGGAAATCGCCGTCAAACTCTATCAGAAAGATACCGCTGAGAAGCTGGGTCCTTATTCTCCGTCATTGAAGGTGCCCGTGCTGCTGCACAATGAGATAACGGTGTGGGACTCACTGGCGATATGTGAATACATCTCTGCTGAACTTCTAGGCAATGTAGGCTGGCCAACCAACACCCGAAAACGCGCCAGCGCCCGCTCCGTCAGCGCCGAAATCCATGCCGACTTTCCGGACATAAAGCGCGATTGGCCACTGAATTGCAAGGCAACGCTGCGTCGAACCGGGTCGGAAAAATTGTTGAACGAAATTGCCCGTCTGGATTCAATCTGGCGCTGCTGTCGCCACAACTTTGGGGAAAACGGAGATTACCTGTTTGGTCGATTCTCGGTAGCTGACTGCATGTTCGCGCCGTTCGCTATTACCCTGCAGATTAATGAGGCCGTGTTATGCGAGGAATCCCAACGCTATTGTGACACGCTGGTGAACAATCCTTTCGTGCAGAACTGGATCGCGCAGGGCCGAGCGGAAAAAGAACCTCTCAGAATCGCTTACGCCAGCAACATGTGAGCTGCCTCAATAATCAATGAGTGCCGCGAGACGAAAGCACATCGCGCAACTTGCTGGCCGCTTCTCGAATAGCAGTTTCAGTTGTCTCCCAATCCATGCAGGCATCGGTTACCGAAACACCATATTCAAGTTGCGAGAGGTCTTTGGGGATACTTTGATTGCCAGCATTAATATGGCTTTCCAGCATCACGCCAATGATTGAGGTGTTACCCTCAAGAATCTGATGAGTGACATCCTTCAGTACCAAAGGCTGGACGTCCGGATTCTTGTCAGAATTGGCATGGCTGCAATCGATGACAATGTTCCTGCTGACGCCGCCTTTCTCCAGCGCCTGCTCACATTGGGCCACATGGACCGAGTCGTAATTGGGTCCGTTACTCCCTCCCCGCAGTACGACGTGTGCATGGGGATTGCCCTTGGTCGTCACCACCGACACCTGGCCCTGACCGTTGATGCCGAGAAATCGGTGCGGGCTGCTGACCGATTGCATGGCGTTTACAGCGACGGTCAGTCCACCGTCGGTGCCATTCTTGAATCCAACTGCTGACGACAGGCCACTCGACATTTCCCGATGTGTCTGAGATTCAGTAGTGCGCGCGCCTATTGCTGACCACGCGATGATGTCCTGCAGATATTGCGGTGAAATAGGATCCAGTGCCTCGGTCGCCGCAGGCAGGCCCAAATTGACTATGTCGAGCAACAGTTTGCGCCCAATGCGCAAGCCCTCCTCAATTTTGAACGAATCATTCAAATGCGGGTCATTGATCAAGCCTTTCCAACCGATCGAGGTGCGTGGTTTCTCAAAATACACACGCATAACCAGATAGAGGGTATCTTTTACCTCCTCGGCAAGGAACTTCAGCCGCCTGGCATAATCAAGTGCAGCCTTGGGGTCATGAATCGAACACGGTCCAACCACAGCGAACAAACGCGGATCCTCACGATTCAGGATGGCATAGATGGTTTGTCTTGCCTCTTTAACCCGTAGCTGCGCTTCTGCCGTCAAGGGCAACTCGTCTTTCAACTGCTGCGGCGTAATGAGCGGCGTGTTGGCGGCAATATTCAGATCGTCCAGTGCTTCAGACATGAGCGCTATCTCAATTGAGTTGCTGAAAAAGGGCGGCAATCATAGCAGAAGGGGTGCGCCAGGTGAACCTGCGGCCTGCCGGAGGTCTATACCTTGTGGTAAAGCTTGCGACCTTGCTGATGGTACTCCTCGGCCATCTCTTCCATTCCGACCGCCATGGCATCATCCAGGCTAACGAGCTGATGCGCAGCAGCGTAGTCTCTCACTTCCTGGCTGATCTTCATGGAACAAAACTTGGGACCGCACATGGAGCAGAAATGCGCTACCTTGCCTGACTGCTTGGGGAGAGTTTCGTCATGATAGGAACGAGCGGTCTCCGGATCCAGAGCCAGATTAAACTGATCCTCCCAGCGGAATTCAAAGCGTGCTTTGGACAGAGCATTGTCTCGAAGCTGTGCGCCGGGATGTCCTTTAGCCAGGTCAGCTGCGTGAGCCGCAATCTTGTAAGCGATCAATCCCTCCTTGACATCCTGTTTATCGGGCAATCCCAAATGCTCTTTGGGGGTCACGTAGCACAACATGGCACATCCGTACCAACCGATCATGGCCGCACCGATTCCGGAGGTAATGTGGTCATAGCCCGGGGCGATATCGGTAGTGAGAGGCCCGAGGGTATAGAAAGGTGCTTCGTCGCAAACCTCCAGCTGCCTCGTCATGTTTTCCTGGATCATGTGCATTGGTACGTGGCCAGGACCTTCGATCATAGTTTGCACGTCGTGTCGCCAGGCGATCCCTGTCAGTTCTCCCAAAGTTTCCAACTCGGCAAACTGGGCCTCATCGTTAGCATCGGCGACCGAGCCGGGACGCAGGCCATCCCCGAGGGAAAATGACACATCGTAGGCCTTCATGATTTCGCATATTTCTTCGAAATGGGTATAGAGAAAATTTTCCTGATGGTGAGCGAGACACCACTTGGCCATGATGGACCCGCCGCGGGATACGATTCCGGTGACGCGCTTGGCGGTTAGCGGAACATACCGCAACAGAACACCCGCGTGTATGGTGAAATAATCCACTCCCTGTTCCGCCTGCTCGATCAACGTATCGCGAAAGATCTCCCAGTTCAGATCCTCTGCGACGCCACCGACTTTTTCCAACGCCTGGTAGATAGGCACTGTGCCGATCGGCAGCATGGAGTTGCGAATGATCCACTCACGGGTTTCATGGATGTTTTTGCCGGTAGACAAATCCATCACGGTATCCGCACCCCAGTGGGCGGCCCAGGCCAGTTTTTCAACCTCTTCCTCGATGGAAGAAGTAACCGCCGAGTTACCGATGTTGGCGTTGACCTTAACCAGGAAGTTACGCCCGATAATCATCGGCTCAACCTCCGGATGGTTAATATTGGCGGGTATGATCGCCCGGCCCCTGGCCACTTCGGAACGCACAAATTCCGGCGTGATTTCATCAGGAATGCTCGCGCCGAAGGCCTGCCCGGGGTGCTGGTCTGCCAGCGCCAACTGCTCGCGCGCCTGCTGGTAACTCATGTTTTCGCGTATAGCGATAAATTCCATTTCCGGGGTGATTATGCCTTTGCGGGCGTAGTGCAGCTGAGTCACGTTATGACCCTGATGTGCCCTGCGCGGATTGCGTACATGCTCGAATCGCAGGTGCGCAGTCTGCACGTCCTGCTGGCGCGAGCGGCCGTACTCTGAGCTGACCGCCTCCAGCAACTCCGTATCACCGCGCTCGACTATCCAGTCTGACCTGATACCGGGTAATCCGGCCCGCAGATCGACAGTGGCATCCGGATCGGAATAAAGACCCGAGGAATCGTAAACTCGGACCGGCTGGTTGGTTTCTCGCCCCGATTCGGTGATCGTGTCGGTGAGGCTTATTTCCCGCATCGGCACTCTGACGTCCTTTCGACTTCCCGTTACATAAACCTTGCGGGAATTTTCAAAGCGTTTCCGCGTTGCACTATCCAGGCGGGTGATACTGGTTAGAAAATGTTCGGTGTCTGCATTCATGGCCGAGATTATGCCCTAATCCATCCGCCGGCGACACAAAAGAGAAAAACTTCGAAGCTTGCAGCGAGGCATTCAGACATTATTTACAGATCAGTACGCCGAGAATTCCTGGTATTCCTGCCCGGTTGAGCCCACTTGCTGAATTTTTGATCATTTGTCTCCACTACTGACACTGTGTAAAATTGCGCATCCCGCTGCGGATCAGACCTTCAGGGTCTCTCCTGCCAGTCTGATTAGATTCCTGTCAAGCACTCACTGTAAGGTTAGACCATGGGGCCATTCGTCAAGATATTAGCAAATTTCTCAATTTTCCTGATTGCCAGCGCTTCCAGCTACGCTGACGATCTGGCAGGCATTCTGGGTTTGGCGCTGGAAAATGATCCGACCCTGCGCCAGGCCAGAGCCCAATATCGGGCCAATCGCGAACTGCTTGTGCAGGGTCGCGCAGCACTTTTACCAAGTTTCGGCGTCGGTGGTACCACGTCCCGTCAGACCAGCGGTCCGACCGACTCCATCTACCAGACCGTTACCAATCCGCAAACCGGTGAAACCACCCAGATCAGAGTCGCCGACGACTACAGCTTTCAGCCAGGGCTCAACACCCATGGCTGGGGTGTAAACCTGACGCAGGCATTGTTCAACCTGCCTGCCTGGTACACCTTCCAGAGTGCCAAGGCTACCGACCGGGCTGCGGCAATGAATTTTGCAGCACAGGAACAAGATTTGATTTTTCGAGTAGCAATTGCCTACTTCGATGTGTTGCGTGCCATTGATCTTTTAGAGACCAACCTTCAGGAAGAAGAGGCCGCTCTGACCTCACTGGAACAGACCCGAAGGCGTGAAGAAGTGGGACTGGACACCATTATCGATGTTAACGACAGTCAGGCAGCCTACGACCTTGCCCGCAACACCACCATTCTGCAGCGGGACATCCTGCAGGCTCGTTACGAGGCACTGGAAGCAATTACCGGTCAACCCCACCCCGAGATCGAGGCCCTGCGGGAAGATTTTCCGATTCTCGAAGTAGATGGACAACTGTCTGAGTGGGAGGCGATGGCGCAGGATAACAGCCTGGCTATTGCCGCAGCGCAGTACACCCTGGAAGCTTCTCAGGAAACATTACGAGCTCGAAAATCAGACCGCTATCCCACGCTATCTGCCACCGGCAGCTTCAGCCACTTCGTTACGCCGACCATTGTCCGAGACGGTATCCGTGCCTCCGGTGGAGCCTTCGACCAGAGCAATCTTGGTTTGACGATGAGCATTCCTATCTACTCTGGCGGCACACTGAGTTCCCGGCGGCGGGCCGCAGAGTACGATGTGATCGCCGCCCGCGAGGGGCTCGAGCTCGCCAGGCGTCAGCTGACCCAGAATATCCGCAACTCCTATCGCCGGGTTAATACTGATGTACTGGTTATAGCGCAGCGTCAGCAATCTATCGTCTCGGCTCAAAGCGCGCTGGATCAGACTGAGCTTGGTGTGGAAGTCGGCCAGCGAAATATCGTTGAGCTATTGCGGGCCCGGGAGAACCTTTACCGAGCCCTGCGTCAGTATGCGGAGGCGCGCTACGACTATGTACTGGACACCCTGGCTCTCAAGCAAATAACAGGGGTCCTGACACCCCAGGATGTTCTGGACCTGAATCAGTGGCTGGAAGTTCCGCAGGAAACGGTGCAATAACTCTGCGGGTCATAATCTCCTGGCAACCTGATTCACAAAGCTGCTGAAATTGCACGCTAGGGTTTCTTCCAGACCGTGATCTGGCTGACGATGTATTCGTACTTGCGGCGATGCTCGCGGATCATAAACGGATAGTCTTCTTCGTGCAGCAGCTCAAAGCCTTCCAGCATTGTTGCCAGTCGGCTGATGGTGTCTTCACTTGCCATTCCATCGAGAAACCTGCCTTCCGGCGTATACTGGGTTGACCAGGTGTTGGGAGACGCAATTACCAATATCCCGCCGCTGGCGAGCCAACGTTCGGATTGCACAAACTGACGCAGGCAAGCCTCCGGGTCAGACAGGCGGCATAGCAGGTTTGCCATCAGCACGGCATCGTATCTACCATCGGCCTCCAGCGGCAAATCGCTGGCAAGCGCACAGGCGTCTCCTTCAACAAAATGCACCCGTGATCGATCGATATCACCGGCCACCACAGCCACCAGCTCGCTAAAATAGCGCCCCGTTTCCAGCCGCCGGTAAGTCAGTTTGCCATGCTCCTTCAGGTGTCTGGCGGATCCGACAAATGAAGCGCTGTAATCCAGCCCGATCACTTCGCTGAAATTACGGGCGAGTTCGAACGACGCACGCCCCACCGCACAGCCCAGATCGAGGGCCCTGTTATGTCCCGTTGTGTAGCGATTCATGAGGTCTGCGGTATAGACCACAAAATCACCCGAATCCGGATGGCCAACCCGCTCACGGATACCGGAATCGGACTGCTCCAGCGCCGTTCCGTAGTGAAACAACAAATATTGGTCTACCAGTTGGGAAGTTTCATACTTGTTGCTGGACTCGGCCGGATCCTGGCTACTCTGCGCCAACCTGAAGCCTGCGTGCTGAAAGAAATGCGGTCGAAAATGAAAGCGCGCCCATATGCTGGCCTCGTCGCCGGTACTGATGAAGGAACCACCCATGATCATTTGATGCTCGCCATCGAA
Organism: Pseudomonadales bacterium; assembly: GCA_038134485.1. Taxonomy (GTDB): domain Bacteria; phylum Pseudomonadota; class Gammaproteobacteria; order Pseudomonadales; family Pseudohongiellaceae; genus NORP240. The sequence continues at coordinate 98,643 of JAYPVG010000005.1, forward strand.
ACAGGGCGTACTGAAATCAGTGTAGTAAGGGTGAATCGAAAACTCTGTCAGGGGGTGAAAGGGGTCCTCGGACCATTGCCAGACATTGCCCATCGCATCCTGAATGCCCAGGCTGTTTTCAGCCATGCCATTGACAGGACTTTCGGCGCCAAACTGCAGGTTGAGATTAAATCCTTTATGCCCCTGCCTGGTCATCACCGGATCCAGCTGTAACAGCTGATCGTTGCCCGGGCTCCAGTCGATTGCCTTGCGCATTGCCGGCTCTCGCAGCGCCAGGTGTTCTGCCTCCGTGGCCAGCCGAAACGGTCGCTCAACGCCCTTCTGTTCTGACAGCCACGAGCAATAAGCCCGCGCCTCAAAATAGTTGACTATCGCCGGCCAGTCCCACTGCATCTCGATAACGGTGAACGTGGTGCGTAATCTGTACCGATGAGAACCGGCGGGTCCATCCTGAATCCAGAAGGTCGGCCATTTGACATTTCTGAACTGACGCCAGCTCCAGCCGGATTCGCTCCAGTATTTTCTGGTTTCATAACCACCGGATGCCACAAACTGAAAAAATTCACCATTGCTGACCAGATACTTGCTAGCCTTGAAAGAGGATACCTGGCGCTTGTCACCTCCGTACTCGTTGTCCCAACCAAAGGTCGGCCACTGTCGCGGTTTGCCCAGCTCAACCGTGGTTGGCTTGATCTCAACCATTGGATTTTCGGCCGGGTAATCCTTGCCAGCTTCGGGCGCCAGGCTGCTGCCCGTTTTTTGACAGAAGAACTCGGGCCACCCTTTTGGAGTAGTCACAAACTCGCTGGGTAGCTCCCGAATAAGCACGCTGGACGTTTCCAGGTGGATGCGCTCGTGCTCAAATGCCATCACCAGAGCCCAGGCCCGATTGTCCATACTAATGGGATCATCGAAACAGGGGTGGGTTTTGATGAGGTTTTCTACCAGTCGATAGACTGTATTTCTATACGCGATGACCTCGTCCAGGTCGGGCCATACGTCCTGATCACCCTCATGCAAATCGTCCCAGGTCATCTCGTCGACACCGGTTTCGAACAACAGCTCAAATTCCTGATTGACCGGCTCCGCGAGCAGGCCGCTCACCAGCAGTTTGTTCACATAAAAACAAACCGGATGGGCGTAATAAAAAACCAGCGGGTGACGGGTTCTGTGATAGGGACGCTGATAGAACGCTTCTTTGCTGGTCAGCGACGAAAATAGCAGCTCGGTCAGTGACCAGGTGTTGCGGAAATACTTTAACAGGCCTTTTCGACCTGCGTTGAGATTCACCAGGGGCAGTGAGTGCAGGGAGTCTTCGAAATGTTTAACATGGGTCAGCCGATCATCCTGCCGATAGGAATAGCCCGTGTCGGGGGCTGGTGCGTTGGTATCAGGTAACTGCATTATTGGGGCCTGTAATCGTTGCGCAGCCCAACTTTTCCAAGCTGTGCGCAGTAAATGGATGACGGGGAATACAAAATTTTATGCAGCCACGCGGTTAATGTAAACTACGGCTGCTGGGACCACCTCCTGTTCGGTAATTGAGACGCCGTTTTGCAAAGCAAGCTACCCGCCGTTGGAACAACCATCTTCACCGTCATGTCCAAGATGGCTCAGGACCACGGCGCTATCAATTTGTCCCAAGGATATCCTGACTTTGATTGCCCTGCTCGATTACGGGAGCTGGTAGCCAAACATCTCAACGGTGGTAAGAATCAATATCCTCCCATGGCCGGAATTCCCGAGCTGCGGCAGCAGATTGCCCTTAAGGTGGAAAGTTTATACGCGTATAAGGCAGACCCAGAGCACGAAATTACGGTTACCTCCGGCGCTACCGAAGCGCTGTTCGATGCGGTGCAGGCCTGCGTCCGCAAGGACGAGGAGGTGATCGTTTTCGATCCTGCCTACGATTCCTATGTGCCAGCAATCGAACTGGCGGGTGGGCGCGCCGTGCACTTGCCGCTGACCCTGCCAGACTACAACATTGACTGGAACCAGGTGGAACGTGCCATCACCAATCGAACCAGGATGATAATTATCAACTCCCCTCATAATCCCTGCGGGGCTATCCTGGACCCGAGCGATCTGGACAATCTGGCGACCCTGATTCGAGACCGCGACATCATCGTTCTGTCGGACGAGGTTTATGAGCACATGGTTTTCGACGGGCACACACATCGCAGCGTACTCGGGCATCCCGAGCTGCGCAGTCGAAGCATGGCAGTGTTCTCCTTCGGCAAAACCTATCATGCTACCGGCTGGAAAATCGCCTATTGCGTGGCACCAGCGGAGCTAACGACCGAGTTTCGAAAAGTTCACCAATTTGTGACATTTACGACATCAAGCTTTGTTCAGTACGGTCTTGCGGACTTCATGAATGAATGCCCTGAACATGCCATCGAATTGCCGATCTTCTACCAGCAGAAGCGTGATCTGTTCTGCAAGTTGCTGGAGGATTCCCGCTTTCGAATACAACCTTCTCGAGGGACCTACTTTCAGCTGGCCGATTACGCCGCCATCAGCGACGCACCTGATATGGAATTTGTTAACTGGCTGACCCGGAAAAAGGGTGTTGCAGCAATTCCGCTCACACCTTTTTACCAGCAGCCCCCCGATACACGAATCATCCGCTTCTGTTTCTGCAAAGACGATTCAACTCTGGAGCAAGCGGCGGCAATTCTGTGCGACATCTAACGCGATGAATCAGGTAAATCCAGCTGCCCTGTCCAAACTGAATCTCACCGAGTTAACGACAAATATCCGAACCTGGGGCAAGGAGCTGGGCTTTCAACAAGTTGGCTTTAGCGACATCAACCTGGAGAAATATCGACCATACCTGGAGCATTGGCTGGCAAAAAATTTTCATGGTGAAATGGGCTACATGGCTCGCCATCAGGAACTGCGCTGTCGCCCGGATAAACTTGTACCCGGCACACTCACCGCTATCTGCGTACGAATGGATTATGCAACAAGCACGAACAATTCCTTCGATCCTCTGAACGAAAGCAACAAGGCTTACGTTGCCCGCTACGCTCGGGGGCGTGACTACCACAAACTGATGCGCAAACGCCTGCAGAAATTCGCACAGCGAATCGAGGCGGCTGTAGGTAAATTCGGCTACCGGGCATTCGTCGACAGCGCGCCGGTGCTCGAGCGGGCTCTGGCTGAGAAAGCCGGGCTGGGCTGGATTGGAAAAAATACCATGCTAATCAACAAACAGGCAGGCTCATGGTTTTTTCTCGGCGAACTGTTTACCGATCTGCCTATTCCTGCAGACCAACAGGATGGCGAACACTGCGGCAGTTGCACTGCCTGTCTCACGATCTGTCCAACCAATGCCTTTGTCACAGCCCACCAGCTCGACGCGCGTCGCTGCATATCATATTTAACTATTGAGTCAAAAAAAGCCATTCCGCTGGAGCTCAGACCATTAATGGGTAACCGGGTATTCGGGTGCGATGATTGCCAGCTTGTCTGCCCCTGGAACAAATTCACTTCGGTGACCACGGAACAGGACTTTGCGCCGCGCCATGGACTCAACGACAGCGAGTTGTTAGCCCTGTTCTGTTGGAGTGAGGAGCAATTCCTGTCACGGACACGGGGATCGGCTATTGCAAGGGCAGGTTATGAAGGCTGGCTCCGCAACCTCGCGGTGGCGCTGGGCAATGCGGAACCGAGTCCGGAAATTACTGCGGCGCTGAAGCAGCGGCGCTCCTATCCATCAGAGCTGGTGCGTGAACACGTCGAATGGGCTCTGCAGCGACATCAGTCAAGCTGAAAGAAGTGCTGCCTGTAGTACGCGAGTTCCTCGATGGAGTCTTTGATATCGTCGAGAGCGATGTGTTTGCTCTGCTTGTTCAGACCAGTCAGTATCTCGGGTTTCCAGCGGCGTGCGATTTCCTTGACGCTGCTGACATCCAGATTGCGATAGTGGAAAAACCGCTCCAGCTCCGGCATGAAACGCGCAAGAAAGCGGCGATCCTGGCAGATACTGTTGCCACACATGGGCGAGGTTCTCTCTTCCACCCAGCTGTGCAGAAATTCCAGGGTACGTCGCTGCGCTTCCGCCTCGTCAACATTGCTTTGCCTGACTCGCTCGATCAGGCCTGACTGACCATGATATTTCTGGTTCCAATCGTCCATCGCCGCCAGCACGTCATCAGACTGTTTGATTGCCAGAACCGGTCCCTCGGCCAGAACATTCAGGTTAAGATCGGTCACCAGTGTGGCTATCTCGATGACGTAATCCTGCTCCGGCAGCAAGCCGGTCATTTCCAGATCAATCCAGACCAGGTTCAATGTTTTGTCCATGACTTACCAGTAATTTAGATTTTGCAACGGCTACGGATTCTAGCAAAGCCCACCCGGGGTGAGTATGCCATAATAGCCGCGCGACTATCACCAGATGACAGTGTTAAACGGCATGGCTTCCGGACCGCCTCCGCCGGGATCCGATTTTATTAGCGATGAGCAAAAGACGACTGAGCGAGCAACAGAAGAATCGTATTCGAGAGCGCCAGAAGGTGCAGCTTGAGGAACGTCCGGAAACATCACAAGGGAAACTCGAGCAATCTCTGGAAAGCTGCCAGACGGGCCTTGTCACCTGCCATTTTGGACAGCAGCTCGAGATAGAGGCGCTTCAAGGATCCCGGCAGGGTGAGGTCTTTCGCTGTTTCCAGCGCAGTAACCTGCCACCCCTGGTTTGTGGCGATCGAGTCATTTTTTCCGTGGGCGACCAGGATACCGGCGTGGTAATAAGCCAGGAGGATCGCCACAGCGTTTTTTCCCGCCCCAGTCCCCGGGGCGAGCTCAAGCCTGTTGCGGCCAATATCGACCTGGTGCTGGTGGTTCTGGCACCCAGACCCCTTCCGTTCCTCAACTTGCTGGATCGATACCTGGTCGCGGCAGCAAACCTGCAGTTGACTCCAGTTATCCTGGTGAATAAATCCGACTTGCTGGACGGGACACCGGATCCGGTCATTGACACTGTTCGGGCACTGTACCCCCAACTGGGTTATGCCGTGCAGACAGTTTCGGCTCGCAGGGGAAGCGGGTTACACGAATTGATGACGACACTGGCTGGTAAAACTGCCGCGATTGTCGGACAGTCTGGCGTCGGCAAATCGTCGCTGGTCAATGCACTAAGCCCGGGATTGCAGGCAGAAGTCGGTAACCTGTCGGAAGCGTCCGACAAAGGCACCCATACCACCACAGCAGCTCGGCTTTTTCACCTGGACGGATTCGACCTTATCGATTCCCCGGGCATCCGTGAGTTTCACCTGTGGCACATCAGTCCACAGCAGTTACTGGACGGCTTCGTGGAATTCCACCCCTATCTGGGGCTCTGCAAATTTCGTGATTGTGGCCACCGCAGTGAGCCCGGATGTGCACTGCTGGCGGCAGTGGAGAGAGGCGAGCTCTCTGCCGCCAGGCTGCAAAGCTACTTCCGTATCCTGGCAGATCTCTGACCCGGACGGAGGAAGCGGCAAGAAGCGGGATTGATTTCACTGGCACAAGGAACACGGTAGACTGGGCACCATGTCACTGGATCAATTGCCTCTTATTATTGAACCGGCACAGCTGGAGAAAATTCTGGGTCATTCAGACCTGCTCGTCATCGATCTCTGTCAGCCGGGTGTCTATCAACTGCTGCACGTGCCGGGTGCGATTCACGTTAATCCCGCGGAACTGGTCTCTGGTCTACCGCCTGCTACCGGAAAACTTCCCGATCTGGAAAAGCTGGCGGCGCTCCTTTCCCGCATTGGTTTTAACCGCGATTGTTTTGTGGTCGCCTATGATGATGAAGGCGGTGGCTGGGCAGGCAGATTCCTGTGGACTCTGGACATAATCGGTCACTCGCGATATGCCTATCTCAACGGCGGCATCCATGCGTGGCGTAATGAAGGCCACCCCCTGCAAACGGAGATCACCGAGCCACGGGCGGTAACTTTCGAACCAGAAATCGACCGCAGTGCAGCAGTGAGTTTGGAGGAAGTGCTGCAGCAGATTGATGATGAAAATTCAGTGGTCTGGGATGCGCGTTCCGCCGAGGAATATCACGGCGTCCGATACGGAGCACTGCGGAACGGACACATTCCGGGCGCCGTTAACCTGGACTGGCTGGAGATTCTGGACCGTAACAATAATCTGCGACTTAAACCTCTCGAACAGATAAGGGAGAAACTTGCGAGTCTTGGTATCACCGAGGACAAATCGGTAATTACCCATTGCCAAACACACCACCGCTCGGGTCTTACCTATCTGGTCGGCAAAGCGCTCGGGTTTAATATCAGGGCTTATGACGGTTCCTGGGCAGAGTGGGGTAACCACCCCGACACGCCAGTAGAAAATTGATCTGCACCGAGAGTATGAATCTTTGCAATTCAGTGGCAATTCGTTACAACATAAACACAATCTAAGAAAGAGCGCAGATCAATGGGTCGCCTATTCGTAATTCTGCAATACCTGCTGCCGCAGCATGGCCTGTCGCGCTTGGTGGCTTTATTTGCCAACAGCCGCTGGTCGCTGATCAAGAATCCATTCATCCACTTGTTCATGCGGCGGTTCAGGGTAGACCTCAGCGAGGCGGTAACTACCGATTATCGTCAGTTTGAAAACTTCAACGCATTCTTCACCCGCGCGCTGGTTGACGGGGCGCGGCCGCTGCAGGGTAACGAGCAGACTATTGTAAGCCCCGCAGACGGTGCTATCAGCCAGCTTGGCACGCTTCGTGATGACTTGTTATTGCAGGCTAAAGGCATCAGCTATTCCTGCGTGGATCTGCTTGGCGGCCTCGCCCATGATGCCGAGAAATTCCGCAATGGCACTTTTATTACCATCTATCTGTCGCCCCGCGACTATCACCGGGTTCACATGCCTGTTTGGGGAACCCTGCGCGCCAGCATGTACGTGCCGGGTCGTCTTTTTTCCGTCAATCAGCGCACAACTGAAAGAGTAAGCGGGCTGTTCACCCGCAATGAAAGACTGGTCTGCCTGTTTGATACGCCGGCGGGGCCAATGGCGCTTATTATGGTGGGCGCAATGATTGTCGCCGGGATCGAAACGGTCTGGGGGGGTCAGGTCTGTCCCAATCAACACGGCCAGCTGCATACTGACTTCAGCGGGCATTTGCCGCCTATAGCTTTGGAAAAGGGTGCAGAGATGGGGCGTTTCAAACTGGGCTCAACGGTTATCCTGCTGTTTGGACCCGATGCGATAGCGCTGGAAGAGAATATTCAACCCGACAACAAGATTAAGCTGGGCGAGGCGCTTGCCGCTCCGGCAACCAGGAACAGCCATGGATCAGAATGAGCTCAAGCAACAGGTGGCCCGGGCCGCCCTTTCGTACATTGAACCACTGCTAGACGACGATTCGATCATTGGCGTGGGTACCGGATCAACCACCAATTATTTTATTGAGGAACTGGGCAATATCAGGGGCAAAATTTACGGCACCGTTTCCAGTTCTGACGCCTCCACGGCCCGACTCAAGGAACTGGGCATTCCGGTATTCGACCTCAACAGCGTCGACGAAGTAAGCTTTTACGTAGACGGTGCCGACGAAGCGAATAAGTATCTGCAGTTGATCAAAGGCGGCGGCGCCGCATTGACCCGCGAAAAAATAGTCGCCGCGGTTGCCCGAGAATTCATCTGCATCGTTGATGAATCAAAGATGGTCGACGTGCTGGGCAAGTTCCCCTTGCCCGTCGAGGTTATCCCCATGGCCCGTAGCCATGTTGCCCGACAAATAGTCAGGCTGGGAGGCGACCCGGTCTACCGGGAAGGATGCGTGACCGACAACGGCAATCACATTCTTGATGTCTACAACCTGTCAATCGTCGACCCGCGGAACCTGGAGGATCAACTAAATAAGGTTACGGGAGTGGTCACGAACGGATTGTTCGCGACAAGGCCCGCAGACCGATTGCTGGTCGCGAGTGTTGACGGTGTCAAGTCACTGACAGCGGAATGAATTGCTCGGTCGCAGCGATCAGAAGTCGAGGATCTACTCTGTGGGTAATTTTCAGGCAATAAGAATCCCGAGAGCCGTCAGAGCAGAGATTTTGCTCCCGATCAATCGCCAACGTGACTGGAGATTGCCCGATCGGGACTCCGATTCATACCGGGTGGTATATAAGACGAACTCGAATATCGCAGGTCATGCGTGAATGAATACCGGGCACGCCCGGTATTCAAAAACTGCAACTTTCTATAGAGGAGTAACGTTTTCCGCCTGGGGACCTTTCTGGCCTTGTGTCACTTCCATGGTTACTTTTTGGCCTTCCCTGAGAGTCTTCCTACCTGCACCGTTGATGGCACTGAAGTGAACGAACACATCCTTGCCTTCCTGTTGCTCAATGAACCCGAAACCTTTCTCGTCATTGAACCACTTGACGGTACCTTCTACTAAATCTGACATATCTTTCTCTTTTATTACCCGTGTTACTGGCCTGCTACCAGAGCTTGTGGCCATGATTCCAGGATGGAATCACCGTGGAGTGTACTCTCAACAAGGGGCAGATGGAACTTAATTTTACTACGGACGACACAAATGTCCGATCAAATGCCGGTATTCCGTGACGAACTTGATCCCGTTTCGCGACAATTCATGATCGCCAGCACGGCAGGAAAGCGTTAATGGAGCAGAAATTAATGAAATAGAAGTGCTTATTTATCGAATATTTTCCCGGGGTTTAGCACTCCGTTGGGATCAAACACTTTTTTCACTGCCCGCATGTACTCAATCTCAGCCGAATCCCGGGATGAATGGAGAAAGGGCTTTTTCAACAAACCCACACCATGCTCCGCGGAAATACTGCCGCCAAATTTTTGGACCAGTTGAAATACCTCTTTGCTGACCCTGGCGCAGCGAGACTGAAACTCCGCAAGCGCCAGGTCAGCCGGCTTGAGGATATTCAGGTGCACATTACCGTCCCCGATGTGACCAAACCAGATTATTTCAAAGTCCGGATAGCGGGCAGAGACGAGTTCATCCACCTGTGAGAGAAAATCCGGTATTCGCGAAACCTTCACCGAGATGTCGTTCTTGTAGGGCGAAAATCGAGAGATGGTTTCCGAAATGTCCTCGCGAAGGCGCCAGAGGCTCTCCGCCTGACCGACACTCTGGCTTATTGTGCCATCGACCACCCAGCCCGACTCTACGCAGCTCTCAAAAAGCTCCATGGATTTTTCAAGCCTGGCTTCACCATCGTTCTCGAACTCGATCAGGACATAAAAAGGTGCACGAGTCTCGAATGGTCGCTGCAGTCCTTTGTCCTGTATGACATGATTTAGTGCCTCATCGGAAAAAAACTCGAAGGCAGACAGCTGAAGCTGCTGCTGAAATAACTGCAGAACCTCCATGCTGGCGACCATATCGGTTACCGCGAAGAGCAGCACTGTGGGGTCCTCTGGCGGTCTCGTCAGCGCCAGGGTAACTTCGACTATGAGCCCCAGGGTTCCCTCCGAGCCGATAAACAGCTGTCTAAAATCGTATCCGGTCGCGTTCTTGACCAGTCCACGATTGAGGTCAAGGAGTTCGCCGCTGCCGGTAACCACCTTGAGTCCCATCACCCACTGCCGGGTCATGCCATAGCGAATGACCTTGATTCCACCGGCATTGGTGGCGACGTTACCACCTATCTGGCTGGAGCCAGACGAGGCAAAATCGACCGGGTAGAACAATCCCTGCTGCTCAGCAAATTGCTGTACTTGCTCTGTTACCACGCCCGGCTCACAAATCACATGCCGATCAACTGCATTGAAATCGAGAATCCGGTTCATGCGATCGAAGGCCACAACCACTTCCTGGTCACGGGCTACAGCGCCGCCACTGAGCCCGGTTCGACCGCCAGAGGGAACAAGGGCGAAACCGATCTCATTCGCCAGCCTGACGAGGGCAATGACCTGCTCGGTATCCTGCGGTAAAACCACCGCTAACGGATCGGGCTGATAGGCACTGGTCCAGTCCTTTCCATACTGTTGCAGCGAGTCAGCGTCGGTCTTCAGACCGCCGTCACCGAACTGCGCAGCGAGGCGTTCCAGAATCATTGTTGCTCGATCTTCAGCAAGGTTTTCCAAAAGCGGTCGGTCCAGATAAGTCTGACAGCAGCAGAGCAGAGTGATTGAAAAAATTACCCGATGAGTATGTTACCATGCGCGTCCTCTGCGACCCATTGCCGTTGCGCTGCCCTTAACCCACTTTTTACTCCGGCTCAACTCATGCAACAGACGTCTTTCGACAAGAACAAAATAAAGTTCCTGCTGCTGGAGGGCGTGCATCAGAGCGCCGTTGATACTCTTGCCAGGAGTGGCTACGAAAATATCGAATGTTTGTCGGGAGCACTGCCAGAAAAAGAACTGAAGGAAAAAATCGCCGACGCTCACTTTGTCGGAATTCGCTCCCGAACCAACCTGTCGGCTGACATTCTTGCCGCAGCCCCAAAACTTCAGGCGGTGGGCTGTTTTTGCATAGGAACTAACCAGGTCGACCTGACCAGCGCTCTGGCACGGGGAATCCCGGTATTCAATGCACCATTCTCCAATACCCGCAGCGTGGCGGAGCTTGTCATCGGGCAGTCTATTCTGTTGCTGCGGGGCATCCCGCAAAAGAACGCACTCCTGCATCGGGGCAAATGGGAAAAAGCAGCCAGAGGCTCTTTCGAAACGCGAGGCAAGAAGCTGGGGATTGTCGGTTACGGTAATATAGGCTCGCAGCTGAGCGTTCTGGCTGAGTCTATGGGCATGAAGGTGTTCCTTTACGACATCATGACCAAGCTGCCTCTCGGGAATGCAACCCAGTTGGCCAGCCTGAAGGCATTGCTGCAATCCTGTGACGTAATCAGCCTGCACGTACCGGAGACACCCCGGACACGCAACATGATCGGTGCCACGGAGCTGGCCTGGATGAAACCAGGCGGAATCCTGATCAACGCCTCCCGGGGCAGCGTCGTGGACCTGGATGCCCTGGCCGCAGCGCTGGGATCAGGAAGAGTGGGGGGCGCCGCCATCGATGTTTTCCCCAGAGAACCCGGGTCCAACGACGAGCCGTTTGATTCGCCCCTCATTGGCTATGACAACTGTCTGCTGACGCCCCATATCGGCGGCAGCACTATGGAAGCGCAGGAGAATATCGGCATTGAAGTGGCTGAGAAGCTGGTTACCTACAGCGACAACGGCTCAACCTTTACCGCCGTCAATTTTCCCGAAGTGGCGCTGCCCGCACATCCCGGCAAGCACAGGCTTCTGCACATCCACAATAACGTGCCCGGCATCATGTCCGAAATTAACACTATCTTCTCGGAGACCGGCATCAATATCAGTTCCCAGTACCTGCAGACCAACGCCCAGGTAGGTTATGTAGTGATGGATATAGACGTGCAATACAGCCAGGTCGCGCTGGAAAAGCTCAACAGTATCGCGGGTACCATCAAGTGTCGGGTGCTTTTCTGACCTTTGTGCTGTCGGTTGGACCTAATACGGGTTTCCCATCGATTTGTTGGGGGACCGCCTGTGAGTTGCCGATTTGATCAATACTTTTTGCTACAAAATGTCACACTTGCCAACTGGCTAATGAGCCTGAAGTTACTGGACATGCGCTGGTTTCAGAGATACCTTTGGCGGTTCAAGTTTGCAATTTGTTGTTGTTTCACTAATAAAAGTAACCCGTACGGGAGTTAGAACATGATTAGAAAGTCTCTTTTCACCCTGACAATAGCGGTCACGATGATTTTTGTCGCGCGTCCCGCTGAGGTCAACGCTCAGGCAATGGAGTCGGCTGAGCCGTTCAAGGTCGGCACATTCGCTATCGATGACGTGCCAACCGTCGGATTGGTGATGCGTGGCGACCAGCTGATCGTCGAGCTGGATGCTGCCAATCGCGCCATGGAGCTGGTTCCACGCTACAGCAAGATGGCAATGCCTGCTGATATGCTGGGGCTCATTGAACAGTATGAATACGGCCTCAAGTACCGCGTCTACGAACTCGTCAACTGGATGGTTGACGAAGGCTTGCTAGACAGCGGTAACCGACCTGACTGGGTGCACCCGGTAAGCTCGGTGGACATCATGGCTCCGATTCTGTACCCAAGCAAGATCATGAACGCAGCTGTGAACTTCTACACTCACGCCTGTGAGGGCTGCACCGAAGAGCAACTGGCTGCCCGCACCCGCGAACGGCAGGAGAACCGTGGCGTTCCTTACCTGTTCCTGAAGCCAACCCGTGGCGCTGTCATTGGTGACGGTGACGACATCCTTATGCCCTACGGTCGTGACGAAATCGAATACGAAGTCGAAATGGCCATCGTATTTGGCAAGGCCGGCAAATACGTCGCCGCCAGCGATGCCTATGACTACGTCTTTGGGTACATGGTAGCGATGGACGTATCAGACCGCGGCGGACGTCCGCCGGGCGGATACGGTAATGGCCGCAGCGTTTCCGACTGGTTCGTTGGCAAGGGCCACGACACCTTCGCACCCCATGGGCCCTGGATTGTGCCCAAGGAGTTCTACGGTGATCCGATGGAGCGCCTGTTGCAAACCACTGTTGTAGACGGCGTAACGGTTCAGGAAGCTCGGGCTGGTGACATGATTCACAATATCCCCGAACTGATCGAATACGCTTCCTCACTGATCACCATCTTCCCGGGTGACGTCATGCAGAGTGGCACCTCGGGTGGAACTGGCGCAGGACGAGTTGAGCGAGCTACCGGCTCTGGTTACCTGGTCGATGGCGAAACCATTCAGGCCAGCATTGAGGGCATCGGAACTCTGACCCACCGAGTGGTCAGAGAAACAAGCATTCCTGACAATCTGTCCGGTGCGCAATTACCGCCGACTTCCTCGTACAGGAATTGACCGGCTGCAGCTGAAAGGCTGCCCCGTAATCCAAAAACGCCGATCGGATAATCCGGTCGGCGTTTTTTTTTGCTGCAGCATAAAGGCTCAAGAATAGCACCCGGGGTAAGATGTCTCTCCATAGGCCGCGAAGCTATCACTTTAGCCAGCATCGCAACCCGGAACAGACCGTTTGAGTCCAATCGGAATTCCAGTTGCGTGCCCAAGTTTGTCGTCAGTTCATAAAATCTGTCCCAGCTAATCGGTACATGCAATAATTCCGGACACGTCGCGACATGCGAACCAGTAATATTTTCTATCCCTTAGCGTTGATAGCGCCGGAAGCGAATCATGCAGATCAGGACCCACGGAACCCGGGCCGCGGCCAGAAACCGAAAAGTAATTGGTTACCTGGACCTGGATTGCGCGCCAGTGGGTACTCCAAACAGCACCGCACGCGATGGTCTACTTGACGATTGCCGGCCCGGTATTTTCCGCAATCTGGTTCGCTATTTGCGCTCATGGTTCGCTCTGTTGCTGCTGAGCGCTCCCGCATTTGGCGCCGAAGCACTGCTGGGGCCGCAAGTAGAGCCTGATTACCTTGAAGAAGCAGCCAGTCTCAGAGCCTTACCGCAGGTGCAGGCTGCGATGGACCATATTCTGGAGCTGGAGCCGCAATCGCTGGCAGATCTTATCGAGCTGACCGAAATACCTGCTCCCCCGTTCGGTGAGCAGCAGCGAGCGGCGAGGTTCGCAGAGATGTTGCGCGAAGCCGGTCTGACCGACGTGGTGATAGATGAAGTCGGGAACGCCATCGGTCGACGCCCCGGCAGTGTCGGCAATCGGGTCATTGGTTATTCGGCCCACCTCGACACCGTGTTTCCCGAGGAGACCGATGTCACTGTCAGATTTGAAGGAAACCGTCTGCTGGCTCCCGGAATCGGCGATAACTCGCGTGGACTTGTTTCGGTGATAACAGCCCTGCGGGCGCTGCAACATGCCGGCATCCAGACGGAAGCCGATCTGCTTTTCATAGGCAATGTTGGCGAGGAAGGATTGGGTGATCTGCGCGGGATCAAACATCTGTTCCGGGAGGGAGCGCCTGCCATTGACAGCCTTATCGTGGTAGATGGTGGCGATACCAGTCGCATCGTCTACGGCGGAGTCGGTTCGTACCGCTACCGGGTCACTTTTGAGGGACCGGGCGGACATTCCTGGGGCGCCTTCGGGATGGCCAACCCACATCATGCGATCGGTCGGGCCATCGCGCTATTCGACGAGGCCGCTGCCCTCGTAACAAGCGAAGGGGCAAGAACAAGCTACAACATCGGTCGCATCGGAGGTGGTACCTCAATCAATGCAATTCCATTCGAATCGTGGATGGAAGTGGACATGCGATCGGGTGATACCTCCAAACTGGATGAAATCGATGGCGTTTTTCATAATGCCATGCAGATAGCACTGGAACAGGAAAATTCGGGGCGGCAGGAAGGACCAGAGCTCACGCTTTCCGTCGACCGGGTAGGGACACGCCCGGCTGCGCTTGGCGATCCGTCCAGTCCGTTGCTTCAGCGAGCCATGGCGGTAACCTTGGAATTCGGTACTGAGCCGGAATTGAGGATTTCCTCAACCGACGCCAATTTACCCATTTCCCTGGGTATTCCGGCAGTCACCATCAGTCGCGGCGGTCGCGGCGGCAACGCCCATTCGCCGGATGAATGGTGGGAAAACGAAGACGGTCATATCGGCATCCAGATTGGCCTGTTGACGCTACTCATGGAGGCCGGGCTGGCTGATTGAAATTCCCATGCCGATTGCTGTCCACGCATACCGAACAGCAGAATCAGGGATTAGCGGCCGCCTTTCGGGTCAGGTCTTGCAGCACATCAATATATTGGACTTTCGTTCCAAAATCACAATGCCCGTGGTAAGGCAACCAGGTAAATTTTGCGTCGGCACCCGGTGACTCCATGACGCTGAAGGTATCTTCCAAAATTCGGAGGCCGTTAGTCAGGTAGTAGTCATCCATATCCCCCATCCAGAACTGCAGCTTGCCAGCCAGGCTCGGGCCAAGGCTGGTCCAGTTTTCGCGCAGATAGCTGTCCAGGTCCCAGGGTCGCCAGGCGTTCACTACAGCCCTGTCGATCAAACCCGTTTGCTGGTCCCACACCGGTATGGGATTACCCTCAGCATCGGGCTGACCGTATACCGCGTTCCAGGTTCCCCACTGTTGCCCGGATGTGACGAAACTGCCGTTTCTGCCCATGGCGGCTTCCATGCGTATCTCGTCGGCGATACTGAATATAGGGTCGCCATTGGTTTCGCGGGCACTCGGGCGAAGCATGCCTGCCTGACTGTAATACGCGTTGTCGTCCTCATAGAGATCGACCAGTTGAAAGGCTCTGAAACTCGGCGAATCAGGACTCAGTGAGTAAGCGCCGTTAAAGTAATCCGGATAAAAAATCTGCAGGGCCATCGACACCCAGCCGCCCGTGGAACAGCCACTGACAAACCGCGCCGCCGGTCGATCATCCATTGGAAAGCGCCGCACCAGTTCGGGAAACAGTTCAGTAAAATTGGCATCGGCGTAAGGGCCGGAAACAGCGCTATTGACCTGGTAGGAATCGCCGAAGGGAGATTCCCCGTCCAGAAAAACGATTACTGCCGGACGCGTCTGACGATCGCGCCAGTAAGCCATGAACTCCTCGTCCTCAAGAAGTTCCAGGCTTCGACTGAAGCGGCCATTAAGCCCCGCCACATGAAACAGTACCGGGTAGCGCTCGTCCAATTGGGCCTCATACCGCGTCGGAAGCAAAACCGAAGCGCGCAGGTACATGTCGCGCTGGTAGAACCGGGAAAGCAGGTCGGAGCGCAATCGCACGAATTTGAGCAAATGGGTATCTTCAGGAAGGGTTTCGGGGGGGATCGATTCGGTGAGTTCCAAATGCAGGGACTGCACACTCGAATCAATCTCAACAGCCTGCGTGAGGGAATACAAATTGCCCGGTGAATTCAACTCGGAGAGCGCATCATTGAAATCAAACAAGGCCTGAACATGCCAGAGGCCATGATCCAGGTCCTCCAACTGTTGCAACGGGAAGCCGCTGGTCGGCTTGAACCGAATTTCGTCACCGGTCCAGTTAGCAAGTTGCGCTGCGAAAAACGGCGGCGCGAGGCGCGGAGCAGGTTCTTCTCCGATCAGAAAGCGCGGTTCAATTGCGTCATCACGGGAAAACACCACGAAGAGACGCCCGCTGTGGGCGGTTTGCGCCGGCGACATCGATACCGATAGCTGCACCTGGGCGCCTGCTGCCTGACAGATTGCTACCAGCAGCAAGATTGCACTGCAGTAAACTGATGAACGCATATAATTTACGATCCTTTTACTCCGCTTTCCTGAAGTATCTCATCCACCACCGCAAATATTTTGTCCCGATAGAACTTTGATTCATTCACCATATGATGCCGTGCGCCGTCTATGAGATAGGTTCTTGCGGACGGGAACTTTGCCGTGAGCGCGGGCAGGTTGTAAAGCCAGTCAACAGTAGTGTCCTCGGTGCCTTGTATGATGTGCATTGCAGCGCTGCAACTATCTGCGCTATCGAACGTCTCCAGATAATCCTTTAATGCACGAACCCAGTCGATCTGCAGGAACCGCGCCTGCAGAGGATCCTGTTCGAATATAAATTTTAGAAACTCTTCGTCATGGCTGTTGACTGCAAACTCTCGCTTGACCCGCGTAACGAACCAGCGCAATAAATGATACTTCCACAAGCCTGCGTTCCAGCCGGTCGGGCGAAGCAAAGGGGCCAGGAGCACTATTTTGTTCAGCTCGGCAGGGCGAAACCCGTCTCCCCTCAGCAGGCAATTGATAACTGCTGCAGCTCCGGTACTCTGAGCCAGCACATGCCAGGGACCCGCCACACCATTATTGCAGGCCACTGATAAGCAGTCGGTCAGCGCCTGGCTATAGTGATCAAACGATTCGATAGCGGCGGGCTTGCCGGAGGACAAACCGTGGCCAGGCAAATCAAAGGCCAGCACCGATAAGCCCCTTGAAAGGCAGTGCTCGATCGCGTGGCGAAACAGACCCACGTGATCATAGTAGCCATGCAGAACCACTATGTTGGCGCGCCTGCGGTCTTCGGGTACCGCAAAATAATGGCAGGCCAGTCGATAGTCCAGACTGTCGAAGGTCCCGAGATAATGATTGATCGGCCAGGGAGTCTTCAGTCGATCCAGCCCGTAATGGGAAAGGTAGCAGCGTATCAGGTCAGTCTGTGCCGATCCGACATCGGGAATGGCAATGCTGAAATCAATTGCCGCCAGGCCTTCATTCAGCTGCTTTGCTGACGCGGCAGTGAACTCCATCTCGGTTACCAGCGGTTCCTGCCCGCTTGCTAGAGGCCGTCGGCATAGCGCTGGGACATTTCCTCCAGCGTGTATACTTTACCGATGCTGGAAATCTGGCCAGCGGTACCGAACGCTTCCAGCCTGGCCTTGACGATCGACTTCATTGCCGCAATGGTGGGCGTGAGGAATTTTCGCGGATCGAATTCCGAGGTGTTCTCGGCGAGAAATTTGCGCGCCGCACCGGTGGATGCGAGTCGCAAATCCGTATCGATGTTGACCTTGCGTACGCCATGCCGAATCCCTTCCTGAATTTCCTCTACCGGAACCCCGTAAGTTTCCGGAATCTCCCCGCCGAATTGGTTGATTACCGCCAGCCATTCCTGAGGCACCGAGGAAGACCCATGCATGACGAGGTGCGTGTTGGGAATTTTTTCGTGGATTTCCCTGATTCGATCGATCGCCAGGATATCGCCGGTTGGCGGGCGGCTGAACTTGTAGGCGCCATGGCTGGTGCCAACGGCGATTGCCAGTGCATCAACACCGGTGGCAGCGACAAAATCTGCTGCTTCCTGAGGATCGGTCAGCAACTGCGACATGGACAGCTGACCCTCGGCACCGATGCCGTCTTCCTCGCCTGCCATACCGGTTTCCAGAGATCCCAGGCAACCGATCTCGCCTTCCACTGACACGCCGCAGGCATGGGCCATCTGCACGGCCAAACTTGTCACCCGCACGTTGTAATCGAAGTCGGTTGGCGTTTTACCGTCTTCTCCTAGCGAACCGTCCATCATTACCGACGAGAATCCCAGTTGAATGGAGCGCTGGCAAACCGCCGGAGAAACGCCGTGATCCTGATGCATAACGATCGGAATATGGGGAAACTCCTCGATGGCCGCCTGAATCAGATGCTTGAGGAAATTGGACCCGGCATACTTCCTGGCGCCAGCTGAGGCCTGCAATATTACCGGGCTGTTGACCTCGTCAGCGCCTTCCATGATTGCCCGCACCTGTTCCAGGTTGTTGACATTGAACGCCGGGACACCGTAGTTATTCTCGGCAGCGTGGTCCAGAAGTTGTCGTAAACTGATTAATGCCATGATGAACCCTCTGTAATTCTTGATCTCTCTGGCTTTTGCCTCTTTGACTGACTAGTTGTCCAGGCCCCGGGTTTCGAGAATCTGTACCGCCGGCAATACCATGCCCTGCACGTATTCGAGAAACGCCCCACCTCCGGTAGATATGTAGGAAATGCTGTCGGTCACCTCGAACTTGTCGATGGCGGCGATGGTTTCGCCGCCGCCGGCGATGGAAAAGCCCTGGTTAGCCGCTACCGCTTCGGCTACTGCCCGTGTGCCGCCGGCAAACTGCGCGAATTCGAATACTCCGATCGGCCCGTTCCAGATTACTGTCTTTACATCGCCGATGATAGCGGCAAGAAGCGCTGCAGTCTCCGGTCCCACATCCAGAATCATATCGTCTTCGCCCACATCGGAAACCTTTTTAACCGTTGCGACGGCGGACTCGGAGAACTCATTGGCAACAACAACATCCACTGGGATTGGTATATCGGTTTTCGCCATCAATGCCCGGGCCTGCTCGATCAGCTCAGGCTCGCACAGGGACTTGCCGACCTGATATCCAGCGGCGGCAAGAAACGTATTGGCGATGCCGCCGCCGACAATCAGCTGATCGACGATATCCCCAAGGCGTTCCAGAACCCCGAGCTTGGTAGACACCTTGGCACCGCCAACGATAGCAAGCACGGGGCGTTGCGGATTCTTCAGCGACCGATCCAGGGCATCCAGCTCCTTTGCTAACAGGGGTCCTGCACAGGCCTGTTGGGCGAATTTCGCCACGCCGTGGGTGCTGGCCTGGGCGCGGTGGGCCGTGCCGAAGGCGTCCATCACGAAGATATCGCACAATGCCGCGTAGCCCCTCGCGAGGTTCTCATCATCGGCTTTTTCTCCGCTGTTAATGCGGACATTCTCCAACAGGGTTACAGCGCCGGCACCGGGCAATGCGGCATCGGGATTTTGCAGGTAGTTTTCGCACAGCTTGACCTGGCACTCCAGCAATTGCGCCAGGCGACCGGCAATCGGCAACATGGAGGAGTCCGACTGATCGGTCAGGGGAACGCCCTCTTCCGGCCGGCCCAGGTGTGACATAACAATCGGTCTTGCGCCACGCTCAAGCGCGAGGCGAATGGTCGGCAGTGCTGCCCTGATGCGGGTGTCGTTGGCCACCGAACCGTCCTTGATCGGCACGTTGAGATCTTCCCGTATCAGAACCCGCTTGCCGGCCAGGTCCAGGTCTTCCATCCGTAAAATCGTCATTGTCTGGTACTCTTTCCCTTTGCCTTTCCCTTTCCCTTTCCGTTACTCTTACTCTTAGCCTTACCCTTTCCCTGACTCTGCAAGAAATTGTGCCACATCCAGCATGCGGTTCGCATAGGCCCACTCGTTATCGAACCAGATAAGCAATTTCACCAGTGACGCGCCGCTGACCCGGGTAAAACTGAGGTCGACGATCGCGGACCGGGGATCGTGGTTGAAATCACAGGACGCCAGCGGCTGGTCGGTATAGCCGAGGATGTTGAGGGGCAGGGCAGTGCTTTCTGCGCGGATCAACTCGTTAACCAGGTCGACGCTGGTTGGCGTGTCTGTCACCACGGTCAGGTCGATCGCCGAAACATTTACCGTCGGCACTCGTACCGCGTAGGCCTCGAAGCGATCCTCAAGCTCTGGCAGGATGCGCCCTATACCGCGAGTAATTTCCGTCTCAACAGGAATTATGGATTGCATGGCGCTTCGAGTTTTGCGCAAATCGTTGTGATGGTAAGCATCGATCACCGGCTGGTCGTTCATCGCCGAATGGATAGTGGTCACCACTCCCTGACGGATGCCCAGTTCCCGGTCCAGGGTTTGGATCACCGGTATGAGTGCATTGGTAGTGCAGGAGGCGTTGGAGATGACGGTTTCTGTGCCGCTCAGCTGCCTGTGATTGATACCGTACACGACCGTCGCATCAACGTCCCGCTCGGCGGGTTGGGAAAACAGCACTTTACCTGCGCCGGCCTGCAGGTGGCCGCTGGCTCGTTGCCGGTCGGTATAGGTACCACTGCATTCCATGACCAGATCAATACCGAGCTCCGCCCAGGGCAGGCTGGTAAAATCGGTCTGACTAAAAACCTGCAGCGGATCACCATCGATATCCAGCAATCCGTCCCGCCGGGTGACCTCTCCAAGAAAGCGTCCATGAGTGCTGTCGTAGCGCAACAGGTGCGCCAGAGTAGCGATATCTGCCACATCGTTGACAGCCACAATACGCAGCTCCGGATAATCGGTTGACTCGTACAGGGCACGCAATACACAGCGACCGATGCGGCCAAGACCATTGATTGCGATTCGATAGGGCATAGGCTTTCCCGGACTTCCGACCAGGGCTAGACGTCCTTTACGTGGTTGAAACTTAGTTAAGCAGGGTCCTGGCCACCGACGCTACATTGCCCGCGGTGAAGCCGAAGCTCTCCATCAACTGCGGTCCAGGAGCTGACTCTCCGAAGGTGGTCATACCGACCACTGCGCCATCCAGCCCCACCAGCTTGCGCCAGAAGTCCTGGGTACCCGCCTCGACAGCGACACGTCGACGAACCGACGACGGCAATACACTCTCCCGATAGGCCTCATCCTGACTTTCGAATACGTCGACGGCCGGCATGGCAACCAGTCTTGCGTTGACGCCTTCCTGCTGCAGATCTTCCACGGCCTGGCGGCTGATTTCCACTTCCGAGCCTGTGGCTATGACTATCAGTTCCGGCTCGCCATCGCAGTCTTTGAGTACGTAACCGCCGCGGGCAATGTTTGCCAGCTGCTCGGCTGTTCGCTGCTGGTGGGGCAGACCCTGACGGGAGAGCACCAGCGAGCTGGGCCCTGTATCTCGCAGGACTGCCGCCTTCCAGGCAACCGCTGTCTCAGTGACATCGCAGGGGCGCCAGACAGACATGTTGGGGGTATATCGAAGACTGGCCAGCTGCTCTACCGGCTGGTGGGTAGGACCATCCTCTCCCTGACCGATCGAATCGTGGGTGTAAACCAGCACGGTGTGCTGCCCCATGAGGCAGCCCATGCGCACCGCATTGCGGGCGTACTCCATAAAGATCAAAAAGGTGGCGCAGTAAGGCAGAAATCCGCCATGCAGGGCGAGTCCGTTACAGATCGCGGTCATGCCGAATTCTCGAACGCCGAAATAGACGTAGTTGCCGTCCGCCTGTTCGGTGACAGGGGTGCTTCCGTCCCACTGGGCGCCGTTGGAACCGGCCAGATCAGCAGAACCGCCTATGAGTTCCGGCAGCCAGCTACCGAGTTTATCCAGGCATTGCTTTGAGGCTACCCGGGTAGCAAGTTTTTCGCCGGCACTCTGACACTCCGCGATAAAGCCGTTGATGCGTTCCTCAAAGTCGCGGGGCACTTCGCCTTTAATCCGTCGGACCAGCTCCAGCGCCAGGTCCGGGCGCTCTTCCTCAAAATGCACGAGTTTTTCTTTCCACGCTGTTTCCGCCTGCAGGCCGCGCTCCCGGGCATCCCAGCTCGCGCGGACGGCATCAGGAATATCGAACGGCTCATGCGCCCAACCAAGCTCTTGCCGGACTGCGGCAACCTCTTCAGCTCCCAGGGGCGAGCCATGGGTGGAAGCGGTACCCTGTTTATTGGGCGAGCCAAAACCGATCACTGTTTTACAGCGAATAATCGTTGGCCGTTCATGATCAGCCTGAGCCTGACGTATTGCATCGCTGATCTGCTGCGGGTCGTGTCCGTTTATGGCCAGAACCTGCCATCCATAAGCCTCGAATCGCTTGCTGGTGTCGTCGGTAAACCACTGCTGGATCTCGCCATCTATTGAGATTCCATTGTCGTCGTAAAAGACAATCAGCTTGTGCAGCTTGTGGGTGCCCGCAAGTGAACAGACTTCGTGGGAAATGCCCTCCATCAGGCAGCCGTCGCCTGCGAAAACGTATGTGTAGTGATCGATGATGGCGTGGCCGTCCCGATTAAACTGCGCCGCCAGAGTTTTTTCCGCCAGCGCCATGCCCACGGCATTGGCCAGCCCCTGCCCCAGCGGGCCGGTAGTGGTTTCGACTCCCGGAGTCATGCCGTATTCGGGGTGGCCTGGCGTGCGCGAATGCAGCTGCCGAAAGTTTCGAATCTCCTCCAGCGGCAGATCGTAACCAGTAAGATGCAGCAGGGAGTAAATCAGCATAGACCCGTGTCCGTTTGAAAGAACGAAACGGTCTCTGTTAAACCATTGAGGGTTTGCCGGGTTGTGAACCAGGAATTCGTTCCATAGCACCTCGGCGATGTCTGCCATGCCCATGGGCATGCCCGGATGCCCGGAATTGGCCTGTTGCACGGCATCCATGCTCAGTACTCTGATAGCGTCGGCCCGCTGTTTTCGCGTCACGTCTTGCGCTGACATTCTGTTGTGATTCCTCCGGAATACCCCTGCATTTGAAGGGCGATATTCTCCCGCACCTTGCGGCAAGATGCCACCGGAGTCGTGCCTATTTTTAGGCCTTTGGGACTAATGTCTGCTTATGTCTGCGCAGCGCTTGAGAGCGCATCGCGGCGCCGGAATCTGTGGCTCCGCAACTTGCACAATTCCGGTTTTTCACCGACCCGATTGGATCCTTTCAGACGGCAACAAAATCTATATCAATATATTTTGATATAGATTTGCATTCCTGCCCCTCAGCTGCTACCTTACGCCCTTATTTTTCTGAGATGAACTGTTGGCCGTTACTGCGCTGAAACCCGCCGACCTGCCGGATCTCGGCGACCGCCACGACTTTACCAGGCTCTGCAAGGCGCTGGCTGACGAATTGCGGCTGGAAATCCTGCGCCTCTTGAAGACCGAGTCTTTCGGTGTCCTGGAAATCTGCCGAGTGCTGGGTATTCGTCAGTCCGCTCTCAGCCATCATCTCAAGATTCTCGCCAACGCCGGCCTGGTTTCCACCCGCCGGGAGGGCAACTCCATTTTTTACCGGCGCCCATTGATTCTGGACAGTGATCCGTTTGCGGATTTCAAAAACGGTGCTTTCGCCAACATCGATAGGCTGCCGCTCTCAAGCCAGACTCTGGAGCAGGTTGAGGTTATCCACCAGGAACGTTCGCAGCAGTCACTGGATTTTTTCCGCCGTAATGCGGCCAAGTTTCGCGAACAGCAGGGGCTGATCACCGAGTACCAGCAGTATGCAAGCAGCCTGGAGGACCTGATCAGTGGTATCAGCTTTCCCCGGGTGCCAGTGGTGATGGAAGTGGGCCCCGGTGAGGGAGAATTGCTGCTGCAACTGGCACAGCACTTCGAGCGTGTGATCGCCCTGGACAATTCCTTGGAGATGCTCGATCAGGCCCGGAAGACTGTGAGGAATCAGGGGGTCGATAACGTCGAATTTATTCACGGCGATATCACCAGAGCCCCCAGAGGCGGGCTTAACTGCGACCTCATTATTCTCAACATGGTGTTGCACCATATCCCCGCTCCCATCGAAGTCTTCAGGGAAGCGTTCCGCCTGTTGAATCCGGACGGCGTGCTGCTGGTGGTAGAACTGATCAATCACGACCAGGACTGGGTGCGCGAATCCTGCGGCGATCTATGGCTGGGCTTCGAGTCCCGGGATCTGGCGAACTGGGCGATAGAAGCGGGAATGGTCGAAGGTCAAAGCCTCTACCTCGGGCTGCGTAACGGATTTCAGATCCAGGTGCGGCTATTCGTCAGGGAATCGCAGGAAAAGTAAATCACTCCAAATCTCGATAAAAATTTGAAAGACCAGACAGGGAACAAACTCATGACAGAATCAACTCTATTCACCTCCGAGTCAGTATCCGAAGGGCATCCGGACAAGATGGCAGACCAGATTTCCGACGCCATTCTCGACGCGTTGCTGGCGCAGGACCCAGCCTCGCGGGTCGCCTGCGAGACCATGATCAAGACCGGCATGGTGGTTGTAGCAGGCGAAATTACCACCAATGCCTGGATCGATTACGAGCACCTGATCCGCCAGGTCGTGAACGACATCGGTTACGACAACCCCGAAAGCGGTTTTGACGGCAATACCTGCGCCGTTCTCAATGCATTGGGCAAACAATCGGGCGATATCGCGATGGGTGTCGACGAAACGGATGATCACGAGCAAGGCGCCGGCGACCAGGGTTTGATGTTTGGCTATGCATCCAATGAAACCGATGTGCTGATGCCAGCACCAATTACCTACTCACACCGACTTGTCGAGCGACAATCGGAAGTGCGCAAGAACGGGACCCTGCCATGGTTGCAGCCCGACGCCAAGAGTCAGATAACCTTCCGTTATGAAGGCGGCAAGCCGGTCGCTATCGACGCCGTGGTCCTGTCCACCCAACACCGCGACGAGATCAGTCTCGACGTTCTGAAGGAAGCGGTCATGGAAGAGATAATCAAGCCGGTACTGCCTGCCGAGTGGATTACCGCCGACACCAAGTACTTCATCAACCCCACTGGCAGGTTCGTCATCGGCGGTCCCTATGGCGACTGCGGACTGACCGGCCGCAAGATCATCGTCGATACCTATGGTGGCATGGCGCGCCATGGGGGAGGCGCTTTCTCGGGCAAGGACCCATCCAAGGTTGACCGCTCCGCAGCTTACGTGGCCCGTTACGTAGCCAAGAACATCGTCGCGGCTGGTATTGCCGAGCGTTGCGAAATTCAGCTTTCCTATGCGATCGGCGTGGCGGAACCCACCTCTATCAGCGTGGAGACCTTCGGCACCGGAAAGCTATCCGAACAGCGAATCACCGAACTCGTCAGAGACCATTTCGAGCTTCGCCCCAAGGGTCTGATCAGGATGCTCGACCTGTTGCGACCTATCTACCGCAGCACCGCCGCCTATGGCCACTTCGGTCGTGAGGAAGAGAATTTCAGCTGGGAAAAAACGGACCGGGCGGCAGCACTCAGAGATGCCGCCGGCGTTTAACGAACATTGAGAGCCGGCTTTCAGGCAAGGCTCGGACCACTACGGAGACCATGACTTAATGAATAGTTTATCGACACCAACAGCAGAGGCAGTTACCGAGGACTATCGGGTAGCGGACATCAGTCTGGCGGATTTCGGCCGCCGTGAAATCACCCTCGCGGAAGCGGAGATGCCCGCCCTGATGTCGTTGCGGCGCAAGTATGCCGCCGACAGGCCGCTGGCCGGCGCGCGGATTCTCGGCTGCATTCACATGACCGTGCAGACTGCCGTGCTGATCGAAACGCTGGTGGAACTGGGCGCCGAGGTGCGCTGGTCGTCCTGTAACATTTTTTCTACCCAGGATCACGCTGCCGCCTGCATTGCCGCGGCCGGGATAGCCGTCTACGCCTGGAAGGGTCAAACCGTGGAAGAGGGAGACTGGTGTATTGAACAGACCATCC
The DNA here is from genome assembly GCA_038134485.1 of Pseudomonadales bacterium. Classification (GTDB taxonomy): domain Bacteria; phylum Pseudomonadota; class Gammaproteobacteria; order Pseudomonadales; family Pseudohongiellaceae; genus NORP240. The sequence goes on from JAYPVG010000005.1 coordinate 124,272, forward strand.
TGAAGAACGGCGAAGTCTGGAATGCCAATATGATCCTCGATGATGGCGGCGACCTGACCGCCATGGTGCACGAGAAGTACCCTGAAATGCTGGAGGCTATCCACGGGATCACCGAGGAAACCACTACCGGTGTGCACCGGCTGCTGGAGATGCTGGAACAGGGCACCCTCAAGGTGCCGGCCATCAACGTCAACGATTCGGTCACCAAGTCCAAGAACGATAACAAGTACGGCTGCCGCCACAGTCTCAATGACGGCATCAAGCGCGGCACCGATATGCTGCTGGCGGGACGCCATGCGCTGGTTATCGGCTACGGCGATGTAGGCAAAGGATCGGCCCAGAGCCTGCGTCAGGAAGGTATGATCGTCAAGATTTCGGAGATTGATCCCATCTGCGCGATGCAGGCCTGTATGGATGGCTTCGAAGTAGTTTCACCCTACATCGACGGCATCAACAGCGGCACGCTGGAAGGCATCAACAAAACCCTGCTGCAGAACATGGATCTGGTTGTCACCGCCACCGGTAACATCAATGTCTGCGACAAGTACATGCTGCAGTCCGCCAAGCCGGGCTCTGTCATTTGCAATATCGGGCACTTCGATAACGAAATCGATACCCGGTACATGCGTGACAACTGGCAGTGGGAAGAGGTAAAGCCCCAGGTGCACAAAATCTATCGATCCGATCCGGCCACCGACAGAGACGATTATCTTATCCTGTTGTCGGAAGGGCGGCTGATCAATCTCGGCAATGCAACCGGCCACCCCTCGCGCATTATGGATGGATCGTTCGCGAATCAGGTGCTGGCACAGATCTATTTGTATGAGAAAGCCTTCGCCAGTCAGTCCGCTGAATACAAGCAGCAAAACCTGAGCGTAGAAGTCTTGCCCAAACAGCTGGACGAGGAAGTGGCAACCCTTATGGTGGGAGGATTCGGCGGCGTGGTAACCAGGCTCACAGGACCCCAGGCGGAGTACATCAATGTGCCCGTCAACGGACCGTTCAAAACCGACAGCTACAAGTACTGATCGGCCAGCGAAGATCGCGCAGCATGAACTCAACCGAAAACAACGGTAACCGAGCCGGATTCAGCATAGAGTTTTTCCCGCCCCGTACCGAGCAGGGGCAGGAGAAACTGCTGGCCGTGCACGAAAGACTGGCCGCCCTGGGACCGGAATTTTTCTCGGTTACCTACGGGGCAGGAGGCTCTACCCGCGAAGGTACGCGGTCCACGGTGATGGCACTGCTGGAACGCGGTTCTGTGGTTGCGCCGCATCTTTCCTTCGGCGGCTCATCGGACCAGGAAATCCTGGCGCTGTTGCAGGGCTATCGGGAAGCAGGGGTAACAAGACTGGTGCTGCTGCGCGGAGACATCCCCTCCGGACTGGGTGCCGCCAGCCAGCACCGCTATGCCAGTGAACTGGTGGAGTTTGTGCGACGGGAAACCGGGGACTATTTCCATATCGACGTGGGGTGTTATCCGGAGGTCCACCCCGACGCTCCGGATTACCAGAGCGACATCAAATTTTTTCGGACCAAGGTTGAGGCGGGCGCCAGCTCAGCTATCACCCAGTACTTTTTCAATCCCGACGCGTATTTCTATTTCCTTGAACAGTGTCGCGCGGCGGGCATTGAAATCCCCATCGTGCCCGGCATCATGCCAATTACCAATTATGCCAACCTGGCGAGGTTCAGCAGTAATTGCGGGGCAGAAATCCCGCGTTGGATCAAAAGGCGGCTGGAAGCTTACGGCAACGATACCGACAGCATCCGCAGCTTCGGTGTCGAAGTTGTCACCCGACTCTGTGAAACCTTGCTGGCAGGCGGTGCTCCCGGGCTGCACTTTTACGCCATGAACCAGGCAGGCAGCGTCTCGGCGATCTGGCAGAATCTCGATTCTGACAAAAGCTGATCAGCGTTGCAGCCGGGGCAACAGTTGGCCAAACTATGCGACTTTCAAGACTTCACCAGACACAGAAACTGGCTTCCGGCACCACCGTTGCGCTGGAGCGAGACAGCGCGCACTACCTGGGTCGGGTGCTGCGACTGCAGCCCGGTGACACAATTCACCTGTTTAACAGCGAGGACGGCGAGTTCGCCGCGCAGGTCATTGAACTCGGGAAACAGCAGGCTCTGGTGCGTATTCTGGAGCCGGTGACAGTTCAGGCCAATCCGCAACTGAGCATCCACCTGGGGCTGGGACTGTCCCGGGGCGAGCGCATGGATTATGCGGTGCAGAAATCCACCGAGCTCGGAGTGGGGAGCATCACGCCAGTGATCACTGAGTACTGCGAGGTGCGACTCAGTCCCCAACGGCAGGAAAACCGCCAGGCTCACTGGCAACGGGTGGCCATCAGTGCGTGCGAACAGTGCGGTCGCAGCCAGGTGCCGACTGTCAATCGTCCCGAGACCCTGTTGCAATGGCTGGCCAGCCATCCATCTGGAATTCTGCTCGATTCCCGCGCCGACGCGCACCTGTCCGACCAACAGGTTGAAAGTTCCATCGCGCTTCTCGTAGGGCCGGAAGGGGGATTCAGTGAACAGGAGCTGGTTTCAGCGCGACAGCATGGATACCGGGTAATCAGTCTGGGGCCGCGCGTACTGCGCACCGAAACGGCGCCGGTTGCGGCGCTGAGTGTATTGCAGTATCTGTTCGGGGACCTGAGGCGAAGCTGATTGCTGCTAGAAGCGCAATGCCAGTTTGCCGATACCGATGCGCCGACCAAACAGCCCGTCGGTGAAATTGCCCGGGTCGATGCCGTGGCTGCCCCGCTGGAGAGAGCGGGTGATGGGCCTGACCAAGTCCTGATCTTTCTGCTCACCCTGATTGATCAATTCAAATTTTGATCGACGTTGCTTGCGGGCATTGGTGACAACGGTGACCCTGGGTGTCAACCGCTGATTGGGATTCTGCTCGGTCACGATGCCTACTTCACCGCTCGCCAGTTCCACCACAGAGCCCGCGGGAAACATGCCCAGTGCTTTGATAAATTCGTAGACCAGCTGATCCGCAAACTTGATTTTGCGTTGCTTGTACAGGCGACTGATTGCTGTCGCAGGCGACAGATCAGCCTCGGATGAACGTCTCAGCATTCTTTCGTAACTGTAGGCAAGGTTCGCGATCCGGGCCGCTACGGGAATCTGGTCGCCTCGCTGGCGGCGCGGAAAACCCCTGCCGTCATGGCGTTCATGGTGAGCACGAACGATGCCGATCACCTGCTGACTTATGTTCTCCTCAGTCCGCAGTATGTCGACACCGATACCGACGTGCTTCTGGTAGTGCAGGTACTCGGCGCGGCTGAACGACCCTTTCTTGCGCACAAATTGCGGGCTAAATTTTGCCATACCGATGTCGGCGAGCAATGTGCCAACAAAAAGAGATTCAATTTCATCTTTTGCCATACCGATGTGACAGGCGAATATCGTGGCCCAGATGGTCGCACGTATACTGTGTTTTAACTGGCAATCGCCCTGTTCGCTGGTGTTCAGGTACCAGATAAATGCATCGGGGTTGCGGATCACGCAGGCGATCGTCGCCCCTGCCAGCCGGTAAATCTCTGTCAACCCGAGGGGACGGTGCTCCCGAGCATTTTCTATGACCCGGTCAAGCTGACTTTCAAGCTGACTGTACAGCCGTGAGGCTTCGTCAATCTCCTGCCTGACTGAGCGAGTTCTGGGGTATATGTCCGGGCGCACCCTCAGCTCCGCTGATTCCGGCGACTGCTTTCTGGCGCTGCTGAGTATCGTGAGCTGGGTTGGAGACTTGCTTTGCGGACTCGCACCTTTGCCGGGATCGATATAAACAAACTTGCAGCAGGTCTTCAGGAACTGAATCTGATCGAATTTGCGCAGATGAAATCCATTGACGGGAAAGGGCGTGTGCCGCCAGGGGCGGTCCAGTTCAATCACGAACATGCCGAGCACAAGATCCCTGACAGGAACCTTGATCCATTGATTTTGTGTCCCTGACGCGGAATTGGCATGATTGTCTGGCATTTGGACAGCTTAATGCCTTCTGTATGCGCGACTGTGATAGTGCTCACAATTCGGCGGAGAGTGTCGGTCACTATTTGCTGAATTGAGAGCTGGATCACGCTGAGCGGCGAGACAAAATAATGCGCCCCCATAAAGGGGGCGCGATGTGGAGGAGTTGCGCCTGCAGGATCTTACAATACCCCCTGAAGGCGCAGCTTGTTGCCCTGCTACCTGGTGGTAACAAATTCCGGATAGGCTTCCATGCCGCAGTCGGCCAGATCGAGTCCTTCTTCTTCCAGCTCCGGGTCGACCCGCAGCCCCATGACAGCCTTCAGCAGTCCCCAGACTATCAGGCTGGAGGCGAATACCCAGACGAAGATCACCAGTGCGCCGATCAGCTGACCACCGAAGGTCGCATCCGGATCGGACAGCAGCACTGCGAAGATACCAAACAGACCTACTACACCGTGGACTGATATTGCACCAACGGGATCATCGATCTTCAGTTTGTCCAGCGTGACAATACTGAAAACTACGATGCTGCCGCCGACAGCACCGATAAGGGTGGCCAGCAGCGGACTGGGGTCTGCCGGTTCGGCCGTAATAGCGACCAGGCCGGCCAGCGCGCCGTTCAGACACATGGTCAGGTCAGTCTTGCCGAACAGCAGACGTGCGACGATCATGGCAGCAATCAACCCACCTGCTGCAGCCGCGTTGGTGTTTAGGAACACGTTGGCCACCTCGTTGGCAACACCCACACCGCCAAGCTTGAGGGTGGATCCGCCGTTGAATCCGAACCAGCCCATCCACAGGATAAAAGTGCCGAGGGTAGCCAGCGGCAGATTAGCGCCGGGGATCGGCTTGATGGAGCCATCCTTGCCATACTTGCCCTTGCGAGGACCAAGCAGCAGCACACCCGCGAGCGCAGCCGCAGCACCGGCCATGTGAACGATGCCGGAACCGGCATAGTCACTGTAGCTCAACGCGCCTATCAGGGGTACGTCTTTGCCACCCCAGGTCCAGCCACCCTCGATTGGGTAAATTACGCCAGTCATGACGACAGCAAATCCAAGAAAAGCCCACAACTTCATGCGCTCGGCCACGGCACCGGAGACGATCGACATCGCGGTGGCTACGAATACTACCTGGAAGAAGAAGTCGGATGCGCCCGAGTAGACGGAGTCGCCGTCGAACCCGGCCTCCGCCGAATCTGCCAGTACCTGAGCGATAGCTGCGTCGTCCATCTCGGCAACGGTCGTGATGCCGGACAGGAAAATACCGCCGTCGTACATTAGCTGATAACCGCACACCAGATACATGGTGCACGCAATAGCAAAGAGTGCCACGTTCTTGGTAAGAATCTCGGTTGTGTTCTTGGCACGAACCAGGCCCGCCTCCAGCATGGCGAAGCCAGCTGCCATCCACATCACGAGCGCGCCGCAAATCAAAAAGTAAAATGTATCCATTGCATACTGCAATTCAAAAATTTGGTTTTCCACCTTTAGCCTCCAAATCGGTCGAGTGACCGGTAACTGAGAATTAATCGTTTCGGGGATTCGATCAGACCGCCTCTTCCCCTGTTTCGCCGGTACGAATTCGAATGATCTGCGAGAGCTCGGACACAAAGATCTTGCCATCCCCGATCTTGCCGGTATTGGCCGCCTTGCTTATCGCTTCGAGTGTCTGATCAAGCAGCGAGTCACCGATGGCGACCTCGAGCTTAACTTTGGGTAGGAAATCCACGACGTATTCAGCACCCCTGTAAAGCTCGGTATGGCCTTTCTGTCGACCAAAACCCTTCACTTCAGTCACGGTGATACCCTGGACACCGATTTCGGACAACGCCTCGCGGACATCGTCCAGCTTGAAAGGCTTGATGATAGCCGTCACTAATTTCATTATTTGCTCCTCAATAATTAATACCCGCTCTGCCATTCAGAAGGGGCACTCCTGTCGCTTCGTCGAAGGTAGTATGCACGCCCCGTGCCAGTTGTATTTTATTGTTTTATTTCAATTAGTTAGTTAAATATCAGGCGTCTGGATACGGGTATGGAAACGTCGTGAGCGAGTAATTGTGCTGTTACGGTGCCCTGAATTGACGCTTGCACCATCACGGTGCGCACGTTGCGGGTCGGACTCTTCATGGGCATCAGGTGACCCGGGCACGAGGGATCTGCATGCCCGGGATTGCTGCAGAGGCACTCGGAAGGGTCACCGCAGCTTTAGCTGCCAGGCAACATTGTTGCTAGAATGGTCGCCAGATTCAGTGCTATCACTCCCGGCATGGCGTTTCATTATGATCGACCGACATTTTCTCGACGGCCTCAGTGCCAGAATCAGTCAACTGTTTCCCCGCGCCAGCGGGCTTGGGGAAGAAGGCCGGGACGCTGTCAGGCAGTTGCTGCAGAAAAGCCTGGCCGAACTGAACATCCTGACTCGGGAAGAGTTTGAGTCCCGGGACCGCGCCCTGAAGCGTGCTGAAGAGCGCATTAGAGAGCTTGAAGAACAAATTCAGGAACTGGAGCACAGGCTGAACCAGCTCGCAGGGAGCGATTAGCCAAGGGGCATTGGCCGCTTTACTCCCCGGCGCGGGCGCCCTTGAGAATATTGCCGAGGGCGTAGTTGCCGGCATGACAGGCGTATTCGTAAATCCGACCCTGCTCCACCCGAGTCATGGGCAGCACGCCGACGATGATATCGGTGAACGTGGTCGGATCGTCGATAGTGAATTCATAATTCATGGCGCCCGGACCCACCGGTATAAACTTTTCCACCAGCAGGCGATTTTCTGCGCTGCCGTAAGCCACGCCACGGGTGCCAAAACTGCCAATCAGGCTGGAAAAGTTGGAGCTCTCTACCACCAGCGTATTGCCGACAAAATAGCCGCGGGAATCTCCGGACCAGAGGCTTATTCTGTCGTCGAGCGAAGATTTTTCCTGCAAGGGCACGATACGGGCATCCCACCCCATTTCGGTAAGGATCACCACGTGGTCGGCATTCTGGATTATCTGCAGATTATTGTTATAGGGTCCACTCGTCAGGGGCGGACCGGAATTGAACACCAGACAACGTTCCGACAACCCGCGATCTTCCGGCCCGGTTCTATCGAAGCCGCCATGGGTATAGCGGACGGGTCTGCTCGCAGGGATTTCCTCCACTCCGTTAGGGTCGCTGCGCTGCACGACGACGCCATCCTGCACTGCCGGCAAACGCCCATTGGTCGGATACACCAGCACCGATGTTCTGCGGTTGCGTCGCAGCGACGTCCCTTCCATCCAGAAACTGTTGACTGAACCCGCCGATGTTGCCTGCCGGGTGCCGAGTATCTGCTCGGCAACCGCCATTTCCCGTTGCGCCGCCGCAGCGGCCGAAGCTTCCCGGCGGGCCTCGATCGCCAGTATCTCGTCCTCGCTGAGAAATTCACGCTCTGCATACTGCTCCGGACGCTCGAAGGGAGTCTGGGTGCTGAAGTTCCACACCCCGGAGAGATCCGGCAGACCGTGTTCGGTTCTTGGCGGACTGTAATCCTGCGCCAGCGAAGGGGAAGCGGGCAGCATGAGGAGAATGAGTATTCGACAGGCAAACATGGCTGGTGAGTCTACCCTAATTACCGCCAGTGACAAGCCGGTTCGGCGTTACGGGTCCGACAGTCACTGCCTTGGTTACCGCCCGCACAGTCGGGATCAGGAGCGGTAGCCAAGTGCCTCCAGTACATGATCTTCCCTGATTGAGTCCTGCTCTTCCATGTCTGCCAGAGTACGGGCCAGACGCAGCACGCGGTGAAACCCGCGAGCGGAAAGATGCAAATTCCCCATCGCCTGCTGCAGCAATCTCTCACCACTGTTATCCAGGCTACAGTACCGCTCGAGATCCCGTGTACGCAGCATGCTGTTCAGTGCACCGGCCCGATCAAGCTGGCGCTGTCGACAGCGAGTGACCTGGTGCCGCACGGTAGCCGAGTGAACTGCGCTCTTATCAACCTGTGACAGCTCCTGGTGGGACAGGCGCGGAACCTCAACCAGCAAGTCAAACCGATCCAGCAGGGGACCCGACAGCTTTTGTCGGTACCCATCGATACGCGATTGGGTGCAGCGACAGCGCCCCGAGGGATCCCCCAGAAATCCACAGGGACAGGGATTCATGGCGGCGACCAGCTGAAAACTGGCAGGATAGGTGAAGCGATGATTGGCACGGGTCAGGGTAATCGCCCTGGCTTCCAGCGGTTCCCGGAGTGCCTCCAGGGCCCTGCCCGTGAATTGGGGCAATTCATCCAGAAACAACACGCCGTGCTGAGCGAAACTCACCTCGCCCGGCATTGCGCGAGCGCCGCCACCAATCAGGCTGGCGGGAGTGGCGGTATGATGGGGGCTGCGCAGCGGCGGCAAATAGAAGTCTGCGGGGTCAAGCTTGATATTTGCCACTGACCGCAGCGATGCAACTTCCAGCGCCGACTTCTCGTTCAGGCTTGGCAAAATCCCGGGGAGGGCCGCCGCCAGCATTGTTTTCCCCGTCCCCGGTGGCCCTTTTAATAGCAGGTTGTGCCCGCCAGCCGCTGCGATCTGCAGCGCTCGTTTGGCAGAGGTCTGACCCCTGATATCTGCCAGGTCGTTGTGCGCAGCATGTCCCTGGCTGCCGCGATCGGGAGCGAGCTCTACCCGGGGACAGGACGGCAGCTGTCCGGCATCGCCAAGCATCTGCAGCACAGCGATAAGACCATCGGCATGGCAGGACCGACAGTTTTTCACCATTCCTGCCTCGTGACGGTTGTCGAAAGGAACCACCAGCCGGCGGCCGCTCTCTCGGGACCTGATAGCGGCCGGCAGCACGCCGCTGACGGCGCGCAGTTCTCCGCCAAGGGAAAGTTCGCCAAGAAACTCAAGGTCCACAAGGCGATCTGCGGCGACCTGTTCCGAAGCGACCAGGATGCTCAGCGCGATAGCCAGGTCGTAGCGACAACCAGTTGCGGCATACCGTTGGAAATGTGGGTCTCCACGGTTACCAGCGGAGCTTCTATGCCCACCAGCGCCCGTGAATAGACTCTCGCCAGCGCCAATTTCAATCCCCCTGTCTGCGGCTGTGATTCCTGCCGGTCCGGCTGCTATTTCACTGATAATTGATTGGAAATCGACCGTGCCAAGTAAACAGATCTACCGGCGGAACCTGATTTATAAATAGTCCACAATCGCGGACGGCGCCAGTCAACGGGGAGTTTCCTTACGGCAAGAAATCGGAGGCAAAAAAAAGCTGCCCGAAGGCAGCTTTTTTTGCTTGCAACAATCCGACGGCTTACTGGCCCTGGGAAGTCGCAACCATGTAATCAACGATGGCTCGCAGGTCTTCGTTCGTGCAATCAAAGCACAGACCCTTGGCTGGCATCGCATTCACGCCATTGATTACATTGTTCATCACGGCGTCCATACCCTTTTCCAGTCGGGCAGTCCAATCCTCAGCCTTGTTTGGATTGGGGGCGCCGCCGGCGCCGGAATTATGGCAGGCAAAGCAGGATGCCATGTATTTCTGCTGGGCATTAAAACCGTCGGTCAGCTGGGCCAGCTGCAAAGGCTCTGCATTGTCATCCGCAAATACGGTGCCGCCGAATACCAGTGCGGTAATCGTCAGTCCGGCTTTCATTAGTTTGATCAAATCAGTCACTTTTTCGCTCCTCAGATTTAAAGAAATAACTATCCAGATCGAGGGCTGAATGCCCCTCTCGTTGTAATCCTTTGTTATTGCGCGGTCACCATGTAGTCGATCAGCGATCGAATGTGGTCGTCCGTGCAATCCATGCAAAGTCCCCGGGCCGGCATCGCTCCCACACCGTTGATGGCATTGGTCATCACTGCCTCCATTCCCTTGGCCATGCGCTCGCCCCAGGCGTCCGCATTGCCAGCTACCGGAGCGCCGGCGGCGCCGGTGCCGTGACAGGCAAAGCAGCGCATCTGATAGGTGCCAGCCACATCAAAATCATCCGCTGCAGGTTCGGGCGCGGCTGCCGGCGCCGCAGCGGGCGTCGGTGACGTTGCCTGAGTAACAGCCGGAGCACCCGGCGCATCGGTGCAAGAATCGCCCGCCAGGCAAACCGTGCCGATTGGCGCGAGGTTGCTGCCAATCCTGGCGCTGTCGGGCTGTGCCCAGGCCAGAGAAGCAGAAAATCCGATTACCGCCAGCAGAGTACCTAGCCTCACCATCAGGCCGATCGAGTTATGTTGTCTGCAATACACCATGGTCACCTTTTCGTTCTCTTTGTTTCTTGTCGCTAATTTCAGGACACTTCTTTCTAGCTTTCGCCGGCTGAATGCCAACTTAATACACGCGAATACTGCGCCAAACCGCCAATTTACAAGCCAAGATCTTCCGTCGCCGTCACTGGTCCTGGGGCCACATACGGGTGCAGTTCTTGTGACGCGGACCGTATTCAGTCTCAAGCTCAACGGGTAATCGTGCGACCCGAATCGGGCGCGGGTTTGAAACGCGCGCGATTATACACTTTTCCCCGTCGCCCCGAAACACTCCGGAGTCTGCGGATAACCACAAATTCAGCAATTTGCGAATAGTCTACGGGTAGTTGCTGCGGCCTGAATCTACTTGTTAATACGCCAGGATCTGCAAGAAAGATTGATCGAACAGGGCTGAACATGACACCGAAGGTTACATCTCTCCGGGCAATTCGGGTCGATCAGGATTGCTGTCGGTAGGAACCGTCCAGTATGGCCTGCCACCAGGGCTCGTTAGCCAGATACCACTGCACGGTCTTGCGCATGCCGGAGGCAAAATCCTCCCGGGGCTGGTAACCCAGTTCGGAGGAAATTTTGCTGGCATCGATGGCGTAGCGCGTATCGTGCCCGGCCCGATCCGCAACGAAACTAATCAGGCTGTCCGCCGCCGCTCCACTCGCACAGGGGCTGCAAGAAAAGCGCTGCGCCAGCGAACTGTCCTCGGCAAAGGCCTGGTCAACAATACTGCACAATAGCCGCACGGTGTCGATGTTGGCCCATTCGTTGTTGCCGCCGATGTTGTAACACTCGCCGATCCGTCCCGTGTTAATGATGAGGTCGATGCCCCGGCTGTGATCGTCGACGTAGAGCCAGTCGCGGATTTGCCGGCCGTCGCCGTAAATCGGCAGCGCCTTGCCCTGCAGTATATTTAGCAGGCACAGCGGGATCAGTTTCTCGGGAAAGTGCAGCGGCCCGTAGTTGTTGGAGCAGTTGCTGGTGGTAACCCGCAGACCGAAAGTATGGTGATAGGCTCGCACCAGGTGGTCGGAAGCCGCCTTGCTGGCGGCGTAGGGAGAATTGGGCGCATAGGCATTAGATTCCGAGAACGCCGGGTCGTCCGATTGCAGGGTGCCGTACACTTCGTCGGTCGAGACATGATGGAACAGGTGCCGGTCGGTCTGCTGCTCTTCAACCCAGTACTGCTTGGCCGCCTTTAACAGGCTGTGGGTGCCGACTATGTTGGTTTCGATAAAGGCGTCCGGGCCAGTGATTGACCGATCCACGTGACTCTCGGCGGCAAAGTGAACCACATTGCTTACCTGCTCGTCCCGCAGCAGATCCAGGACCTTTTGGTAATCGCAGATGTTGCCGCGCACAAAGCGGAAGTTATCCAGCTTGCTCACAGAATCCAGATTGCTCAGATTACCCGCATAGGTCAATGCGTCCAGAACGATGACGCGATCTGAGGGATAAGTGGCAGTCCAGTATTTGACAAAATTGGCGCCGATGAAGCCGGCCCCGCCTGTCACCAGTAAAGTTTTCACCAACTAGTTCTCCCCGAGTTCTGTGATCACGTTACGCAGTTCGGTGCGCCAGTGAACGGCCTCGACGGCAAAGCGCTCGTAGCTGGCTGACTTGTCGAGCACACTGAAGGCAGGCCGCGCTGCGGGTGTCGGATACCCGGTCGAAGCGATGGGCTCAATAGCGATAGCCGACCGTAACAGACCCTGCGTAAGGGCTTCTTCCTGAATCGCGACGGCGAAATCATACCAGCTGGCGACTCCGGCATCAGACCAGTGGAAGATGCCGCTGTCGATATCGCTGCCTATTACCGATCTGAGCAGACGCACCAGCGAGTGGGTGGAAGTCGGTGTTCCCAGCTGGTCCGCAACCACCTGCAGCCGATCCCGCTCGGCCATCAGGCGCAGCATGGTGATGACAAAGTTGGACGGATAGCGAGAATACAGCCAGCTGGTACGGATAATTAGCGCGCCATCGGGGTGTCGCTGTCGTACAGCGTGCTCGCCCTGCGCCTTGGAAAGACCGTAATGGTTGAGCGGATTAATCGGGTCCTCCGGCCGGTAGGGACTGGACGCGCTGCCGTCAAATACAAAATCCGTTGAAATATGAATCAAACGACAATTGTTGGCGGCCGCCCACTCCGCCACCGTGGCGGCGCCCTCGCGGTTCACCCGGGTCGCTAGCTCCTTTTCCGTCTCGGCTTTATCAACCTGAGTATAGGCAGCGGTATTGATAATGACCCGCGGCTTGATCGCGGCGAGCCGGTCACGCAATTGCCCCGGCTGACAGATATCCAGTTCCGGCAAATCGAAGCCGTGCAGGCTGATCTGCTGCTCGGCGCCTGAGCGATGCCAGTCGGCGGCGATGGTTTTTCCCAGCTGACCATTGGCGCCCAGCACCGCGACGTTCAACGAGCTCATGGAAACAGCTCCGCAGCCTGCAAGCCCGGGGCATCCCTGTCCCTGTCCGACAATACCGGCGAGTCTTCAAGCAGCGGCCACCGGATGCCGATCGCCTCGTCGTTCCAGCGCAGGCTGCGATCATCCTCCGGCGCGTAATACTCGGTGCATTTGTAAACAATCTCGGCGGTCTCGCTGGTGACGTAAAATCCATGGGCAAAACCCGGCGGTACCCAGAGCTGGCGTTTGTTGTCTGCCGAAAGCGTGACCCCAGCCCATTTGCCAAAGGTGGGGGAGGCCTTGCGAAGATCCACCGCCACGTCGAAGATTTCCCCCTGTATGGCGCGCACCAGCTTGCCCTGGGGTTTGTTGAGCTGGTAATGCAGTCCGCGCAGGGTCCCCTGTCCGGATTTGCTGTGGTTATCCTGCACGAAATCCGCGGGCAATCCGCGGGCGTCGAACCAGGACCTGCGAAAGGTTTCCACGAAGAAGCCCCGGTGATCACCGTGCACCACCGGTTCGAGCAAGAGTACTTCGGGAATGGCTGTCGCAGTGATCTTCATCGTTGTCCTAAACTCGAATGCGGGACGTCAACGGGGGTGCGGGCTTAACGGTATCTCCGCCTCTGGCCCGTGAATCAGTGCCCGTCAAGAATCTTCAGCAGGTACTGACCATAACCGCTTTTTTCCAATGGTGCAGCCAGCTTGCGCAGCTGCTGGTCATCGATGAAACCCTGGCGCCAGGCGATTTCCTCCGGGCTGGCTATTTTCAGCCCCTGACGCTCCTCCAGCACCCGAATAAAATTCGCGGCGTCCAGCAGTGACTGGACCGTGCCGGTATCCAGCCAGGCGGTGCCCCGATCGAACAGTTCCACCCGCAGAGACCGGCGTTCCATATAAATCTTGTTGACGTCGGTTATTTCCAGCTCTCCGCGAGCAGACGGCTTGATGGACCTGGCAATGGACACCACGTCATTATCGTACATGTACAGTCCGGTAACGGCGTAATTGGACTGGGGTTCAGCGGGCTTTTCTTCCAGGTCCACGGCAATGCCGTCTTCGTCAAGCACCACCACCCCGTAGCGTTCCGGGTCATTAACGTAGTAGGCAAACACACAGGCGCCGGAATCCTGTTCGACGGCGGTCTTGAGAGTGTCTTCGATGCGGTTGCCGTAAAAAATGTTGTCACCGAGAATCAGACACACCCGGCTGTCGCCGATGAATTCCTCGCCAATGAGAAAAGCCTGGGCGAGACCTTCCGGTCGCGGCTGTTCGGCGTAGCTGATCTCCAGTCCCCAGGACCTGCCGTCGCCGAGCAGCCCCTGATAGGCGGCAGCGTCTTCCGGTGTAGTGATGACCAGGATCTCCCGGATGCCCGCCTGCATGAGGGTCGAGAGCGGATAGTAGATCATCGGCTTGTCGTAAACCGGCATCAGCTGCTTGCTTACCGAGATGGTCATCGGGTGCAGCCTGGAACCGGTGCCCCCGGCGAGGATAATTCCCTTGGTCATGATGTCATGCGTCTTTTGAATGCGTGTTACCGAACTGCTGCCTCGAGCACCAGTGCCGAATATCTCTTAGCGCTACCTGCTGCTGCCGACGCAGCTCTGAGGCCAGAATCCGAATTACGCGCTATTTTACGTCAAGGAGCTCCGGTAAGGCAGTGTAAAAGGACTGATGGGGAGTAAAACCCAGCGCATCGCAGATCGGCTGATTACTGTGCAGGTTCTCAGTCACCAGATTGCGGTAGGTGCGAACCCCGAGACTGGTGCGGCTCAGGCCGACGCGGCTTAGCAGCCCGGCGGCAACGGCCGCCAGATAAAACACGACGCGGGGACTGCGCCAGCGAGGCGCCGGTTTTCCCAGGGCCTGGTAAATCGAGGCTTCGATTTCGTTTAATGCGTAGGTCAGACCGTCAGTGACCAGGTATGTCGCAAAGTCTGCCCGATCTTCGGCCGCCAGCAGCGCCGCCCGGCACAGATCTTCCAACCCTACCAGGGAAAGCCGGGTATCGAGTCGGGGCAGCGGTGGCATCCTGCCCCGGCCTATCAAGCGAACCATGGCGGCCAGATTGCCCTTCATGCCCGGCCCATAGACGTTAACCGGGCGCAGAATAGTGACCTTCAGAGAACTGTTCCGGGCGATCTCCAGAAGACACTGTTCGGCCTCGAACTTATTGCGACCGTAGGCCGTCTGCGTCGGTGCGTCCTGCTCCGCAGCCACGGCCAGGCTGCTGCTGAAATACACGAGTCGTTCCACGCCGGCCGCCAAGGCCGCCGCGGCCACGGCTGCGGTACCTTCGACATTGACAGCCTGTAGCTGCTGCTCCGACGAACCATCGACATGAGCGACTCCCGCCAGATGAAAAACCACCCGCACGCCGGTCAGCGCGCGTTCCAGAAGAGCCCTATCCCTGATGTCGCCACTGAAATCCGGGGTTCCGAAGGCATTGGCTGCAGAATCCGCCGGCAGAGCGCGCGAGCGGGTGAGCGTCAGCAGAGGGTAGCCAGCCTCGGTAAGCTGACGGCAGAGCGCGGTGCCGATAAACCCGTCCGCCCCCGTCACCAGCACTGTTCCTGAAGCCGCGGTCATTGGATAAATCGCCAGCCCCAGGTGCTGAAGAATCGCCAGGCAGAGCGGGTGAACAGGGCGACGTGGGAAATGCCCTTGCCGGCGGCATTACCGCCCAGATGACGGATCTTCATGGCAGGCAGGTACACCACCCGCCCTTTGCTACTGAGCCGCCGGGAGAGATCGAAATCTTCGAAATACAGAAAGTAGTTGCCGTCGAAACCCCGCACTTCGCGCAGGGCATCGGCGCGGCATAACATAAAGCAGCCGCTGACGTGGGGAATGTCGCTGCTGGGGCGATCCTCAGGCAGGTCATGCATTTCATAGCGAGCAAGCCGGGTGCTAAAACGCTGCTTAATCCATGCTGGACAGAAGCCACGGATAAACAGGGTCAGCAGGGAGGGTGC
Organism: Pseudomonadales bacterium; assembly: GCA_038134485.1. Taxonomy (GTDB): domain Bacteria; phylum Pseudomonadota; class Gammaproteobacteria; order Pseudomonadales; family Pseudohongiellaceae; genus NORP240. The sequence goes on from JAYPVG010000005.1 coordinate 139,859, forward strand.
GCGCTTGCACAGATACTGCTTGTCGCCGTCAACGGCCTGCGCGGCCGGACTGACCAGCGCCGCTTCCGGGTGCTGCTCGAGATAATGCAGTCCGACCGCCAGGCTGTCAGGTTCGAGCTCCAGATCGGGGTTGAGGATCAGATGATAGGGGTGGTCGTGGGACTCGATCACCAGATTGTGACCGCGGCCATAGCCCACATTCCCGTGGCCTGTCAGCAGATGCAGAGATCCTCCGCTGGCCTGCAGGCG
>JAYPVG010000006.1:0-114491 GCA_038134485.1 Pseudomonadales bacterium
CAATTATAGTTGACTGCCATAAATGACCGCACTGGAGACTCTCTCGATGGCCAGACTACCCGTAATTGTTGGTTTTGGCGGCATCAATCCGGCCGGTCGCAGCTCCCTGCACCACGGCTACCGGCGTCTGGTCATTGACAGGCTGTCCCGCGAGGAAAGCAGCTCCACCCGGCTTGGTCTGGCTACGCTGATGGGCCTCCTAAAGCAAGGTCACGATGGCTGGCAGGATAGTGATGGAAACACTGTTGAACCGGGGGCCTATCTTGACGCGATCAATGACAGGATTCTAGCAGGAACTCTGATACGAAAGCTGGAAAACAACCTTTTCGATCCGCAACAGATTCCCTTCAATAAACGCGTCGCACTATCCGGAGTAAATAACCAGCCGCTTGAATTTTTTGTTAGCAGGAAACAGCTTCCCGATCCACTCCCCTCTGGCTGGACGATTACCAGGCAATCCGCTAGCGATGACAAAATCCATGTTCTGGTCAATGACAATCTGGATGTATTTCTCAATTGCCATCGAGACTCCGAAGTCAATAGCGCCGGTCAGCTGCCCAGCGGATTTGATCCCGGAGATTACTATCCTTCCCGGAATCATCCACGGACATTGCAGCTAACGGTATTTGGCGCATCTGATGCTATCAACTCTCTCGGTATCGATTGGCAATCCATTCGCGACACGGTTCCTGCCGACCAGATTGCCGTTTACGCCGCAAGCTGTTTCGGACAGATGGACTTCAACGGCTATGGAGGGTTATTCCAGTCTCGTCTACTGGGTAAAAAACCGACATCCAAACAATTGCCGCTCGGTCTGGCGCAAATGCCAGCGGATTTCATCAATGCCTATGTCATGGGCAACCTCGGCGGAAATGGGCCTAGTGTGGCAGCGTGTGCAACCTTTCTCTATAACCTGCGTCAGGGCATCAGGGACATCCAGTCGGGTACTCATCGGGTTGTAATTGTTGGCACCAGTGAAGCACCTCTTGCTCCCGAATTATTCGATGGTTTCGTCAGCATGGGGGCTCTTGCCAGCGACGCTAAATTGAGGGAGCTGGACGGCCTTTCGGAAAGCGAACCTCCAGCGCATACGAGGGCTTGCCGGCCCTTTGGTGACAATGCAGGCTTTACCATGGCCGAATCCGCCCAGTATGTGGTGCTGTTTGACGATGAACTGGCGCTGCAGTTGGGAGCCAGCATTCATGGTGCCGTCAATGAAGTCTTCGTAAGTGCGGATGGCTATAAAAAATCAATAGCTGGTCCTGGAGTAGGCAACTACCTGACCATGGCCAAGGCAATGGCAGCAACCGCCAATATTATTGGCGACAAGGACATAGGGCACAGAACCTTCGTTCAGGCTCACGGAACAGGAACTCCGCAGAATCGGACTTCGGAATCACATATTATCAGCCAGGTCGCCCAGGCTTATGGCATCAATGGCTGGCCTGTCACTGCCATCAAAGCCTATTTGGGACATACCATTGCCACAGCGGCGGGGGACCAGCTGGTGACCAGTCTGGGAGTCTGGCAGCGCGGCATAATTCCTGGAATCACTACCATTGAAAATCTGGCTGAGGATGTTTACACCGAAGGACTGGACATATTATTGCAACATCGGGAAGTGGAACCCGACGCCATGGAAGCCGTCATTATCAATGCCAAGGGGTTTGGGGGAAATAACGCCACCGCTTCGGTGCTTTCACCGAAATGTGCCCACACCATGTTAACCAGAAAGCACGGAAAGCAGGCCATGGCGGAGTATCTGCAACGCCACGAAAAAACTCTGGAGAAGATTTACGCATACGATGAAAAGGCCTGTGCAGGGCACTACGATGCGATCTACCAGTTTGGAGAAAATGTACTCGAGCAAAATGATGTCGATATATCCAGACAAAATACTAAAATCACCGGCTTACAGCAGAGCATAAGTCTGGAAGTTGCCAACAACTACCCCGACTTCTGCTGAACGGTAAAGAACGATACGGCCGGCGCCAGTTAACGAACTTCAATTTTCCGGTCTTCGATATTTTTTTTCCATTGGGCAGGTCCGGTTTGATGCACGGATGTTCCATTGACATCAACCGCGACAGTCACAGGCATATCCTCCACTTCGAATTCATGAATCGCCTCCATGCCCAAATCTTCAAAGGCCACAATCCGAGCCTTGCGAATGGCTTTAGACACCAGGTATGCCGCGCCTCCAACTGCCATGAGGTAAACCGCCTTATGCTTTCTAATAGCCTCTATCGCAGTAGGGCCTCGTTCAGCCTTACCTATCATCCCCATGAGACCGGTCGCCTGTAGCAACGGTTCGGTAAACTTATCCATGCGGGTTGCCGTGGTTGGTCCAGCAGGACCGATTACTTCGTCCCGTACCGGGTCAACCGGCCCAACGTAGTAAATAAACCGATCCTTTAGATCAACGCCGTCAGGCAGCGGGCTGCCATTCTTTAGCAGCTCCAGAATCCTTTTGTGAGCAGCATCCCGTCCTGTCAACATTTTGCCCGACAATAAAAGTGTGTCACCTGGCTCCCAATTGGCAATCTCCTCGCGAGTGACTGTATTCAGATCAACCCGCCTCGCCCTTGGTCCTGCGTCCCAGGTTATTTCAGGCCAATCAGACAAACCGGGTGGTTGCAATTCCACCGGACCCTCGCCCGTGAGAGTAAAGTGAGCATGTCGCGTAGCGGCGCAATTGGGTATCATCGCTACAGGTAGTGAAGCAGCATGGGTCGGATAATCCAGAATCTTGACATCCAGCACTGTGGTCAAACCACCCAGTCCCTGAGCACCAATTCCAAGAGAATTGGCAGAATCCATTATTTCCAGCCGCAGTTCCTCTACCCGACTTTTCGGGCCGCGCGCTCGTAACTCGTGTATGTCGATCGGATCCATCAGGGACTCTTTGGCCAGTAAAGCCGCCTTCTCTGCTGTGCCGCCAATGCCGATGCCCAACATGCCCGGGGGGCACCAGCCGGCCCCCATGGTGGGTAATATGCCTTTCACCCATTCCACAATACTGTCGCTCGGGTTAAGCATCACCAATTTGGCTTTATTTTCCGATCCGCCTCCCTTGGCAGCCAGTTTAACTTCAACGCTATCGCCCGGAACCAACTCCATATGGATAACCGCAGGTGTGTTGTCCCGAGTGTTCTTCCGCGCGCCCGCAGGATCCTGCAGAATCGATGCCCGCAGTACATTGTCAGGATTCAGGTAAGCTCGCCTGACACCCTCATTAACCATTTCGCTGACACTCATTCGCGCATTCCAGCGGACGTTCATCCCTATTTTCAGGAATACCGTCACAATCCCGGTATCCTGGCAAATAGGCCGTTTTCCTTCGGCACACATGCGCGAGTTGATCAATATTTGCGCCATGGCATCCCTGGCCGCAGGCGATTCTTCTTTCAGGTAGGCTTCATGTACCGCCTTGATGAAATCGAGCGGATGATAGTACGAGATGTATTGAAGGGCATCTGCAACACTCTGCACCAGATCTTCCTGCCTAATAACAGTCATAATCGATTCCTTGGGAAAATTTTTAACAGGCCTGATTGGGATTTTAGCATGGTTACCAGTCTTCCCTTATTCTCATGGTAATCATAGAGCACTCAATAATGTCCATTAGCGTTGAGCAAATTCCATAGCCTCTTCCTTAATCAGCAAGCTATACTACCCGGTGCCTGAACCAATATTCCTTCATGAAAACAACAAGCTAGTCAGGTAGAAGTCCGTGTCCGGAAAAATATCGCAACTCCTCAACTTCAGGGAAGGGGAATTCCCTCTGGCCGCATTGTCGGCAGTGTTCATGTTTTGCGTCCTGTGCGGCTATTTCTTTTTGCGCCCGGTGCGAGAAGCGATGGGTGTATCCCGGGGCATGGACGATCTAAGATGGTTATTCGTAGGCACGTCTTTGGCCTCTCTCGTGCTTGTGTTGCTATTTGGGGGCGTAGTCAGTCGATTCGACCGCCGCCGATTTATACCTGTCGGCTACCTTTTCGTTATCATCTGCTTGATGGGATTCTCGGCATTACTCATTATCGATGCCAGAGCCGGTGGTGGTCTTATCGGCACAGATTCAAGTACAACGTTAGCGACTCTGGTCGGTTACTCTTTCTATATTTGGCTAAGCGTCATTAATCTTTTTGTGAACGCGCTGTTCTGGGCATTCATGGTAGATATTTTCAATGTTGACCAGGGCAAACGAATGTTTGCCTTTATCGGTATAGGAGGCACGCTGGGCGCTCTGGCGGGCGGTAGCGCGACAAACCTTATCAGTTCCCTGACAGAGTCCGTTTATTTACCTCCAGCACTGATGTTAATTGGCGCCTCGTTTTTCGGCGTCGCGATCCTGGTAATGCTGCGCCTGGATCGCCTGGCATTGTCATCTGAACACTCACAATTGACTTTATCCTCTTCCGGACCCGCAGAGTCACATAGTTCTCAAAAACCTGGTCTCATTGGAGGCACGTACTGGGATGGTATCACCGCTATCGTGAGATCCCCTTATTTACTTGGAATTGCGACTTATATCGTCCTTATGGCTATAGCCAATACTTTCGTCTATTTCACGCAGGCCAGCATCATCCTGGAAAACACGGATACGTTCAGTCAGCGAGTGGGGAGTTTTGCTTTCTTTGATATGTTGACGCAGTTCGTGACCCTGTTGACGCAGATTTTTATTACTACTCGAATTATCAAACGACTTGGCATTGGACTGACACTCACAATTATGCCGCTGATAACGCTTGCAGGCTTCGCAATTCTCGCGATCTGGCCTCTGTACGGAATCATGGCTATCTTTGCCGCCCTCCACAGAGCAGCCCGATATGCAATCTCACGCCCGGCGCGGGAAACCCTCTTCAGCGTTGTTCCTCCGGCCGAGAAATATAAAGCAAAACCATTAATTGATGTCTTTTTGTATCGCGGCGGCGACGTCGCCGGGGCGTCAATTGAGGGAGCTCTAAGGGCAGCGGGTATGGGCATTTCAGGGGTGGCTGGTGCCGTAGTTCCTCTGGCTGCCATCTGGGCTGTACTCTGCATTGCCCTCGGTAGAGCACAAAATCAGCGCGATCCGGTGATACCGGTCGCAGAAACCGCCGAAACTGAGCCTCGTTCAACAATCCGACAAAATACTGGCGACTAGCAAGCAGTGAAAGTTATTAGCTACCCCACTGATTCAGATCAACCGATGGCCTGAGTTCACATCTTCACCAGAGCGTGTTGTCCTCATCTCCGGTTACCCTTGCCTCTGCAAGAATTTTTGGGTTCAATGGTGCTCAACCTTACAGCCCCATTTCATGGCATAAATCCGAGCATCCACAATGAACTCTTCGAGCGACCCAAACATTGAGTACGCCACCTTGGGCGCACTATTCATAATCAAGATCAATCGACCTGAAAAGAAAAATGCCCTCACGCCCAGCATGTATCAGGCGCTGGGTGACGGATTAAGGGCGGCTGATGCTGACGACTCCGTCAATGTGATTATGATTCGCGGAACCGAAGACTGTTTTACCAGCGGCAACGACGTCGCAGGGTTCGTGACTGGCACAGAGGAGAGCGGAGACCGCCCTTCCCTGGTTTTTATGAGAGCCATTAGCCAGACTCGGAAACCTGTAGTTGCTGCGATCAGTGGAATGGCGATAGGCATTGGCACCACCATGTTATTGCATTGCGACCTGGTCTATGCGTCTGAACAGTGTTTTCTCCAGCTACCATTCTCTCGCCTCGGAGTCTGTCCTGAACTAGGTTCCAGCCTTCTGCTACCCTACTTCATGGGCCACCAGCGAGCCTCGGAATTATTGATGCTGGGGAGTAGATTCAGCGCGGACACCGCCCGGGAATACGGGCTTGTAAATGCCGTTCTGCCTCAGGACCAATACCTGACTTTCGCCACAGAAAAAGCCACGGAATTGGCGAACCTGCCAAACGGGGCACTACAGGTAACCAAACGCCTGATGAAAAGAGGCTTTGAAAATGTTTTACCTGGCACTATTGAACTGGAAATGCAAGAATTTGGAAAGCTGGTAAAAACCCCGGAGGCCCAGGCCATCGTTCAGGCATTCTTTAACCGCAAAAGGGGCTAGCCGCTTGCGTTTAGAGATAGTCGACCAGATAGTCCCGCGCCGCGTTGATTTTTTTAGCAAGGTATTCGGTCCCGCCCCGGTCGGGATGCATTTTTTGCATTAACTTTCGATGCGCCTTGACCACCTCGTCCCTGGTCACGCCTTCAGTCAGGCCCAAAACCTCCAATGCAAGCTGATAACTCATCGCAGGCTCTTCAGCGGATCCTGCCGGCCCTTCCTGCCAGGTATTATTGTCGCGCCATCCAGCGTGCATTCTGTCCAGGTATGCTTCCAGCACCTGCATAGAATCCTGATCGATCCTGCACTCAACTCCAAACTGCAATATCTCTTGCAGATTCATGCCAGAAAGCTTTCTGCCAGCAAAGTGGCCCTTGATCACCTCACCATCCATGTCTCCGGTGCTGTGCGCAAGCACCATCTCCACAAATTCGGTCCTTATCGTCGACTTTTGATTCACACTAGCATGGCTGCGTCTGCCTCGAAATGGACTGCTGTTTTTAAGCATCTGCCACATAGGCAACAAGCGCAGCAATGTCGGCAACAAACGCAAAAGGAAGGTCAACCCGACACCGATAGGTGCAAGAATAAATTGTACCGGCAAACGCCCCATAGCGATGAGGGTGACGATCGCGGTCAGCCCCATACTAAAAATCAGCAGCCAACGACTCTGGTTTCTGTTGAGAGAATACCGTCGTGCTACCGCACTCATCCCCCACCAGACCAATATCACGGCAGCAAGTAATACAAAGAATCTAAAAATCATAGATGCCCGATCCCGAGGCGCCTATTTAAGTTGTTGTCCCAGCAGTTTGACCGAATCATGTGCTTTTTTGCTAAAGTCCGCCAGCGCCTGAGTACCCCCGGCCGCATAGACTGCCACTGCCTTTAGGAGATCCTTGAGTTGATCAGCGCTGGCACTGTCGAATTGACAATACGCGCCACCCGACAGGCGCGCCATCTCCACAAATGCCTGTCGCGCCACGGGATCCTGCCGCTCCTGAAATATAAACAGGGGGACGTTTAAGATCCCGAGGTTACCGGCGAGCTGGCATAATATATCGACATTTTCTTCCATCGCATCGCCGATAAAAATGATGCCGCGCAGTTTTTGCTGACTGTTCTGCTCAATGGCATGCCGTAACAATCTGCTTATCTGGGTCATACCAGCCTGACACTGCAATCCGGACATTTGCTGCAATAGTTTATCGGGATTCGCATGCCATTCGCTATTGTAAAACTCGCCGGTGCCTCGAAAGTAACACAGCTGAACCCGAAGACCGCCTAGACCCTGGGCACTTATAAACATCTCCGCCTGAAGGCTAGTAGCTTGGTCCCAGGTATATTGACGACTGGCAGTAGCGTCCAGAGCAAACATCAAGTGCGCCTCCTGACCCGTAACAGTCGGCACTCTGGGCATTGATTCCACTTTATTCAGAAAAGCGCGAATATCGTTTGATACAGCATTAGCAGGGTCGCCCTGACTCGAGCGTGTCAACGCTTTGCTGACTTTTTTAAACATTTCTTTCATCGACGCTCAGCATAGCCCACGCATTCTGGCCAGGCAACCGGGACCGATAGACCTGCGACTGTAGAGAAAAATCACAAAGGCGCAGTGCATCCGAGGAATGCCAGCATCAGATTGGCAAAACAGCATTGCACAAGATGAATAATATGGTGCGGATGGGGAGACTTGAACTCCCACACCTTTCGATACTGGAACCTAAATCCAGCGCGTCTACCAATTCCGCCACATCCGCACAGACAGGCCCGCTACTCTGGCGCCGGGATGCCAAAGCCGCAAGGTCGCGTATTATAACCGATGGGAGCGCGCTGCCAAGACGCGCACTGATGAGGGTTTACAGTCCCGCTGGGGTAGCCTGACGCTGAATTGCTTCGATATTTTCCTGCAATCTAAACAAGGTCTCATTGATCTGCAATCTGTGGGCGTTCACAGACTCCATGGACCCTTCCAGATACTCCAGACGCCCGATTACCCCCAGCAGATTGCTGTCTCCACTGTTAAGAGCCGTTTGTACCGATTGCAGTTCTGTGCGCAGCGAGCCAAGATTAGTCAGTGCTTCATCCATGTTGGCCAATTGCTGTGTCAACTGATCCATTTCTCCGACCAGAGCATTCAGCCGGGTGCTGCCAGCACCAATCTGGGTATTGGCGCCATCAATTTGTTGTGCCAGATTCGAAGCCACCTCGTCCTGCCCTTCGTTCGCCAATTCCAGGCGGGAGAGTTCCCCGCGAATATCCTGGGCCTCGGTTCGCAAGTTATTGCGCGCTGCCCATAGCTTGTCTATTTCGGAAAAGTGAAAATCCAGCGTCTCCTGAATATTAACCACGCTGTCCTCATTTTCTGCGCCAACGAGGGACAATCGTCTTTCGAGGTCGGCAATGCGCAAATCGGCCTGTCGCAATTCATCCTGATACTGATCATAAAAATTGTAAGCCGCTGCACCTGCACCCAGCATCGCCAGAGTCAACACAACCAGCGCTATACGCACTGGCCAGGTGCTGACCGTCTGCCGGGCCAAAGTTGGCCTGACAATCTCCTGACTTTGTCCGCGCCGCGCCTGCTGATGTGTCGCGACATCATCGCGAGTCGGGACGATAGGAGGAATGTCTGTCAATTCGTCTGAATCACGCATATCGCGCATTATCCTAGAATACCAATAGCCCTGTCATCACCAATCAGCCTGATAATTGTGCAGAAATCGGTCAGTTTGACACTCCTGATGCCGACCCTCAGAAAAAAGCGGTGTTCGATATTATTTCAAACCGATGTTAGTATTCCCCGGGATTTCAGAACACAAGTTTAACTTCCGCATCTAAACAACTGCTCTGATTTGCCGTTCGATCAAAACATTAAACATTAGGAGTGTGTTCATGGAGCTTCAAATAGGCGCGCTTATCAGCTTTCTTTTTCGCTTCATTCATTTTTTCGCCGGTATCGTCTGGATTGGGATTCTCTATTACTTCAATTTTGTGCAAACGGAGTATTTCAAGGAAACCGATGCAGCTGCGAAATCTTCGGCTATATCGAAACTCGTTCCCAGGGCCCTGTGGTGGTTCAGATACGGGGCTTTGTTTACATTCCTGTCAGGATTGGCGCTGGCCGGCTACCTGGGGGGCACTATCAATTTCTACATCGTGACAGGCATGCTGCTAGGCACTCTAATGTTCCTGAACGTATGGCTAATCATTTGGCCTAATCAGCGCATTGTAATTGCGTCGAACGATCAGGTCGCGGGTGGCGGCGAAGCCCTACCGGAAGCTGCGGGTGCGCTCGCAAAGGCCGGCCTCGCATCAAGGACAAACACCCTGTTTTCCATACCCATGCTGTTTTTCATGGGGGCTTCTGCTCACCTGGCAGGGATCGGGCGTGCACCCATGTCTTCTGAAGTCGGCGTCAGCAGCCTGGCAATGATATTGTGCCTGCTCATTATCGCAGCCCTCGAAGTCAATGCCATTAAAGGTAAAACGGGACCGATCACCTCCATAGCCGGAGTCATCCATTGCGGAATCGGGCTGGCTGCCGCGCTGCTCATCATAATGGAATTTCTGTAACCCTCGGTCTTGCACTTGCGGGATAAAAAAAGGCCGGGCAATCTGCCCGGCCTTTTTATGCCTAACTGGCAATGATGCAGTGAATTACATCATGCCGCCCATGCCACCCATGCCGCCCATATCAGGCATAGCCGGTGCTCCCTTTTCCTCAGGAAGTTCGGAAACCATGGCTTCGGTAGTGATCATCAGCCCGGCCACGGATCCAGCTGCCTGCAGCGCAGTACGAGTGACTTTGGCTGGATCAAGGATACCCATCTCAATCATGTCACCGTATTCACCGGTGGCTGCATTGAATCCATAATTGCCGTCACCGTTCACTACATTATTGAGGATAACCGAGGCCTCTTCGCCGGCGTTCTCAACAATTTGACGCAGTGGAGCGGTTACCGCCCTCAGTAACAGACTTATGCCCACGTCTTGATCGTGGTTATCGCCTTTCAGACCCTCTACCTTCTGCAAGGCGCGCACCAGCGCAACACCGCCACCCGGCACCACACCTTCTTCGACTGCTGCGCGGGTAGAGTGCAAAGCGTCCTCCACACGGGCTTTCTTTTCCTTCATTTCTATTTCGGTGCCTGCACCAACCTTGATTACGGCAACTCCACCGGCCAACTTGGCGACGCGCTCCTGCAACTTCTCGCGGTCATAATCAGAGGAAGTTTCTTCGATCTGGGCCCGAATCTGCGTAACACGTCCCGCGATTTTACCGGCATCTCCGGCACCATCGATGATGGTAGTATTTTCCTTGGTTACCTGAACTCTCTTGGCAGATCCCAGATCTTCAACAGTGGCACCTTCAAGATTCAAGCCGACTTCTTCAGAAATTACAGTACCACCGGTGAGAATCGCGATGTCTTCCAGCATTGCCTTCCTGCGATCGCCGAAACCCGGCGCTTTCACAGCAGCGACTTTGACAATGCCACGCATGTTGTTAACGACCAGGGTAGCAAGCGCCTCGCCTTCAACATCCTCGGCGATAACCAGTAACGGGCTACCTGACTTGGCAACGCTTTCCAACAGCGGCAGCATGTCGCGAATATTGGATATTTTCTTGTCGACCAGCAAAATCATCGGGTTGTCCAGCTCAATACTCATATTGTCCTGGTTGTTGATGAAATATGCTGAAAGGTATCCGCGGTCAAACTGCATGCCCTCTACAACTTCCAACTCATTCTCGAGACCCGAGCCGTCTTCGACGGTAATAACGCCTTCCTTACCGACTTTCTCCATAGCTTCGGCAATGATCTCGCCCACCTGGGTATCGGAATTGGCAGAAATAGTGCCGACCTGAGCGATTGCTTTTGAGTCAGTACAGGGAATCGCCAAGCTGGATACTTCCTGTACCATGGCCTGAACAGCCTTATCTACCCCGCGCTTAAGATCCATGGGATTCATGCCTGCCGCGACGGATTTCAGACCTTCATTCAGGATGGCCTGCGCCAGCACGGTGGCCGTAGTGGTGCCGTCACCAGCCACGTCCGAGGTTTGGGAAGCAACTTCCTTGACCATTTGAGCGCCCATGTTTTCAAACTTGTTTTCTAGCTCTATTTCCTTGGCAACCGAAACACCATCTTTGGTTACTGTCGGGGCGCCAAAAGATTTGTCCAGCACAACGTTGCGACCTTTGGGACCCAGCGTGACTTTTACCGCATCTGCGAGGATGTTCACGCCAGCAAGCAGATGCTTGCGGGCCGAATCACCGAATTTTACATCTTTAGCCATTTTTCTATCTTCCTGTCTAAGTAGTCGTTGAACCTGTATTCCTATTTTGAGCTCAGCTGCCTAGTCTTCAACTACGCCGTAGATTTCACTCTCGCTGAGAATAAGTAACTCCTCGCCATCAATTTTGACGGTATTGCTGGCATACTTCCCAAAGACCACGGTGTCACCAACGGCGACATCTACCGGGCGGAGGTCGCCGCTGTCCAGCAACTTCCCGGGGCCCACGGCCAGCACTTCTCCCTGCGCTGGCTTTTCTGTCGCACTGTCGGGCAGCACGATACCGCCAGCTGTTTTCTGTTCCTCTTCAGTACGTCGCACTACGACGCGATCTTGCAAAGGCCTGATTTTCATTGGATTTATTCTCCTAAATCGAAATACCTACCAGTTATTCTCATGTTTATTCCAAACCCCGACATTTTCGATAATCCGGCCTCAACACGAGAAAGAATCAATTGTCTCCGTGCCCATGCAATGAAATGGGCCACAGGTGTTTCCTGTGTGCCTCGTATTTGGGGATAGTCCGACAAATTTCAATGGTTAAATAGTAAAACTGCTATTTTTCTTCGCATTCCCGTCATTTTCTCGGGTGCCGGCCGGTATTTAACGCAATATTAGTGAGTATCCCGCGGCCCGCCGTCCTTGTTAGAGGCAATGTATTCCGAATCTTTAATAATTTCCCCTTCAATAGACTGATCCTCCTGTCCTCCACCAAAAAAACTGCCTGAACTCCAGAAGAACCCCCTGGACGAGCCTGAAATTGTCGAGAATAACAGGCCTGACTGAATCAGCTTGGCCGCCAACCGACGTCGTATTGGCGAAGTCAGACAAATGAAGCCTAGAGTGTCGGTAATAAATCCCGGTGTCAGTAACAGAGCCCCGGCGAATGCGAGGAAAAACCCTTCTACCACCTCCTGACCGGGCAACTCTCCGTTGCTGAGACGCCGATTCGCTCGCAGAAGCGTCGAGAGCCCCTGCCGTTTTAGAATCTGCACTCCGAGAACTGCCGTAAGAACCACCAGAAAAATAGTCCAAAGTCCACCAATGTAGTCTGCCACTTCAAAAAGTAGCAGCATCTCCATTAAAGGAACGGCGACAAAAAATAGAAAGATCCAGCGCATGCAAATTCCCCTGCCAAAATACCGGACAATTGAAATGAAGTTAAAATGAGCTATGAGCGGTGTCAGCTATTGTCTCTGTCTGATGAGATTGAGGCAAATTACCGAAAAACAAGAATTATTCACACGGTCCAGAAAATTGGGTTAGGCTAGACTCGTGAACAACGATGAGAAAATCTGGCAGGTTGTCCATGGGATTCCAATGGGGAAAGTAGCAACCTATGGCCAGGTCGCGCGGCTGGCAGGGCTGCCCGGTTACGCTCGCTATGTCGGCTCGGTATTAAAAAGACTGCCCGGAGAAAGCAAACTGCCCTGGCATCGGGTAATCAATGCTGCAGGAAAATTATCCTTTCCTGCGGGCAGCGAACAATATTTGCGACAGCGAGCGCGATTGGAAGCAGAAGGAATAAAATTTAATAAAGATAAACTGTCACTGCGTAAATTCGGATATTAGCCACAGTCGTTTATTTCATTTCCCGGGCATGGACCCGGCCCGCCCAAATGGCTACCAGGATAGATGGAATGCCGATGGCGGCTGTACAGGCAAAAAACACTGCATACGCCGGAATCAGGCCGATTATCTGCTCCAACTGACTTACTGCGATCCCCGAAAAGCCTTTCAGAATCTTCCCGAGAATAGTGTAAAAGGATGAAAGCAGGGCATATTGAGTGGCCGCATATCCAAATGTGGTCAGACTGGACATCCAGGCGATGAGTGCTGTACCCGAAAAACCTTCAGAAAAATTCTCCAGCGCCAGGGCCGCAGCGAATGCATACAAATCCGGCCCCTGGGTCGCCATAAATGTCAGACCCAGATTCGACGCCGGTGCGAGAAAAGCGCCCAAAACAAGGGTGCTGACGAACCCTATGCGAACAATACACAAGCCGGCGGCTGCCACTCCGGCAATGGTTGCCCACAATCCAACACCAGCCCGCATGGCACCGATTGCGTCTGTCGACAGTCCCAGATCAAGGTAAAAAGGATTGACCATTGGCCCCATGATGAAATCTGGCAAGCGGTAAAGGCTGATTGCCACCAATAAAAGCAACGCCCTCGAGCCATGAGCGTTAAAAAAAATTACAAAAGGTGAGAGGTAAAATAACGCTCAAACAGGCGAAATGCGGGGCGTCCAGTTTAAGGTAACCGGTCTTTCACCAGCCTCGGCAACCATCACGGCAGAGTCTTCGGCGCTCGGTTCGGCAGCAAATAACGCCGCTGCTATCCCAATAACCATCAAAATTGCCATGATTCCGTAGGACAGTTCCCAACCAGTTCGCGCCGCGACATTAAAAATAAACGCATTGGTTATCAGCATTGCCGCCCGATAGCCCAGCTGATACGCAGCCGAAAGTAATCCCAACTCTTCGGCGCTGCGGGACACCTCGATTCGCCATGCATCGATTGCGATGTCTTGTGTGGCTGAAGAAAAGGCAACTAGCAATGCAAACCCGCCAAAAAGTAGCAGCCCCCCTCCCGGACCTATCAGCATCATTGCGAATAGCCCACTTATAACGCCAAGCTGCGCAAGAATAATCCAGCTACGGCGCTTTCCGAGTTTTCCGATCAGGGGCAGTTCAACCACGTCCAGCGCTGGCGCCCAGACAAACTTGAAGGAATAGGCCAATCCCACCCAGGAAAGGAATCCGATAGTCGCCAGTTCTGTTCCGGAATCGCGCAGCCAGGCGCCAAGCGTGTTTCCGGTAAGCAAGAATGGCAGACCGGCGGCGAAGCCTAGCGCCGTCATCGCCAGAACCCGCGGGTCACGGCATGAAGTCAATACGTCGCGCCAAGTGTGTGAGGAGGATTTTCCTGACTGTGAGGTTGATGCGTCTGGCGCCACGTTCAAAAACACTCCTGCCGACTAGTTAGTCACGAAAATTATTATATTGCAGCGGTATACCGAGACTGGCGTCTTTCAGCATGGCAATTACCTGTTGCAGTTCATCACGTTTTTTACCCGAAACGCGAAGCTTTTCACCTTGAATCGCAGTTTGCACCTTCAGCTTGGTTTCCTTCACCAGTTTGACTATTTTTCTGGCCAATTCGGACTCGATTCCCTGCTGAACAGTCACCGGGAGGGTTGCCCTCTGTCCGGTCACGGTAACCTCGCCTTCTCTCAAACAAGCAATGTCAATACCACGCTTCACCAGCTTGCCCTGCAGAATATCCAGCATTTGTTGTAGCTGAAAATCTACTTCGGCAATCATATTGATGACCGATCCTTGTAACGCGAATTCTGCATTCACTCCCTTGAAATCAAACCGGGTTCCCACTTCTCGATTAGCCTGGTCAACTGCATTATTCAGCTCATGCATATCCACTTCCGATACGATATCAAAAGACGGCATATAGAATCCTCCTGTCTGTTTTGCCTGGCTGAATCGATTCGTAGACTCTCGCCTGACTTACCGAGCACAGTCTAACATTGCCCGGACAATGTGTATAAGTTCCACAATCCTGTTTCGGCATCAGACTCGGATGTAGCGCCCGACGTTTTCGAGTAGACTGCGAAAGTCCCGCATGCCGTGGGCGACAGGCCTCGATGCAATTAACGGATAATCATTCACATGCTGACCGCTACCCGCAAGCCCTTTATATTACTCGGCGCTCTGTCTGTGCTATGCGTAGCTGTCATTATTGTATCGCTGGCAACGGGCAGCGCAGATGTGACTATCGGTCAACTATGGAGCGCGCTGACAGCTCGTGAATCATCAATTCAGAGTCAGGTAGTCTGGGAACTGCGAATTCCTCGCACCTTTGCGGCACTCATTACCGGAGGTTTACTCGGGCTGGCGGGTGTGATCATGCAGGTATTACTGCGCAATCCGCTGGCAGACCCCTATATCCTGGGGGTTTCGGGGGGCGCCTCTGCGTCCGCGCTGGCCTTGCTATTAGCCGGTTTCAGCGCGGCGTGGGTACCACAGGCCGCGTTTGTCGGGGCAATATTTTCTATCTTGGTGGTATTTGGCCTGGCAAACGCAGGCGGTCGCTGGTCGGTTACGCGCCTACTTTTGACAGGAGTAGTCGTGTCGGCGGGCTGGGGAGCTGTTATAAATATTCTGCTGACTTCGACTTCGACCAATACCGTTCAGAGCATGCTCTTCTGGTTAATGGGTGACTTGAGCCAAAGCCGGATAAGGTTCTGGCAGATAGCCGTTCTGGTGAGCGGACTGCTGGCGGCCATGTTACTGGCTCGTCCGCTCAACGTGCTTATACGGGGTGAACTGGCTGCCATGTCCCTGGGAGTTAACGTGCAC
The DNA here is from genome assembly GCA_038134485.1 of Pseudomonadales bacterium. Classification (GTDB taxonomy): domain Bacteria; phylum Pseudomonadota; class Gammaproteobacteria; order Pseudomonadales; family Pseudohongiellaceae; genus NORP240. Next base: position 15,758 of record JAYPVG010000006.1, read on the forward strand.
CGATTGCGGGTCAGCCTTTACCTGGCAGCATCTGTTTTGACCGCCACCGCGGTGACGATTTCCGGCTCCATTGGATTTGTCGGTCTTGTCATACCGCACACGCTGAGACTGCTTGGTGCCAGGGATCACAGATTGCTTATACCGCTGTCCGCCTTAATGGGAGGCAGCTTTCTAACCGTTGCAGATGTTCTCGCCAGAACGGTGGTTGCGCCCCAACAATTGCCTACCGGCGTTGTTACCGCAATTATAGGGGTACCGATGTTTCTGGTTATATTACGAAGCACGATGAAGCAGCACTGATGGTCGTACTCGAATTGGAACGGCTGGAAGTTAGGATTGGCGGTAAGCTGATCTGTCGTGACCTTGATCTGCAGCTGACGGAAGGTGAGGTGCTGGGAATACTTGGCAGGAACGGAGTCGGTAAAACCACCCTGCTGCACTCTTGCATGGACTTCTTCCCGCCCGCAAGCGGGAATGTTCGTATTCATGGAGCAAATTTGCAAAGCTTGAAACGGCAGCAGCTCGCTCGAAAAATCGGGCTGCTTTTCCAGGAGAGCGACAGCAGTTTGTCCGCGACAGTTCTCGAGACGGTCCTGCTTGGACGACACCCTTACTCGGAAAATATCTTCTGGGACTCCGAAGAAGACATCGAATTGTGCAGAATCACGCTTGCCCTACTGGGAATGGATAAATTGGAAAATCGCCAGGTTTCGACTCTTTCCGGCGGCGAAAAACAACGGCTCGCGATTGCCTTACTGCTCGCTCAAGACCCTGCAGTGTTTCTTCTGGATGAACCCAGTAATCACCTGGATATAGACTTCCAGATCAAGGTGCTTGACCTGATAACCCAGCGAGCCAAACAAAATAAAGCGGCCACAGTGATGGCGAGCCACGATATCAATCTCGTTTCTCGGTTTTGTGACCGTGTACTGTTGTTACTGGGAGACGGTGAATTCCTGTCTGGATCAACATCCAGCATTCTTAACTCCAACAATCTTAATCGCGCTTTCCAATGCAAAATTGCCCAAACGCAAATTAGCGGCAGAAACTATTTCCTACCGGAGTAGCAATTAACAAGTTGTTGGTGGGGCAAGCGCAGTTACAGCAGTAACAGGCGAATATCCGAAAGCAGTCTCACGAGATAAGTGGAAAATAGCCCGCCGTCTACTCCGTTCACAGCGCGATGATCATAAGATAGAGTGAGTGGCAGCATACTCCTAGGCACAAACTGTTGATCCTGATACACCGGCTTCACCTCAGTTTTCCCAACACCAAGAATAGCTACCTCCGGTGCGTTGATAATTGGAATAAAGCCGGTGCCGCCAATTGCACCGAGACTTGAGATCGTTATGCAGGCGCCCTGCATGTCTTCCTTACCCAAACGGCGCTGCTTAGCCTTGTCAGACAACTCAGCAAGCTCAGCTGCCAGATCCCAGAGAGATTTCTGATCTACGTCGCGAAGCACAGGTACAACCAAACCGGCATCGGTCGCAACCGCGACTCCGACGTGGAAATACTTTTTCTGGATATAAAATTCTCCACTCGAATGCAGGGAAACATTGAACTGTGGATACTCCCTGAGCGCATTAACACAAGCCTTCAGCAGAAACGGTAGGAATGTCAGCTTTATACCTCGCTTTTCCGCCTCTTGGCCCTGTTGTCGTCTGAATTCCTCAAGCTCAGTAACGTCCGCCTCATTAAACTGTGCAACGTGGGGAATAGAACTCCAGTTCCTTTGCATGTTGACTGCGGTTAACTTGTGCAACTTGCTCATAGCAACCTGCTCAACTTCACCAAACTGGCTGAAGTCTATATCGGGAAGACCAGCCAAACCTCCTGCCGGTGCCATGGTCGACGACTGGCTGAGACGCGACTTGATGAACTCCTGCAAATCCTCCTTCAGAATGCGACCCTTCGCACCAGTGCCGCTTACCTGTGTCAGGTCCGCACCGAGCTCACGAGCCAGTTTTCTTACGGCGGGTCCTGCGTAAACGCTTGAACCAAGAGCGCTCTCAACTAGCTGTGTTTCCGTCATTACCGGAACTGAAGTCGCATCAGAATCGACAGGCTTGCTCGCAGCGCCTGACGCTATGACCGGCTCAGCAGCAGATTGCGTCGCTGAGGTTGCAGAATCGGAAGTCTCGGAAACCTCTTCGTGCTCAGCTAACAATTCAAGTATTGGCGTGCCCCTGGAAACCTTGTCTCCAATCCTTACGTTCAGTTTCTTGACTTCACCACCAGAGGCGGCGGGCACATCCATAGCGGCCTTGTCCGATTCGAGGGTAATCAGCGGATCGTCAACGCTGATAACATCGCCAACGGCTACATGCACTTCAATAACTTCGACGTCACCCTCACCTCCAAGGTCCGGAACTTCAAGAACCTTTAATATTGGCCCAGAGCTTGGGGATTTATCGAATCGAGACGATTCGGCGGGCTCTTGAGCCGTGGCTTGTTTTTCAGCGGCGACCGCTTGTGCCGGCTCCACTTCTAGTTGTGACTGACGTTCCTCACTTTCAACCACTGCCGATTGTTCATCGCTCGGTGATCCGCTTTCAGCCACCTCGAGGGTCAATATCTCTGTCCCGGTAGTAACCTGGTCCCCCAGATTAACCGCAATACTTTTAACCACACCGCTGGTCGGTGCCGGTATTTCCATGGCTGCCTTGTCGCTTTCCAGAACCAGAAGTGAATCATTTTCAGAAACCTCCTGACCTACGGAAACCAGCAACTCGATTACCTCGACTTCGCTGCTATCCCCAAGATCGGGGACTTTTATTATTTCAGTTGACACTGATTTGGACTCCTAGCTAAATCTTAAGATATCAAGTTTGCGGATATATCCGAATTCTATATTGTTACCGGATCGACCTTGCCGGGATCAATTCCCTGCTCTTTCATAAACTTGCTTACCGCGGTTGAATCAACGATGCCTTCACTAAGGAGTTCAGACAGAGCGGCAAGCGCGATGAACTTGCGATCCACTTCAAAAAAGTGGCGCAGTTTTTCGCGACTATCGCTACGTCCAAAGCCGTCTGTCCCCAGAACTTTGTAGGAGCCTGGCACGAATTCACGAATCTGGTCGGCATATAGCTTCATGTAATCCGTCGACGCCACAACAGGCCCTTTTCTTGCAGACAAGCACTCTGTGACGTAAGGCACTTTCTTTTTCTTTTTAGATGGGTTCAGTAGATTCTCCCGATTCACTGACAGCCCCTCTTTACGTAATTCATTAAAACTCGTGACACTCCATACATCGACAGGAACTTTGAATGATTGTCTGAGTATTTTAGCCGCCTCTCTGACTTCTCCAAGAATGGTTCCGGAACCGAGCAATCTTACCCGCATATCAGTTGCGGCCTTGCCCTTTACCTTGTAGTCACTGTTGTCACCATCTTCGAGCAAATACATACCTTTGATAATGGCCTCTTCCGAACCCCTGGGGAGTTCCGGATGAGTGTAATTTTCATTCATTGTAGTGATGTAGTAAAAAACCGATTCTTGCTCTTTATACATTCGGCGCAGGCCATCCTGCACGATCACCGCAAGTTCATAGGCATACGTGGGATCATAGGTGACACAATTCGGGATTGTAGAAAACAGCAGGTGGCTGTGCCCATCCTGGTGCTGCAAACCCTCTCCGTTGAGAGTCGTTCTACCCGCTGTTGCACCAATCAGAAATCCCCTAGCCTGACTGTCACCCGCAGCCCAGCAAAGATCACCAACCCGCTGATAACCAAACATGGAGTAGTATATATAGAAAGGGATCAGAGGATAGTTGTTGACGCTATAGGATGTAGCCGCCGCCAGCCAGGTCGACAAAGCCCCCGGTTCGGAAATACCTTCCTCCAACATTTGACCTTTCTTGTCCTCCCGGTAGAACGCCACCTGATGAGAGTCAGACGGGTCATAGAGCTGTCCTGCAGAAGAGTAGATACCCATCTGTCTAAACATGCCTTCCATACCAAAAGTACGCGCTTCATCTGGAACAATTGGTACAACACGTTGACCGATCTCTTTGTCCTTGCAAAGGCTTGAGAGCATGCGCACAAACGCCATGGTGGTGGAAAAATCTCTACTACCGCTGCTCTTTAATTGATTCTCAAACAGCGATAATTCCGGGACTTTCAATGCGTAACTTGCAGATCGACGTTTCGGTACAGAATCGCCCAGCCTTTCCCGCTGCTTGCGCATATATCGCAGTTCTAGGCTGTTTTCTGGCGGACGATAGTATGGAACTTCCTCAACTTTATCGTCCTTTATCGGGATACCAAAGCGATCTCGGAATCGTTTAAGACTCTCTATGTCGAGTTTCTTGACCTGATGACTGGTATTTTGAGCCTCGGCACTGGAGCCAAACGCGTAGCCCTTGACAGTCTTGGTCAGGATGACAGTAGGCCGCCCGTTAGCCTTGACTGCCTTGGCATAGGCTGCGTAAACCTTGTATGGATCGTGTCCACCCCGATTTAGCGCCATGATGTCTTCATCAGACAGATGCTCAACCATCTTAAGCAGCTTCGGATCCTTGCCAAAAAAGTTTTCCCTGACGTAGGCACCACCCCTTGCGACGTAATTCTGATATTCTCCATCGACGACCTCGTCCATGCGCGCTTGCAGGAGTCCTTCCTTATCCGCCTGCAATAGTGGATCCCAGTGTCTGCCCCAAATAACCTTGATGACATTCCAACCCGCGCCGCGAAATATTCCCTCCAGTTCCTGGATTATCTTGCCGTTGCCACGAACCGGACCATCGAGTCGCTGCAGATTGCAATTAATCACGAAGATCAGATTATCCAGTTGCTCCCGCCCTGCCTTACCTATTGCGCCAAGGGTTTCAGGTTCATCGGTTTCGCCATCACCGATAAAACACCAGACCTTGCGGTCGCCCATATCGAGCAGGCCTCTATTGCTCAGGTATTTCATCAGGTGCGCCTGGTAGATAGCCTGCAGCGGGCCAAGACCCATAGACACAGTGGGAAACTGCCAGTAATCGGGCATCAGCCAGGGATGAGGATAAGAGGAAAGTCCCCCACCCTCTGACTCCTGGCGGAAATTGTCCATCTGCTCCTCGGTAATTCGCCCCTCCAGATACGAGCGCGCATAAATACCGGGGGACGAATGACCCTGAAAATAAATCAGGTCACTTTCCTGTTGCTCGGTAGCGCCTCTGAAAAAGTAATTAAAGCCGACGTCATAGAGAGTTGCCGCAGATGAAAATGTTGAAATGTGGCCGCCGAGATTAGGATTTTTCTTATTAGCCCGCATCACCATTGCCAGAGCGTTCCAGCGAACGATTCCGCGGATCTCACGCTCCATGAACATGTCACCCGGCATCCGCTCCTCGTTGAGGTGAGAAATGGTGTTTCGATAGGGTGTAGTCACTGAAATATAAGGTGACTGTTCTCCAGTTCGGGTGGCCCGCTCGGCTAACCTTCCAAGTAAATAATAAGCTCGATCCTTGCCTTCGTTGTCTATTACTGACTCGAGGGCATCCAGCCACTCCTGGGTTTCCTGGGGATTATTGTCCTGATCCTGTTGGCTCATCGACTGCGCTCTCTACTTATTAAAGTAATTACTTTGTTATATTTAGGGCTGCTGCTCTATTCTAACCGAAAAATTAATAATGTCTTGTGTAAATTAATTACAATTTGTAGGAATATTATTGCAAGAATAATAAGTTATCCAAGATTATTAATGTTATATGTAGTTTAACTACATATTCGATCATTCAGGAATCAGCAGTGAAAAATCGCTTTTAAGTTTTTTTTTCAATAAGTTAGGGGTATAAGAGACAGAATGCTCGGGACGAATAAAGGGGATTTTGAAGTAAATCAAGCAAAAAATACCCGTCCAACTACGGGATTTAATCTGGAAATTCCTTCGCACTCAAGCTGGGATCGAATCCGTATCTGATCGCCAGCTATTATTGCCACCCGAGCACGGTGCCAAGAGCCAAAACCGTAAGCCAAAGGAATTGGCTGCGCTGCATCAGAGACTGCAGAGAATCGATCTGTGAAAGTGCAAGCAGGCGGTATTCGTCGCTAGTGGCCTCGGGGTTGTCGATATGCGCGGATTCTCTTTCCGATGTGTGAGCCTGGTCCGGACGACCGAGAGCACAAAGTGCATATTCATATACTGCCTGGGCATTGCTTTCTTCACTTCCCAGGCCAATGCGCTTCAGGCGGCTTAGACAGCCTTCGAAATTGCCTACGAGGCCCAGAGTGAGTCCCATCAATCGTAAAGGCAACCACTCTAGCAGCTGAATAATACCAGCCACCGGTTCGAGTTCTGGAGATTCCGTATCTGACAGCACGATTCGGCGCAATCGATAGGAAAGATAGGCAAACAGCACACCCAGTGGCCCTGCAACTAGATACCAGAAGAGGGTAACGAACATGCAAGTAAAACAACGATAGACGTACAATTTGCTGAAAGTCAGATGCAGCTCTTGGTTTTCATGGATTGCCGGTGGATCTGCACATTCAAGCTGTTCTTCGAGAAAAAGATAACAAGCCTCGGAATCACCCCGCTCCCAGTGATCGAGGTACTGCCTCGCCAGGGCTTGCGGATTCATCCAATCGAATGCCATCAGCAGAATAAAGATATGAACGACGATAGAGACAAGACCGAACAGCACTCCCGTGCTAAAAGTCAGAACGAGTGCAAGCATTAATAGTGGTACGGAATAGGTCGCTAAGAAAACCAAAAACCAGTCGCTCTTGCCAGGTTTCTGTTTAGCTTGCTTGATCCTTTCGATCCCGCCACGCGATTTTAAAAACCAGCGATCGTCAATTTTGACCAGACCCGGCTTCCAGATTGTCACGATAAGGATTGCTGTCAGGACCACCAGAAATTTCATAATGCCTCGCCTTCAATTGAATCTCGCGGAAAGGTTTCAGCCTCGATCGTTAAAAGATCCGATTTGATCTGGCCTCGGTACCTCTGCCAGTCGAATTTTGGACCGGGGTCGGTTTTTCTTCCGGGGGCGATATCGCTGTGTCCTACGATACGTTCACCCGTGATGGCCGGATAACACTCCATCAATACCCGCGTGATTGCTGCCAGAGTCGCATATTGTCTATCGGTGAATAGGGTGTCATCGCTACCTTCAAGCTCGATACCGATCGAAAAGTCGTTACAGGCCTCCCTTCCCAGGAAGCAGGATTGACCCGCGTGCCATGCTTTACAGTTGAAGGGCACATACTGAGTGACTCTACCCACTCGCTCAATCAGAAGATGTGCCGAGACTCGCAATTGGTCTATTTCGGCGAAGAAAGGATGAACCGAGGCATCCAGGCAATTGCAGAACAGGTCGTCGACGTAACCTCCACCAAATATTCCGGGAGGCAGACTGATGTTATGAATAACCAGCAAACTAATATCGTCGGTCGACTCCCGCTCACTCCGATTGGGTGAAGCCAACTGACGAGCCGGGTGCAGAAGATGATTTGCGATGGCAAATTGCTCAGACAATTGCGGCTCCAGCCGGGCAGTTCAGAAGTGCCTCTCATGGTACCACAACCGGAACAATCCACATCCTTGAAGCCTGATTCAGCGGCTTGAAAGCAGGTCCTCACCCGAGCATCAATCTCGAGCCTCAATGACTCCTGGCTGCTCGAGATCGCAAGTAATCTTGCTGACCTTCGAGTTTGATTTCACCGGCCCGCAGCGAAACGGCAAGACCGATGCGTCCCCTGGTAAGTAAGACCCGACCGTTCTGGTCAAGTACCCGATAGCTGCCATCGATACTGGCTGACTTTTCGATCCGGCACTTGCCTTCACTGCCAAGAATGCTAAGGTTTGCCAGAGAGGCATCGGCCATGCTGTTTACTAAATTCAGGTAATAGTCCATTGAGATGGCCTCGTCATCTAACTCGGCAATGGCCTGCTGCTGATCATCACCAAGCAATTCGATAAAGTCATCCAGATCGTCTCGATCCAGAATTTTTCGCCCAGCCTCACTGAACGAGGCAAATGTACTGGACCGGATGTCATCTATTCTGTGTTTTCTGTTTCCAGAGATCTTCGGGGTGCAGTAGTCATTGTCGTCTATGCCAAACAAATTCTGGAGTACTGATAAAATTTCCTGCTTTTCAGTGGCCGGTTTTTGTATCAGGTCCAAACCCAGACGCAATCTATTTAACAGTGAATCATCTTCCGATTGATCAATCTCCGCAGAGAAATCCAGTGTCATACGCTGCATGAGTAACTCAATCGTCCGCGCTGCTTCGCGCCATTCCTGAGACTCAGTACCCTTATTGACAGCAACTACATACATGACTGCGCGCCAATCTTCTCGGAGCATCAATTCGATAGATTCACCCAGTTCGGAGTTTCTACACCAGCCGTCTATTAATTCATTTATGAGGGCAACAAGTTTTTTCGTGCCTCGATGCTTACCGCAATCAGCGCGGATATGCTTATCAGTTGCTATCTGACCGAATCCGATCCGCTGGTCTGTCTCACTGATGTGAACAAGAGACTCTGCAAGCTGATCAGCAAAGTTTTGAGATGCGTTTCTTTCGCGCGAACTGAGCCAACAGGAAGAAAGCTGCTCCATTTGCAAAAGGAAAAGTCGTTCGAACAGCTTGAGAAAAACCAGTCGATTTTCCAATGAAACTCGAAACACGCCGTGAGATATAGACAACGCCTGCAAAATCAGGGTGGCAAAGCATTCCAGAGTGTCGGCCCTGATTAACGCAGTTTGATTCTCTTCGCCGCCAAGGTGAAGGTCCTCAAAATTCCTGATTTGCGCCGAATGGCGCCTCAGAGCTTTTCGCTGCATGCGCTCCAGGGCGAGATCAATCTCCATTTTTTCGAATACCGAATTACCATTATTAGGCGTTCTGAATGGAGAACTGACGGCATTATCAAAGCTCTCCACCAGAGAGCTTCCATCAAGGACTTCGCGAATAAAACTCAAGAACTGGTCCTCAAACAACCGTTTCTTGTTGCGATATTCGCGGATCAATTTTATTTGGGGACTGTCGTCTACCAGCGCGTCAGGCCGCACGCTGGAAAACAGAAAATCATCCAGTTCATCAAACAAATCGGAAGTTAGATTCTCCATCAGGTCTAACAATCTTGAATCCAGCGAATCACAAGTGTTACCTGGCGTTTCCGACCGGGCATGATTTTCCGAAAATCGGGGTTTTTGCAGTTTTGCCGTGTCCATGACTCTTTAATTTCTACCAACGAGAAGGTCTTTATAGCACGCCGGCCTGCGGCCATTATTGAAGCAGTTCACACAACCTGCAGGCTTGAGCGATAATTCAATTCTCACAAATGCGGAGCAAATGAAACTGTGAATACTCCCGACAACTTGCCAGCGGACCTGGCAAAGACCGTCGCAGACGCTCTTGAGGAGGACATCGGCAGTGGTGATATATCGGCTGCCCTTATACCGCAAGATACTGCTATCAAGGCACATCTAGTTACCAGACAGAGGGCAGTAATTTGCGGAATTCCGTGGGCTCAGGAGGTTCTGAGGCAGTTGGATGAAACGGTACAGGCGACCTGGTTTGTCACTGACGGTGACTACATTGAAAAGGACGATTTAGTCGCCGAGTTTGCCGGGCACGCCCGCAGTCTTCTTACCGCCGAGCGTTGTATGCTGAACCTGCTGCAGACACTGTCTGGAACAGCTACTAATGCCCGTCGATTGAACGAGTTGGTGGTTCATACCGGGGTGACTTTGCTGGATACCCGAAAAACGCTGCCGGGGTTACGCAACGCGCAGAAATATGCGGTAAGAATTGGTGGTTGCACCAATCACCGAATGGGGCTTTACGATGCTTTCCTGATAAAGGAAAACCATATTCACGCCTGTGGTTCAATTGAAAGTGCAATATCGGCAGCCAGAAAGCTCGACTCTGGCAAGCCGGTAGAAATCGAAGTCGAAAACATTACACAGCTGCTGGAGGCAATAAATGAGGGTGCCGATTGCGTTTTACTCGACAACTTTAGTGTCGAAGAGATGATTGAAGCCGTGAAAGTCAACGCCGGGCGGGTTAAACTTGAGGCGTCCGGTGGTATCGATGACACGACTCTGGTTGCCATCGCTGAAACGGGTGTGGATTATATTTCGATAGGCGCATTGACCAAGAACTGCCAAGCCATAGACTTGTCGTTGCGCTATATCGACAGAAACTGATGCACGCCCGATCAAGCTGCACCCGGTTCAAACACCAATTTAATTTGAGGAAACTCCGATGAATATTAAATCAATCGGTTTACTGATGTTCTATTTGCCACTTTGTCTCACTGGGTCAATCGCCGCTGCGCACCCCGGTAATATAGACCTCAACGGTGGCCACTACATGGGAAACTCCTACCACTGTCATATGCCTGCTTGTGAAATACCCGACACCTTCGATCGAATAGGTCGCGATAGCATCATGACCGATCGTCGGGGCCGAGAACGCTTTTTCAACGAAGAAGACTGGCGCTATGAAGAAGATTATGATGGCGACTGTCAGTCTACGCGTCAGGAAATGCTGATTCTTACCAGCCGCACTACTGTCAGCTACACCAATCCCCGAAATTGCGTCGTGCGCACCGGCGAGTGGTTCGACGAATACACCGGCAAGACATTCAATGTCGCGACTCAGGTAGACCTGGACCATGTAATTCCGCGAATGTACGCTCACATCCACGGCGGGGACCGCTGGCCTCCCGGTAAAAAACTGCAATTTGCGAACGACCCCTTGAACCTGATGTTGATTGAACGTCAGGAAATTCGCAGGAAAGGTGATCGCGGCCCCGACCGATATCTGCCTCCCAGGGAAGAGTTTCATTGCCAGTATGCGCGCACATGGGAAGCGATCGCGGACAAGTACGATTTGCAGTTGGACACGCGGGACCGCAATAGTATTGTCAGGGTGTTACGCGATTGTCCGGAATTACCCGAATAGCTTAATCACATTTTTATCAATAATGCGGTAACAGTTCGAATCCGCTGATTTGAAAATCGATATCTGAGCCCATAAGAAAAGGGCGCCTTCAGGCGCCCTTTTTACGAAGCAGTCTGTCTTACTGAGGGGGAACTATACTAATCGCGTCCATTCCGCCATTGTGATCCAGAGGAGCGTCTCCCGCCGGGAAACCATTCTCTGAAAGAATGTAGGCAAGCACATCAGTATACTCTTCGAACATCATCGACCCGGGATTGTCGGCTGGCATGGTGCCCATTATCGTCTCCCACAGATAGATCAAAGGCTGTGAATTCCAGGATTTAAGAGTATTCTCATAAAATTTCATGTCGTGACAGGATTTACAGTTCGCGTCGTAGACCATTGCACCCGACTTGGCCTGCGCCTCGGTAAAAACGCCATCGGTGAGGCTCCTTTCCTGAGCTGACGCCACCGACGCTGCGGCCAAACCGGCAATCAGCGCAGTGTATCCCAATACTTTTTTGACGGTCCCGCTCATCTGTGACTCCTTACTCAGAAGAATTAAACGCCATCTTTACGGTGGCTAACCTTAAACTACATCAAACCGCTAATCAAGTCGAAAGTCGTGCTTGCAACACACTGTATAAATCCTATTTTTTCTTTTACTTTCAACCGTTTAATTTTTCTAGTAGTAGAATTATACAAATCTGAAAATGAATACCTGCTGAACATATCAATCTGAAGAAAACAGTTCCTGGCGGCCATACTCGGTTAACATTCATTGAATGGAATCAGTCCACCTAACCCTGTTGCGCTGTATCATCTCCTTGCATGAGAATGGTTAACATGGCTGATGCGGCGGTACCGTGACAAGACCAAATGTGACGTAATTTGTCAGTCCCTATCTCGATGTCACACCTCATCTTTTAGATTGCGGATCTTGCCTATACCGATTTAAATTTATTTTCTCTCTATTTAACAACAAGATATAAATTTACTGACAAAGTTGGCACGAATTGTGGTTACTAAAGCCCAACCGTTATGGAAACACAACGTGAAAAATGATTCCAAAGGGATCCTGCCAGAACTTTCTGGCTGATCAATCGCTTTGGTCACTTTGGGAAGATAACTAAGTAAATTGGAGTTTCAACATGAAAAACACTCAAAAAGGTTTTACCCTGATCGAACTGATGATCGTAGTGGCCATCATCGGCATACTTGCCGCAGTTGCACTACCTGCCTATCAGAACTACTCTAACCGCGCCAAATTTTCAGAGGCTGTCATGGCCGCTACTCCTCTCAAGACAGCTATCGAACTGGCTATCCAAACCAGTTCTCCAGCCGCAGTTGGAGATCTGGACGCTGGAGCTTTTGGCATTCCTGCGAATGTGACCGCAGCCGCTACCGTTCACGGCGTTACGGTGTTAGATGGCGTCGTAACCATAACCTGGCAAGATGATGGAACTGTATTGGATGGAGTCACTTATTCACTAACACCCAATGGCATAGTTGCCCCTGTCCAGTGGACTGAAGGTGGCACTTGCTTAGCAGCCGGTTACTGCTAGAAGACCCGTTATTCCGGACATCCGCACCAGATTTGGGATGTCCGGAATCTCCGAATCCTCACATATTTTGCACTCCTGCCTCACCTCTCCAGATCTTAAATTTCCTCCTACGCGTTCAAGTTATTGGAAATCGCGCAGTTCAGTCTATACTTGGACCAGGGCATATTTACCCGTAAACCATGCCCGGCGTGAACGCTTGAGCTTTTCTATTCTTCAGTGGCCCGCGCGTGCTTCATGGGGCCCTGCACGTGAAAGACTGTTAGGCAATTCCCGGTAACATGAAGCAGTTCCCATTTCCTTAATTTCAACGGTAATTTCATGGAAGTCATGGTATAAAGGCTTGTTATTCAGCAAAAAAATTGAAGTAGCAGATTCGACCAGGCTGTTTACCAGATATTTATTCGAGGTGATAGATGGCATCAGAGGCAGCACAGTCAGTTTATGTTTGGCATGGCACCGACAAGAACGGTAAAAAGGCGACTGGAGAAGTCCCGGGGGCCAGCCAGGCTCTTGTAAAAGCCCAGCTTCGTAAGCAGGGGATTAATGCTACTCGAATCAAGCGCAAGCCAAAGGCGCTTTTCGGCGGGAAGTCACAAAAGATCAAGCCCCTGGACGTTGCCATTTTTACTCGGCAACTGGCGACTATGATGAAGGCCGGTATTCCCCTCGTGCAGTCCTTTGAAATTGTCGGTGAGAGTCTCAGCAATGCCGCAATGCAAGAACTGGTCGGAAAAATCCGTGCGGACGTCGCGCAGGGCAGCAATTTTGCTGGCGCTATTCGCAAGCATCCACGCTACTTCGATGATTTGTTCTGTAATCTTATCGAATCGGGGGAGCAATCGGGTGCTCTGGAAACCATGCTGGATAGGCTGGCAACCTACAAGGAAAAAGCCGAGGCATTAAAGGCAAAAATTAAAAAGGCCATGAACTATCCAATGGCGGTAGTCATCGTGGCAATTATTGTTACCGGCATATTGCTAGTCAAAGTCGTTCCCCAATTTGCCGAAACCTTCTCCAATTTCGGAGCCGACCTTCCGGCATTCACGCTGTTCGTGCTTGGCCTTTCCGACCTCGCGATCGCACACTGGTGGAAAGCCCTTATCCTGTTGGTCGTACTCGGGTTTGTCTACAAAGAGGCAATGATAAGGTCCAAGAGTTTCAGGGAATCTGTCGAACGGCTCTCTCTCAAATTACCGATTATCGGGCCGATACTGAATGCTTCCTGTTATGCACGTTTTACGAGAACGCTGTCGACCACTTTCGCAGCAGGTGTTCCACTCGTTGAAGCGCTGGATTCAGTCGCCGGCGCTGCGGGTAATGTGGTCTATTTTAACGCCACCAGGAAAATAAAAGACGACGTCGCCACAGGTCAGTTGCTCGCTTTCTCTATAAAGAATACCGGACTCTTTCCGGTCATGGTGACGCAAATGATCGGCATCGGTGAAGAGTCAGGCGCATTGGATGACATGCTTGACAAGTGCGCGACATATTACGAAGCCGAGGTCGATAATGCCGTGAATGGTTTAACCGCACTGATGGAACCGCTCATCATGTCGGTGCTGGGCGTACTGGTTGGTGGATTAATGATCGCAATGTACTTGCCAATTTTTCAGCTCGGCCAGGTTGTTTAATTCGAATCCGCACTAATGACCTTCCTTGAGATATTATCGACCAGCACGCCTGCGCTGATGGCCACGTGCCTGATTTTGGGGTTACTGGTAGGCAGCTTCCTGAATGTCGTGATCTATCGACTACCCATCATGCTGTACCGCGAGTGGACGGCGCAGTGTCGTAGCACGCTGGGGCTGGATGAAGCCGCACCATTAGATACAGTTATTCCTGATCCAGCAGAGAAATTCTCCTCGTTCAATCTGCTACGACCCGGCTCTCATTGTCCCCAGTGCAAACACCAAATTACTGCATTGGAAAACATACCAGTAGTCAGCTACCTCGTACTTGGCGGAAAATGCTCGGAATGCAGGGCCCCGATCTCAGCCCGATACCCGGGAGTCGAATTGGTAACCGGAGTCATGTCAGCTCTGGTGGGATTTACCTTTGGTGCTAGCCCTGTGACGGCGGCGCTATTACTCTTAACCTGGAGTCTGATCGCCCTCACCCTGATCGATTATGATGAGCAATTGTTGCCAGACAGCATAACGCTTCCACTGATCTGGGGTGGACTGCTGGTCGCGACGCTCGATCTGGGCCTGGGGGTCTCCTTAAGAGATGCTGTTATCGGGGCGATGGCAGGATATTTTTCCCTCTGGTGTTTTTACTGGAGTTTTAAACTATTGACCGGTAAGGAAGGTATGGGTTACGGAGATTTCAAACTGCTTGCCGCGCTGGGGGCCTGGCTCGGATGGCAAAGTCTACTGCCTATTGTCATACTGTCGTCACTGGTAGGAGCAGCGTTCGGAATTCTCAATATTCTGGTTCTCAAGCGAGACAGTTCAGCGCCTATACCTTTCGGTCCTTTCCTCGCTGGTGCCGGATTCATCATGCTGATCTGGGGCAAACAAATCACCAATCTCTATGTACAGACATTCCTGGTTTGAGTCTGGTACGATACGGCGCAAGTGATATCCCAGAGATTCCCTAATGCTCGTGATTGGCTTGACCGGCGGTATAGGCAGCGGTAAGTCCACAGTCGCGGATCTGTTCCGCCAAAAATCTGTGGAAATAATTGATGCAGATGTGATTGCCAGAGAAGTGGTCGAGCCCGGAACACAGGCGCTTCAATCGATCACGGAACATTTCGGAAATCAGGTTCTTGCTGGCGACGGCTCCCTGCAGCGCGAAACGCTGCGCGAACTCGTGTTTGCTGACTCTACCGAGCGCCTGTGGCTGGAGCAATTACTGCACCCGCTTATTCACGCCGCGATCAATCACCGCATTGCTGCTTGCCGAACTGTCTATTGCCTTCTCGTTTCTCCTTTGTTGCTGGAAACATCGCAAAGGGACCTGGTAGACAGAATACTGGTCGTCGACATCGATCGCGATACGCAGATTGCGAGAACCCTCGAACGGGATAAAAGCCCCATAGAGACCATTGAATCGATAATCAATGCTCAGGTGAGTCGAGAGCACAGACGCGCAAGCGCCGACGATATCATCAGCAATGATGGTGATATCGAAGATCTCGTCTTCCAGGTCGAAAAATTGCATGGTCAGTATCTGAAGCTGGCAGCAAAGTTTTAATAAGGCATCAATCTCGGACTGGCGATCGCCCCAAGAGCGAAAGAAAGACAAGAAGCGAAGCGACACTATGAGCAAATCAGTAAATTGCCCGACCTGCCTTAAACCGGTAGCCTGGATAGACAGCAATACGTTCCGCCCGTTCTGCTCAGAGCGCTGCAAACTCATCGACCTAGGTGACTGGGCTTCCGGAAAGAACGCGATTGCCGGCGAACCGCTCAACAATGAGGACGCCGAGGGTTCTGCGACTGACAACGAAGATTTACTGCAATATTAGGAAATCTACCACTTGAGCAGCAATGTTCTCAGCGTTGCTCACCACAGAGCGCTAATTGCTGCGATGCCATGCGCGCCTTCTGCGAGTGCCACTGGAAGATCATCACGAGTCATACCGCCAAGGGCATAAACAGGGATGCTTACCTGTGAGGCAAGAGTATTGAATTGCTCCCAACCCATGGGCGCGGCATCGGGATGACTGGCCGTAGACCTGACCGGTGACAACAGCGCAATATCTGCTTCGAGTTGCTCCGCTTTGCGGAGTTCCGACAGATTATGGCAAGACACACTAAACAGTGCTGCCCTGTCCACCGGACGTTCATTCATTCCGGAAAGGGTGGCCACATTGGCGTGCAGCCCGTGGGCCTCGAGTCTATGATATATATCGGGTGAACAATTTACCAAAAGTCGCGTCCCGTTCTGGCGGCACAGAGATGCAGCCTCATCGGCCCACTGGATGAATTCTATTTCTGTCAGCTGCGGCTGGCGAAACTGAATCAGTTCAATTCCTTCCGCGAACAGGTTTACTATTTTTTGCTGGCACTCGGTCCAACTTTGACAGATTCCAGTGATACCTATTACACGGGGTAATTGCAATGCAGTGATGATGCCATGATTTGCCATAGGGAAGTCGCGAGGCTCCAGTGAGTCGATCGACTGCCACGCGATTTCCTGTTCTTCCCTTCCTCTCGGACTGCCGCGAAAACTGTCTACTCGCCACACGTCGAGCAATACCGATTGCTCACTGTAATGGTGGCTGATTTTCTTGAAAGGGAAACACCTTTCGGTGTCTATATCAATTCCCAGTTCTTCTTGCAGCTCCCTCCGCAGGGCGGTGATCACCGATTCGCCCGCCTCAAGCTTTCCGCCCGGGAATTCCCAAAGGCCACCCTGATGCACGTTCAGGGGCCGTCGTGCTATAAGCACTCTTTGATCAGCATCAACGATTACGCCGACTGCAACGTGAATAGACCTGGACACAATTGTCAGAGCTCCTGACAGACATCAGCTTCGGTAATCGGCGTTGATGCGAACGTAATCATGAGACAAATCCGAGGTCCAGACGGTTTCAACGCTACTGCCACGAGCCAGGTCAATTGATAAGGTGATTTCATCTTTTTCCATCTCAGCCTGACCATTCTGTTCAGAGTATGAAGCTGAGACTTCCCCGTTTTCCACCAAAATCACTTCACCCAGCTGAATAGCGATTTTTTCTATTTCGAGGTCTGAAATTCCAGCCCTGCCGACGGCAGCCAGAATCCGACCCCAATTGGCATCCGATGCAAACAGCGCGGTTTTAACCAATGGTGATTCCGCAATGGCATACGCGACGGCCAGGCACTCTTCAGTATTCGCTCCTCCCGCCACTTTAACGGTTACAAACTTAGTCGCACCTTCAGCGTCCCGTATTAGTTCTGTGGCTAACTGCTGAAACACCTGATTAAGCTCTTTCTGGAAAATCGCCAGTTGCTCTGGATGATCTTCCTTAATTGTGAGTCCAGACCCGCCTGTCGCAACCAGAAGACAACAATCATTCGTGGAAGTGTCCCCGTCAACGGTAATTCGATTGAATGATTGATTGACGGCATCAGTAAGCAATCTGTTCAGAAGCGGCTGTTCGATAGTAGCGTCGGTGAAGACAAAGGCGAGCATGGTTGCCATATTTGGCTTGATCATGCCAGCACCTTTGGCGATACCAGTGATTACTAGCTGTCCTCCAGTCGGCAAAGTAACACGCACAGACAACGCCTTGGGGCGCGTATCTGTAGTCATTATGCCACGGGCCGCTGCTTCCCATGGATTGTCTTCCAGTTGGCCCATTGCTCGAGGGATGTTCGCGACAATTCGTTGCAGAGGCAAGCGTTCGCCAATGACACCGGTGGAAAAAGGCAAGACCTGCTGCAACGAGACAAGAGCATTGCCCGTTTGTGATGCGCAACGGGCAACTTCTTCACAGCATAGCAGCGCATCACTGACCCCGCCCTTACCGGTTCCTGCATTGGCGTTGCCGGTATTAACCAAGAGGTATCGCCCCTCGCCGCTATCCAGATGTTTTCTGGCAACCGTGACTGGCGCCGCACAAAATGCGTTGCGAGTAAACACACCGCTCAATACCGAGCCCGCTGCAAGCTCAAATAACACGAGATCCAGACGATTCGGATAGCGAATCCCCGCTGCAATCGCGGCGCCACGAACGCCTGCTACCGGCAATAAATTTCCAGTCAATTGTGAGTCTACGGCCATCTATTTTCCAATCTTCATTCTCGACACGCGCCTGTTGAATCAGGCAAGCCTGCCATGACACACCTTGTACTTTTTTCCTGATCCACAGGGGCAGGGCTCATTACGCCCGACCTTGGGCACGTCTCTCACAAATGGTGCGTTTGACGTTTCCTGCTGCCTGCCGGCTGGCGTATCA
The DNA here is from genome assembly GCA_038134485.1 of Pseudomonadales bacterium. Taxonomy (GTDB): domain Bacteria; phylum Pseudomonadota; class Gammaproteobacteria; order Pseudomonadales; family Pseudohongiellaceae; genus NORP240. Next base: position 34,105 of record JAYPVG010000006.1, read on the forward strand.
TTCGCCACTCCTTCCTGACTCATTGCCGTTGCAGCCGCGTGTTGATACTGCATGCGTTCTCTTGCTCGCTGCTCTTCTCTTTGTCGCTCAATGGCATCAGCCTCATCCTCCTGACGCACCTGCACGAGGCTGAGCATCTTGACCACCTCTTCCTGAATATTGGTCAATAAATCCTGGAAAAGCGCGAAGGCCTCCCGTTTATATTCCTGCTTGGGATTTTTGCCGCTGTAGCTTCGCAAAAATATTCCCTGACGCAATTGATCCATTGTTGCCAGGTGCTCTTTCCACAGATTATCCAGAATCTGTAGAACGATTTGCTTTTCAAACGTTCGCATCCGCTCACCAATGGGTGCGCACTTGGCCGCATATTGATCAGCAAGGGTAGCTGCGACCTTCTCTTTTAGTTGCTCCTCGTAGAGTTCATCATCATCATCCAGCCACTGCTGAATCGGCAAGGCAGAACCAAACTCGGTGTCAAGGGCGCTTTCCAGTCCACCCACATCCCACTGCTCCGGAATACTTTGAGGCGGTATATGGGCATCAACGATGTTGCTGACTACTTCGGAGCGCATATCCTCGATCAATTCCGAGACATCATCACTGGCCATCAGCTCATTCCGCTGACGATATATTATGGTTCGCTGATCATTGGCGACATTATCGAATTCAAGCAGTTGTTTACGAATATCAAAGTTACGACCTTCAACCTTGCGCTGCGCTTTCTCAATGGATCGAGTCACCATTCGGTGTTCGATAGCTTCTCCCTTCTCCATGCCGAGTTTGCGCATGAAGTTTCTAACTCCATCGGACGCAAATATGCGCATAAGATTATCTTCCAGCGATAGATAGAACCGAGAAAAACCCGGATCACCCTGACGGCCGGCTCGTCCTCGCAGCTGGTTGTCTATGCGACGTGACTCGTGCCTTTCTGTTCCAACTATATGCAGACCTCCGGCCTCGATGACCTGATCATGGCGTCTCTGCCAGTCAGCCTTGATTTCCATTTTCTGTTGATCGGTCGGATTTTCCAGAGCGGCCAGTTCTGCCTCCCAGTTACCACCCAACACAATATCCGTGCCGCGCCCCGCCATATTAGTGGCGATGGTAACTACTCCCGGCCTCCCGGCCTGGGCAATGATCTGCGCTTCCTTGGCATGAAACTTGGCATTCAATACTTCGTGCGGAATCTTGTCTTTATTCAGCCTGGCGGAGAGTATTTCTGAAGTATCGATTGAAGCAGTTCCAACCAGCACCGGGGCGCCTTTGTCACTGAACTCTTTGACATCATGAACGATGGCGTCAAATTTTTCCTCAATCGAAAGAAACACCAAATCATTGGCATCAATTCTTACCATCGGCTGATTGGTCGGTATAACCACTACATCCAGATTGTAGATCTGCTTAAACTCGAACGCCTCGGTATCTGCTGTACCCGTCATTCCCGCCAGCTTGTTATAAAGTCGGAAATAATTCTGAAATGTCGTTGATGCGAGGGTCTGGCTCTCGCTTTGGATATCCAGACCCTCCTTGGCTTCCAGCGCCTGGTGTAATCCCTCCGACAATCTACGCCCTTCCATGGTCCTGCCGGTATGCTCATCGATGAGCACAATATGTTTATCCTTTACGATGTATTCTACATCCCGGTGGAACAGGTTATGTGCTCGCAACGCCGAATGGACATGGTGCAATAAATTAAGATTCGTTGCGGCGTACAGGCTCTCTCCTTCAGTCAATAGACCATTTTTCACCAGTAATTCTTCGACAAACTCGTGCCCGGCTTCGGTCAACTCCACCTGCCGTGCTTTCTCATCTACTGTGAAGTGGCCGCTCTCCTGCCGCCTATAGTTCGGATCGAGCTTGGCAGTCATACGCTCTTCCTGCGTCAGCTCTCCTCGCTCGAGCTTTGGTATCAACTTGTTAACCGCCACATACAGCTTGGAACTATCCTGAGCCGCACCTGAAATAATGAGCGGAGTTCTTGCCTCATCAATGAGAATCGAATCAACTTCGTCTACCAGCGCGTAATTGAGCGACTTCTGCATCTTGTCTTCAAGACGAAAGGCCATGTTGTCACGCAGGTAGTCGAAACCAAACTCATTATTAGTGCCATAAGTGATGGAACTTTGATAAGCAGCCCTTTTCTCTTCGGATCCCTGGCCCGATTTAATGACTCCCACACTTAATCCAAGAAATTCGTAGATCGGGCGCATCCAGTTTGCGTCCCTTTCTGCGAGATAATCGTTCACTGTGACGATGTGGACTCCTTCGCCGGTGAGACCAATCAGGTAAGCCGGCAATGTGGCAACCAGAGTTTTTCCTTCCCCGGTTCGCATCTCTGCGATATCGCCATCGAACAAGACAATGCCGCCCACCATCTGTACATCAAAATGCCGCAAGCCGAGTGTTCGTTTACTGGCTTCCCGGACCAGTGCAAAAGCCTCAGGCAAAATCGCATCCAGCGATTCTCCCCCTTCGTATCGCCCTCGCAGATCGGGGGTGCGTGCCCTTAACTCCTGATCGGAGAGCCTCTCCAATTCCGCCTCCAGCGCGTTGATTGCCTCTACCTTGCGCTGGATTTTTTTCAATTTTCGGGCATTACTGCTACCAAATATCTTGCTTAAAAAATTTCCACTCATAATTCTAATGTTCGTTCTTTCTGTGAATGAAGATCAGGGACCGGATATAACAACTGCTCCGCACCGCTTGTAGCAAGCCGCGCGAGAGTGATCTTAGGGGAAAAACAATTATCGAACGGTGCGGTTGATGTAGGACGCGGGATCGACTACCCGACCGTTCTTGAAGACTTCAAAATGAACATGCGGCCCTGTAGAGCGTCCACTGTTCCCAACCAATGCGATGGTCTGACCCTTCCTGACAATTTCGCCGACTTCTACCAGCAACTCGTCAGCATGCCCATAACGGGTAAGAAAGCCATTGGCATGGGTGATTTCAACCATCAGGCCATAACCCTGTTTTTGCGCAGACCAGGTCACTACTCCTGCAGCTGTCGCATTGATATCCGTCCCCCTGGTGCTGGAGAAATCGATACCAAGATGGTTAGAAAGTTGTCCCGTAAAGGGGTCGGCGCGACGTCCAAATCGTGAAGAAATCCAACCACGCTCAACAGGTCTACCTGTTACTTCCTGGTCAGCCTGTACCTGTCTGCCTACCAACAAGCCTTCCAGCATCTCGAGCTGCTGCTCACGTTCGTCAAGCTGGATTTCGAGCTGGTTTATGGCGTCCATGAATTGCGGAACGGTATAGTCCACCGCGGAGTCAGACTCGGGACCGCCTACCGCCACGGTCTGGCTGAAATCAAACTCATCCTGATCGAGATCAGCAACCGAAACTATTCGATCTCCCACTGCCTCCAGGCGAAGCAATTGCGCCTGCATGGTAGCAAGCCGGCGAGTCAACGCTTCCAGTTGTTCCTGAGAACTTAGCTTGATCTCTTCCAATTGCAAGTCCTGCTGCTGCAGACGGGTTTCCCAATTGATGGCGGTCTGCTCATCAAAATGTGCAGGATTGTGGGAAATTGCGAGCTGATATCCGAGTGCGCCGAGGGCCACCGGAGCACCCAGCAAACAGACTGACAGCGCAGCCTTTACCCATCCCTTGAGGACGATTGTTCTAGATCGGCCATGACGCTGATCCACCAGAATAATCTTCATTAACTAGTCTATAGAGCGAATTTATTAATATCCAAGGCCAACGAAGGGAATGTAGCAGTAACGCCCTCACCAGACATAATTCTATAAAGATCAGTGCTTTAGGTAGAAGGGCTGCCTAACCTACAACTCCTAGGCAGCTAAAACCGGCTTCATATAAGAGATCGGTACATTGCTGTCGCTGTCGAAACTCACGATTTCCCAGGCATCTTCGTTGACTTCCAGCATTCTTAATAAGGCATTATTAAGCGCATGTCCAGATTTATAGCCTTTGAACTCGCCAATCAGACTATTGCCCAGCAGGTAGAGATCTCCGATGGAGTCGAGAATTTTGTGCTTCACGAACTCGTCTTCGTATCGCAGCCCATCCTCATTGAGGACCTTGTAATCGCCGACTGCAATAGCATTATCCATACTGGCGCCAAGCGCCAGATTGCGGTTGCGAAGCTCTTCGAATTCATGCATGAATCCAAAGGTCCGCGCCCTGCTGACTTCCTTCACGAACGAGGTACTGGAAAAGTCGATGGTCGCCGACTTGGTGTGTTTTCGGTACACGGGATGATCGTATAGAAGGGTGTAGCTGACTTTAAATCCATTGAAGGGCTCGAGGCTTACCGATTTGTCCCCCTGCTCCAGCTTCACAGTTCTTTTGATGCGAATGAACTTTTTCAGAGCTTGCTGTTCCTCGATCCCTGCAGATTGGATAAGGAATACGAAAGGCCCGGCGCTGCCATCCATGATCGGAACTTCGGGGGCGCTGAGATCAACATAACAATTGTCTATACCCAGGCCGGACATCGCAGACATGAGATGCTCGATGGTCGAAATCCTGACGTCACCCTTCACCAGAGTAGTTGACAGTGTGGTATCGCCGACGTTTGAGGCCTTGGCGGGGATCTGGACCACTGGATCAAGATCCACACGGGTAAATATTATCCCCGTATTTACAGGCGCGGGCCTTAATGTCAGATACACTTTCTTCCCAGTGTGCAGTCCGACACCGGTTGCCCTGATGACGTTTTTTAAAGTTCTTTGTCTTAGCATGAAGGCTCTATACGTATGTTCGGAAGATGTGGACTGCTTCTCATAAGACAGCCAAATGCTCCAGAAGTTTACTTGCTATCAGGTTTTTAGAGACGGACCAGCGGCACGTGCAGACTGCGTGCAAGGCTGGGCAGTCGAATACAAAAATCAGTTCATCATTGAACCACTTCAATTTCCTTCGCCCATCCCAATAGCCTGTGTCCGCCCCTCTCCGCGGCCGCGAATTCTACCATCAATGCGAGCTCAACCCAAGTAGACTTTTTAGTCTACCTGCTTGCGCAGAAAGGCCGGGATATCCAGATAATCCATATCGGGGACATCCCCGATTGCCTTGGCGCGAACGGGCTCATGGGAATGAGTATACTGTTCCTTCCTGCGGATTATCGTGGGTTGGTCCAGGCGTCGGTAATCCCGATCGAGGGACAGATCACCATTATCCACCACCTTGGTGGGTCTGCCATGCTTCTGTCCCAGTCCGGTTGCCACTACGGTCACGTGCATGTCTTCCTTGTAGGTCGGGTCGATGACAGTCCCAACCACTACCGTGGCATCTTCGGAAGCAAATTCTTCTATCGTGTCGCCAACTTCTGAGAATTCTCCCAATGACAGGTTTTCGCCCGCCGTAATGTTAACCAGGATACCCCTGGCACCCTGCAGATTAACGTTCTCCAGCAACGGACTGCGAATTGCGGCTTCGGCGGCCAGGCGAGCCCGATTTTCACCGCTGGCGAACCCTGTTCCCATCATCGCCATACCCATTTCAGACATGACAGTCTTAACGTCGGCAAAGTCGACATTTATCATGCCCGGGTTCATGATCAGGTCAGCTATACCCTTAACTGCGCCCAGCAGTACATCGTTCGCCGCCCTAAAAGCTTCAAGCAGTGAGGCCTGTGCCCCAAGCACATCGAGCAGTTTTTCATTGGGAATAGTAATCAGGGAATCAACATGCTGTTGCAATTGTTCTATACCCTGGATAGCCACCTGGGAGCGTTTTTTTCCTTCGAAGGGAAAGGGTTTGGTTACCACGGCGACGGTCAGTATCCCGAGTTCTTTGGCAACTTCAGCGACAATTGGCGCAGCACCTGTTCCTGTGCCGCCGCCCATACCCGCAGTTATGAACACCATATCTGCGCCGGTCAGCACGTCGGCAATCTCATCCCTGTCTTCCAGAGCCGCCTCGCGTCCGATCATCGGGTTTGCCCCGGCGCCCAGTCCCTTGGTGATATTGCTGCCCAGCTGCAAGACGGTTTTCACATTGAGGCTGTTAAGAGCCTGCGCATCGGTATTAGCGCAGATAAATTCTACACCCTCAACTTCGTTACTGATCATGTGATTGACGGCATTACCTCCGCCACCACCAACGCCGACGACCTTGATGACCGCATTGTCAGCTACATTTTCAACCAGTTCAAACATTGTACAGCCCTCATAGTTAGTAAGCCCTGGGGGAGCCGCTTTATACCGTCATTCGCCCAAATAACTGCGGCCGCCCTGATGATGTTTCGTGCAACAGAGAACTATAGCTCCCTGTCCAGTCTTCCAAGCAGTTTGTTGTTTTTTCCTCGCTAAAAATTGCCCTGAAACCAGCCTTTTACGCGCTCAACTAACTGAATTTGGGGCTCTTTCCTGATCCCCAGCCCTGCGCGCTCCTGATGCTGTTTAAGCCCGTACAGCAGCAGGCCAACCCCCGTGGAGTAAATCGGGTTTTTAACAATATCGGCCAGGCCCTGAACATTATGAGGAGCCCCAATCCTCACTGGTGCGTGGAATATTTCTTCAGCCAAGTCCACGACACCCTCCATCTTGCTGGTACCTCCCGTCAGGACAACACCCGCCGCAAGCAGATTGTGGTAACCGCTGCGCTCCAACTCCGTCTGTACCAGCGTAAACAGCTCGGCATAGCGAGGCTCTACAACCTCCGCCAACGCCTGTCGAGAAAGCTCGCGAGGGGGACGATCACCAACGCTGGGTACCTTGATTTTGTCTTCCGGGCTGGCCAGCTGAGTTAACGCACACGCATACTTCATCTTGATATCGTCGGCGTTTTCGGTCGGTGTTCGCAACGCCATAGCGATATCGTTGGTAACCTGATCTCCGGCTATGGGTATGACGCCGGTATGGCGAATAGCCCCTTCGGTGAAGATCGCGATATCAGTGGTGCCACCACCGATGTCAACCAGGCAGACACCCAGTTCTTTTTCGTCTTCAGTCAGCACCGAATAACTCGAAGCCAACTGTTCAAGAATGATTTCCTCGGTTTCCAGGCCACAGCGCTTGATACATTTTTCGATATTTTGCACAGCATTTATGGCACAGGTGATCAGGTGCACCTTGGCTTCGAGTCGCACGCCTGACATCCCCAACGGCTCCTTGACCCCTTCCTGGGAATCAATGATAAATTCCTGCGGCAGGATGTGCAGTATCCTTTGATCTGCTGGAATAGCCACCGCCTGAGCGGCGTCGATAACCCGCTCAACGTCAGGCCGCATAACTTCGCCATCTCGAATAGCGACGATGCCGTGACTATTCATGCTGCGAATGTGACTGCCAGCGATGCCAGCGTATACAGAATTGATCTGACAGCCAGCCATTAGCTCTGCTTCTTCTACCGCCCGCTGAATCGATTCCACCGTGGACTCGATATTGACCACCGTGCCCTTCTTGAGCCCCCGGGAGCGGTGGCTCCCGATGCCGACAATGTCGAGGCTACCATCGGGATTGATATGCCCCACGATCGCCACGACTTTGGAAGTGCCGATATCCAGACCGACAATCATATTTTCCCCAGCAACACCGCCTATCATGTGAGCCCTGCTATTTGTATCGATATTTCTTATGATGCCCATAACCGTATGTTCCGGCGCCCTATCGGACTACCAACTCTGAAAAATCGGATTGTTTTCTTTTCACTGAAAAGCCGTTCTCATAACGAAGATCGATCCTTTCCATGTCTGTTATATCGTTTCCTATCCGCTTATCATAAATAGATAAGAAGCGCTTGATTCGGTCCCGAACATCAGCTTTACCGGCCACTATCGTCGTTCCACCACTCACCACAATTTCCCAGCTGTATCGATCGCTCAATATCAACTCTTCTATTCGCAATCCGGTTGCAAACATAAGCTGGTTAAGCACCTGAAATTGCTCCATGGTATGCGCCTCACTACCCTGAGGACCCGAAAGCAGAGGCAATGAGTTTGTGTCGGCCAGTCGAGCTGGCGTAAACGCCTGTCCAAACTGGTTGAGCAGCGACGCTTCACCCCACCTGGCAATGGCAACTTCCTCGACAATCGAAAGTGCAAGGGTGTCAGGCCATTCTCTCTTGACCTCAGCCCGCGCGATCCATGGATGTGATTCGAGTTGCTTTTTTACTCCAACGACGTCGATATCGAAAAAGCCCTCATGCATATAAGCGGCCAGTAGTCCAGCAACTTCACTCTCCGCGACATGATTGAGCGGGGCTCCTAACTTCACGATCTCTACCGGTCGATTAAAATAGTTTCCGATAGCTGCACGGTTCGGGAAGACCAACCCGCCCACTGTCAGAACCATGACTACCAGAATGAGCCGAACCGCCAGGCTGGTCTTCTTTGGGGCCAGCGGCTGATCATTGCCGGTCGCACGGAAGTTGACGCGGTTATTGCCACTCGCTCTGCCGGCTGTTTTTCGAGTATATGTTCGATTCATGCGCCGCTCGTCAATTCATCGCTTTGGCAAACAAAATTTGCAACAGCAGATCTTCAAAAGAAATACCTGCCTGTCTGGCCGACATGGGAACGAGGCTATGGTCGGTCATACCAGGGATGGTATTGACCTCCAGCAGGTAGAATTCGCCATCCCGGTCCTGCATGATATCGATCCGACCCCAGCCTTCGCATCCGAGCGAATTGAACGCATCCAGCGCCAACATATTCATTCTATCCAGATCATCAGCGGCCAAATTCACGGGACAGATATAGCGCGTGTCGTTGGCAACATATTTGGCATCGAAATCGTAAAACGCGCGATCCGTCTGCAATTGAATTGCGGGGAGCGTCGACTGCTGCAGTACAGGAACCGTGAACTCGTCACCATCAATGTAGCGTTCTGCCAGTACCACGCTGTCATAAAGTATTGCTTGCTCGTAGGCAGCGCGCAGGTCGTCGGGACTTGCAGCGAGTGACATGCCGATGCTGGAACCCTCGTTGACGGGCTTTACAACAACTTTACCGAGGTCTTTGATAATGGCAGACCAGTTGCTCTTATCACTGAGCAACACGAAATCTGCTGTATTCAACCCAATTTGCCGCCACAACAACTTGCTCTTCATCTTGTCCATAGCCAGAGCCGATGCCAGCACATCACTGCCGGTAAACGGGATGTCCATGGAGCAAAGCAATCCTTGCACTGCGCCGTCTTCGCCACCCCGGCCATGCAGCATATTGAACACTCTGGTCGGTTTGACTGTCAGCAGCTGTTCTACAAGCTTATCGGCGGCATCAATAGAAACCGCATCAATACCCGCTGCTCTCAATCCGCTTAAAACCTGCTGCCCGCTTAGTAAAGAGATTTCCCGCTCCGCTGAATTACCTCCCATTAGCACCGCAACAAGGCCCGCGTCATCTGCCCGAGCAGTTTTCTTGCTAGCACCTGTATTTGCAATAATTGCCATTTTCTTAGCTAAACCTTTAGTCAGGAGTTTGCATGGAGCCCCTCGCGAGGCCCTCCGTGGCCAGTTGCCTGGCCAGCGCACCTACACTTCCTGCCCCCTGGGTAACCACGATGTCACCACCCCTGAGCAGCGGACCAAGAAGCAGGGACAATTCGTCAGGTTTTTGGACATAAACCGGGTCCACCTGTCCCCGCAATCTAATACTCCGACAGAGACTCTTGGCGTCAGCCCCGGCGATCTTTTGTTCTCCAGCGCTGTACACCTCGAGCATCAGCAACACATCCACTTCCGACAGTACTCTGACAAAATCTTCGTACAGGTCCTTGGTTCGGCTGTAGCGATGCGGTTGGTAAATCATTACCAGCCGTCTCTCGGGCCAGCCAGTTTTGATGGCAGCAATCGTGGCAGAGACTTCTCGCGGGTGATGACCGTAGTCATCAACCAGCATGGCCTCACCTCCGCTGGCCAGCGGAAAGTTACCCAGCACCTCGAAGCGTCGGCCAACCCCGGAGAAGCTGTTGATACCATCAGTAATGGCCTTGTCTGACAATCCCTCATCCGTCGCCACCACAATGGCTGCCGTGGCATTCAGCGCGTAATGAGTTCCCGGCATATTCAAGCTAAACGCAAGAGGAGAGAGTCCTTCTGGCCGGATCACCTTGAACTCGGTCTGCTGCTTGCTTTGACGCAGTTCGGTAATCTGAAAATCAGCCGCCTCAGAAAATCCATAGGTCAACACCGGTCTCGAAATTCTCGGCAGAATTTCTGCCACCACCGGATCATCAATGCAAAGTACAGCCAGTCCATAGAACGGGAGATTATGCAGAAACGCGACAAAGTAATTCTTCAATTTTTCAAAATCACCCTCATAGGTCGCCATATGGTCTTCATCTATATTTGTAACCACGGCCACCATGGGTTGCAGATGCAGAAACGAGGCATCACTTTCGTCGGCTTCGGCAACAAGATAGCGACTCTCGCCAAGCTTTGCGTTAGTTCCCGAGCTGTTGAGCAGCCCCCCGATAACGAATGTCGGATCAAGATTTTCTGCCGCAAAAACTGATGCCAGCAGACTGGTAGTAGTGGTTTTTCCATGAGTGCCGGCAATGGCAATCCCATGTCGATAGCGCATTAGCTCGGACAACATTTCCGCCCTCGCAATAATCGGCTTAGCCTGTTTTCTGGCCGCCCTAATCTCGGGATTTTTATCAGTTACCGCGCTGGAGTACACCACGACATCAGCCCTGTCGACATTGGACGCTTGATGCCCGATAAAAATTACAGCGCCCAGCCGCGCAAGCCGCTCGGTATTGGCGGAATCCCTGATGTCGGAGCCCGTAATGTTATATCCTTGATTCAATAGAACCTCGGCGATACCACACATCCCGGCGCCGCCGATACCGACAAAGTGAATGTTCCTGATACGGCGCATTTCCGGAATCTGATACTTGTGTCTGGTATCAACCATGTGCAGTCTCCAGACAAATTTCACCAATGCGGGCATCCGCATCAAGAATGGCGATTGCGCGTGCGGCTTCGGACATTGCGCGGAGGCGTTTCCTGTCGTTAACCAGCGCCAGGATCTCGTCCCTTATGCGCTCCACTTTCAGGTACTTTTGCTCAATAATCGTCGCCGCGCCGCCATCCGCCAGCCAACGGGCATTTTTCAGCTGTTGCTGGTCCCTGTGATACGGATAAGGAACCAGCAACGATGGCAATCCAGTTGCTGCAAGCTCTGCTACTGTGCTGGCCCCGGAGCGACAAATAACCAAATCTGCCCACTGGTATGCCTCTGCCATATCATCGATGAACTCGACGACCCTAATTTCATTACCTACCTTCAGCCCATGCCTCTCGTAACATTCTGTTGTAGCGACCAATTTGTTTCTGCCAGTCTGGTGAATGACATGCGGCATTAATTCCGTTGGCCAGTCGGAGAGTGCGCCGGGAACAACCTCGTTGATTGCAAGCGCGCCCTGGCTGCCTCCGAGTACCAGAAGGCGCAGCGGTCCAGCGAGATTGAATTCACGCAACATAGCGATATCAGCAATTGCGCGCCGCACGGGATTACCTACTGTCTGGACATTTGTCCGATGAGGAAAGGTGCCGGGAAACGCCTGTAAAATTCTATCGGCTAGCAAAGCCAACAATTTATTTGTGATACCTGGCACTGCATTCTGCTCATGAATTAATAGCTTCTTGCGCCGCAGTCGGGCAGCAACCCCGCCTGGACCGGTGACAAATCCCCCCATACCAAGGACGCAGTCAGGATCGACCTCCTTGATAATTTTTAATGCTTGCAACGTCGCTTGCAGAATCATGAAGGGCGCAGCAACAAGTCTGCGAAACCCTTTGCCACGAAGCCCCCGGGCGGCTATTAGATGAAGAGGAATCGAGGTCTTACCCAAAATTTGAACCTCAAGCCCGGCGGTTGAACCGAGCCATTCCACATGGACACCCATCACCCGCAGTTTTTCAGCAATAGACATTGCGGGAAAGATGTGGCCGCCTGTACCACCTGCCATAATCAACACTGTTATCCTACCGCTCACTTTGCTATCTCTGAAAATTACTGCTAGCCGGCGGTCCAATTTCTGTTTCGTACTGAACGCGAATCAGAATCGCAACCATCATGCAACTGATAATTAGACTGGCCCCGCCGTAAGAAACGAAAGGCAAGGTCAGCCCCTTGGTCGGCAGCAATCCAGTATTTACCCCAACGTTAATGAGGATCTGACTAGCGAACACGACCGCGATGCCATAAGCAGTAAGAGAATGATATGTATACCCTTTTTTCTCTGCGCGGCGACCGGTCGCGAGCCCGCAGTAAACCAGTGATGACAGCAGAACCAGCACCAGCGAAACACCAACCAAACCCAGTTCTTCCGCCAGAATGGCCAAGACAAAATCAGTGTGTGCCTCAGGTAAGAAATACAGTTTCTGAATACTGTTGCCCAGACCTACCCCGAACCATTCACCGCGACCAAATGCGATGAGTGCCTGCGTCAGCTGATAGCCACTACCATACACGTACTCATCGGCCCACGGGTTAAGGAAAGATGTAAACCGTTCAATGACGTGAGGATACTTGATCGCTAGCACAAAGAATGCTGCGGCACACAATCCAAGTAGAACAAAAAGTCTGTGAAGTTTGGCGCCGGCGAGAAACACCATGCTGAATGCTGTCACCAACATAATCACTATTGCGCCATGATCAGGCTCAAAATACAGCAGGACTACCGCGATACCGGTGATTAAAAATGGTTTGAAAAAACCGGTCCAACTTTCCTTTACCTCTTCACGATGACGTTCAAGGAAAGCTGCGAGGTATATAACCAGGAATATTTTGGCCAATTCAGATGGCTGCAAATTAAATAAACCCAGGTCAAGCCAACGCGCACTACCATTGACAACTCTACCCACTCCCGGTACCAGTACCAGTACCAGCAGCCCATATGCCAGGATCAACAAAGCTCCGCTAGCAGCGTACCAGTTACGGGTCGGAATGCAGACCGTCACTAGCAGTACCAGTACGCCCAGCGCGGCAAACACAGCCTGACGCTTGAAATGGAATAATGGATCACCGTACTGGCTGCTGGCGATCTCGACCGAGGCCGAAGTCATCATCATCATTCCGACTACCAGCAGCAGACCGGTAATCAGCAGTAAGCCGTTAACTGGCAATACAGAATCGCTGCGTCCTTGCTGCATCGCGGACTGCCGCATCTTGAGTGTGTCGCCAGTCATTGCAGTCTCCTTACCTGGTCGATAAATTCTTCACCCCGATGTCTGAAATCCCTGAACATGTCAAAACTGGCGCAAGCCGGCGACAGTAATACCGCGTCTCCTCGCCTGGACGAGGCGCTGCCCTTGGCGACAGCATCCTGCATATCCGTAGCGAAAAGTACCGGTCCCAGATCACCCAGCATGTCAGCCAGTTCCTGTGCGGCCGAGCCGATGACTACGGTATTGCTGACATACTTTTGCACGGCGGCTCGAAGGGGGGAAAAATCAGCGCCTTTGCCGACTCCACCGACTATAAGAATCAATTTGCCGGATATCCGTTCTCCGAGACCTTCGATAGCGGCTACGGTTGCGCCCACATTGGTACCCTTCGAGTCATTGTAATAATCAACCTCATCGACCTCGGCTATCCATTGGCAGCGATGCGGCAATCCGACAAAGCCCCGCACTGCATCGACCATCACATCCAGCCTGATATGCAGACATTTACCGATTGCCATGGCTGCCAGAACATTAGCGATATTGTGTCGACCAGCAATCTTGATACCGGTCGCGGGCAGCAATTTATGATCCCCATATGCAATCCATTCCTGCTCGCCTTCCTGCTTCACTCCGAAAGTGCCAGGCTCCGGCCCACCCATGCCGAATGCCAGCACCTCACCAGTCTGGGGAACCGGAGGTCTGCTGAACTTGCTATCAAGATTGATAACCACCTTACGTGCTCCGTTAAAAATTCGTTGCTTGGCGCAAAGGTAGTCATCCGGTTTTTCGTATCGATCCATATGGTCCTCACTGAAGTTCAGCAGTACCGCTACCTCAGCTGCCAACTTGCTGGTTGTCTCCAGTTGAAAACTGGAAAGTTCCAGTATGTAAAGATCTTTTACAGGTTCTTGCAGTAGGTCGAGAGCGGGCACCGCGCCTTCAGCCTCGAGGTTTCCTCCCAGGCCGTAGCTTATCCCCGCCTTTCTGCAAATCTCCGCCACAAGGCTTACAACCGTGCTTTTACCGTTCGAGCCGGTCACCGCGACAATGGGCGCCTTGACCACCTGGCTGAACAGGTCTATGTCCCCAGTTATCGGCACACCGGAATCAATTGCGCTTACTATGGCTTGCTCGCGCAGACTGACGCCGGGACTGACAATCAATTGGCTGGCATTTATCAGGGTAGTCTCGTTGAAAGGTCCCAACTCGACCTGTATCCCGGGACAATCAGCTCGCAATCGCTCCAGTCCTGGAGGGTCCTGCCTGCTATCGACAACCGTAAAGCTTTCCCCTTTGCTACGGAGGTATTTGGCGCATGACAGGCCGGTCTCTCCCAATCCGACGATCACCGCAACTTTTTTACCATCGGTGTTTTTCTCCAATTCGTCCAAGGTCGCCGCTACCGCAATTTCAATGTCGCAAGTCCGAACAGAACCAGCATTACGGTAATAATCCAAAAGCGCACTATCACCCTGGGCTCCGGCCAACCTTTAAGTTCGAAATGATGGTGCAATGGCGCCATGCGAAAAATCCGCTTACCGGTCAGCTTGAACGAAGCTACCTGGAGAATTACTGACACAGTCTCCATGACAAACACTCCACCCATAATGAGGAGGATGATTTCATGTCTTGAAACGATTGCCATGGCACCCAGCGAAGCGCCCAGTGCCAACGCTCCGACATCGCCCATGAATACCTGGGCGGGATACGTGTTAAACCAGAGAAATCCCAAACCAGCCCCCGCCAGGGCTCCTGAAAAAATTACAATCTCACCCGCACCGATTATGTAAGGAATATTCAGGTACGCGGAAAAAACCGTATTACCACTCAGATAGCCAATGACTCCCAGGGCGCCTCCAACCATGACCGTAGGAAGAATGGCGAGCCCGTCGAGCCCATCGGTGAGGTTGACAGCATTGCTGCTGCCAACTATCACAAAGTAGCTGATAACGACGTACAAAAGTCCTACGTCCAGCGCAACGTCCTTGAAAAATGGAACAATATAGGCCAGTTCCGCAGGTCCCTGCGCCGACAGATAAAGCCAGACGGAAGCCAGTACGCCAATCACCGACTGCCAAAAATATTTCCATCTTGCTGGTAGACCAGTTGTATTCTTGCGGAACACCTTGCGATAGTCATCAATCCACCCTATCGCGCCGAACGACAGAGTTACCAGCAGGACGATCCACACGTAGTGATTCTGCAGATCCGACCAGATAAGTGTGCTGAGAGCGATACAAATAAGAATAAGTGCACCCCCCATAGTGGGAGTGCCCGCTTTGCTGAAATGCGACTCCGGCCCGTCGTCACGCACCACCTGGCCAATCTGGTGGTAGTTCAGACGGCGTATCATATAAGGACCAATAATGAGGGAGACTCCAAGAGCTGTCAGAACGCTGAATATGGTCCTGACGGTGATGTATTGGAGCACTGCGAAATTGCTGTCTATTTGCATCAAGTATTCAGATAACCAGTAAAGCATAATCTGTCTCTATTTATTGGTGCTTCGCGCTACCGCTAGCGATTGCAGTTATAATTTCATCAAGGCCCGCGCTGCGGGAGCCCTTAACGAGCAACGTAACGCCTGACCTTAATTTCTCAAGGCAACAATTTATTGCCGAATCCTTGTCATTGAAATGGCGGGCGCCGGAACCAAATTCCTTGGCGCTCAAGCGAACAAATTCTCCGACTGTCCATAATTCCTCGATTCCAGATTTCCTGGCATATGCACCCAATTCTGAGTGCGCCTCAGCAGTCGTGGCGCCCAACTCAGCCATGTCACCCGCCAGCAGGATTCGATGTCCTTCAAATTCGGACAGCACGTCAATAGCCGCCCGGAAGGACTCGGGACTGGCGTTGTAGCTGTCATCTATAACCGTGCCTCCAAGAACATTATCGACTGGACTCAGTCGACCTTTCACCGGCTCGATTTTTTGCAATCCTGTCCTCACATGCTCGAGGCCGGCCCCGCTCTCGATTGCCAAGGCTGCTGCTGCCAATGCATTGCGGATATTGTGCTTTCCCAGAAGTCCCAGGGTTAGCGTTTCGCTGATGCCATTAGCGGTGAGTCGAAAAGACAGACTGCCATCCGGACTCCGCTGCACTTTGTCCGCAAAATAATCTGCACGGGCATCTTGCGTAGAAAAGCCAACTACTTTTCTACTCGCCGCCCTCGCTTTCCAGGTCTTGTAAAATTGATCATCACCATTGAGTACCATGATCCCATCATCTCTCAGCCCATCAATGATCTCGCCCTTCGCCTGGGCTACGCCTTCAAGACTGCCAAACCCCTCTATGTGAGCACTGGCGGCGTTGGTAATCAGCGCAACATCTGGCTTTACCAGTCCTGTACTGTAGGCAATTTCCCCGGCGCTACTGGCACCCATTTCGATCACCCCAAATTCATGCTCGGCACATATCTCAAGTAATGTAAGAGGCACCCCTATCGAGTTATTGAGGTTCCCGCGGGTAACATGCGTCGGACCTACCTTTTCCAGAATACTACCGGTCATTTCCTTTACCGTTGTCTTACCCTGGCTTCCAGTAATCGCTATCAGCCTGGCCCTGGCAGCCAATCGGTTCATCATGGCAATCTGACCGAGCGCCGATGTGGTGTCTCCAATCAGTACCTGAGGAATACCAATCTCACTCAGCCTGCTCACTATCGCAGCGCAGGCACCTCTTGCAATTGCCTCTCCGAGAAAATCATTGCCATCGAAGCGGTCGCCTTCGATTGCGAGAAAGAGATCGCCCGGACGCAGAGTCCTGGAGTCGATGGATAGCGCACTAAACTCGAGATCTTTCCCATGCAGTTGGCCACCCAACCGATCAGCGACGCTGCGCAATCCCATGGCGTGGATCACTATTCTTTGTCCTTATCTCGATTCGAGTCACACCGCTTCTGCAATTCCAGCCTTACCTGATTGGCATCGCTGAAGACGGTTCTACGACCACCGATATCCTGATAATTTTCATGTCCTTTGCCTGCTACGAGCACAATATCTTCAGGTCCGGCGCTTTCGATAGCGAACCGTATTGCCCGAGCTCGATCTCTAATCACACTGACATTCGAGGATTCTTCAATGCCGGAGAGAATGTGTTTGACTATCTCCTCACCGCTTTCTTTTCGGGGATTGTCATCTGTAATTATCAATTTGTTGGCGTAAGCCTGAGCAATTTCCCCCATCAAGGGACGCTTGCCCCGGTCCCGATTGCCGCCGCAACCGAACACGCACCAGACCTTACCGTCAAAGTGATCCCTGATCGCGGTAAGAGCGCTTTTGAGCCCGTCTGGTGTGTGGGCATAGTCGACTATGCACGTTAATTCATCGCTGCTGCCGATGATCTCCATGCGCCCAACCACGGGTTTCAGATTTGAAATACGCGCGAACAAATTTTTTATATCAACCGTTCCTGATTTCTCAAAAAAGCTTATGAGAGTCGTCAGTGCGGCCAGCACATTACTTATGTTGAAATAACCAAACAGCGGACAACTGATTGACCCTTTTCCATATGGAGTGACTATTTCGGCAGTGAATCCATGTCGGTCGAGTTGAATGCTTTTAGCATAAACCGTCGCGGTATGATTGCTCAGGCTATAAGTGAAAACCTTCACTTCCCTCGAAAGGACATCCATCATATACAGCCCATAGCTGTCATCAATATTTATTATTGCCGAACGCAGATCAGAGCTAAGGAAAAGTTTACGCTTGTTGTCAGCATAATTTTCCATACTGTCGTGGTAATCAAGGTGGTCACGGGACAGATTGGTAAAAATGGCAGTATCGAATCTCACCGCTTCAACACGATGCTGGTGAAGACCCACCGAGGACACTTCCATCACAACGCTTTGCATTCCACCCTTTTGCATTTCTGCAAGGGCTTTCTGGGTAACCACAGCATCAGGGGTTGTATGCTGTGATTCTTTTAAATCATTGTATCTTCCGATACCGAGTGTGCCGATCAGTCCAGTCGGCTTGCCGGTGGCCTCCAGTATCTGGGCAATAAAGTGGCTGCAACTGGTTTTTCCATTGGTCCCGGTGATACCAATAACCGACATAGTTTCACTGGATTTTCCATAGAAGCGGCCTGCCACTTCGCTGATCTTGCTGGCCAAATTGTCGACCGCAATGATCGGCACACCTCCACGAATTTCGATGCCCTGCCATTTACCGCCGGATTCCGCCAGTACCGCGACCACTCCGGACCCAATTGCCTCGTCTATATACTCTCGGGCATCGTGATTAAGACCAAAGCAGGCGATGAATAGATCGCCTGACCGCAATAGCCGGCTATCCATGTTGACTCCGGTTACTCGCCTGTCCAACAAGGGTCTATGAGATTCTGGCAATTCCACCAGTCCATCAATCAGATCGGTCAGGAGTCGACTGTTAGGTACTTCTTCAGCAGTATTAGAAACCATAAATCAGGTTGGACCTCTATGAGTCTCTCCTTCAGCGGCAAAATTATCCGGCGGCACATTGAGTAAGCGCATGGCGCCAGACACGATTCGTGAGAAAACCGGCGCAGCGACCTGACCACCGTAGTGTTCCTCGCCTTTGGGTTCGTTAACTACCACCACCACGACAATTTCCGGCCTGGTAGCCGGGGCCATGCCAACGAATAGCGAATTGTGATTGTCTTCTTGATAGCCGTGTTCACTGAAGACTCTCGCTGTTCCAGTTTTGCCGGCGACGGAATAGAAAGGAACTCTCGCGTCACCAGCATTGCCTCCTCTGGCGGGGTCAACGACCGTTTCCAGCATCGCTCTCACCTGCCGTGCGATAGTCGGACTGAGCACCTGGTCTCTCGGCAGAGCAGCAACTTCATCTGCATTGAGCTTGATTAGAGAGATAGGCTTACGAATCCCATCGTCAGCCAGAACGGAGTAGGCTTCCGCCAGCTGCAGGGCGGTGGAATTCAGACCGTAACCAAACGAAAGTGTAGCAGTTTCAATTCGGCTCCAGCCGTTTCTAATCGGTGGCAGAACGCCTCCTCGTTCGCCGGGAAAACCACTGCCGGTAGTTTCACCGAATCCCACCCGCGACAACATGTCTCTTAAGTAATCTGGTCCTAACTGCAATGCGATCTTGGCGGATCCGACATTACTCGATTTCGTTATAATTTTTTCCAGTGACAGGACTCCGTAATTCAGACTGTCTCGCACCTCATATCCGCTTACCATCATCCAGCCACCGGTATCAATTTCGGTACCGCGCTCATAAAGTCCGCTCTCAAGGGCAGCTGCGATGGTAAACGCCTTGACTGTTGATCCGGGCTCAAAGACGTCGGTCATTGCTCTATTGCGTAGTGCGTCAAAATCCCCAATATTGGCCCTGTTGTTGGGGTTGTAGGACGGCTGATTTACTACCGCGAGTACCTCGCCAGTCTGCACATCCAGAACCACCGCAGTTGCAGATCTGGCTCTTCTTTTGACGAACTCCTCTTTAAGCTCCCGATATGCCAGATTCTGAATTCTGGCATCAATACTCAACTGCAGGTTTTTGCCCGGAGCTGCGGTTTCGAGAATCGCCAATTCTTCTATGATGTTTTCTCGTCGATCTTTCATGACGCGTCGTTGGCCTGGTTTACCGCTGAGCCAGCCGTTGTAAGCCAGTTCGAGACCTTCCTGTCCCCGATCGTCAATATTGGTGAAACCAATCAAATGAGCGGTTGCCTCACCCTGAGGGTAAAAGCGCTGGTATTCCTGCTGCGCATTGACACCCGGGATATTCAGGGACAGCACAGTATCGGCTTCATCGGGAGAGACGCGTCGTTTCACATACATAAACCCCCGAGAGGCATTGGCGCCGACATTGTTGGCCAGCACCTGGGGGTTCAAGTCCATAAACTCAGCAAGTCTGTTAATAGATTCGGGATCGCTGATTATCTGGCGAGGATCCAGCGATATTGATTTGACTGGCGTGCTAACTGCAAGAGGCTCACCATTACGATCGGTAATTATCCCACGATGCGCAACGATAGGTTCTGAACGAATCGTTCTTGCATCACCCTGGTACTGCAAAAAATCCCGCTCGATGATATGAAGGGTGCCTACCTTCCAGCCAATTACTCCTAAACAAAGTGTCAAGGTAAAATGGACTAAATAAAGCCGCCAGGCCGCAACGCCCCTTTTATTCTCTCGCTTGCTCATTGGCCACCATCACGATGTTTTCAATATCAGGAATTTGCATACTTAACAGTTCTTTTGCTTTCTGTTCTACGCGACCACCAAGGCCCAATGTGCTCTGCTCTATCAGCAACTGTCCCCATTCCACATCAATTTCATTGGCCCGATCACGCTGTACCTGCAATTCATTGAACAATGCCCGATCTCGATGGGTGAGGTACACCACCGTTATCCCGGATGCCAGAACTAATCCCAGAAGAATAAACATCTGCAGTGTCGCGCCTCGCCCCAGACCCAGCCACGTCAGGACGGAGACCGGTTGCCGAGAGGCGCTGAATCCGCGATTGTTTCTGCCGGCTGCACTCATTTTCCAGACCCCTCTCCGCTCTCAGGCAATACGCTGAGCGACGCGCATGATTGCACTTCTTGACCTGGGATTAGCCTCAATCTCACCCGTGTCCGGTCGAACCGCTTTACCCACACTTTTCATTTTTGGCTGCAATTGACTGTATGTGATCGGCAAATCCCTCGGAAAGCTATCCCCTTTTGTCTGCAAGGATATGAAATTCTTAACTATTTTATCTTCGAGCGAATGAAAGCTGATTACTACCAGGCGACCCCCGATACGGAGCACTCGCAATGACTGCTCGAGTGCCTGTCTGAGGGCTTCCAATTCTTCGTTGATGAAAATCCGAATTCCCTGAAACGCCCTTGTCGCCGGATGCTTGTCTCGCTCCCACCGTGGGTGGGCGTGCCTGACAATATCCGCCAATCTGCCCGTTGAAGTAATCGGTCGCTCTTTTCTGGCGCTAACTATCGCTTTGGCTATACGTCGGGCATAACGCTCCTCACCGAAGCTCTTGAGGACTTCGGCAATGTCGCTTTCCCTGGCAGAATTCAACCAATCTGCGGCACTGGTGCCAGAGGCCTGATCCATCCGCATATCCAGCGGTCCGTCATGCTGAAAGCTGAATCCCCGACTGGCATCATCGAGTTGGGGCGAAGAGACGCCTAGGTCGAGCAAAATCCCGCTTGTCTTGCCAGTCACTCCGCTGGCTTCCGCGAAGCGCTCAAGGTTTGCGAAACTTTCGTGTGCAATTGTGAAACGGGAATCTGCCAGGGCGAGTTGCCGTGCCTCACAAATCGCCGTCGGGTCACGATCCATCGAAAACAATCTGCCGCTTTCTGTAAGCCTCCCGAGAATCTGTCGCGAATGACCGCCTCGACCGAAGGTAGCATCAATATAGATGCCACTATCATCAATCAGCAGTGAATCCACGGCCTGTTCAAGGAGTACGCTTTTATGCACCAATCCTTCACTCATAGTGCCATTCTTCTATAGCGACAGAGACTGAAGATCTTCGGGAAGTTCGCTGTCATTGTCGGATTCTGCGAGCCACTGCTCTCGCTGACTGGTCCAGCTATCCAGATCCCAGAGCTCCAATTTCTTGCCCTGGCCGATCAAGGCAACATGCTTTTGCAGTCCGGCATAATCGCGCAGCGCCTGAGGCAAGAGTATTCGGCCGCTGTTATCTAGCTCGAGGTCGGTAGCATGGCCGATCAACAGGCGCTGCACACGTCGGGATGTAGGATTGAAGCTGGGAAGGGACTCGATTTTGCGCTGGATCTCTTCCCATTCATGAACGGGATATAACAGCAAACACCGGGCGCTAGTGTCGATTGTCGCCACCAGGTGACCGCCGCACTGACTCTGCAGTTGATCCCGATACCGCGCTGGCATAGCCATCCGGCCCTTGGCATCAAGGTTAATGGTATTTACACCTCGAAACACAGCTTTCCCCGCAGTCGTTTTTGCTGATTTTACTGGCGGGATTTATTTACCCACCAGCATCCCACTGGAGTGCAAATTTTCCCACTTTTTCCCACTTTGAGACACTATAGGAGCAGCCTCGCCCAAGTGCAAGCATTATTTTAAGGTTCACTAAAGAATTGGCCGGTTGCCGACGATATAGTGCTGAATGGCCTGGGATAATACTCTTGGAGTGCTTGATCTCGACCCATGACGGCCAAGGGGAGCAGATAGCAAACATTCCCGACGCAACTGAGCTGCAGTCGGCAATGGGCAGAAAAACTGAGTCAGCCTGTAAGCCGGGTTCTGTCGTGGACAGTTATTCATCTAAAGTCTGCGTCGCCACAGACCTCTAGCAGCCTACCCGAATCCAGTGCGAGCCACACCATGGGATTCCTATTTGGCCTTGCTCCGGGTGGGGTTTACCTAGCCGCGAACTGTTGCCAGTCGCGCGGTGCGCTCTTACCGCACCATTTCACCCTTACCCATTACCTTTCTCAAGGAAACGGGCGGTATACTTTCTGTTGCACTTTCCGTGGGTTCACACCCCCCAGGCGTTACCTGGCACCCTGCTCTGCGGAGCCCGGACTTTCCTCTCCCCGTGCCCTGGCAGGGCGACAGACAGCAACTGTCCAGCTGACTCAGGCCCAGTGTATTGCAGTTGCAGGGGGTTCTCAACCATGTCGGCACGCGGGTGCCAACCGAGTCTATAAGGAGTCGCCTCGCAAGGCGGCTCGGTAAAGCGCATTCCTGGGTGCTCCGCTAATTTGCGCAGCAATTTTTGCTGCCCGATTCAGAGGCATTTCATCGACGAGCAACTGCAATACACGAAGACCCTCCCGCAATCGGACCTCCTCATCACCCTTCTTGCTGGCACCGCCAAGAACCAGCACAAATTCTCCTTTCTGCTGCTGCGGATCACTTTTCAGCCTCGCCAGACAGTCAACGATACTTCCCAGGAAAGAGGTCTCAAATTTCTTAGTCAGTTCCCTGCCGATGAAAAGCGAGCGCTCCGGCCCCATCACCACCAACAAGTCCTGCAAACAATCGATTATTCGGTGTGGCGACTCATAGAAAATCACAGTACGCACCTCATCCTTAAGCAACTCCAGATGCGATCTTCTGGCCTGCTTTCGCGCTGGGAGAAATCCCTCAAACACAAACCTGTCAGTTGGCAGTCCGGAGACGCACAGAGCAGCGATCAGAGCTGTTGGCCCTGGTATCGGTATCACGTCGATGTCTTTGCGCCGCGCAAGATTTACAAGCTCATAGCCTGGGTCAGAGATGCCAGGTGTTCCAGCATCGGAAATCAATGCGACGGACTGACCCGCTTGAAGCACGTCGAGCAGAGATAGAAGCCGTTCCTTGTCGCTGAAATCGTGAAATGAAAGCAGCCGCGAAGTGACCCCGAAACTTCTCAATAGCTGCATACTGTGGCGAGTATCTTCCGCGGCCACCAGATCAACTGACTTTAATACACCCACGGCCCGGCCGCTAATATCTTCCAGATTACCGATAGGGGTTGCGACAATGTACAGCGTTCCGGTGCAAGTTGTTGACTCTTCCATGGCGGAATTTCGCGACTGTATCAGAGAGTGACGATTATTACTTATCTATGACAGGCTTGACACGGTATTTCGCCACGTGTGGCAAGAATCATTTAATTTCGGGGCTTTGTTGCCGTTGATCCGCATCTGTATTAGTCTTTCTGGAGAATATCCCGATGCCGTAGGCATCGCAACTCCGTCTCTCGGCATGATGTTTGTTCCCCAACACCTCGTTAGACTTCTCATTGGCAAACTTGTAATTTTTACAGTAGTTGTTGCCTGTGGAGTCACTACTGAACAATCTCCGACAGACCGTCAAACGCCTGTCTCTCCTGACTCCGTCGAAGCAATGCTTGAGCTCGCAGCCCTCAGCGACGAGCCCGATGCTAGCCGGTATCTGATCACCGCCGGCGAGCGATTGGTAGAGCAAGCGCAGCTATCCCGAGCACGAGAAATTCTCCCTCAGGTAGCACCGACAGAATTACTGCCAACCGATCTTCGCGTGCGACTGGCCGTTGTGCTGGCGGAACTTGCCTATATGTCGGACGATTCCGCCAGCGCTCTTGACTGGCTCAGGAGTGACCTGGCAACCGATGTGGATCAGCAATCACCTGAATTACAGAGGCGGTTCCGGTTGGTCTTGGGGAGGGCAATGCTCGCTGGCCATTTGTACAGCGATGCTGCGGTTACCCTGATCAGACTCGGCACAATCGGATCCGAACCCGATAGTCAGCAACTCCAAGACCTCATCTGGCAGGCGCTGCAGAACCTTTCCGTTCAACAATTGTCGCGACTTGCTGAGGGGGCAGACTCCTATGAATTACGAGGCTGGGTAGAACTGGCACGAGCCATGCGCAGCAATCAGCACAGCATAGTCGCCCAGATAGACAGCATCAGTCGCTGGGAGAATGTCTGGAATCGTCATAGTGCAGTGCAAGCGCTTCCATCGCAACTGCGCCGCCTTGATGAGGTCTGGAATCAGCGTCCGCGGCACGTGGCACTGATGTTGCCCTTGCAGGATCAAATCGGTCGCGCTGTCCAGGAAGGCTTTCTCTCGGCGTACTATCAGTCAATTGAGTCAAACACCGACGTACCGCTAATTAGCGTTTACGATACAACCGGCCTCGCGGAAATTCAGGGGCTCTATGAGACAGCGGTGGAATCCGGGGCGGAACTTGTAGTCGGGCCGATAAATAAAGAATTGGTTCGACAAATGGATAATCTTTCCGTCATGCCGGTGCCCACCCTCGCCCTAAACTACACTGATTTTGCTGATCGCAGTTCAGAATATTTTTATCAGTTCGGATTGGCTCCCGAAGATGAAATCCGCCTGGCTGCCAATCAGGCATGGATCGCTGGACATCGAAACGCGGCGATAGTAGCACCGGACAGCGTTGACTATGCCCGCCTCCAACAGGCATTTGAATCAGTCTGGGCAGATCTAGGGGGCAATGTGGTCTCAACAATTAGATTTGGCGAGGAAGGTGAGTATGCGGATGCTATCAAGCAGTTACTGGCAATAGATGCCAGCGAGCGCCGTGCTGCAAGACTCGAAGAATTGCTGCCGAGAGACAGTTTCGAATTTATTCCCAGTCGCAGGGGAGATATCGATTTCATTTTCCTCATGGCCAATCCCAGACAAGGCCGCCAAATCAACCCGACCTTAGCCTTCTATTTCGCCGGAGACATACCAGTGTACGCACTGTCAGCGATTTACGATGGCGCGAACAATCAGCTGTTAAATCAGGATCTCGACGGCATCGTCTTCACCGACACCCCTTGGGTCCTGGCCCGACAGGATCCCCTTAAAGAAGCGTTAAATTTCAATCTTCGCAACGCACAGGGACCCCTGCAGAGACTCCGGGCGCTAGGTGTTGACAGTTACAGAATTCATGCCCGCCTGGGTCAGTTGTCCAGTGGGGAACTTGTTAATTTCAATGGAGTAACCGGCGCCCTAACCATGAGCCAGAACGGCATTATTGAGCGCATTCCATTGGCCGCTGTATTTCGCGATGGATTCGCGGAGTTAATCGACCTTTCGGAAGAGTTCGTCCTGCAGTAGTTTCATGCTTCCTCGTTATCGAGATTCAACGCAGTAAGTTCATTGAGGAACTGGTGAGAATTCATCCCTCGCATCGCCGACATTTGGGAAATTTTGTCGAAACCCTGGCACTTAATTTTCTGCAGCGCAAGGGGTTGCGGTTGCTTGCGAGAAACTATCAATGTCGGGCCGGGGAGATCGACCTGATCGTACTGCAGGGAAATACGCTGGTATTTGTGGAAGTGCGATACAGGAGTACAAGTTCCTATGGGTCAGCTATCGAAAGCGTTACCCGTTCAAAGCAGGCAAAAATAGTCCGTTGCGCCAGACATTTCGTGATGCGCTACCCTAACCATTCACGCCGTAACCTGCGATTCGACATCGTTGGAATCTCGAAGACCGGAAACTCAGCAGCTTATCAGATCGAATGGCTCGAAAACGCATTTGAGCCGGGATACCAGCCTTAACTGCCCGGTTCGTAAAACAGAGCGAGAAATACCCTGTGCCTTCGGTCCTCTCGTTGACATGCCTGGACTCAGCAATTCAAATATGTACCCAATTCTGCCGATAAGATAGGTAGACCGGTGCCAAGTGTTTCCGCCGGGCAATAAAACCAGAGAACAGTCGAGTGGATATACAAAAACGAATCGAAAGGCACTTTCTCGCTAGCATTGAGGCCAAGCGAAATGCATTGGAATATGTCGCTCCTGGAATCAGCAATGCCAGCATCATCTCGGTACAGGCATTGTTGGACGGAGGTAAAATCTTATGTTGCGGCAACGGCGGCTCGGCTGCCGACGCGCAGCATTTTGCTGCGGAACTTCTGAATCGATTCGAAATCGAAAGACCAGGACTGCCCGCTTTGGCTATTACTACGGATAGTTCTACGCTTACAGCTATCGCCAATGATTATGATTACAATCAAATTTTTGCCAAACAGGTAAGGGCGCTTGGACAATCTGGGGATTTGCTGCTCGCAATATCGACTAGCGGAAATTCAAAGAACGTGGTCGAAGCGATCCATGCCGCCCACGAACGAGAAATGAAAATTATAGCAATGACCGGTCGCGACGGAGGCGAGATTGCCAGGTTACTGAAAAGCGGCGACGTGGAAATACGGGTGCCCGCTGAATCGACGGCGCGCATTCAGGAAGTCCACATTCTTGCCCTGCACTGTATTTGCGATCTCATTGACACCCAGCTATTCGGAGGTGACCAATAGTGCGTTATTTAAATTTGATTATTCCAGCCCTGGTGCTAATGCTGGGCACCGGCTGCACAACTCTACTTTCTGAAGCTGCAGGGCCCGAGGGCATTCAGGAAAATCCTGGTAAACGTACCACTGGCGCAAGGATTGAAGACGAATTCATCGAGACCAAGATTGCTGTGAATATGAAATCTCAGGAGCCGGAGCTCAGGAATGCGAACTTTGATGTCATATCCCACAACGGCGTGGTGTTGCTGGTAGGCCAGGTTCAATCGGAGCAACTCAAACGACGCGCGACGGAAATCGCCTCGGAAGCCAGCAATAAGATCAAACGCATTCACAATGAACTCGAGATATCCGGCAAAACAGGCCTGCTCGCCCGTAGCAATGATGCCTGGATCAGCACTAAGGTGCGAACCCAGTTTCTTGCAGATGAGTCGGTTCCCTCGGGTCAGGTTAAAGTGGTAACTGAAAACGGGTCGGTGTTCCTGATGGGCATGGTCAATCAACAACAAGGGGATAATGCTGCAGCACTGGCCAGGAACATCTCTGGCGTAACCCGAGTGGTCAAAGTGTTCGAGTATGTAAACTGATCAGCGATCAGAGGCGCCGTCATAAGTAGTAGCAATCGGCGCAGCAGCAGCCAGGCAACCTTACTTGACCACCCTTAGCGATGGTTTGCCTGACCTCGCACGCTGTCCTGATGAGGACTCGTCTGGAGCCGGCGGCTGGGGTTCAGAACTTTCGCTCTCGAAGAACATACCCTGTCCGTTTTCTTTCGCGTAAATACCCAATACAGCCTCAATTGGCACAAATACTTGAAAAGGGATACCTGCGAATCGTCCCTTGAACTGCAATGCGTCGTTTTCGATGTCCAGAGATTGAACCGCAGTTGGAGAAATATTGAGGATTATCTGACCATCTTTGACATGTCCCCGGGGCACCTGGACATCATCTCCCAGCGCGTTCACCAGCAAGTAGGGAGTGCAGTCATTATCGAGAATCCACTCATACAACGAGCGGATCAGGTAGGGACGACTTGAACTCATTGACATGTCATCACCTTTGCTCTGCGAGCAATAAAAAAAAGCAGAGAACTGCGCAGATAAACCGTCGGCTCATCGCCTGCACGGCTATATCATCTCCTTTTCCTGTTCCGAAAGACTTGCTGTAACGGATTCCCGCTCGAACAATCGATCACGGTATGCCAGTAACGGCTTGACGTTCTTGGTGTTCGGCAGGTCTATACCCATCGCCGGCAGACGCCAGAGAATTGGGGTAACGCAGCAGTCAACAATGCTGAACTCATCGCTCATAAAAAACGGCTTTTCGGCAAAGATAGGGGCGATTGAAATTAGACTCTCCCGCAATTCCTTGCGCGACTTATCCAACACTGCGGCACTTCCCTTTCCTGCCATTAGTGTATCTACCAGCGAACTCCAGTCTCGTCCGATGCGATAAATCCATAGTCGGCTTTGAGCACGAGCAACTGGGTATACTGGAAAAAGTGGCGGATGGGGAAAACGCTCATCGAGATATTCCATCATTATGTTTGGCTCATAAAGAACCAGATCACGATCTACCAGGGTTGGCAAACTGTTGTATGGGTTTAGGGTGGTAAGATCTTCCGGTTTGTTGTCGGGATCTACATCTATGGTTTCCACCGTGACGCCTTTTTCTGACAGCACAATTCTAACTCGATGGCTGTAATGACTGCGCCCATCAGAGTAGAAAGTCATTGAAGACCTTTTTGCTACCACACCCATAATTTACCCTCTAAGCAAGTTCTCAATGATAATCCTTGCTGAACTCCCGCGCTGTTGCCCATAGGAAGGCATAGAGCACCGCAAGAAATGCCAGAACCCAGACGCCTATATCCTTCCGATGCTCCCTGATGGGCTCACCAACATAGTAAAGGAAGTTAACAATGTCGGCCGTAACCTGGTCAAATTCCTGCTCTGACAAGATACCGGTGCCCTCAACATGATGCAGTTCACAGGCCTCGCCACCATGCCCGTCCTCATGCAGTTCGCATTCGACATCCCCCTGGAGCTCGTGCAATACATTGGGCATACCAACATTAGCGAAAATTGTGTTATTGGTGCCCAGTGGCCTTGAATCATCGTTATAAAATGAATTGAGATAAGTATACAGCCAGTCCGGGCTGCGAACGCGGCCAATCAAAGTAAGATCCGGAGGAGGAGCTCCGAACCACACTTTGGCATCATCTACGGACATTGCATTTTCAATCAGGTCACCTATGGCCTCATCACCGAATATGAGATTTTCAGCCACCAGATTCAGCGGGATTTCGAGATCATTAGCGGTTCTCTCGTAGCGGGCATATTGCAATGAATGGCAACCCACACAGTAATTCATATAGTACTTCCAGCCGCGCTGCAGAGAATCTTTGTCCTCGAAATCCGTTTCCACATGTTCGAGGGGTAAGTTTCCAGCTTCTGCTGCTACGACCCGCAGCGGGATAAACACCAGTGCCGCCAAAAGCGCCAGGATTATCGCCATTTGCGGCAATGAGACAAAGCGACCCATCGTGACCCTCTCCGGTACCGGGAAGGTTTGCTCCTTTCTGGTATACCAGGGCATCAGGACGAAGTATGCGAAATAAACCACAGTCATAAGCTGCGCCAAGATCGTCTTGGCAGGACTAACCGATTGTGTGCCCAGCACACCCAGAATCAGGAAACTGACTGCAAACATCAACAAAGCGATGCGGCTGAACCAGCCCTTGTAGCGCATGGAATTGACCGGGCTCTTATCAAGCCAGGGCAAAACGAACAGTATGGCGATTGCACCAAACATCACCAGCATGCCCCAGAATTTGGCGTCGATGCCGAACAGAGGATAGGTGACCGCACGCAGCATGGAGTAGAAAGGCGTGTAATACCACACCGGTGGAACATGCTCCGGCGTCTTCAGCGGATCGGCTTCCTGGAAGTTGGCTACCTCAAGAAAATAGCCCCCCATTTCAGGTACGAAGAAAACGATGAAACAAAACACAAAAAGAAACACCACTATCGCCGGAAGATCGTGATACAGCGTGTAGTACGGATGAAATGGGACGCTATCCACCGGCACTCCATCGGGTCCCTTGTTTTTCTTGATATCCACGCCGTCCGGGTTGTTCGAGCCAACCTCGTGCAAGGCCAGTACATGCAGGACTACCAAAGCCAGCAGGACAATAGGTAGCGCCACTACGTGTAGGGCGAAGAACCGATTCAAGGTGGCATCGGAAATCAGAAAGTCTCCTCGCACCCAGACCAGCAGTCCGTCCCCAATAACCGGTATCGCTCCGACCAGAGAGACAATTACGTTGGCCCCCCAGTAAGACATCTGGCCCCAGGGTAATACGTAACCCATGAACCCCTCTGCCATTAACACCAGGTAGATGGCCATGCCAAAAATCCAGATCAACTCCCGGGGTTTCTTGTATGAGCCATACATAAGGCCGCGAAACATGTGTAAATAAACCACTAGGAAAAAGGCCGAGGCACCCGTTGAGTGCAGATATCTGAGCGTCCAGCCGAAGTCCACATCGCGCATGATGTACTCCACCGAGGCGAAGGCATCCTCTGCGCTGGCGGTATAGTTCATCGTAAGCCAAATACCACTGAGCAACTGGATTACCAATACCACCATAGACAGCACGCCAAAGAAGTACCAGAAATTGAAATTCTTGGGCGCATAGTACTTGCTGAGATGTTTTTCCCAGGCAGTGACAATAGGAAGCCGGTCGTCTACCCAATCCCTGAGCCCGATCAACCCGGATATCAATTTTCCCCGACTGGCGGAACTCGCTGTCTCAGCTTTGGATTCATTCATAACGTTTTGTGATTCACTCATATCGCTCATGCCGGGTTCTCCTCATCAACACCGACAACGAGAACATTGTCACTTTCGAAGGAATAGGGAGGCACCTCCATATTTCGGGATGCGGGCGAGCCACTGTATACGCGGCCCGCAAGATCGAAGCGCGAACCGTGGCAGGGACAGAAGAAGCCACCGTTCCAATTTGCATCAAAGGGCTCAGGTTGTAATTCGATATGCGGAGTCGGGGAACAGAACAAGTGTGGACACAGACCCACAAGAACAAGAACATCCGGGCGACGCGATCGATACTCATTTTGCGCGTAAGCCGGCTGTTCCGGCTGCTCGGAATCGGGATCCGCCAGACGATCGCCCATCGTGGTAAGGGCGTTGAGCGCTTCCTCGGTTCTGCGGACCACAAATATTGGTCTACCTCGCCAGGCCGGAATGGGTCCAAGAATTTCGCCTTCCTGCAGCCTGCTCACATCAACGCGAACCGGCGCACCCGCCGCCCTCGCCTTTGCACTGGGGTTCCAGGAACCAACAAAGGGTACCGCAGCACCCACGATTCCTGCTGCCCCGACGGCAGAAGTTGAACCCACTAAAAACCGCCTGCGGCCAGCATTAGCACTGTCGTCAGTCACCTTGTAAATCTCCTATCAGAGGCTAGTTCAATATCAAGCATTGAGCCGGTGCGCGGTCTTCACTATCAGGAGAGAAACCCGCAATCTGGATCAAATTAATCAAGTGTGGAATCGGATTAAGGAGGCCTTAATTCAGGCCAGCGAAACCGGCCGAATGTTAGATAATTTTCACTTTTTTTTCAAGTGGAAGCCCCTTCTAAATACCTCCGCCGGCGCGTCTCCCACAACTCTAAGCTGCCGAAATCTCAAAAAAAACGCCGGACCCGCGAGCGGCTCCGGCGTACAACCTACTTGACGTAGAAATAAAAATGTTAACGCTTGGAAAACTGCGGTTTTTTCCTGGCCTTGCGCAATCCAACCTTTTTACGCTCCACCGACCTAGCATCCCGAGTCACGAACCCGGCCTTGCGCAGTGCTGGCCGAAGCTCATCGTTGTATTCCATAAGCGCTCTGGTGATACCATGGCGGATGGCGCCTGCCTGACCGAAACTGCCTCCGCCTCGCACCGTGACTTTGATATCGAACTTGTCTACCATTTCGACCAGTTCGAGCGGCTGGCGCACGATCATTCGGGCGACTTCGCGACCAAAAAATCCATCCAACGGACGGTTGTTAACCGTGATATTGCCGGAGCCGCTTGTCATGAAGACCCGAGCTGTCGAGGTCTTGCGTCGTCCGGTACCATAATACTGAGTTGCAGCCATAGTGCGTCTCGTGCCTATTTAATCTCAATCGGTAGTGGTTGTTGGGCTCCGTGAGGATGCTCTGAACCTGCATAAACTTTCAATTTTTTAAACATTGCCCGACCCAGCGGAGTTCGGGGGAGCATACCCTTTACAGCAAGCTTTATAATTCTTTCCGGCGCCCTTTCCTGCAATTCGTTAAAAGACTGCGACTTCAAACCACCGGGATACCCCGAGTGCGCATGGTACATCTTATCGGCTGCTTTTTTACCGGTGACCTGTACTTTTTCGGCATTTATCACGACGATATAGTCGCCAGTATCGGTATGCGGCGTGTACTCTGGCTTGTGCTTGCCTCGCAAACGGGTTGCAATAGCAGTGGCCATTCTACCCAGAGTCAAGCCTTCCGCATCAATCAGCAGCCAGTTCTGCTCAACTTGTCCTGGTTTTGCACTGAAAGTCTTCATTTCACCGCGCCTAAAATTCGGAGCCTTATAACAGGGAGCGCGCATGCTACAGGAGCGATGCGAATTATTCAAGAGCCCCGGACAATTAAGTTGACTCAAATCGATGTCTGATCGGGTTTCTCCTCAATGCCTCAAAACCCCATTGATCCTGCCTTACAATTCAATTGGCAAGGATCCGCGGGCTACAGATTATGGCTTGTGCGGACGGGACAGGTATTCGTAGGATTGCATTTCCAGCAATCGACTTGCGGTTCGTTGAAATTCAATTCGCATGGCATTGCCCGTATACAGGTCGCTCAGCGGCGCAGCGGCACTGAGAATCAACTTTACGCTTCGATCGTACATCTCATCAACCAGATAGATGAAACGCCGGGCCTGGTCGTCCCGATCGGCATCCAATTGCGGCACATTTCCCAGAATCAGAGCATGGTAAAGCCTGGCCAACTCAATATAATCATGCACGCTCCTCGGGCCGCCACAGAGACGTTCAAAGTCGAACCAAATTACGTCATTGGCAATATAGCGGCTGACAATAGGCCTTCCCAGAATTTCCACTACTCCGCCGTCGATAGCCTCGGCGAAGTCCGGCGCCAGCCCGGAAAAACTGGCCAACAGCGCAGCGTCTGCATTGGCGTCCAGAGGATAGTGGTACAACTCTGCCTGGCTAAGGCAACGCAATCGATAATCGGTTTCCACCTTGACCTCATAAACTTGCAAATGTCTTTCTAGCAAGCCAATGGCTGGTAAAAACCGGTCGCGCTGCAACCCGTTTTCGTAAAGCCGCGCCGGCTCGATATTGGATGTCATGACGAACGTGACGTGCCGATTCAATAATTCCTCAAGCAAACCCGCAAGTATCATCGCATCGCCTATGTCGGAGACGAAGAACTCGTCGAAGCAAATAACCCTGGCGCGAGACGCGATATCTGCTGCCACCTGCTTGAGCGGGTCTTTTTGTCCCTTCAGCTTTCGAAGATCGTTGTGAACTCGTTGCATAAATCGATGGAAATGAGTGCGCAATTTCTCCTCGATTGGCACGCAATCGAAAAAGATGTCCATGAGGTAGGTCTTTCCGGTACCCACTCCGCCCCAAAAATAAATACCTCTGGGCCTATCGTGCCCTTTTTTACCCAGCAAGGAACGAACCCGACCGACCACGCCATCTGGCTTGTATAAATACAGGGACTGCAATTCCAGATAGAGATCTTCCAGCAATTCGAGAGCCGCCAACTGCGCATCGTCAGCTACAATTAAGTTTTGTTCGAGATCTGATTTATAACGTTGCAGCGGAGTCATTGACTGGAAGGTCGCGTGGATGGAGGGATTCACTCAAGGCTGGCGATTGTAAAATAAAAGTTTTTACGGCGAAACGCTCATATACTGGTTATAATCGCGAAGCGTTGCACCGCAGTGCATGTTGACAGATATCGTCTTCACTAGATTGAGCTTTGACCCGAATTTCCATCAGTTCATTATTTTAGAGGGTAATAAGGCACGGAAATGATTTGGTTGACTGGAATTATCTGCTTGGCCCTAGGCATCGTTCTGGGAGTGATATTCAGCCAGCGGGCCTGGGGCAATCCTGCCCGCATCAAGGAGTTGGAAAATCAAATTAGCGCAATCGAAGAACGCCATGAACAGTATAAAGGCGACGTGAGCGAGCACTTTGATGTTACGGCAGAACTTGTTCAACAGATGACTCAGAGTTACCGTGACGTGTACCAGCATCTTGCAATGGGCGCTCAGGACCTGTGTACCACTGAGGTGGCCAACAAAATGTTGCCCGTGGGATCTGATGCAGTTTTTGGATCGGGTGCACCAAGGAAAGAAGCGCTTGCATTTGCACCACCGAAGGACTACGCGGCAAAAGTCAGTCCGAAACAGAAGGGTGCTCTGTCCGAAGAATTTGGTCTGGAAAAATCCCGGCCTGCCAGTAAAACTGAAACCGCCGACACACAGCAACCTGCTACCGAGAACCTAAAAACACTAGACAATATCGGTTAGACTTGATTGATTTTACAGAGTGCCTGCGGTTCATTAGCAGGCACATAAATCGGTCACGTACCTGCATTCCTTGGAAGTCGAAATCTAGTATCTTCAAATGTCTGAATACAACTTCACCCATCTAAGGCAGCTGGAAGCAGAAAGCATTCACATAATTCGCGAGGTCGCCGCCGAATTCGAAAATCCTGTCATGCTCTATTCTATTGGCAAGGATTCTTCTGTGATGTTACACCTAGCACTAAAAGCATTCTATCCAGGAAAACCTCCATTTCCATTCATGCATGTTGACACCACCTGGAAGTTCAGTGAAATGATTGAATTCCGAGATCAGCAGATGAAAAAACTCGGGCTCGATCTGATCATCCACATCAATCAGCAAGGAGTAGAGGCGGGAGTAGGACCTTTCACTCACGGCAGTGAGAAACATACCGACATCATGAAAACGCAAGCCCTGAAGCAGGCATTAAACAAATATCGGTTCGATGCCGCATTTGGGGGCGGTCGCAGAGACGAGGAAAAATCTCGAGCCAAGGAGCGCATCTTTTCATTTCGGGACAAAAGCCATCAATGGGACCCCAAGAATCAAAGACCGGAGCTGTGGAATATTTATAATTGCAAAATCAACAATGGCGAAAGCATCAGGGTATTTCCCCTGTCAAACTGGACCGAGCTAGATATCTGGCAATATATTCATCTGAGTAACATAGACATCGTGCCGCTTTATTTTGCCAAACCAAGGCCGGTCGTCAATTTGGATGGTGTCGACATTCTTGTGGATGATGACCGCATGCCGATTCCCGATCAGAATGACGTGAAGATTAAGACTGTTCGCTTTCGCACCCTAGGATGCTATCCACTGACAGGAGCAGTGGAATCAAACGCAACCACGCTACCTGAAATTATTCAGGAAATGCTGCTCACCACTAGCTCTGAGAGACAGGGCCGCCTCATCGATACAGACAAGTCAGGGTCGATGGAGGAAAAGAAACGCAAAGGATATTTTTAACGCCTCTCAATAAAATGCCATCCCGGTAAATTTAATTCATGTCGCACCAATCCGAACTGATCGCCACCGATATAAATGCTTACTTGGCTCAACATGAGCGCAAGGAATTATTGCGACTACTAACTTGTGGCAGCGTCGATGATGGAAAAAGCACGCTTATCGGCCGCTTATTGCATGACTCCAAGATGATCTATGAAGACCAACTCGCTGCCATTAAAGCTGACAGTATAAAGTCCGGCACAGTAGAAGGTGATCTTGATCTCGCCTTGCTGGTCGACGGTCTTCAAGCGGAGCGCGAGCAGGGAATTACTATCGACGTTGCATATCGTTTTTTCTCCACGGCGAAACGAAAATTTATCATCGCCGATACGCCGGGCCACGAGCAATACACCCGCAATATGGCAACCGGGGCTTCTACCTCTGACCTGGCGATCATCCTTATCGATGCCAGACATGGAATACAGACCCAGACTCGCCGTCACAGCTTCATTGCTTCACTGTTAGGTATCAAACACGTCATAGTTGCGATCAATAAAATGGACCTCGTTGATTACCGTCAGAAGGTGTTTGAAGAAATTTTGAACGACTATCTAGACTTCGCCGGAAAATTGAACATTCCCGATATCCGTTTTCTTCCAATTTCAGCATTGCGCGGAGATAACGTGGTCAACAGCAGTGACGCCATGTCCTGGTTCACTGGAGACCCACTGATGGTTACCCTGGAAAACGTCGAAATCGCCGCAGACAAGAATTTTCGAGATTTCCGCTACCCGGTTCAATACGTAAACCGGCCAAACCTTAACTTCCGGGGTTATTGCGGTACCGTGGAATCCGGCGTCGTGCGAAAAGGGGACCTTATCGCTACACTGCCATCCGGCAAAACCAGCAGAGTAAAGTCTATCGTCACTTTCGACGAAGAATTGGAACTGGCTCATGCTGGTATGGCGATTACCCTGACGCTAGAAGAAGAAATCGACATCAGCCGTGGTGACATGATCGTACACCCAGATAACCTGCCGAATCAGACACAAAAGTTCGAAGCAACTGTCGTATGGATGACCGATGCACCGATGCTGCCCGGCAAAGAATACGAATTTAAAATTAATGCAGTGCAGGTCAACGGCCGAGTCAACGCGATAAAGCATCGCATCGACGTGAACACCTTGGAAAAACACCCCGCACCAGGATTGGAGCTAAACGAAATCGGCTTCTGCGACGTCAAGCTAGACCGAAAAATCTGTTTTGACAGCTATCAGATCAATCGAGGCACTGGCAGCTTCATCATAATCGACCCGATGACGAACGTGACCATTGCCGCGGGTATGATAAGTTGTGACGAACCGAGGCGTGAATCAGGCAATGATCATAGACAGACTAATAGCGGTCACGTAACTCGCGAGGAACGCGCGGCCAGGTACGGCCAGCGCCCAGTGACGGTCATGTTTATCGGAGTCTCAGGCTCGGGCAAATCAACGCTGGCGCACGGCCTTGAGCGAAGACTTTTCGATATGGGCCGGGCAGGCACCGTGCTCGACGGCAAAACCATGAGATTAGGGATCAGTAAGGACCTCCCCCATGACGCGGAAGGCCGCGCGGAAAACCTACGCCGTAGCGCCAATGTTGCCAAGTTTCTTAACGATTCGGGGTTGATTTGTTGCGCCTCTTTTGTGGCCCCCAATCGGGACTCTCGAGAGCACGCGCTCAGCGTCATTGGCAAGGAAAATTGTCTGATCGTTTATCTCAATCCGCCGATGGATATTTGCATTCAGAGGGACCCAAGCGGCTTGTACGCGGCCGCCGACAGTACTGAATCCAGTGATGTTCCGGGCTTATCGTTTCCCTATGATGAACCTGAATATATCAACCTGGAACTCGATACCTCAACGCTTTCCGTCGAGCAATGCCTGGAGCAGGTGCTGCGGCTAATGCGGGAGCATGAGGTTCTCTAGGCAGGGTTATCGATGTCGATAAAGCGGTGATCCAGCCCGAACTTTTCCGCAAGATAAGCGCCAACCGCCTGCACCCCATACCGCTCCGTCGCGTGATGCCCAGCTGCGAAAAATGAGATTCCGGATTCCCGGGCTATGTGCACGGTTTGCTCTGAAATCTCACCGGTGAGGAATGCGTCGACACCGGCACTTGCTGCCTGTTCAATGTAATTCTGCGCAGCGCCAGTGCACCAGGCTACGGTCTTTATGCGGGCATTGTCTTCTGCAATAACCAGCGGTTTTCTTCGCAGCCGGGACTCAAGCAAACCGGCGAATTCCTGAATGCCATAGCTCGAATCCAGAGTGCCAACGAGACCGATGTTACGACCCCGATAACTGGCAAATTCTCCCTGTGTACGCAATCCCAACAAGCGACCCAGCTGGATGTTGTTGCCAAGATCAGGATGTACGTCCAGAGGCAAATGATAAGCAAAAAGGTTGATATCATGGGCCAGCAAGGCCTGTATCCTGGCGCGCTTAATTCCAGTCACGGTGGAGTCCTCTCCCCGCCAGAAGTATCCGTGATGCACCAGCAGCATATCGGCACTTTCATCAATTGCCCTGTCGATCAGGGCCTTGCACGCGGTTACTCCAGAAATCACCGTGCGGACCTCTTCCCTGCCCTGTACCTGCAGCCCGTTAGGGCAATAATCATCGAACTGTCCAGGATTGAGGAGCGCAGTGAGTTCCATCTCAATAGTTTTCAGCGATGCTGGCATGACAATAACTCCTAAGACACTGTATATTGTGAGCTATTCCAAAGTGGAAGAAACATGATGGAACAACTGAAAAAAATTCTCCAGTTTGTCAGCTGGCCAGTTGCGTCTGGTATTCTACTTGCACTGGTTATCTTGCAGTTTCAACAGTTACGCCAGTTGAATCAGTTCCGCAGGTGCTGCCTTTCTCGGCAGCAATCAACCGGGCTGCACCTTCGGTGGTCAGTATAAATGCAACGCCGTTGAATCTTGAAAGCATTGAGCAAATTTCCGAGGGCATGGTCAGACTGAATTTCGAGGAACAAACCAGTTTGGGTTCAGGAGTAATTGTCAACGAAGCCGGATTTATCGTGACTAACTTCCATGTTGTGAGCCAACTAATGTTTGATACAGTCGTAACTCTTCATGATGGCCGCAATACCCCGGCAACTCTGGTAGCCTTCGATGAAACTATTGATCTGGCAGTGTTGCATATCAATATGGATGACCTGACACCTATTCCCAGAGGGGACGATAGAAACCTCAATGTCGGTGATGTGGTTTTTGCTATTGGGTATCCGCGTAATATCGGTCAGTCCGTTTCTCAGGGCATCGTCAGTGCTTTGATAGACAATCAAGAACAGCAAAGCGAGAACTACCTCATTCAAACCGACGCAGCCATTAATCCAGGGAACAGCGGTGGCGCATTAATCGATCGCGCTGGCAATCTGGTAGGTATCAATTCGTCAATTTTTTCGGAAACCGGTCGTTTCGAAGGTATCGGTTTCGCCACACCGGTCACTGTCGCCATGCAGACCATGGACGAATTGGTCGCAGAGGCCATAGCGAATAACCCCGGGTATCTTGGCGTCCTGACTGGGGAAGTTCTCAATGAAGAAACCAGCAGCCTCTTTTTTGGAATACCCGATATCCGCGGCATGCTGGTGGAAAATGTCGATGAGGGGGGGCCTGCACAACGAGCGGGAATCCTTCCGGGTGATGTGATCACCCGCGTCGATGAGTCACCAGTGGCGGATGAAGAAACGATTATTCTGGAGTTTCAGAACAAGCGCCCAGGCGATCGGGTGATCGTTCAGGTGTACCGTGATGGCCAGCATCTTAATCTGCCGACAGTTCTCGGATTTGGCCAGGCTATGGTCTTTGCGCCCTGATTAGAGAGGCTAATCTACTATTCTTCAGACAGGCGATATTCGGCCGACAGGGCGTGAGCCTGCAACGATTCGCGTCGGGCTAATCGCGCAGCCGTCCCGGCTATGGCATTTGCTCCACGGGCAGAGCAGTTAATTACTGAACTGCGCTTCTGGAAATCATAAACCCCCAGCGCAGAGAAAAAACGGGCAGACCCCGAAGTTGGCAGCACGTGACTGGGTCCCGCACAATAGTCACCGAGCGCTTCGGCTGTATATCGGCCAAGGAATATCGCTCCGGCATTTTCAATTTGACCTAGCAGCGCTTCAGGGTCGGATACCGACAGTTCCAGGTGCTCGGGTGCGATTAGATTGCTCACGGTGGCGGCTTCCGAAAGGGTTGCAACCTTGATAAAAATTCCCCGGTTCCGCAAGGACGCTCTGATGATGTCTCGGCGCTCCATGGCGGGCAAAAGGCGGTCAATGCTGGATTGCACCGCTGCGATAAATTCAAGATCGTCGGAAATGAGTATCGACTGCGCCTGCTCGTCGTGTTCGGCCTGCGAAAACAGGTCCATCGCAATCCAATCGGGATCAGAATTGCCATCGCAGATGACCGTCAACTCCGAGGGGCCCGCCAGCATATCAATGCCCACTACCCCGTATACCTGACGCTTTGCCTCGGTCACATAGATGTTGCCGGGGCCCGTAATTTTATCTACCCGAGGCACCATCTCTGTGCCATAGGCCAACGCTGCCACCGCCTGAGCTCCTCCGATCGTAAACACCCGACTCACCCCCGCCAGCGCTGCCGCCGCGAAAACCAAGTTGTGGGCCGGGTCCTCCGATCGATACTCCGTCGGTACTGTAGCGACGATCTCGGCGACCCCGGCAACCTGCGCCGGAATCGCCAGCATCAACATTGAAGAGGGGTAATTGGCTTTGCCGCCGGGAACATACACTCCAGCCCTGGTCAGAGGAGTGACTTTTTGTCCATACACTGAACCATCAGCCTCCTCGTAATACCAGGATGTCTGCTTTTGTTTTTCGTGGTAACTCCGGATTCTGGCCGCAGCGTGACGGAGCGCCTCAGCGTCAGAGGCAGATAGGGAATCGAGAGCGGACTGCAATTGCTCTGTCGAAACCGTCAGGTCGCGCATGCTGGTCGCATCTCTGCTATCGAACCGATTGGTATAGTCTACGAGAGCCGCGTCGCCCCGATTGCGAACGTCTCGCAGTATATCGGTTACGGTAGCCGAGACATCCGGGGTCACCAGACTGTCACGCGCCAAAGCAAAAGCCAGCGCATCCTCAAATTCGGCAGCCCCATAGTCGAGGATCCGTATTGATAATGATTCCGCAGACATTAATCTCATTCCTCTTTCAGCAATGGCATGACCCCGGCCAGGCGCATATTTTTCATCAAGCTTCTACCGCGGCCTTGAGCTTCCCAAGAATTTCCCGAATCGCTGAGCTCTTGATCTTCAGCGAAGCTTTGTTGACGATCACCCGGGAACTGACAGTTGTAATGAGGTCCAGTGGTTCGAGCCCGTTAGCCGTCAAGGTCTTACCACTATCGACGATGTCAACGATAGCGTCAGCAAGGCCGAGTGACGGCGCAAGTTCAAGGGCCCCATTAAGCTTTATTAATTCGATCTGGCGACCCTGTTCGGCAAAATAGCGACGAGCAATGTTGATGAATTTGGTCGCAACACGCAATCGACTGCGAGATTGTTGCAGTGAATCAAGATCTGTGCCCGCAGGCGCGGCCGTCATGAGCCGGCAGGTCGCCAGCTTAAGGTCAAGTGGCTCATAGAAGCCTTCCCCGCCGTACTCAAGAATCAGGTCTTTACCCACCACGCCCATGTCAGCGCTGCCGAATTCCACATAGGTAGGCACATCTGAGCCACGGATTATCATCAGATTGACGTTATCCAGATTAGTAGTGAAGATAAGTTTGCGACTGCTAAAAATGTCTTCAGCAGGCGCGATCCCTGCCCGCTCGAACAGTGGCAACACTTCTTCAAGAATGCGACCCTTGGTCAGGGCTATCACCAGTTTGGGTTGGCTCATCATTTATTACCAGCTAAGTCTATCAAGAGGGCACGCGTCTGATCTTTGCACCCAGCAACTGTAGCTTCTCCTCGATACACTCGTACCCCCGATCAATATGGTAAATACGATCCACCGAAGTTTCATTTTGAGAAACGAGCCCAGCAATTATCAAACTTGCAGAAGCTCTCAGATCTGTCGCCATCACAGGTGCTCCCTTAAGGGATTCCACACCGTCTACAATGACAGTATTTCCCTCGACTCGGATGGATGCTCCCATCCGATTCATTTCGTGCACATGCATAAATCGGTTTTCGAAGACTGTCTCGGTTATAGAACCCGTGCCTGTAGCGACTGCGTTCAAAGCCGTGAACTGAGCCTGCATATCGGTCGGAAAAGCCGGGTATGGGGCAGTTCTCACCGACACGCTCATGGGGCGCTTGCCATGCATATCCAGTTCGATCCAGTCATTACCAAGCTTTATCTCAGCTCCCACCTGCTCGAGCTTCGCGAGCACTGCATCGAGTATGTCGGGTCGGGTATCCTTGACTCGTACTTTGCCCCGCGTGGCAGCTGCAGCGATCAGGTAGGTCCCTGTTTCGATTCGATCCGGCATAACCGCATAGCTGCATCCATGTAACTCGGATACCCCATCGATAACGATGGTGTCGGTTCCCTGACCGCTGATGTTCGCGCCCATTTCCACCAGACAATTAGCCAGGTCCACTACCTCGGGTTCTCTGGCAGCATTTTCGATGATGGTTCTACCCTTGGCCAAGGTGGCTGCCATCATGACATTCTCGGTACCGGTAACCGTTACCAGGTCCATCACTATGCGGGCTCCTTTTAATTTCCCGTCAACAATGGCCTTGATATACCCGTCTTCGACCAGGATTTGCGCTCCCATAGCTTCAAGCGCACTGATATGAAGATTTACCGGCCTGCTACCTATGGCGCAACCACCGGGTAACGCCACTTCTGCCTGACCATACATGGCCAGCAACGGCCCAAGAACCAGGATTGAAGCGCGCATGGTCTTCACCAACTCGTAGGGTGCGCTGAAGCTGTTAATCGAACTGCTATCGATCTCGACACTCAATTTCTCGTCGATTATGGGCTCAACGCCCATGCATCCCAACAATTCCAACATGGTAGTGATGTCATATAAATGCGGAAGATTGCGAATTTGAACCGTGTCTCGAGTCAGAAGAGATGCCGCGAGGATCGGTAATGCCGAGTTTTTAGCACCGGCGATTCGAATTTCCCCCCTGAGTGGGCTACCACCGTTGATTATCAGCCTATCCATAGCAGACCTCGGGGGAAATCCGGGGGAACCCCATTAGCCCGCATTGAATTCATCATCGGTATAAAGCCGCATAGTGACGGCATGAATCTCGCCGCTGGAGATGTGCGAATTCAGAACCCCATAGATCAATTGCTGACGCTTGACCGCATTGAGTCCTTCAAATGCTTTACCTACCGCAGTTAACAGATATTTGCCGCTTCCGCCCTCGACTTCGATTTTACAGCCGGGCAACGCCGCGGAGAGCAGCTGCTTAACGCTTTCAGTATCCAAGTACACCCTCTACTAGCTAACGCCAGTTATCCAAAACCTGATCTATATCATTGTCGTTTTGCGACATCGCTGCAGCGAACTGTGTGTAATACTGCCGACCGAGATTTATTCCACCCAGGCTTAAATTTTTGAGTTTCCACTCATCGTTTTCATTCAGGAACATTTGGTATTGCAGTACAAAGGATCCATTATTATTGCCGATCCCCTTGATTTCCATGCCAATTACCCGATCGGCCCGCGGGTCAGTCGGCTCATTGCTGGCAGGAATAAAGGCCAGTTCCTGACCATCATAAGCTGCAAGGGCCGCCCCGTAGAATCGAGTCAATGTGTTACGCAGTATTTCACCGAAGCGATTTATCTGTTCCTGGCTGGCTTCCTCCGCATATCGAGACATAACAACGGTGGCTACCGCGTTAAAATCGACAATGGTAAGCAGAGCCGACTCAATGTCGTCGAAATAACGTTGCTGATCGGAGAGAAAAAAAGCGCGTGAGGACTGCACCGTTTCCAGCAAAACCTGGACCCC
The DNA here is from genome assembly GCA_038134485.1 of Pseudomonadales bacterium. Classification (GTDB taxonomy): domain Bacteria; phylum Pseudomonadota; class Gammaproteobacteria; order Pseudomonadales; family Pseudohongiellaceae; genus NORP240. The sequence goes on from JAYPVG010000006.1 coordinate 77,545, forward strand.
ACCCTGAACGGTCGCCATAGCTGTCATCGGAGGCTCCTGAGCTCTGGCTAGGCTCATCGCCAGCAACATGGCAACGAGGGCAATCTTTTTGAATGTATTCATCTGGCTCACTCCGTCCGATAATGCCTGTATGCGATCGTGCAACACCAACACTTAATCGCCACTTAATTTCCCGGCGATGTGGCAATTGCGGGTGGCATAGGCGCTAATTTTACATTAATTGCCTAGTTCAATAAATTATTACTTGCAAAGTCTGCTAATCGCCTTTGTAATTGAGCGCTTTATCAAATTTGCCAAGATCTTTGCCTATGGTGTTCGAAGCGGTCATGGTCGTGCTCGGTTTCACCGGACTTATCTGGGGAGCCGATAAATTCGTTTTCGGGGCTTCAGCTCTGGCGCGAAATCTGGGGGTTTCTCCCCTCATGATCGGACTCACTATCGTCGCGTTTGGCACCTCTGCCCCGGAAATTTTTTCGTCTGCAGCCTCGGTAATGGGAAATGAACCGGAACTTGCTATCGGTAACGCACTGGGTTCCAATATTTTCAATATAGGGGTTGCGCTCGGAATCGCGGCGCTTATCAGTCCACTAAAACCACCCAAATCGCTTTTCCATAAAGAGATCCCAGCCCTGTTAATGGTCACGGTGGTTACCGGAATCATATTCGGCAATTATTATATCGGGCCCGTGGACGCTGCGATCTTAATGTCTATAACCGTCTTCTTCGGCTACAAGCTGTTCAGGAATCGCGTCAAATCTTCAAGCCTTCCTGACATCGACGAGGAAAACCTGCTGCATCTCTCCAACACCAGATCAGCAATTTATCTCGCACTGGGATTGACTCTTCTGGTTGTGAGCGCTGAAGCCATCGTGCAGGCCTGTACTACAATCGCCAATGAACTGGGTGTTTCATCGGCCGTTATCGGATTAACGATTGTGGCTCTCGGCACCAGCCTGCCTGAAGTAGCCGCTTCGGTTGCCTGCGCATTAAAAGGACACCATGAACTTGCCATCGGCAATATTGTTGGATCGAACATTCTAAATTTACTCGCTGTACTTCCTTTCCCAGGATTGTTTGCGCCCGTAGCAGTCGATCCGGCACTTTTTTACCGCGACTACACAGTAATGTTGCTTCTGACGCTCTTGCTAGCGGTATTTTGTTTCCGAGCAATAAAAAGTAACATGTTCATTGGCCGTCCTGCCGGCGCCATGCTGATAGTTTGTTATTGCGTTTGGTTTGGCATCATGGCCATTCAAATATAACCCAGGTTATTCAGACAATGACCGACTCCTCCCAACTGATCAACAGTGCAATCAAGACTATTCAAATAGAGCAGGAAGCGGTGCAATCGCTGCTACTGAGGATTGATGAAAGTTTTGCGCGTGCCTGCCGCTTAATCCTCAACTGCGAGGGACGAGTGGTCGTGACGGGCATGGGTAAGTCTGGCCACATCGCAAGAAAAATAGCAGCGACACTTGCCAGCACCGGGACTCCGGCCATGTTTGTGCATCCTGGGGAGGCCAGCCATGGCGACCTTGGGATGATTACCGAGACTGACGTGGTAATAGTGCTATCAAATTCCGGTTCTACCGAAGAAGTCGTAACGCTGCTGCCGGTTTTGAAGCGCAAAGGAATCCCCCTGATCTCGATGACGGGATCAAGCTCATCGATATTGGCTGAAGCTGCTGAAGTTCATCTTGATGCTAGCGTCACAAAGGAAGCCTGCCCACTCGGACAGGCGCCCACTTCAAGTACCACAGTCGCTCTCGTGCTGGGGGACGCATTGGCTATGGCGTTGTTGGAGGCACGCGGATTCACTGTGGAAGAATTCGCAGTTTCCCACCCCGGGGGCAGACTGGGTAGACGCCTTCTGTTAAAGGTGACCGACATCATGCACACGGGCGAGAATATTCCCCGCGTCCGCGCAAATACAGTATTGAGTGATGCACTGCTAGAAATTACTCGCAAGGGTTTTGGTCTTACCACGGTCGTTGATAAAGAGGGTATGTTGTGCGGCGTTTTTACCGACGGCGACCTACGCCGTGCCATCGATTCCGGGGCGGATATCAAAAGCACGACTTTAGAATCTGTGATGTCTAAATCGTATAAGTTTATTTCGGACCAGGCGCTAGCTGTTGAGGCGGCCCGGGAAATGCAGGACAAAGAGGTATACGCGCTGGTTGTTAAGAACAGCGCCGACGAGTTATGCGGCATGATAAAAATGCATGACCTGCTGCAGGCGAACGTAGTTTAGTCAGGCTGACGGCAAATGATTTTCCAACAGGATAAAGCTCAGATTCTCGGCCAGGCGCAGTCCGTAAAACTTCTGCTGCTGGATGTCGATGGAATCCTCACTGACGGTAAGCTCTATGTCGGCGAAACGGGCGAGCAGTTCAAAGCATTCAATACTCTCGATGGTCACGGTATCAAACTATTACAGAAAGCCGGTATTCAGGTCGGCATCATTTCCGGTCGCGACTCTGCAGCATTGCTCCATAGAGCATCGGAACTGGGAATAAACCTCCTGTATCGGGGTCGTGAAGATAAATCCGCGGTACTGCGAGAAATTACGGCCAATCTGGAACTTGAGGAAAACGAGATCGCCTATGCAGGTGACGATCTACCCGATCTCGCGGTCATTGACCGGGTCGGACTCGGCATCTCGGTCCCGAACGCCCATCCCGAAGTCCGTAATGCCGCAGATATGCTGACTGAGAATCCAGGAGGAGAGGGGGCGGTGCGAGAAATATGCGATTTTCTGCTGCAAGCAAATGGACTTTACGATCAGATCATTATTGATAGTCTGGGACAATAATCTTCAAAGCAACGCGTCTGAATAAAATGCATCAGGCTAAATTAATTTTCATTCCCACCCTGCTAGCCATTGCGATATTTCTGGGCGTCGACTATTTCGGGCGCGCTGTGGAGCGTCCCCAGCCCGAGGGAATAATCCCGGAGGTTGCCTACAATAGCTACTCTGAAGGGATCAACTCTGTGCATTTCGATGAGCAGGGGAAAATTCGATATACCATGCGGGCGAATAGGCAGGTCAGCTACCTGGACGCCGAAACCGGCATAGAGAACCCGCATATAGAGCTCTACCGTGAAGACAACAGTCGCTGGAATATAGTTGCCAGATCAGGCAGAATTTCAGCAGGTTCTGTGAATTCTGCTGAACTGGAAGAAATCGTTCTAAACGGTGGTGTAGAAGTTTACCAGATGGACAAATTCGGTAATCGAACATTCTTGGCGTCTGAAACATTGATCTTCTATCCATCGAGCGATCTCCTGACCACTCCGGATGCGGTTACCCTGGTCAGTGATACTCTTGAACAAACCGCGATTGGCATGCGACTTGACGTTAGCATTGATGAATACGTATTCAATCGAGAAGTCCGAGGCAGGTATGCAGCTACGCAGAAATAACCACCTTCCCCCCCTTTTACTTTGCCTTATCGCAAGCGTCAGTGTTTCTGGGCTTGAATCAGACAAGGATCAGGATATCCTTTACAGCGCACTCGGGCGCTCTACCAGCCGAATAGAAGGCAACGTTAGAACCGTCACTCTTGAAGAAGAAGTAAAAGTGACACAAGGCACCCTGGAAATTAGCGGAGACAATGCCACATTTGAGAGTGAAGCCCAGACTAGCACGATAAGACAAATTCAGGTGACAGGTTCTCCCGCCCAATATCGTCAGCAATTGAATCTGGATGGTGATTACATTGAAGGCGAAAGTGAGTCCATCATCTATTCCGTAGAAGGTGAGCCAGTAGTAGAATTTATCGGATCCGCAGTTTTACGGGGCACTAATGATGTTTTGAGCTGCGCCGCAATCAAGTATTACACTGACAGTCGCTTCACCGAAACCACTGGCCCCTGCGAGGGGGTGTCTGGACGCGCAAGCGCTGACGATATTCTGGTCGACTCCACGCAAGCGAATTAATTACACCCATGGACATTTTGCGAGCGTCGAATTTAGCCAAAAGCTTCAAAGGTCGCCGGGTCGTCAGGGAAGTGTCACTTAACGTGGCACGGGGCGAGATCGTAGGCTTGCTCGGACCTAACGGGGCGGGCAAAACGACCTGTTTTTACATGATCGTTGGTCTTGTGGGAGCCGATAGCGGCCTTGTTGCGATTAATAACACTGAACTCACCCGGTCGCCGATGCATGAACGAGCCAGGAGAGGACTCGCTTACTTGCCACAGGATTCTTCAATTTTTCGAACCTTGTCTGTCGAAGACAACATTATGGCAATTCTTGAGACGCGCAAGGATTTGGATTCCAAGGCTCGCCTTCAGAAACTCGAGGCTTTGCTGCAAGAATTTCATATCACCCATATCCGTAAAAACCGCGGAATGAGCCTGTCCGGTGGGGAACGACGGCGAACCGAGATCGCCAGAACCCTCGCTACTGACCCAAAATTCATCTTGCTAGACGAACCATTTGCAGGAGTAGACCCAATCTCTGTCGCCGATATAAAGCAGATTATTCGACATTTAAAAAACAGAGACATTGGCGTGTTACTTACGGATCATAACGTGAGAGAAACTCTCGATATCTGCGAACGAGCCTATATCGTTAGTGAGGGTCAGATTATCGCCGAGGGAGACGGGCAAACCATTGTCGGTAACCCAAGGGTTCGGGAAGTTTATCTTGGCGAGCAGTTCAAAATCTGATTCAGAAATTGCTGTGCATGAAAGGCACGAAACTTGCTATAATTCGGCGACCGAGTCCGTAAAGCAGGGCTGACAGACGTTCGCCAGATTCCAGATCGCCACCTTACGCTTTTTCTGTAAATGATTTAACCATGAAACTTTCGCTTCAGCTTAAGCTTGGTCAGCAACTGACCATGACTCCGCAGCTTCAGCAGGCGATCAAGCTTCTTCAACTTTCCACTATCGATCTACAGCAGGAAATCCATCAGGCATTGGAATCCAATCCCATGTTGGAATTGGATGAGAGCCGAGACGAATCATCGGAGGACACGCAACTAGAAGTGCCCGCGTCGGATGCGACTGATGAACGGAATTCTCTAGGCGGAAGCGAGGAGGGAAGCGAGGAGGAAAGCGAGGGGGAGTGGAGCGATACCATCCCAGGCGATCTAGCGGTAGACACCAATTGGGAAGATGTGTACCAGACCACCTACACTACTGGTAGCGGCTCAGCGGAGTCTGACAATCTTGACTTCGAATCCCGTAACGCCGAATCGGAAACACTGCAAGACCACCTTCTTTGGCAGCTGAATCTCACCCCTATGTCCGATACGGACAAAGAAATCGCCTATAGCATCATTGAGGCGATTGATGCCAACGGTATGCTGACAACAGACATTGAATCCATACATACCGGTCTGGATGAGGCACTCGAAATAGACATGGACGAAGTTCTGGCCACTCTGCATCGAATACAGCAATTCGATCCTGTAGGCGTTGGCTATCGCAACCTGAGCGAATGCTTGCTCATTCAGTTGAACCAGTTCAGCAATCCAGAAACTAGCTTCGACATCAATAATGCGAGGACCATCGTTAAGGAACACCTGGAGCTTCTGGGCAGTAGAGACTATGCGCAGATTATGCGTCGACTCCGGATCAAGGAACCTGAACTAAAACGCGCGATAGAGATAATCGAAAATCTTGATCCGCGCCCAGGGTCCGATATCGCACCACCATCAACATCATATGTGATACCTGACGTAATCGTGTCGAAAAATCCGGATACGGGCGCATGGAGGGTTGAATTGAATCCGGAAATCGCGCCTAAATTACGAATCAATGCCACTTACGCAGCTCTGGTGAAACGTGCTGATACCAGCGACGTGAATGCGTATCTCAGGGACAATCTGCAGGAAGCCCGGTGGTTTCTCAAAAGCCTTCAAAGCCGCAACGAAACCTTGATGAAAGTTGCTACCCGAATCGTTGAACACCAGCAGGATTTTCTGGAATACGGCGAGGAAGCAATGAAACCGCTGGTACTGCACGACATCGCGGAAATGGTGGATATGCATGAGTCAACAATTTCGCGAGTCACTACTCAGAAGTATATGCATACTCCCCGCGGCATCTTTGAGTTGAAGTACTTCTTTTCTAGTCATGTTGCCACAGCAGGAGGTGGCGAATGCTCGTCAACCGCGATTAGGGCAATCATCAAGAAACTTATCGCTGCCGAGAATGGTCGCAAACCTCTCAGCGACAGCAAGATTACCCAAATACTGGAAGATCAAGGCATAAACGTCGCCAGAAGAACTATTGCAAAATATCGCGAGTCCCTTGCCATTCCTCCTTCGAACGAACGTAAACGCCTGGTCGACTAGAGATTATTGGAATGCAATTAGAAGACATATTGAAGCCGGAACGTTGCTATTGCGACCTTGAGGGTGTTAGTAAAAAGCGGCTGCTCAGGACAATCAGCGAAAAAATTGAACAGGATGTCGCCCATCTTGACGCCAACACAGTTTTTCACGCATTAATGGCTCGCGAGCAACTGGGCAGTACGGGACTGGGAAACGGTATAGCAATTCCGCACTGCAAAGTACCTGAATGTGAGGAAATACTTGGGTGTATCATCACATTGAGTGAGCCAATAGATTTTGATTCAGTAGATGCCAAACCGGTTGACTTGATTTTTGTGCTAATTGTTCCAGATGAAAAGTCCGATGATCACGTTCGAGCTCTCAGCCAGATCGCCCAACTTTTCAATGATGAAAATTTTTGTTTCATTCTTCGCAACACACACGATGGCGAAGACCTGTATAACGTGGCAATTACTTATTGAACTGACAAAACTCGAAGCGCTAGCTGGAAAAACAGGCCAGCACGAATGAAGTTACTGATAATTAGCGGCAGATCGGGATCGGGTAAGAGTACCGTCCTTCACATTCTCGAGGATCGAGGGTATTACTGCATCGATAACCTGCCCGCAAGCCTCTTGCCCTCGCTTGCTGATCGCCTGATATCTGACTCTTCCGCGAATTCAAACATCGCAGTTAGTATCGATGCCAGGAACCTTTACACAGACCTGCAAAATGTTCCCAAAATCCTTGAAGAATTGAAGAAAAAATGTCTAAAGGTAGATATTATTTTTCTCGACGCCAACAGCCAGACCCTGCTCCGACGCTTCAGCGAGAGTAGAAGGAAGCATCCTCTTTCCAACGACAAGGTAGATCTCCCGGAAGCCATCGACAGGGAAAGCGATTTGCTGGAATCAATTGCTCTGATGGCCAGCCTCAGTATTGACACCAGCAACATGAATTTGCACGAACTGAGGGATATCATCAAAAATCGTATTATTGAGCTGTCGGATACCAGACTGGCACTGTTATTTCAGTCATTCGGCTTCAAGAATGGCGTACCCGTCGATGCAGATATAGTCTACGATGTCAGGTGTCTGCCCAACCCTTATTGGGAGACTCAACTTCGGTCGCTGACCGGACTGGATGAAAAAGTTGTTCAATACCTGGACTCTCAGCAGGAAGTTCAGCATATGCTTCGAGACGTCACAAATTACCTGCAAAAATGGCTCCCACGGTTTGAAGAAAACAATAGATCGTATATAACTGTTGCACTGGGTTGTACCGGAGGCCAACACAGATCAGTTTATCTGTGCGAGAGGCTGGCCGAACATTTTCGGAATCAAATCAGAAATGTCCAGGTACGACACCGCGAACTTCCCGGATAGCCATGTAGCCCGGCATTAACCGCATGATTGAAACTACCGCGATAATTATTAACAAGGCGGGCCTGCACGCCCGCGCTGCCTCAAAGCTGGTGGCTCTAACCTCAGGTTTCAGCAGTAAAATAGAAATCGGCCACAAGACTATGGTCGACGGCAAAAGCATTCTCTCTTTAATGATGCTTGCTGCCGTGAAAGGCACTAGTCTGAGAATAATAGCTGACGGCGAGGATGAAGATCAGGCGGTTGCAGCAATAGTGGCCCTGATTGAAGACAAGTTTGAGGAAGAAAAATAACTCGCCTATCAGTTTCGACCTCTTACACCCCCTGTCCGCACCCTACCCCACGTTTCTAAACAATAGTATTTCTAGTAAAATCAACCTCTGCCGGTGCTATGGCAGCAGCTAATAGAGAACCACGACAGCAAGCTGTATATCTCCGAAATCACCGCCAATCTGGCGGGAATTCATCACCTAAGGATGTCAATCGTGCCAGAGACCATTGAGAGCGTATCGCAAAAGGACCATGTTATGGAGCTAACCAGGGCTCTGGACAGCGGTTCTGAGCAGGAGGTCCGGGAAATGCTCAATTCTCTCCCGGCGGCAGGCGTTGCCCATCTTCTGGAATCAACCCCACCCAAATCAAGAGAAGTACTGTGGCAACTGGTAGAGCCAGAATCAGAGGGTGAAGTACTGCAATATCTCAATGAGGATCTGCAGAGTGAGATCCTCAAAGAATTGAATGCCGAAGAAGTTGTCGCATTGACAGAAGGCCTGGATACCGATGACCAGGTGGATATTCTTCAGCAACTTCCTGATCAGGTAACAGCCGAAGTTCTTCAGTCTATGGACGATCAGGACCGATTGCGGCTGGAGAAAGCACTCTCCTACCCCGAAGATACAGCCGGCGGCCTCATGAACATCGACACCATCACGGTGCGACCAAGCCAGACAATAGATGTCGTCCTGCGATACCTGCGCCGACATGCATCCTTGCCGGAGATGACTGACAATATCCTGGTGGTTAATCGCGATGACGAGTTCATAGGCATACTTCCTTTAAGAACAGTGCTGGTTTCGGGGCCGGGAACCATTGTCGCAGACGTCATGAACACCGAGATAGAAGCCATTCCCGTACACATGAGGGCTATTCAGGTAGCACAACTCTTCGAACAGCATGATTGGGTTTCAGCACCGGTGATTGACCAAGATGGCAAGCTGGCGGGACGCATCACCATCGACGACATTGTAGACGTTATCCGCGACACCACTGAACATTCCCTCATGAGTATGGCCGGTCTTGACGAAGAGGATGACGCTTTTGCACCCGTACTCAAGACAGCACGGCGCAGGGCTGTATGGCTGGGGGTCAACCTGATGACCGCTATCATCGCTTCAATTGTAATTTACCTGTTTCAGGATACGCTCGATGCCGTCGTTTACTTGGCGGTACTTATGCCGATCGTGGCCAATATGGGAGGAGTAGCTGGAAGCCAGACTTTGACCCTGGTCGTGAGAGGCCTGGCCCTGGGGCGCATCAGCCCGGCCAACAGTCGCTGGCTGCTATCCAGAGAACTGGGCGTCGCACTTCTCAACGGAGCGCTCTGGGCTTTTGTCATAGCCGTCGTGGCCTATATCTGGTACGGCGAACTGCTGCTTAGCTATATCATAGCGGCGGCAATGATACTCAATTTGGTGACCGCTGCACTGGCCGGCGCCTACCTGCCGATCTTCCTCAATCGAATTAAAATTGATCCGGCGCTGGCGGGATCGGTAGCTCTCACTACGGTAACTGACACAGTGGGATTTTTTGCATTTCTCGGTCTGGCGAGCATGTTCTACCTTTGATTTAAACCAAATCAAGGGTAGAACATGCTCCGAAACACCATTTTAGGGATCATTGCACCATGCACCCCGAAGAATACGGCTCTGAAACACCACCCAGCAAAACCCGGCGTAAAAAAGAAATGCATGCCCTACAGCACGTCGGGAGCAGACTCACTCGTTTTTCGGAAGCCCAACTTGACAAGTTGCCGCTACCGGACAAATTACGCAATGCAATCCGGGAACACCGGCGGCTGCCGAACAGCCACGGAGCCAGAAGACGACAATTGCAGTATATAGGCCGCCTCATGCGCGATTTCGATCTTGATGAAATCGAGACAGAGATTGAATCCATGCTGCGGCCACCTCGCACCGCTGACAAGGATAAAGCCCAATTGCAGCGCCATTGCGATCAAATTCTTGCCGGCGGAGATCCTGCGATCAATGATTTATTGACAGAAAATTCTCAGCTTGAGAGGCAGGTACTGAGAAAACACTATCTGGACTTCAGCAAAGCCCGAAGCAATGACGATGAATCCGGTTGCAACACCGTCGAGGCAAAACTGAAAGCCTATCTAAATAGCCGACTGGCCTGACCACGACCGCTTAAAGCCGAAGCCCAGAGAAGACAATGGGTCCGGCTATACCTGCTATATATTAAGTGGTACCATCAGCCCCCTTACCAGGTCGCAACGAGCAGCCTCCACAGAAGATACCTGGCTCCAAGCCCCGACCTGCGTCAGAAGAAAAATAATGAGGTCGAAAATGTCTGATAACAACGCCCACTCCTACTGGAAAGGAAATCTCAAAATCGTTTTCTCGTTACTGGGAATCTGGTTTTTTATTTCCTTCGTTTGCGGAATTCTGCTGGTTGATCTGCTCGATTCAATCCGAATCGGCGGTTTTAAACTCGGCTTCTGGATCGCTCAACAAGGTTCCATATTCGTCTTTGTGATACTGATATTTATCTACATCAGACTAATGGATAAACTGGATGCCGAGTACGAGGATTCAACTTCCCGCAAATCCACGGTCGGAGAAGGAGAATCAGAATGAGCGTACAAATCTGGACCTTCATATTCATCTTTCTGACGTTCGGTCTCTACATCGGCATTGCCATTTGGTCTCGAGCATCTTCGACCAACGAATTTTATGTTGCTGGTGGCGGAGTTCCCCCTCTCGCTAACGGCATGGCTACGGCTGCCGACTGGATGTCTGCGGCTTCTTTTATTTCCATGGCTGGCCTGATTTCGTTCCTTGGACGGGACGGGACTTTTTACCTCATGGGCTGGACCGGTGGCTATGTCTTGTTGGCGTTATTGCTTGCACCTTACCTGCGCAAATTCGGTAAATTCACTGTGCCCGATTTTATCGGCGATCGCTACTACTCGCAGTCTGCCCGACTGATTGCAGTATTCTGCGCCATTGTTATTTCTTTCGTCTACGTGTGCGGGCAAATGCAGGGAGCAGGAATTGTGTTTTCGCGATTCCTGGAAGTCGACCTGACTGTCGGGGTCGTAATCGGGATGACAATTGTATTCTTTTACGCTGTTCTCGGCGGCATGAAAGGTATCACGTACACCCAGGTCGCCCAGTATTGTGTGCTGATTTTCGCCTTTATGGTGCCAGCAATCTTTATCTCCTTGTTAATGACCAACAACCCGATCCCGCAACTAGGTTTTGGATCCGAGCTGACAGAAGCCTTCGGCGGTGGCTACCTTTTGGATCGACTCGACGGCTTGAGCCAGGAACTGGGTTTTGCTGTCTACACTGAAGGCCAGAAAACAACCCAGGACGTATTTTTCATTACCGCCGCCTTGATGTTTGGTACAGCCGGGCTGCCTCATGTGATCATCAGGTTTTTTACTGTTCCGAATGTAAGGGATGCGCGCCGATCCGCTGGTTACGCTCTTGTATTTATTGCCATTCTTTACACCACCGCTCCAGCGGTAGCTGCTTTTGCGAGAACCAACCTGATTGATACGGTCAATAACGCCGAATACTCCGAAGTTCCGGAGTGGTTCACCACCTGGGAGTCTACAAACCTTATTGCCTTCAATGACAAGAACAACGATGGACGAATTCAATATGTCGGCGATCCGGTTTTAAATGAACTTGAGGTTAATCGAGACATCATGGTGCTTGCCAATCCGGAAATAGCCGGCCTGCCCAACTGGGTGGTAGCGCTAGTGGCAGCTGGAGGACTTGCTGCCGCTCTGTCCACGGCCGCGGGGCTTTTGCTGGTAATATCCACTGCGGTATCTCATGACCTGATGAAACGCAGTCTGAGGCCGGATATCACCGAAAAACAGGAGCTGCTTTACGCGCGAATCGCTATCTTCGTGGCGGTCCTGATTGCAGGCTACTACGGTATTAATCCACCCGCGTACGTAGCGCAGGTGGTCGCATTCGCTTTCGGACTGGCAGCTGCCTCTTTCTTTCCGGCTATTGTGCTGGGAATTTTCCAAAAGCGCATGAACAAGGAAGGGGCAATCGCCGGCATGATTTGTGGTTTTCTATTCACCGCTGGCTACATCATCTATTTCAAGTTCGTCAATCCAGCTGCAGATAATGCCCAGGGCTGGCTCTTCGGAATCTCGCCAGAAGGAATTGGAACACTTGGCACTTTGATCAATCTGACAGTCGCTCTCACTGTTGGCAGAATGACGGATGAGCCACCCCAGGAAGTGCAGAATATTGTGGAAACAATCCGACTGCCCGGTGAAGCAATGGAGCACTAATGCAGCTCGGGTCACGATTGATACGGCAGCTTTAAGCTCTCAGCTTTTTGTTAGCCGTGAAATCGCTGCCAGTAATCTCGGGTAGTTTGTTTCATTTCCCTGCTAAGCAAAAGAATGCCTACCAGGTTTGGCAAAGTCATTAGCACAATGGTGATTAGAGAAATATTCCAGACGATGGTGGTATCAGCAAACGCTGCATAGAAAAATCCAACTACGTAAACTACCCGGTACGGAAATACCGCCGACGGACCCAACAGGTATGTAATAGCCCTATCACCGTAGTAAGACCAGGCAATCGCGGTTGAAAATGCGAATAGTAACAGTCCAATGGATACCACATATTGACCGTATTCACCGAGCAGTCCTCGGGTAAATGCCTCCGTAGTCAACGGCACTGAATGCAGCAAAGACCTGCCGCGAACTTCCACAGTCGTATCCTGCAGCTGACCGTCCACAACACCTACGGAGCCATCAACGGGCATATCTGCGCGATGGAAAACCACATCCTCAGCAACCGAACGCGAATTGATGAGCGTAAATTCACCGGCGTTGGTAGCAATACCTCCCTGCAATTGAATCTCTCCGGTAAAAACCTCTACTTCCGATTCTGCGCCGCTTAAATAGGAGAATAATTCCGTAACCTGGTCTGGATTGGCATCCGTATAGGTTCCAGCGATAAATATCATGTCAGCACGCTGAAAATCATTCTGATGCTTTTCTTTCCATACGCCCGATGAAAGTATTACCAGCCCTGTAATGGTGCAAATAATTATCGTATCTATAAACGGTTCCAGAATTGAAACCATTCCTTCATCTACCGGCTCCTCTGTGCGCGCCGCCGCGTGCGCAATCGGCGCCGAACCCTGGCCCGCCTCGTTGGAAAACAACCCGCGATTGACGCCTCGGTTGAGTGCATATGCGAAGGTGGCTCCCAGAAAACCCCCGGTCGCGGCAGAACCGGAAAAAGCCTCGCTAAAAATGCTCAGAAACGAAGGCACAATATTGCCAGCATTGGGAATGATGACCGATAAGGCACCAATCAAGTACAGAAAGGCCATGCTTGGAACCAGTGCCGAGGCAACACGGGCTATGCGCCTTATTCCCCCAATGATGACCAGGCCCAGTAATACTGCCAGCACTCCCCCTGTCACCATCGGGTTAATCGAAAATGTGGCTTCCAGTCCGGCGGCGATACTGTTTATCTGTGGCAGATTACCCGTACCAAAAGCACTCAGCACAGTCGCCAATGCGAAAATCAATGCTAGCCACCGCGCATTCAGCCCCTTTTCCATGTAGTACATTGGGCCACCCGCGATAGTGCCGTCGGCTGTCATGTCTCGGTACTTGTGGGACAGAGTGACTTCAACGAACTTGGTTGTCATACCAAAAAAAGCAGTCATCCACATCCAGAACAAGGCCGCCGGACCGCCGAGGTGAAGGGCAAGTGCGACCCCACCTATATTACCTGTCCCGACCGTACCTGAGAGGGCCGTGGACAATGCCTGGAAATGCGTCGTGTCACCAACAGCATCTGCAGTATCGTATCTGCCCCTGGCAACCTTGATGGCATGTCTGAAGTACCGAATTTGCGGAAAGTTAAGGTAAATCGTGAAAAATATTCCGACGGCGAGTAAAAAATAGGGAAACCATGGTGCGCTGCCCAGGAATTGATCGAGAAACAATAAAAATTCGTTTACAGCATCCAAGAGTTTACTCCTTGTTTTTGTTCTTGTTCCTGCCCTTCTAACCGGATTTTCTGTTACTTGTTAATCGTCAGAAACGGAAATATTGGGCTGCCCGCTGGATGTTGCCTGCAACTCAGCTTTCTTCTGTAATGCTGCCGCCAACGCAATATAGGACCTGGCGATGGCAGATTCCGGCGCTCGCGCTACGGTGGGAGTACCGATATCCGTATCTGCACGAATCGCAAGATCGAGGGGCAACGAACCGATTACTTCGACACTGTATTCCGCAGCCAGGCGTTGACCTCCTCCCTGCCCGAATATCGCTTCTTCATGACCGCAATTCGAGCAGACGTGCGTGCTCATATTTTCGACGATACCTAAAACAGGAACCCCCACCTTGCGAAACATCTCGATGCCTCTGCGAGCATCAAGCAATGCGACATCCTGAGGGGTAGTAACTATGATGGCGCCAGTAATGTTGACAGATTGCGCCAGGCTAAGCTGTATGTCACCGGTACCAGGAGGCATGTCGACAATCAGGAAATCCAATTCTGACCACAACGTATCACTCAGGATCTGGTTGAACGCCGAGATGATCATCGGCGCACGCCAGACCATAGGGGTATCGGAGTCAACGAGGAATCCCATGGAATTACACGCAATGCCGTGGGCAAGTACAGGCTCCATGTATTTTCTATCGCGGATAACCGGTCTCACGCCATCAGGCACGCCCAGCATCAGGGGCTGACTGGGACCGTAAATATCGGCATCCAACAATCCTGCTTTCAATCCGAGATGCGAAAGCGCCAATGCCAAATTCACGGCCGTTGTGGACTTGCCGACACCCCCTTTACCAGATGCTATGCAGACGATATTCCTGATGCTTGCGAAATTGGACAATTTTTCCCCGGTTACCCTAGTTGGAACAGAGTTGATGCATTATGTGATGGCAAAGGATTATCATTGATTCGCGACTAAAATCCAAGCTGATGAGAAATCATGAATCGGTGAATCACTCTGCGCATGACGGTCATTGATCCTAGATCTCGGATGCCTTGGGGGTATTGAAAAACGTAGTACGTTGTTGTTCCATTATCGGAGGTTAAGTCTCCAATCGAGTGTTGCAGATTAATGTACAGGTACCTGGTTTTCACCATACTGCTGACTTCATCAGTCAGCTTTGGACAAACTTCCGAAGAAAGCCCAATAAAATTCGCTCTTTATTCACCATCGTGGGGTAGCGTTGCCGATGCCAATCTGCTGGCTGGACTCAGACTGGTGGTCGACAATCAAACCCTGGACCAGATCCGCCTGGAAAGCATTGAGTTCATTTCTGACGTCGAAAGTTCAGAATCACAACAAATTGATATTAATCTGGAAATTCCATCAACTAGCCTTGCCGAGCGAGAGCTCCCCTACACGGATCTGCTTTCGATTAATCAATGCGTTGTTGACACTCTCGAAGAGACCTGGCGGCTGGTTGAGATATCGAACTACACTCTCAACCCATCCGTCCGACGATTGATCATTCAGGACACCACTGCATTTCGGATTTATCAGTGTGTTTCTAGCGTGAAAACCAGATGGGTTAATATTGAAGGGGGTGAGCGGTTCAGCAAAGATGAATGGATTCTCTACCATTTCGAGAGCAAGACAGACTAGCTCCAGGCTTGGCCCGGGAACTGACGCAATAAAAAAGGGGCCACCAGGCCCCTTTTTACTTCAATATGGAATTAGGATTACAGCAGAATACCACCGTATTGAACAAAGAAAGGCGCAAAGACCAGGCTGAGAATGGCAGACAACTTGATCAGGATATTCAATGAAGGACCTGATGTGTCTTTCAAGGGATCGCCCACTGTGTCGCCGACAACTGCAGCCTTGTGCTCTTCAGAGCCCTTCCCGCCCAGGTTGCCAGCTTCTATGTATTTCTTGGCGTTGTCCCAGGCGCCGCCGCTATTAGAGGATGAAATCGCCAGCACACCCCCGGCCACTAACGATCCTGCCAGAATCCCTCCCACGGCTTCAACCCCGAAAAGAAATCCGACGATCAGCGGAGTGCCCATGATCAATATGCCCGGAGCAATCATTTCCCGCAGGGCAGCCTTTGTTGAAATGGCGACGCACTGCGCATAATCAGGCTCACCAGTGCCTTCCATGATGCCAGGAATGGTTCTGAACTGACGTCGAACCTCTTCGATCATGTCGAACGCGGCTTTACCAACCGATTTCATCGTCATGGCAGTGAACAGGAATGGCAGAACCGCTCCGATAAACAGACTCACGTAGACCACCGGATCCAAAAGATCCATGGACAGTCCTCCATCACCATTTTCGGCCATCAGATTGGACGCCGAAGTAATAAAGGCAGCAAACAGAGCCAGTGAGGTGAGGATCGCTGCGCCTATCGCGAAGCCCTTGCCTATGGCTGCGGTAGTGTTGCCAGCCGAATCCAGGATGTCGGTGCGACGTCGCACTTCTTTCTCGAGCCCGACCATCTCGGCGATACCACCAGCGTTATCAGCCACGGGGCCGTAAGCATCGATGGTGAGCGCAATAACCAGCGTACCCAGCATACCGAGTGAGGCTATCGCCACACCATACATGCCGGCGAGCTCCCAGGAAATAAAGATGCTTGCCGCAATGCAAAGATAAGGAAGGACAGAACTTTTGTAGCCCAGTGCCAGACCGTAAATTATGTTTGTTGCAACTCCTGTCTCGCAGGACTTGGCAACTTCTTTTACCGGGTCGTAATTTTCCGACGTGTAATATCCGGTCAACAGGCCAACTGCCAATCCGGCAATTAATCCTGCCAGGAAGCATCCATAAACTCCCATCGCCGAGTATTGCTCCCCATTCAGCTCAAAAGTTTCGGGTATGAGCATGGTGGTGAAGAAATACATGACCACTGCCATAATGGCGCTGGAAATGATCAGCAACTTCATCAATGCCGGCGCTACATCTTCCTCTGTTTTGACTCCGACCAGAAGCTTGGTAATCAAACTCACTGGAATACCAACCGCGGAAATCAGAATTGGGAAAAGCAGTGCGTTGGGGTCTCCAGCAAACGCAATCGCGCTGATAACCATGGCGGCGCAGGTACTTTCCGCACATGATCCAAACAAATCTGCCCCCATACCGGCAACATCGCCTACGTTATCACCGACGTTATCAGCAATAACTGCGGGGTTGCGGGGATCGTCCTCAGGGATACCCTGCTCAACTTTGCCCACGAGATCGGCACCGACATCAGCCGCCTTGGTAAAGATGCCTCCGCCGACGCGGGCAAATAGGGCAATGCTGGACCCGCCAAGTCCGAACCCGGCGATGATTTCCATCAAAACGTAGTTCGGTAAATCCGCTGGCAATAGGTGAACCATGATTACATAAATTAGCACGAGGCCAAGAGTTGCCAGTCCTACAAGTGCAAAACCCATCACAGCGCCGGAATTGAGTGCCACGTCGAAGGCACTTGAAATGTCTTTTTTAGCCGAAACCGTGGTTCTCGCATTGCCCTGCGTCGCCACCATCATGCCAATGTAGCCAGACGCGATAGAGATGGCACCGCCAAAGATAAAAGCAATAGCCGTATAGATGCCTTCTCGCACATCCGGAGTGTGCTGGTCATCAATCAGAATGGCTATCACAGCTGCGAAACACAGCATAAATATGGTGAGAAACTTGTACTCCTGCTTGAGAAATGCCATGGCGCCATTGGCGATGGCTCCGTGAATGAACTTGAGTCGTGAACTTTCTTCTTCGTCCAGACCCAAATCCAATGGGATCGCCTTTACTTTGTTCATGTAAAAATACGCGATACCCAGACCAAGTAGTGACAAGATGGTTGTTAAGATGATCGTTGTGCCCGACATCTACCTTTATCCCCCAGTGGATTGATTAAACGATGGTTTGATTTAATAAAGGCGCGCACTTTACCACAACAATGCGGACAAACAAAGGACGCCGTCCCGCCTTTTCACGGCAGTCTATGCATTGTAATTCAGTAGCTTAGACGTAATTGGGCAGGACAGTGGGAGGTCAGTGCCAGAGGCTAGCCGCGCGTCATAACTGTAAAGCCCGCTGACGCTTTAAACATGGAGGGAGGGGGCTGGACTGGCCACGGCGGGATTCCGACCGGATTATTGCGCCGTTGCTTGAATACCGGGGGACAGCACCCTATCGGGAAGCCGCTTCAGCCTCGCGAACGAGGGAATCCTTACGCTCTTCCAGCTCGCCAATAAGGTCTTTAGCTAAGGGTTCAAGCAAGTTTCCCTGATCGTCCACGTTGTCATACTTGGTTTGCTCATTGGTCAGCACGTCCACCAGCTCTTCGGCTACCAGGATAGCTTCTCGATAAAGGGCATTGGCATCATCAGAATCACCTACCCCGGACTGCAGGTCCGCAATCTGATTTTCCAATTCAGCAATCCTAGCCAGCTTCCGCTCGCGCTCCTGCTCTGCCTGCGCAAGAGCTTCCGCTTCCCGTTGTTGCTGGTCACGTATGCGCGCTTGCTCACGAGCTCTGGCATCCGCTTCCCGTTGTGCAATTTCCGCTTGCTGGCGACGCTCGGCTTCAATCCGTTGCTGCTCCGCGATACGAGCCTGACGCTCCCGCTGCTCCGCAGCCTCTCGTTCGCGAGATTCTTCCGCCGCTATCCGGGCCGTCTCCTGCGCAGCGGCAATGCGAGCCTGATCGGCCGCTGCCTGCTCCGCTTCCATTGCGGCTTGAGACGCACAGCTCTGCAGTCCGGACAAAGCCACGACCAGAGCGATGCAGAGCATGTGCCTGCTATTAAGGATCCGAAACATATTCATAATTCTCGCCAACTTGCTTACCATTTATGTCCTGTCGCCGCAGGGCATCCCGGCATGAGCGCCCGCGCCATGTGCGCGATCGGCGCCGAGCTTCTCGCAGGATGTTAACTCCACCTCATTGAAAAATGGAGAATTTACATCGAATTTGTGGAGTTTGTCATATTTTTGGGCGATAAATCGGACAGGAACAAGTAGAATTTGGCGAATCCATGCCTGAAATTTCGGTAACTCTAGCCGAGAATACCTTGGCTACTGTGTTTGTAAAACCTGTTTGCTGCAAGCCCTGGGAATAACAAGATGGCTTTTTCGCGCAATTTGACCGCCTCTGTCTGCGGAATCCTGCTGCTGTCAGCCGTGAGCGTCCCTGCGGCGGTTCTGTTGCTGGCACTGCAACGAGGCGCCATAGTTTCTCAAGCTCCTGCATTGAGCAGCACCGAAATCGCCCGGATAGAGCAGTTGTTGATCGACTCGGCGCCCGGAGATGTCCGCAACTCTGAATTACGAAAGTTGAATCTCTCCGATCCAGAGCTAAATCTGCTGCTCAGATACGCCACGGAACTTTTTGGTGGGGAATCCGGCATCAACGGCAGAATTTACCTGCCGGGACAATCATTACTAACGGAAGTTTCGGTACCACTCTCCACTTTTTTCCGGCCCATGTGGCTGAATCTGCGAGCAGAATTTTCCAACTCCGGCGATCGGTTGCAGCTTACTGCACTGCAGATTGGTCATCTCGACATACCTGGCAATCTGGTCGCACGACTCGCCGCCTGGGTCGAGCAGCGGTTCCTGGACGAGGATCCTGCCTACATCGAGATTTTAGCTCTGCTTGACAGCCTGCAGCGGATTGACATCTCAGAAGATCACCTCAATCTAGATTTCATGTGGGAACCGAGCCTTATCGCCCAATTTAAGAACCAGGCCCAGCAATTTTTGATCTCCGAATCAGATCAAATGCGCATAGTTCGTCATCATCAAAATTTGAGCAGGATAGTCAACGACATACCAGAGAGTACGAGGGCCATTACTCTCTCGTCACTGCTCGGACCCCTGTTCGCTGGCGCACTCGAGCATTCACAAGATGGTGGTGATGCCGTGGCGGAGAATCGGACGCTGCTAATAATGCTTGCCGCCTACGTCAATGAGGAAGACATTGCTCAATGGCTACACGCAGACCTCGCCGCAGATCTGGCCAATCTTAAAGCGATCGAAGTAAGAATTCAGAGGCGTCGGGATCTGGCTCAGCATGTTGTCGCCAGCGCTGCCATCGCAGCCTCCGCAGGCGCAGGAGTGGCTCAAGTCATTTCCAATGTTAAAGAAAATTACGATGCCCGTTATCGAACCGGTTTTAGCTTCTCCGACCTGACTGCCAACACTGCCGGCCTGGCTTTAGGTACTCTGGCCACTGAATCAACCAAAATGGCTCTGGAAATGCAGCGGCGACTCAGCAAGCTAGAAAGCGATGCTGATTATTTACCGCCTCTGGGAAGTAATCGGGACGGATTGTCTCAAGGCGATTTTAATGCTCTTTATGGGCAACAAAACAGCGATGACTATCGGATTCGAGTCAAAGAAATAACAAGCCTTATCTATCAACAACCACTGTTTGAGGGCCTTGTTCCAGATTGATGAAACGGGTTGTCAGCAAGTCTTTACCGCATTGCTACCGGCTTCCATTCTTACCATGCCTGTTGTATAAATCGCCCTTCGCCCACCCCCATCACCCGGGCTTCACGCCATGAGCAAGAAAGGTTTCACCACAACCAACATCCACTCCGATCGACGCGGTAAACCAGAACATGGAGTATTGCATAAAGCTGTCCATACGTCGGTGGCCTACGGTTACGAGGATGCCCGGCATCTCGCTGAAGTGTTTCAGGGCACCAGAGCGGGTTACAACTACGGCCGACAACTCAACCCAACGGTCACTGCCCTGCAAGATCGTATTACGGGAATGGAGGAAGGAATTGCCAGCGTGGCATTTGCGACCGGCATGGCTGCCATCGGTTCAACCATGTTGAGCTTGCTCAGGGCGGGCGACCACATCATTTCCAGTGCGTTCCTGTTTGGGAATACCAACAGCCTTTTACTGACTCTGCAGCAATTGGGCATAGAAGTGAGTCTGGTGGATGCAACAGAAGTCGACAACGTGGCTGCGGAAATCCGGGAATCGACCCGCCTTGTATTTGTTGAAACCATAGCAAATCCGGTTACCCAGATAGCCGATCTCGTCGGCATTGGGCAGCTTTGCCAGGATAAGAACATCCTGTTTTGCGTTGACAATACTATGACGTCGCCCTACCTTTTTCGACCCAGAACGGTCAGGGCCAGCCTGGTCATCAATGCCTTGACCAAGTATATCGGCGGTCATGGGAATGCCCTTGGTGGGTGCGTGACTGATACGGGGCTGTATGACTGGTCCAGTTTCCCCAATCTGTACGATAACTATAAAACCGGTGACAGCAAACTATGGGGTATCACCCAAATCAAGAAAAAAGGCTTGCGAGACTTTGGCGCCAGCCTGGGGCCGGAAGCAGCTCATCATCTCGCGGTAGGCTCCGAAACTCTGGCATTGAGAATGGAAAAGTCCTGCAGTACCGCAATGACACTGGCCAATTTCTGTAATGAGCATCCCAGAATAATGAATGTGTATTATCCGGGGCTGCCAATTCATCCTCAGCACCAGCGAGCCAGGTCACTCTTCGGCGGATTCGGAAGTATTTTCAGCATTGATCTCCCTGAGGATCTTGACTGCTTCGATTTCTTAAACAAGCTTGACTGTGTGATCAGTTCCAGCAATCTGGGCGATGTCCGAACATTGGGGATTCCTGTAGCGCACACTATTTATCATGAAATGGGCCCCGAGCGTCGTGCCTCAATGGGGATTGCCGATTCCATGATTCGCTTCTCCGTAGGCATTGAAGACGTCGAAGATTTACTGGAAGATTTTAGCCAGGCATTATCAAATTAAGCACCTGTAGATCGGGGGCAAGGGTAGTCTTGATTTCCATGATCATAATAGGTCGAAAACAATGATTTGTGTGGGTAGCAGGGACGATATAGTAGAGGGACAATCAAAAGGATTCGACCTCGAAGGCGCCTATCTTTTCGCGGTGAAACGCGACGATCAGATATACCTTTACCGAAATCGCTGCCCCCATCTTGGCACACCTCTGGAGTGGGAAGAAGACACCTTCCTTGATCCTGATGGAGCACTAATTCAGTGCGCCACCCATGGCGCCTTGTTTGAGGTTGAAACTGGACGGTGTATTTCCGGTCCCTGCTTGGGCGAATATCTTCAGGAGATTCCTTTCGTTCTGGTCAACGGACTTATCATGGTTGAAGAGTACAACCTGGGGAAACGCAATACGTAGTGCTATCTCGATTCAAAGCTTTACAGGAACCCTGTGCGCAACTTTAATTTCCTGCGGCGATAGCATTACCTTGTAAGCAAATAATTCGACTCCGACACCCGCAGCTTTGCGCAGTAGACTCCCATAATCCGCATCAATGTAATCTGCTGGTGCTACCTCATCAATGCCAGAATGCTGAACACAGAACAGCAGCACCGCTCGCTGTCCCCGGGCTTTTATTTCGATTAGCTCCCTCAGATGTTTCTGGCCTCGAGTCGTAATCGCATCCGGGAATACGCCCTGCCCGCCTCCAAGCCCCAGGGTGACACTCTTGACCTCAACATAGCACTCTCGGGCTGCGTTTCCCTCTGCCCGTTCGAGCAAAAAATCAATGCGGCTATTTTCTTCGCCAAATCTAACCTCTCGCCTGCGATTGCCGTAGCCTCTCAATTCCCTCACTATCCCGGCCTCCAGGGCTTCTTCGACCAAATAATTAGCCCTGCCTGGATTGATGCCGATAAGTTCGCCACTGTCGTTTTCAACCATCTCCCATGTGGATGAATATTTGCGCCTGGGGTTATCTGAGGTAGAAAACCAGACGCGCCAGCCTGGTTCGCAGCAGTTGAGCATGGATCCGGTGTTGGGGCAATGTAGTGTCAGAACAGAACCATCATCGGTTTCAATATCCGCGAGAAACCTCTTGTAACGTTTAAGCAGTATCCCTTCACGAAGTGCTGGTACGAACTCCATTATCGTTACTGTCAGCCTGCCTAGCTGGATAGGGCCGACTGAAGCCGTTCAACGCCCAGCTTCAGGTCTTCCATGTCGGTAGTGAATGCAAAGCGCACATACCTGCGGGCCTGGTACTCGCCAAAGTCCGTTCCCGGCGTGATCGCGACACCATGCTGGTCCAGCATTCGTTGACAGAATTCCTCACTGTTGTCGGAAAATTTTTCGATACCGGCATAGAGATAAAATGCTCCCTCGGTAGCAACGGGAATGGTAAAACCAATATCCCGCAAAGCCTGGGTCAGAAAATTTCGCCTGTCACGAAATGCCAGACGTCGACTTTCAAAGATTTCCATGGTGGCTGGTTCGAATGCTGCCAGCGCTGCATGCTGGGCAATAGTTGATGCCGCAATAAAAAGGTTTTGTGCCAGAACATTAACCCTTTCAGCACAGTGTTCCGGCACAACGATCCAGCCAATTCGCCAACCGGTCATGCCAAAATATTTGGAAAAGCTGTTGACCACAAACCCTTCGTCGGTAACTTCGAGCAAACTCGGCAGATCCTCAACAAAATGGAGTCCGTGATAGATTTCATCCATAACTGTGTGCAGCTCTTTTCTAACCGCCCATTCCTGCAGTTCCATTAGACGCTGTCTATCTATAATTGTACCGCTAGGGTTCGCGGGGGAAGCCAGCCAGAGACCGGATGTCCTGTCGCTATAATTGCGTTCAAGTAGTTGCACCGATGGCTGAAAACCGGTTTCCTGATCAACCGGAATCAGCCTGGGGATTGCCCCCATTAATCGAATGAAGTTTCTGTTGCAGGGATAAGCGGGATCAGCCAGCAAAATTTCATCTTCGGGATCGATTAACAGATTAGCGAGCAGATTTAGTCCCCCGCTTGCACCAGGGGTGATAAATATCCGATTACGGTCTACCCGAATCCCGTAGCGCTGCTCACAGAACTCGCTTATCGCTTCACGCAAAGGTTCAATGCCGGCAGCATTGGAGTATTGGGTATAGCCGCTATTCAGAGCACGCCGGGCGGCTTCGATAATCGGTGCAGCTGTTGTGAAATCGGGCTCGCCCACCTCCATGTGAACGATTCTGTGGCCTGCTGCCTCCAATTCCTTGGCTCGCTGCAGCACCTTCATCACCCTGAAGGGATTTACCTGACCTGTTTTTTTTGAAATTTTCACCTAATTTTCAGTTGGTTGTGCTTACTAGTCAGTGGTATTTGTAACTGTGGAGGTCCCCGGTCGAGAAACGCATCGTACATATAAGCTGTTCAATTACCCGCGCGAAGTATACTATCAATAGCGGCATGATTTTTCTAACTGTCTAATATTTAATGTATTTTTTCAGTAGGGACGACCAATCATCGGGATAAACTTTTTTATGGAAACCCTCATAATAATCTGGTAGTTTACGCAGCCTTTAAATTTTCATCGGTTCTGAGTTATCAGAATCTCGGTGAATATCAAGGTAATAGTCGACCGCATACTGCTTCATTAGCAAGTTAATCGGACAGACCTTGATATTACAATTTCAGAAACCTTAGTGGTCAAAGAGGCATCGCGAATAATGTCTAAAGCTCAAGCCAGCGAATCACAACCAGTCCTGAAGAATTTCGTTCCCTATAAGCCAAAACGTGGAGAGGCTTATATGAATGAAAAACAGCGAGACCACTTCAAGCGAATTCTTCTGGACTGGCGAGATCAGTTAATGCAAGAAGTTGATCGTACAGTGCATCACTTGCAGGACGAAGCGGCAAATTACCCGGATCCGGCGGACAGGGCTACTCAAGAAGAGGAATTCAGTCTGGAACTGCGCACCCGCGATCGCGAGCGCAAACTTATCAAGAAAATCGACAACACTATCGAGGCAATTGCGCAGGACGATTACGGATACTGTGAATCCTGCGGTATCGAAATCGGCATTCGAAGACTGGAGGCCAGACCTACCGCTGATAAGTGTATCGACTGCAAAACCCTTGACGAAATCAAGGAAAAGCAACTTCGCAGTTAAACTCTCTGGAGTTTACTTTCTGTCGTCCGGCAGGACCGCCTCGATTATTGCAAATTACTCACTGCAAACGGGCCGTTTTTGCCATTCATGACCAAGCCAACAACCTACACAGGTCGATTCGCTCCATCGCCCAGTGGTCCTTTGCATTTTGGATCTCTGGTCGCCGCCGTTGCCAGCTATCTCGACGCCCGTGCAAATCAGGGTACCTGGTTGGTGAGAATCGAAGATCTTGATCCGGCACGTGAGCCCGAATCTGCCGCTGCAACAATCCTGGAGCAACTTGCGGATCATGGCATGCTGTCTGATGGACCGGTTCTGTATCAAAGCCAGCGGCTAGACGCCTATCAATCCGCACTGGATTACCTTCGCAGCGGAGAACTCTGCTACTCCTGTTACTGCTCGAGGCAGCAGGTACGGGCAATGGGATCCGTATATGATGGACACTGCAGAACTGCCCTTCACCCGAAAAACAAACCCTCTGCGATCCGTCTGATGGTCGAAGACCAGAGCATCGAATTTGAAGATCTTGTGCAGGGCATTCAGGCGCATAATCTGATGGCAGAAACGGGAGACTTTATCATCAGACGGAAAGATGGATTGTTTGCCTACCAACTCGCGGTCGTTGTAGACGATCACTTCCAGGGGATCAGCCATGTGATTCGAGGATATGACCTGCTTGAATCAACGCCAAGGCAAATCTACCTGCAACGCAAGCTTGGTTACAGATCACCGATCTACGGACATGTGCCCGTGATAACCAATGAACTGGGACAAAAGCTGAGCAAGCAACATTTTGCCACGCCCCTCGGAAGCCAGGAATGCCGCTCGATGCTGCATGCGGCTGTTGCGTACCTGGGATTAGAGCCGCCCGCCAATCAGCGCAAGTTGCGGGTCGAAGAACAGCTTGACTGGGCTATTCAGCACTGGGATATTCAGGCAATACCGCGTCTCGCTGCAATACAGCAGCCTCAGCAGATATCCTAGGTAATCACAGTGTATCTACCTCGACCTCTTATAATTTCGATTGTGGCGGTAAGCGTCCTGATTCTGCTGGTTACGATAGTGTCTGACGTGTCACTGAATTCGCTGCTTGAAATATTCATACTGGGGTTACTTTCAGCATTAGGCATCACCTGGGTTTATGAAAGGAAAGGCTTTGATCAAGGAATGATTGGACTGGCTTCCAATTCAGGTCCAACACTCGAAAAATTTGAACAAACACTCGCCGAATTAGAGGCGCTTAAACGTCGCCAGAGACAGATCCTTCAAGATCTGCCACTGGGAGTGTGTACTCTCGACAATGACGAACGTATCACAGCATGGAATCATGCGCTGGAAAAGATGACATCAATTGGTCACAAGGAAGTTCAGGGTAGCAAGCTGACGGAAATGTCCGAACCCTGGCTATCCCTTCTTTACAATTTTGTGATCAGCGATTACACCCACCTCTACAAACAAAGTTTTGTACTTAATGGCACAAAAAGAACAGTCAATCTTCATAAGTCTCTGATCGACGAGAGCAATGTCAATAGCACCGCCAGAGGCGGAACTCTGATCCTGCTGGAAGACATTACCGAAACCGAAATACTGGAAGCAGGACTGACTCACAGCGAACGCCTCGCATCAATTGGTCGGCTGGCAGCAGGAGTGGCCCACGAGATCGGCAACCCGATTACCGGCATCGCATGCCTGGCGCAAAACATTAGAGATGAGTACCAGGACGTAGAGCTCAAGCAAATGGCCAAGCTGATCGTGGAACAAACCGAACGCACATCTCGCATAGTTCAGTCACTGGTAAATTTCGCACACGCAGGGTCGGTCGCAGACGGTGACAATTCCAGTTTAATCCTGGTGAGGGACTGTATCGACGAAGCGATCACCTTGGTTTCTCTGGACAAGAAAGGCAAGTTCATGCGCTACCTGGTGGAATGCGAGGCAGATATCACCTTGCGCGGAGATTCCCAACGTTTTCTTCAGGTAATGCTCAACTTGATCAATAACAGTCGGGATGCAAGTCAGGCTGACAGCACGATCAAAATTGCCTGTGAGCTCAATACGAACCAGGTACGCATAATCGTAGATGACGACGGCATTGGGGTACCGGAGGCAGTAAGAGATCGGATTTTTGATCCATTTTTTACCACCAAAGAAGCTGGCAAAGGCACCGGTCTTGGACTTTCCCTTGTTTACAGCATTGTGGAAGATTTACACGGCAATATTGATATAATCAGCCCTACCAATCTAGAAACTGGCCGAGGCACGAGTGTTGTCCTCACTTTTCCGGCGCCCGAGAACTTGGACCTCGGCGATCCCCCGGATCTAGGCAGCGAGACACTCGCCGAGTAAGTCAATAACGAGCCCGAGCACGAAATTAACCATGACCAGCAGCAATCAAATATTAGTTGTGGAAGATGAGCCAGTAATCAGGACTGCATTGAGGCGCCTGCTGGAACGCCATGACTACAAGGTCGCTGAGGCAGAGTCGGTCAAAGACTCATTGGACCGCTACGATATGGATGACTTTGATGTCATCATCAGCGATTTGCGGCTACCGGGAGCACCTGGCACAGACTTAATCAAAGCCACCAGTACCCCAGTTCTGATAATGACCAGCTATTCCAGCCTTCGTTCCGCGGTAGATTCCATGAAACTTGGTGCTGTCGATTACATTGCCAAGCCATTCGAGCACAGTGAAATCATTGACTCGGTAGCGCGGATCATACGGGACAGTAAGAGTTCCAGGGAATCCAGTTACCGAGGAGAAACTCCCCCCGCTGAAGAATCCGCAGTCATTGACTCGGACCAACCAGTGGTTCCAGGCATGATAGGCAATTGCGCCCCGATGCAGGAACTGTTCCGTCGCATCAGAAAAGTCGCCATGACCAACTCAACCGTACTGGTTAATGGAGAATCAGGCACCGGAAAAGAACTTGTCGCGCAGGCTATCCACAAGCTGGGCAGTCGACAACATGCCGAAATGATCTCTGTGAATTGCGCTGCCATCCCGGAAAACCTGATCGAGTCTGAGCTGTTCGGTCATGAGAAAGGCGCCTTCACCGGCGCCACGTCAACTCGCACGGGTCTGGTCGAAGCAGCGGATGGCGGCACCCTCTTCCTGGATGAAATCGGAGAATTGCCTCTGGAAGCACAAGCCCGACTGCTTCGTGTGTTGCAGGAAAATGAGATTCGCAAGGTAGGCTCGGTGCAATCGAGAAAAGTTGATGTACGACTGGTTGCTGCCACCCATCGCGATCTCAAACAGCTGGTTAACGAAGGCGACTTTCGTGAGGATCTCTATTATCGAATTAATGTGATGACTCTGGTGATTCCGCCTTTGCGGGAGCGGGACGAGGATATAATGAAGCTCGCTGAGACGATCCTGCAAAGGACCTGCACACGCCTCAAAACTCCACGGCTTGAATTCAGCGAGCAGGCGACGAACTCGATCAAGCAATATGCCTGGCCGGGAAATGTTCGCGAACTTGAGAATGCCATCGAACGAGCGGTAGTACTGGCAGAGTCCACGCAGATAACGACAGATCTTCTGGCAATAGAGACCGAACTTTTTACCAGCGAATCGGACCAGCAGGACGCAATATCGGCCACTAGGGAAAGCGATATCGAACCATCCAAGGATCTCTCGCTGGAAGATTATTTCCAGCGTTTCGTCCTCGAACACCAGGATTCCATGACCGAAACCGAATTGGCCAAAAAACTTGGTATAAGTCGCAAATGTCTGTGGGAGAGGCGGCAGCGCTTTGGCCTCCCGCGCAGCAAAAAGCAGGTTATCCAAGCCTGAATTAGCGGTTTTCGAATTCCTTATCAAACCGGAACCACCATCTGAGGGGCTCTCGTAAATTTCTTTCGCACCTGGACCACAGCACTGTTACCGCTACCTTTCTATACATTTATTTGTGTATTTTGGTAACAAACGATACCTGCCGGAAAAAACTGCGAGAACCCCTTCACACTTATCTAACTGATTTCAAGCGCTTTTTATAATTTGGCACAGAATCTGCAAAGAGATAGGCGAATAACAAAAACAAACAATAATAATAAGCACAAAACAAAAATAAAAATTGCATTACTCGGTTGTTTGACTAAGGTTAGTGCATCAATAAAAACAAGGTTCGGGTTTTTAGTTGTGTTTTGAAGTAAACACCTTGTTACTTCTCTAGAAATACCGTCTTGAATGCTTCAGTGGAGCCGGCTTTCGGCTCCCGCTAACAACAATAAAAATAAGCTAATAACAATAAAAATAGAACGTTACCTTCCTGGGGGGTGGTTATCACCCCTCGATATTTCAATCATCTTTTGTTCACACTGAGCTGCGCAACTGCCAAATTGTTGTCGTTCGTTGTATTATGGTACTCCCGGCTCGGATTGGTCGAACCCGCCGCGGCAAATCAGGAACAATTTCAACAATCCCCTCACTAGAAAACCGTCGCAGGGATGTTAAGTAAACTCTTCAAATCGCTAAACGCGAAACAGAATCATGGCAGCGATGAGAGGCAACGCCGCAGCGCCACTCAAGACCCTCTTGTCAGCGATCCCCTGTTGGCAGATCTGGATATGGACGGCGTCGCTGTTTTGACGCGTGATCAGCATTGCATCAGCAGAAAAAACATCTCGCCTGGTGCACTTAAAGTACTCTATAAACTTGATAGCGAGGGCTACCAGGCTTTTCTGGTCGGTGGCGGAGTGCGCGACCTTCTGCTGGGCAATCGACCCAAAGACTTCGATATCGCTACTGATGCGACTCCTGAGCAACTTCGGGAACTGTTCCGAAATGCGCGCATTATTGGTCGACGATTCAAGATTGTGCATATCAGGTTTGGCCGCGAGATCATTGAAGCGACAACCTTTCGTGCTCACCATCAACCGATGGAGGTGACCAGAGAGAAAAGCCGTAAGGCACTAATGAACCTAGATTCAGCCCACTCCAGTTCCGGCATGATACTGAGGGACAACGTTTACGGGGATATTAATGAGGACGCTCTTCGCAGGGATTTCACCGTCAATGCGCTATATTACACAATCCGTAATTTTCTGATTCTGGATTTCAGTTCCGGAATGGACGACATCAAACAGCGACGAATCCGTATCATCGGCGATCCAACAACACGCTACAAGGAAGATCCGGTCAGGATGCTCAGAGCCATTCGGTTCTCTGCAAAACTGGATTTTACCATCGAAGAAAACACCCGCGAGCCAATCAATAACCTGGCAGAGATGCTGGGTTCGGTAGCACCTGCTCGTCTATTTGATGAAACTCTGAAGCTATTGAGTAATGGGCACGGGGTACGGACATTTGAATTACTCACAGAATTCGAAGTTGGAAAATTTTTGTTTCCGGATACCCTGACTTGTATGAAGAGGGGTGATATTCCGGAAAACAAGCTGGTTGAACTGGCTCTGAAGAATACCGACAACCGTATAGCAGAAGGTAAATCCGTGACTCCTGCCTTTTTATTCGCAGCCCTACTGTGGCCCGCGCTTAGATCTCGTCTGGACGGAAGCCTGGCAGAAAATCAACCCAGCATACAACACTTGCATCAGGTTGCTGATCAGATTATTGGCAGACAACTCCACTACACGGCCATTCCAAGGCGATTTTACCTGGCAACAAAAGAGATATGGGAACTGCAGCTGCGCCTGCAACGTCGCAATCAACGTGGTGTTCAAACTGCATATCAGCATCCGCGCTTCCGCGCAGGCTATGACTTCCTGCTGTTACGGGAGGAATCTGGAGAACAGCTTGCTGGGCTGGGCCAATGGTGGACCCAGTTCCAATTGGCTGACACCACGGTACAGGCCAACATGATCAAGGCGCTAAGCAGTCAACAACGAAGTCGTCGCAGACCCAATCGTCGAAGGCATCGGAAGGTCCAGTGAACGCAGACAGCCATTCTATTCGCCAGACCCCGCGTTATATCGCGGTGGAGGGTCCTATCGGAGTAGGTAAAACCAGCTTGTGCAAACGGCTGGCGGAGTCTCTGGAATATGAGGTCGTGCTGGAAAAAGCGGAAGAGAATCCGTTTTTGAATCGGTTCTATCGGGACCGCCGCCAGCACGCGCTGGCGACCCAGTTATTCTTTTTGCTTCAACGGGCACAGCAGATTCAGGAACTGCGACAAGATGACCTATTCAAGACCGCCAGAGTCGCCGATTTTATGATTGAGAAGGATCGACTTTTCGCCCAACAAACTCTTGATCCGGATGAGTTCAAACTCTACGAAAACGTCTACCAACACCTAACTCTGGACGCACCTGTGCCGGATCTGGTGATCTACCTGCAGGCTCCGACAGAGACACTGCTAGGTCGTATTCAGCGTCGCGGTATAGCGGCGGAACAGTACATTGAACGCAGCTACCTGGAGCAGCTCAATGAAGCTTATACTGAATTTTTCCACTACTACGATGCCTCATCCTTACTAATCGTTAACAGTACCCAGATCGACCTGGTTAACAATGACCGCGACTATCAAGAATTGGTAAGTTATATTCTGGCATTGCCGAGCGGCACTCATTACTTCAACCCCCGGCCGAACCTGCTTTAGACGAAATACTTTCCAGTCTCGGCCGCCATTTCCTTGAGGACCAATTTTCTTGAGCCAACACAGTATTGCTACCCACACCACCCTGACAACGCTAATAGAAATTCACAGAAAGGGTGACAAATTTGCCTGCCTCACGGCCTACGACGCAATCTTTGCGGGCATTGCAAGTCGTGCCGGAGTTGAAGTGCTCCTGGTTGGTGATTCTCTGGGCATGGTTCTGCAAGGTCACGACAGTACACTACCAGTAACCATGAGCGACATGGTTTACCACATGGAATGCGTCAAGCGCGGAAACCAAGGCGCTCTGCTGATGGCTGATCTCCCTTTTATGAGCTACGCTTCAGAGTCACAAACCTTGGAGAACGCTGCTGCCCTGATGCGCGCCGGCGCCCAGATAGTGAAACTCGAAGGCGGCGCCTGGATAGCCAATACTACCCGACTGCTGGTGGAACGTGGGATTCCGGTTTGCGCGCACATGGGATTAACACCTCAATCAGTTAATCGAATCGGCGGATATCATGTTCAGGGTCGGGACACCGATCAGGCACAATTGATTATCGACGAGGCAAGAGTATTGCAAGACGCAGGAGCCAATATACTGCTTCTGGAGTGTGTGCCTCGGAAACTTGCCGCTACCATAACCGAATCCCTGGAAATTCCCGTAATCGGGATAGGTGCGGGACCAAGTACCACCGGCCAGATCATGGTACTGCATGATTTACTCGGTATCTCACCTATCACTCCCAAATTTGTTAAAAATTTTCTGTCAGAATCTCAAAACGGTATACCTGGCGCTATAGAAGGATATGTCAATGCGGTCAAGAACGGAGATTTCCCTGCCAGAGAGCACTGGTTCGATTAGCAGGAACAAATCATGGAAGAATTGATCAGCGTCACTGAAATAGCTGAATTGCGGTACGCAGTCAAAGAGCTTAAAACACAAGGAAAAGTAATTGGACTCGTGCCTACCATGGGCAACCTGCACGCCGGCCATTTGAAACTGATCGCGCAAGCCAAACAACAATGTGACTGGGTAATCTGCAGTATTTTTGTCAACCCTATGCAATTCGGCCCCGATGAAGATCTGGCGGCCTATCCTCGCACCTTGGATCAGGACAGGGCCGGGCTTGCCAGCGCAGGTTGTCATTGCCTTTTTTATCCTGAGGAAAGTGAGATCTATCCAAACGGTCTGCGCACACAGACGGTTGTCTCTGTACCTGAATTGGGCAACTTGCACTGCGGAAGCAGTCGCCCGGGCCATTTTGACGGCGTTACCACGGTTGTGAGCAAATTGTTCAACATTTGCCAACCTGATGTTGCCTATTTTGGGCTGAAAGACTATCAACAGTATCTTATTATTCAAAAATTAGTCGCAGATCTTTTGTTCCCCGTTGCCCTGGTAGGAATAGAAACAGAAAGAGAATCTGACGGGCTTGCGATTAGTTCAAGAAACAACTACCTGACTGCCGAGCAGCGCCAACTTGCTCCAGCATTGTATCGAACACTGCAGGCAATGAGCGCTGCACTAAAGGCCGGCGACAGGAATTACACGGCCATTCAAGAACGCGGCTACGAATTCCTTGGGAAAGCTGAATTGAAGCCTGATTATCTCGCAATTTGCAATGCCGCTACACTCGAGCCCGCTCGGGAAATTGATACCAATCTGATTATTCTGGGGGCTGTTTTTATCGGCAAAGCCAGACTAATTGATAACGTGAGAGTCACATTGTAACTGCGGTAGTTTGGTTTCAACTGCGAGGTCAGAGTAGAATTCTCGTTAATTCAGTCTCCACTGCTCGGACTGTAAAAAAGAACAAACTTGCTAATCGACTAACTGAAAACAGGAAACCACCATGTCGGAACAAAAAGTTTATCCGGTCAGCGAGGCAGCAGCGACGCGAAGCCTGCTATCCCCTGCCGAGTATCAGGAAATGTATCAGCGCTCCATAAATAACCCGAAAGAATTCTGGGCTGAACAGGCTGGTCATTTTCTGCACTGGCACGAACCCTGGAAAGAGGTATATTCCGGCGATTTCAGTAAGGCCGACACCACCTGGTTTACCGGGGGAAAGTTAAACGTCTGTTACAACTGTGTCGACCGACATCTCGACAAGCGAGCCAGGCAAACAGCAATAATCTGGGAGGGTGATGAGCCGGACCAAGACAAAAATATTACTTACGAGGAATTGCATCTGCAAGTGTGCAAGCTCGCCAATGCTTTAAAGGCGCGCGGCGTCAAAAAAGGCGACAGGGTCTGCATTTACATGCCAATGATTCCCGAAGCGGCGTATGCCATGCTTGCCTGCGCCAGAATAGGAGCAATACACTCTGTTGTCTTTGGCGGTTTTTCGCCGGAATCGCTAAGCAACCGGATACTCGACTCGGACTGCCAAACAGTCATTACTGCTGACCAGGGCGTTCGAGGCGGAAAAATCATTCCTCTCAAACTCAACGTAGACGCCGCCCTGGCAAACTGTCCGAATGTGCATAGCGTCTTCGTGGTACGCCGCACCAACGCAGATGTTCCCTGGAATGACGTGCGCGACGTCTGTTACTACAAGTCTGTTGATCAGGCCGCTGCTGAATGCCCACCTGAAATCATGGATGCCGAAGATCCATTGTTCATCCTCTATACCTCTGGTTCAACCGGCAAACCAAAAGGCGTACTGCATACCACTGCAGGCTATCTGCTGGGAGCGGCAATAACCCATAAGTATGTATTCGATTACCATGATGGCGATATCTATTGGTGCACCGCGGATGTAGGTTGGGTTACCGGACACTCTTATATTGTCTACGGACCGCTGGCCAACGGTGCAGTGACGTTAATGTTTGAAGGCGTACCCACTTATCCGGATGGCTCCCGCTTCTGGGAGGTCATCGACAAACACCAGGTTAACATTTTTTACACTGCCCCAACTGCAATACGGGCACTGATGGCGTCTGGTGACGATCCCGTCAAGAAAACCTCAAGGTCCTCTCTTCGACTACTGGGTTCCGTGGGAGAACCTATTAATCCAGAAGCCTGGGAGTGGTATTACCATGTAGTGGGAGACGGATCCTGCCCAGTCGTGGACACCTGGTGGCAAACAGAGACTGGCGCAATCATGATCACTCCGGTGCCGGGTGTAACAGCGCTCAAACCAGGTTCGGCTAGCCTCCCATTTTTTGGAGTTCGACCGGCCTTGCTGGACGCTGACGGCAATGAACTGCAAGGCCCCTCAGTGGGTAACCTGGTCCTATGCCAGAGCTGGCCTAGCCAGATACGCTCGGTGTACGGTGATCACCAGCGTTGTGTGGATACCTATTTTTCCGCCTACAGGGGGTATTATTTTACCGGTGACAGCGCTCAGCGTGACCAGGACGGTTATTACTGGGTGACCGGGCGAGTAGATGATGTGATCAACGTTTCCGGCCACCGACTTGGCACGGCCGAAATCGAGAGCGCGCTGGTTCTTCACCCTAAAGTCGCTGAGGCAGCAGTCGTAGGTTTCCCACATGATATCAAGGGACAGGGAATTTACGCATACGTGACACCAATGTCAGGCGTGGAAGATTCAATCGAATTGCACACCGAGCTGATGCAGTTTGTTGCCAGTGAAATTGGTTCGTTTGCCAAGCCAGAGCATATCCAGTTCGCCCCGGGGCTTCCGAAGACCCGTTCCGGCAAGATAATGCGCAGAATTCTTCGCAAGATTGCTGCCAATGAACTGGACAACCTCGGAGACACTACCACCCTCGCGGATCCGGCAGTGGTTCAAGAGCTGATCGACAATCGGGCAAACCGTTGATGGATCAGGTGGTAATTGTTGGTGCGGGACGCAGCGCCATTGGTACATTCAAGGGTTCCCTGGCCAGCCTGAGCGCTACGGACATTGCCAGTCAACTGTTGCCCGGGGTGCTGTCCAAATACGGCATTGATCCAGCAATCATTGATGAAGTAATCATGGGGCAGGTCCTCACAGCTGGCTGCGGACAGAATACTTCCCGCCAGGTGAGTATTAAGGCCGGTCTCGACCAGGCGGTACCTGCCGTGACGATCAATAAGGTTTGCGGTTCAGGTCTCAAGGCAGTGCAGCTGGCTTACAACGCGATCCGCGTCGGAGATGCATCCATGGTGATCGCCGGTGGCATGGAGAGTATGAGTCAGTCTGGCCATCTTCTGCCCAACTCCCGCTCGGGTCAGAAAATGGGACACTGGCAAGCCCTGGATACCATGATCACGGATGGCCTGTGGGATGCTTTTAACGATATACACATGGGGATTACTGCTGAGAATCTGGCAGAAAAATACGCCATCTCCCGTGCAGAGCAGGATGCCTTCGCGGCAGCATCACAGCAGAAGGCAGCCGCCGCTCAGGCTAACGACAAATTCACCGACGAGATACTGCCAATACAGATTCCACAGCGACGCGGCGACGCCCTGACATTCAAAGTGGATGAAGGACCAAGGTCCGATACTACAACGGAATCACTGGCCAAACTGCAACCAGTCTTTAAAAAAGACGGCACCGTAACAGCCGGCAATGCTTCGGGAATTAATGATGGAGCCGCGTTATGCGTACTGTGCAGCGCGGCCAGGGCAAGAGAACTGGGCCTGCAACCACTCGCCACTATTACAGGGGCTGCCAGCGCCGGAGTGGATCCACGCATTATGGGTATAGGACCAGTTTCAGCGACCCGAAACTGCCTCGCGCGTGCCGGCTGGCAAATTGAGGACCTCGATCTGGTTGAAGCCAATGAGGCATTTGCCGCCCAGGCAATCGCTGTCAATCGCGAACTGGGCTGGGACACCGACCTGGTCAATGTTAACGGAGGTGCTATCGCCCTCGGTCACCCGATTGGGGCTTCCGGCTGCCGCGTTCTGGTCAGCTTATTGTTTGAAATGATAAAACGCGATGCCCGCAGGGGACTGGCGACTCTCTGTATCGGCGGCGGTCAGGGTGTCGCACTGGCCATAGAAAGAGGCAGGTAACAAAGCCCCGGTCAAGCCCTGCAGTACTATTCAATCAAACTCGAGGAACCGCGCAATGTCTGATACTCCGGTTTTTATGGTGGCCAACCTGATCATTAAGGACAGCGATCAATACCGTAATTACGAGCAAGGCTTCTTTCCAATCCTCAAGAAACACGGTGGCAAACTGCTCACTTTCGATGACAATATTGAAAGTTTTGAAGGTTCGGCTCAGCCCAGTGGCAGAATTGTTATTCTGCAATTCCCTTCTGAGAAGGCCGCGAGGGACTGGTGGGATGATCCCGATTACCAGACGATATCTGAATTCCGCCGGGCCGGCACCGACACCCGTTTTCTGACACTTGTTCACGGACAGCCACCTCGGAATTAGCGCCATGTCCCGATACAAGGCGACAGGTCACAACGACCCCGTCCAAGTCATTAAAATATTTTCAGCAAGAGTTTTGCCCATGCTCTGAACAATTAACAAAACCCCTTTTTGGATTGAAACCTTTTGAGAAAAATCCAACCTAATGCAAATCAAGCCACGCCTTGATCATATCATTGACCTTTTCAGGCACTGCGTGGTG
>JAYPVG010000007.1:0-215 GCA_038134485.1 Pseudomonadales bacterium
CTTCAAACTCGTAAACGGAGAACTCGACCAACACCGATACAAGAAGGTGCAGGTAAAGAGAAGAATAGATATGCATCAAATTCTGCGATTCAACCCTCAGGAAAGCGTCTTTAGACGTATGGAATTCCTCCGCGCCTGCTACCAATGAACTCAAATATGTCATCATCGGTACAACCATAGGGCGATCATTAGGAAGTAATGAATACAGATCGGAG
>JAYPVG010000007.1:225-547 GCA_038134485.1 Pseudomonadales bacterium
CGATATCGATATGCGTAGCGGGGGTATTTTCTCCGCGAACGTATATCTTACCCTGAGAACTTAGGAAAAATTTACTCAGGTTTTCCCGAAACCCGCGGACGGTAGTCGGTCGGGTGATTTCGTTTAACCTAACAATATCCATTTCGTTTTTGTCGTTCATTACGCTGCCCTCCTTTTGGTCGTTAGTTGCTTTATTTGCTTTCCTGCTTTCAAGAATTTTTCGGTATCACGGGCAAGTTGCTCGCGAAACTCTTCTTTCGATATTTCATTCAGTTTTTTCATTTATAGACTCCTTAAAGGTTAATTTAGATTTGTTTAGTTG
>JAYPVG010000007.1:557-16846 GCA_038134485.1 Pseudomonadales bacterium
CCCAACGAGAGTAATAATAACCCCTAAAAAACGAAATAAGATTGAAGAATAAAATACAAGAAGATATTGCGTATGTTATTATCGGGGTATTCACATTTCTTACCCCGTAAAAAGGCAGATTATGTCCGGTAAGACTAGAAAATGGACCAAGCGAAAACTACAGACCTTCACGTTTAAAGGCAGGGCAGCGAGGGGGTTGATGTGGAAAAAGGACGTTTATCGAGAGTGGTTTGAGTATGTAAAGTTATACCGACTGAACCACGGTAAGAATCCAACGCCATTTCGTTCGTTCGGCGATGTTTTAAAATTCGAATTTGAGGGATGGTGGGCAGATGAACGCTATGGGTTTGAGTTGTTTTGCGAACCGGAAGTAAACGACTTGGTGAAAGTGGTTGACGGGCGAAACCCGCCCGAACCGAATACAGTTACATTAAGGGTTGCCTTAAATGCTGACCCAGAACTAACGCTACGAGACTTCAGACGATTAATGCGGGAACTTGGCGGATCGGATGATTACGAGTCGCAAGCAAGGTTTAAACCCTCCGCACCACCAAAGGCAATTAAACCCGATAAATTAAGGCAGGCAAGGGAGGCATTCTTAATTAGTGAACGCTGCTCGAATCAAACTCTTGCTTTGTTAGAACTCGCGGAACTTCAAACCGCACAAGCAAAAGCAAAATATGGGGTATTACCTTGGACTAGTCGCCGCGAATACCTTCAAAGTATGGAAAAGGGGTTTCCATATATTTTGTTTCCAGAAGAACAACCACCCAAGAAGATCGATGGGAAAACGGTTGATTGGATCATCCTGGACCGAAGGAGATACAGGGAGAAATATAAGGCGTTTTTTAAGTGGAAACGAACGAAACTCCGTGTACTTTCAAATCATCGTAAAAACGTCCGAGAAACGCTCGAACATATTGCTTCTGGTACGTTTCCTTGATTACTACTAATATTTACCCGAGATAGTAGACTAAGCGGGAGAGACTTATGGCGATTTTTTATAACGTCCATCGGATTAGAGGCGGGAAAACTATTCGTATTATCGATACGGAGACGAACTTTCGTTGGAAAGACGTAGTTTTGGACTACGATATGCTTTGCGGCGCTGATGAAGTCACGGATTATGAGGAGCACGAAGACTGGGAAGATCTTCGAAGCGATTCAGGCGTTGAGATTTCCCTGCCAGAATATGATTCAGTTCCGGAGGAATGGGAAGGAGTAGAGACTGTTACGACATTTCATATAGGGAGGTATCTTGTGGTCGTCTCGGATAAAGATTGGGACGTAATCGACCAAACCCCTGAGTGTTTCAGTGTTTCAGGCGATGGTTGGAAGGAGTGGAAAGAGTACCGCTAATAAGGATTATTCCTTGATACCCCTATTCTTTTGCGCTTAGTCATTCGAATAACTCCCAGACACCCTCAGAACCTATTCTTTTAACTCATATTTGACTTTTGACTAGTATATAGTCATAATATATTAGGAGTTATATGAATAGGGGATAGTAATGAGCGGCAAAACGATTGGATACATACGGGTTTCTACTGTAGGGCAAAATTCCGAAAGGCAACTTGAAGGGGTAGAACTGGATAAGGTATTCGAGGAGAAAGTATCCGCGAAGACTATCAACCGCCCAAAACTCCAGGAATTACTCGAATACATTCGAGAAGGCGATACGGTTGTAGTCCACGATATTTCCCGTCTCGCCCGAAATATCTCCGACCTTCATAACCTCGTAGAGCAAATCAACGAGAAAGGCGCGACACTCCAGTTCAAAAAGGAAGGTTTGACCTTCACGGGCGATAAAAAAGACCCGATGAGTCAATTATTACTCTCTATGCTGGGGGCAGTTTATCAGTTTGAACGCTCGATCCTTCTGGAACGCCAGAGAGAAGGAATAGAGGTCGCCAAAAAGGCAGGGAAGTTCAAGGGCAGACCGGCAAAGATCGACAAGCAGGAGATACTTAGAGTGCTCTCCCAAGGTAATTCTATTAGCAAAACCGCTAATTTATTGGGTGTTTCTATGTCTAGCGTCCAGCGAGCAAAACGGGGGGCAACGCTTCCCTGTTATGCCCCGACTTGATATGCACGAATAGTATTATGTTAATTAGTGCGATAATTAACTAGCGCAATCAACGCCGTCGTTCTTCAATTTGACGGCGATATTCGGCATCTAATTGTTCCTGACGACGTCGACGCGCGTTTTCTGCTTCAAATCTCGATTGGCGGTCTCTTGCTGCTTGTGTAGCAATTCGATCTGCTTCTAACCTTTGCTCTTCTGCGAGTCTCGCTGCCTCTAATCTCTGTTCCTCTGTATTTCTCTCTAGTGCTAATTGGTATGCATACCCACCTAGGATGAAAAGAATCAGCAACATTAGTGACAAGATAGTAAAGAATCTATCCGTTCCTTTTCGTCGTTCTTTCGCTTCTTGTCTTTTCTTTTCTTCAAACTCTCGAAGTTCTTCTTTCCATCTCCCTTTTTCTTCGATTTTCCTTGCTTCTTCTTCTTCTTCTAAATTGTCACTTATTGCTTCCTGTTCGTCCGCATAGGCAAGCGCATCTTCGATCGTATCGAACAATTTCTCGTCACACTCATACTTCTCAAATACATCGTTTCGAGAAACATTATAGGTTTTCGATAACCATATTTTGTATGCGTCTGAAGATAGGTCGCGCTCTGGTCTTTGTTTCTTATTATCTGGAACTACGGATTGTGCGTTTGATTGAGAAGTTGCCTGTCCCGTTTGTTGATCTCTAGGCAGCAGTAAAACAATAATCCAACCTATAGGTCCTAGAAAGAAACCAAGGTAGAAACCTGTCTCTCCCTTTTTTGCGGTTCTACCGAGAGCGGCACCAATAATTCCGTCCACAGTACACACGAACAATAAGATCACTAAGATCCATCCCCAGGTTAATTCCCCAAGTCCCATTTTCAATCCTCACTTTAAACTTGTTATTTTGATTCTAAGCAGCAAATCATATACCCGAGTAGAGGAGTTTCGCTATTTTTTTACGCTATAAACAGGGAGTGTAATCTAAACGGTATTTAACCACTTAGGTGATTCTTTCTTTGCGAGTGCCGCGCTAGGCGCGTTCTTGAAAACTAGATTGAATACGTCGCCGCTAACCAAACCTTCGTAAGTCTTCTCGATCATCGCCTGTGACGTGCCTGTGTACTTGGCGACTACTAGGGAGTGTGCGCCAGCGTTTAGCGACTCAGTAATAAACTTGTGGCGAAAGCAAACGTACTCATAGTCCCTAGGATTGGGTACTCCCGCCTTTTCCATCCATCTTCGCCTAACGGTTGGATCGAAGTGCTGGGAAGGGCGAGGCGACTTGTACGAGTTGAAAATGTATGGATGTTCTTTTTCGTTCCACCATCCATTACCGTTCTTACGTTTGAAATCTCGAAGATCATTTAAGTGACCCGCTACGCGCTCGGGAAGTTGTATGGTTCGTTCTTTATCTTTTCCGTGGATGTAAATATGGGTCTCATCCTTGGAGGTTTTTAGGTCTTCCCATTTCATATTCTTTACTTCGACAACGCGACAACCAATCCCGTTCATTAGGATCATCACGTAGCGATAGTTCATCCAGTTCCATCGATGCCTAACGTTCTTTTCGCCTTGGATCTCTTTCCTACTGACCGCCAGTAGCGAGTTATAGAACTTGGCGGGGAACGGTTCGTTTGCTCTTTTGAGTTTTAGTGGTTCGTACTTCGGCACCCGAGAGCAATATCTGTGATCCTCGCACCACCCAAAGAACTGCGAGATACAACTCATCTCGTTATTGCGGAAACGTGCGGATAGCGGTTTACCCGTTTTCTGGGCGGTGTGCTTGCTCCGCCAAACTTGCCACTTCACCTCTACCAAGCGCGCGAATTCGTTTATCGACGGTTTACCTTCTTCCACCCAAAAATTTTGAAGAGAGACTAGCGAGTATTCGATTACCTTCGCGCGCTCGGGCGTTATTTGCCCGTCCTGGGCACGTTGGTTCTGAAAATCCATAAACTCAGAGACGAAGTGTGTGATATGTCGGTGCTTAGAACCTA
The DNA here is from genome assembly GCA_038134485.1 of Pseudomonadales bacterium. GTDB lineage: Bacteria > Pseudomonadota > Gammaproteobacteria > Pseudomonadales > Pseudohongiellaceae > NORP240. The sequence goes on from JAYPVG010000007.1 coordinate 4,612, forward strand.
TATCTCGCCCTTCTTCTATGTCGCTGGCGTACTTCGACCAAACCACAAACGCTTCCTCGCACGCACCCGCCTCATCAGTAGCGCTAAGTGTTATCTCAGCATTTCGCTTTACTTTGCTCTGCCAGATTCGGGCACGGTAGACGGTTCGAATGGATCCGTCTCTGCGCTTCCATTCGCGGCGTAGGAGGGCGAGTTTCTTAGGTATCAGGGTCCGGACAACGCTCATCTTAGTATAACTTTTTACCTAACTGGCATCGTAAGTTATTGATTTGCGGTCTATGGTATAACTTTTGCCTAACTCAGTAAATATTAAAAAACCGTTTATTTACAATGTCATAAGAGGTGTAGGTTTACGGTAAATACGTATTGCGCCATAGTTGCTAATATTCCTGGAGTTCGGTCTGGAAACAGAATTTGGATTTGTGACTTCTGCAGTTCCAATGTTATTTCGAGGCGGCTCAACACCAACCAATTGCTATCCAGACCAGTGATCTATGCTCTGAAACGGGCGCGTATTATGGCACAGAATAGCGACTGGTGGCGCTGAATTGATTGCCAGGTTTTGTGTGCACCAACCACTACAACTTGTACATTAGTGGTGTCGGTAAGCTCAACATCATGTAAAATACGCCCTTTCCCGAGTTTCACCACCTTTCACTGCGCGAGCGGAGACCTGAATGTTTGATAGAGAAATGACCATAGCCGGTTTTGATCCCGAATTGGACGCTGCAATACAGGCGGAAAATGTTCGCCAGGAAGAGCACATCGAGCTTATTGCCTCGGAAAATTACGCCAGTCCGCGTGTCATGGAAGCCCAGGGCACGGTCTTGACCAACAAGTATGCCGAGGGGTACCCGGGCAAACGCTATTACGGTGGTTGCGAGCATGTTGACGTCGTAGAAGAACTGGCGATTAATAGGGCCAAGCAGCTGTTTGGGGCCGACTACGCCAACGTGCAGCCGCACTCCGGATCGCAGGCCAATGCAGCGGTCTATATGGCCTTGATGGAGCCGGGTGACACTGTGCTGGGGATGAGCCTTGCCGACGGCGGACACCTTACTCATGGTGCTTCGGTGAGTTTCTCGGGTCGAATCTACAAAGCTGTCCAGTACGGTCTTAATCACGAGACCGGTGAAATTGATTATGACCAGGTCAAGGCGCTAGCCGACGAGCACAAACCAAAGATGATTATGGCCGGCTTCTCTGCCTATTCGCGGGTAATAGACTGGCAACGTTTCCGCGAGATCGCTGACAGCATCGGCGCCTACTTCGTAGTCGATATGGCGCATGTCAGCGGGCTGATCGCCGGTGGCGCTTATCCCAGTCCGGTCCAGATAGCCGACGTAACCACCTCGACCACGCACAAAACGCTGCGCGGTCCTCGGGGCGGCATCATTCTTGCGAAATCGAACCCGGAGCTGGAAAAGAAGCTCAACTTTTCTGTCTTTCCGGAGAGCCAGGGTGGCCCGCTGATGCACGTCATTGCTGCCAAGGCCGTCTGCTTCAAAGAGGCGATGAGTGACGAGTTTCGCGCATACCAGGCGCAGGTGGTCAATAATGCCAGGGTGATGGCCAGAGGTTTTATGGATCGTGGCTTCGATGTTGTTTCCGGCGGAACCGACGATCACCTGTTCCTGCTGAGTTTGATTAAGCAGGAAATTACCGGCAAGGATGCTGACGCCGCGTTGGGCAGGGCAAATATCACTGTGAATAAGAATGCAGTTCCCAACGACCCCCGTCCTCCCTTTGTTACCAGCGGTTTGCGCATTGGCACGCCGGCGGCAACCACACGTGGTTTTGGTGAAAGCGAGTTTGCAGACCTGACCGCGTGGATGTGCGATATCCTTGACGACGTTAATAATGAAGCAACTATTGCCGAAGTAAGAGACAAGGTCAGGGCGTTATGCGCCCGTTTCCCGGTTTACAGGTAGAAAGCTAGATTTGAAATTCGGCTCGCGCGGGTAATAAGGGGGTAGTTATTATGCACTGTCCGTTCTGTAATGCTGTTGATACCAAGGTCATCGACTCAAGGCTGGTGGCGGACGGAAGCCAGGTTCGTCGTCGGCGTGAATGTCTTACCTGTAACGAGCGGTACACAACCTATGAGTCCGCCGAGCTCGTTATGCCGAGGATAATCAAGCATAACGGCGAGCGCGAACCATTCGATGAGGAAAAACTTCATTCAGGACTTATCAAAGCGCTAGAAAAAAGACCGGTCAGTATAGAAAAAGTTGATGAGGCGATAAGCCGTATCAAGAACAAGCTGCGGTCTACCGGAGAAAGGGAAATCCAGTCCCGAACGGTCGGCGAGGAAGTAATGCATGAACTGCGTGATCTGGATGAGGTCGCCTATGTTCGATTCGCATCGGTCTACAAGAGCTTCAAATCCCTGGACGAATTTACAAGAGAGATTAATGAGCTCACCCGCGATAGCGGTTCTAAAGACAAGTCTGGCTGACTACAGTATAGTTCACCCTCCAAAGAAAACACGCGAGCTTGGTTTGTTAGCCACCGAATCTAACCGGCTTGGGGTCGACGCGATCGACTACGAGTTGCACATGCGACACGCCCTTCAACTGGCGGAAACTGTCCTTACCACCACGCCCAATCCGCGGGTTGGATGTGTGGTAGTTGCTGCACGCGATAATAATCTGGTGGTGGGTGAAGGGTGGCATCAGCAACCGGGAACCGCGCATGCGGAAGTCAACGCGCTGGCGCAGGCAGGACAGCGGGCCGCCGGGAGTACCGTCTTTGTGAGCCTTGAACCCTGTGCCCATCACGGCAAAACGCCGCCCTGCGTCGAAGCATTGATCGAGGCGCAGGTCGGGCGGGTGGTCATCGCGTCCCTGGATCCCTACCCCGAAGTGGCGGGCAGGGGAGTCGCTGCTCTCGAAGCTGCCGGGATCGAAGTCATACATCTTACAGATTTCGAGCAGCGGGCCACTTCCCTCAATGCGGGCTATTTCAAACGCCTTAACACTGGCCGCCCTTTTGTGCGCTGCAAATTGGCCATGAGTCTCGACGGTCGCACTGCCGCTGCTTCCGGCGAAAGCAAGTGGATAAGCGGCCCGCAAGCGCGCGCTGAAGTCCAGCGCCTGCGAGCATCCAGCTGCGCAATCATTACCGGCGTCGATACCGTTCTGCAGGACAATCCTGCTTTGACCGTGAGGCACGATGAGCTACAACTGACAGAGGAACAGCGGCAGAGAAATACATTCGCGCTGGCGCGGCAACCGTTGCGTGTGGTGTTGGATTCACGATTGCGTACTCCGCTCGAAGCTCAATTACTGAAGCAGCCTGGCGCTACCCGGTTGTTTACCGTGGTTAACCCGGAAATCGAGTTTCCGGGCGATACCGAGGTTGTCCGCATAACGGGACATGGCCGATGGGGTGACAGAGTTGATCCCGGCGCTGTGTTAGAATTCCTGGCTTCGAGTCAAAACATAAATGAGGTACTGCTGGAAGCAGGCCCGACACTGAGTGGCGCTTTTGTGCAGGCAGGACTGGTAGACGAATTGATTATCTTTGTTGCCGGAAAACTTCTGGGTAGCGACGGTCGGCCCCTCATGGAATTACCGGGGCTGGAATCGATGTCGGACCAGATTGCAATGAACATCAGCAGCATTTCGAGGGTGGGTGACGATTGCCGCATCGTTGCTACCTTCAATTCTGCCTGACGCGGCAGGCCTTGCACCATGTTTACAGGAATTATTGAGGCTATCGGTACTATTGCCGACCTGCGACAGCGGGACAATGAATGGCGGTTAACAGTCGTCAGCGGCAAACTGGATCTGTCGGATGTCAAGTTGGGCGACAGCATTGCCGTGAGTGGTGCCTGTCTGACGGTGGTCGCGCTGGATGGCAATGGTTTCGAGGCTGATGTCTCCAATGAAACCATGCGTCTGACCAGCCTGGGTCTGCTGGAACAGGGATCGGCGGTGAACCTTGAGAAAGCGTTGCAGCCTACCAGTCGGCTGGGCGGCCACATTGTCAGCGGTCACGTGGACGGAGTCGGGGAGCTGGAAAGCCTAGAGCCTGATGGTAAGAGCTGGCGTCTGGTATTCAAGGTGCCAGATAACCTGGCGCGCTATATCGCCACCAAGGGTTCGATCTGCATTGACGGCGTCAGCCTGACCGTAAACGAAGTTGATGGGGCCAGGTTTGCCGTTAATATAATTCCCCATACCCAAAAGGAAACGGTTATTCAATATTATCAACAGGGCTGCAAGGTAAATCTCGAGGTGGATCTGGTCAGCCGATACCTGGAAAGGTTGTTGCTCGGAGATGAGGCGGCAAATCCAGAAAAATCAACTTCATCGCTGACAAGAGAGTTTCTGGCGCAACATGGATTCGATGGTAAAGAGAGTAATTAGCAGGGATACGATTAACGGTTAAAACCCCATGGAACTGAACACAACTGCAGAGCTAATTGAAGATATTCGACAGGGTAAGATGGTTATCCTGATGGACGACGAGGAGCGCGAGAATGAGGGAGACCTCGTAATTGCTGCGGAACGTGTTCGGACCGAGGATGTAAATTTCATGGCAATGAATGCAAGGGGACTGATCTGCCTGACCCTGACGCAGGAGCGTTGTGAATTTCTCAAATTACCGCTGATGGTGAACAGCAACCAGACACCATTCAACACAAATTTTACTGTATCGATTGAGGCAGCCAACGGGGTGACCACTGGAATTTCGGCGGCCGACCGGGCGCGAACAATCCAGGTCGCAGTGGCGCGGGATGCGAAACCCGAAGATATAATCCAACCAGGCCATATATTTCCCATAATGGCCCAGCCAGGTGGTGTCTTGCGTCGCGCGGGACACACCGAGGCGGGGTGCGACCTGGCTCGTCTAGCAGGCTATAGCGCGGCCTCGGCTATCGTAGAAATAATGAATGATGATGGCAGCATGGCGCGTCGCTCGGACCTGGAGCGGTTTGCGCAAAAGCATCAGCTTAAGATCGGTACCATCACTGATCTTATACACTATCGGATTGCCAATGAGCACACTGTAATCAAGCAGGAAAGCCGCGATCTGAACACCGAATTTGGTGTGTTCCAGTTGCACACCTATCATGATTCGATCACCGGCTCCACGCATCTGGCATTTACCCGGGGTGAAATATCGACGGACGAGCCAGTTTTGGTTAGGGTGCATATTCCGAGCACCCTGCGTGATCTGTGTCAGGCTTACAATGCGTCTGGCACCAGCTGGTCGTTCAGTAAAGCATTGGAAAGAATTGCAGAAGAGGGCAAGGGCGTTGCGGTCCTGCTGTCCGGAGATGATTACCCGGAAGATATCTACAGTAGTATTGCCGCCATGCTGGACAGCGAGCGTTCGCCAGGTTCTGGCAGCGGGGCCGGCACCGATCTGACCATCGGTACCGGATCGCAGATTCTGCGCGATCTGGGGGTTGGCAAAATGCGCTTGCTAAGTTACCCGGCGCGTTTTGCTATTTCAGGGTTCGACCTGGAAGTTGTAGAATTCGTACCTTTTCAGGAATGATTTCTCAGAAGCGGTCGAAATAGTTACCAGCGCGACGGGAGTAGGCGAGGAAAATTATGGCTAACATCAAAACCATCGAAGGGGATTACAACTCCGGGTCGGTGAATATTGCCCTGGTAGTGTCGCGCTTTAACAGTTTTATCGTTGAACACCTGGTATCCGGAGCGATAGATGCATTACGGAAACACGGCGTGCCGGAAAAAGATATCACCATAATCAAGGCACCGGGTGCATTTGAATTGCCGCTTGTCGCCAAGCGGGCGATAGACAACGGTGGCTATGACGCGGTAATCGCGCTTGGAGCAGTTATTCGCGGCGGTACCCCCCATTTCGAGTATGTAGCCGGGGAATGTGTAAAAGGCCTCAGTCAGGTGAGCCTGACATCCAATGTGCCGGTGGCATTCGGCGTGTTGACGGTGGATACCATCGAACAGGCAATTGAACGCGCCGGAACAAAGGCTGGTAATAAAGGTGCGGAAGCAGCTTTGGCCGCCCTGGAAACCCTCAGCGTGTTGCGCAAAATTTAACACCGAATCTTAATTCTTTTGCACGGTTCCTGTGACCAGCCAGCCAGCAATTTCAATCAGACCCAAGCTCGCCCAGCGGCGCAAAGCGCGAAAGCTGGCGATGCAGGCCTTGTATCAATGGCAGTTGAATGGTGGCGAACTACTGGATATAGAAGCTCAGTTTCGCGCAGAATTTACCGGCAAGACAGACTGGGAATATTTTCATGATGTATTTTCTGCAATAGTCAATCAATCCGATGAGCTTGATAACTTACTTGGGCCTCGCCTTGACAGAAAAATAAGTACACTTGACCCGGTTGAAAAAGCCATCCTATGGATAGGTACCTTTGAGTTAAAGCGGCGAATTGATATTCCCTATCGAGTGGTTATTAGTGAATGTGTGGAGTTGGCCAAGTCTTTCGGTGCGACCGACAGTCATAAATACGTCAACGGTGTACTGGACAAGCTGGTGTCGGACCTGCGCCCTGAGGAAACAGGAAAAGCAAAAAAGTAACGCAGAGAACGCACTGGGCTATGTCTCAATCAGAGTTTGACATTATCGAGAGATATTTTCGTGATTCGGGCCTCTGTTTTGAGGGACGGGGGATAGATCTCGCGATCGGTGATGATTGCGCGCTGTTGAGAATTGATGAAAACGATCAGTTAGCCATGTCCATGGATCTATTGCAGGAAGGCGTCCATTTTCCGGTTGGAGCCGTCCCCGAGCTATTGGGTCAGCGCGCACTCGCGGTAAACCTCAGCGACCTTGCGGCTGCGGGCGCCGAACCAGTGTGTTTTACGCTTGGATTGAGCATACCCGAGGCGTGCGATGACTGGCTTGAGGCATTCAGTACCGGACTGCGCAAAGTGGCCGCGCGCTTTAATTGCCCGTTGGTGGGCGGTGATCTCATCCGTGGCTCGCTACAAATTGCGATCCAGGTGCAGGGGCGCGTGCCCAGAGGCAAGGCGCTGCTGCGCCAGGGTGCACGTCAGGGCCACCAGGTTTATGTGACCGGCACGCTGGGCGATGCTGCCGCTGCTCTGGCATTGTTTAAGAGCCTGGATAACGCCGGTCAGCCGACTGCGGCGAATTCGCCTCTGCTTGAGAATCGACTTGCTGCCCGACATCGCGATCATTTTATTAACAGGTTCTATTGCCCCGAACCACGCGTGGCTGTTGGCATTGCAGTTAGGGGCATGGCTAGCGCCGCGATAGATCTGTCCGACGGACTCCTCAGTGATCTGGGGCATATAGTGAAAGCGAGCGGAGTTGGCGCTCAGCTCGATCTTGCACAGTTGCCATTGTCTGAGGCCATGCGCGAGTGCGTGGTTAAAGAGGATCGCGCACACCTGGCACTCTGTGGCGGTGATGATTATGAACTCTGTATTATCGTACCCCGCGAGCATTGCGTGGCAGTAGAGGATGCAGTGGCCAGTCTCGATACTAAACTGACCCTGATCGGAGAGATAGTAACCGGCCAGGGAGTGAAATGCCTGGATAGTTCCGGCAAACCGGTTGATGTCCGGCAGTCAGGTTACAGGCACTTCGACGAGGATGACCGATGAGTGTGGCCGTTAATATCTGGCGTAATCCGATCCATTTTCTGGCTTTCGGATTTGGCAGCGGCCTTTCTCCCCTGGCACCGGGTACCTGCGGAACGGCTGTGGCTGTAGTTCTGTACATTTTTCTTCCTCCGATGCACTGGTCTGTCTATCTGCTAATGATCGCGTTAACGTTCGCGGCGGGAATCTGGCTATGTGGCAAAACCAGCAAGGATTTGGGCGTCCATGATCATGGCGGTATAGTTTGGGATGAATTCGTGGGTTACTGGGTGACCATGTTCATGGCGCCCTCTGGCTGGGAGTGGGTGCTGGGAGGATTCATTGTCTTCCGATTACTGGATATATTGAAACCCTGGCCTATAAAGTGGTTTGACTCGCGCTACACTGGTGGCTGGGGGATCATGGTAGATGATGCCGTAGCGGGTATAATAGGGGCATTGGGTTTGCATGCGGTGGCACTTTTATTGGCGTCCTAGGCGCGAGTTACTCAATAAGATCGAGGAAGGTTGCATTGACAATTAAGTACGTTGCTTCAGCGCGCTTACCCACTCAGTGGGGGGTGTTTACCATTCACGGGTTCGAAGACGACGATAGCGGCAAAGAACACGTGGCACTGGTAATGGGCGACACCTGCAGCGACGAGCCCATTTTGACGCGAATTCATTCGGAATGTCTGACTGGCGATTGTCTCTTCAGTCAGCGCTGCGATTGCGGACCGCAGTTGCAGTTTGCGATCGAAAGTGTCGCTGCTGAAGGACGGGGACTGATTCTTTATTTGCGACAGGAAGGGCGAGGCATTGGACTGCTAAACAAAATCAAAGCTTACGAATTACAGGATCTGGGTGCCGATACAGTGGAAGCGAACGAGCAGCTCGGTTTCGACGCCGACGGCCGCGAATATCGGATCTGTCAGCCGATGCTCGCGCATTTTGACGTAAAACGCGTCCGCTTGCTAACCAATAATCCACGCAAAGTGGAAGCAATGGAAGACATGGGCATCGAAGTTGTCGACCGCTTGCCAATTCATGTCGGCATCAATTCCCACAACGAAGGTTATCTGGCAGCGAAAATCGATAAACTGGGTCACCTGGAAAGGTGACAGACAGGGATTTACGCCGATTAGCATTCTGGTAGATATATTGCGCCACGGACAGCCGCAGGGCGGCGAGGTTTTGCGCGGCCGAGTGGATCATCCGCTTTCCGAGCAGGGCTGGCAGCAAATGTGGCGGTCCGTGAATTTACAGCCTGAATCGCAGTCGGCCATGGCCGATTCACTGGCCTGGGATGAGATAATTACCTCGCCCCTGCAACGTTGCCGCAGTTTTGCCGAAAAACTGTCGGATCTGACCAATCTGCCGGTAAGCGTCAATGCTGATTGGCAGGAAATCGATTACGGCGACTGGGACGGCATGTCTTTGTCTGATTGGCGCCACGCCGCCGCCGAGCAATTCAGGGAATTCCGTCGCGACCTGTCGGCACTTAAACCACCCAATGGTGAATCCTTTATCCAGTTTCGTGACCGGATACTGGGAGCCTGGCAGCAGGTACTGGACAGGCCACAGGGCAGTCGAGTATTGCTGGTTACCCATGGCGGAGTGATGCGTGTAGTTCTGCCGACAGTGCTGGGTATGCCACTCAATCAGACCGGGGTGCTGGAAATTCCGTTTGCCTGCCTTAGCCGAGTGCAGGTACAGGGCCAGGGAGACGGGCAGCAGACCCGATTACTGGCGCATAACGTGGGGGATGGCAAAAGCTAGTTCGGCTTTGTCCGATTTAGAAATCAAATACCGCAATGGGTTGGAGCTGCGGTGGAACAGATACCCCCGAGGCGGGACATGCTCTCAGGCTACGGGCAACTAATGACTTCGTGCCCGATCGATCTGCTCGCACATCTGTGAAACACCGGTCAGCGCCCTTGGTGTATGTCGTTGCACCAGGTCGGGTGGAATGAAATACAGGTGACCGGCTGCGACTGCTTCCATTTGCGGCCAATCGCGCCAGTTGTCAAGCCACTCGGGTCGCGCGATATCCATGCCGCTGGCAATAATCACCTGGGGATTTCTTGCCAGCACCGACTCGGTATCGACCTTCGGTGCCATGAGTGACAGGTCGGCGAAAATATTCAGCCCGCCGCAAAGAGTTATCATGTCATTGATCAGTTCATTGCCGCCCGCAGTGATTAATGGTGAATCCCATACCTGGTAAAAAACCCGCACGCCGCTTTGGCCGCTGTAGGTTGCCCGCAATTGCCTCAGGGTCGCGGTAAACTGCTCACTGACCTTATGCGCGCTTTTTTCTGTGCCGGCCAGTATCGCAAGCCTTTCCAGGTGCGTGGGTATATTTTGCAGTTCGCGGGGTTCAGCCACGTAGACGGTGAGCCCCAATTGACGCAGGCGTTCGATGGCGGCGGAAGGATTGCCGGATTTCCATGACTCCACAAGGTCCGGCTGCAGAGCAACGATTGCCTCGAGATCAATCAGGTCGTGGCGCCCGATGACCGGCAGGCTGGCAGCCGCAGGAGGAAAGTCGCTGAACTCAACTACGCCCACAATTTTATCTCCGGCGTTGATTGCAAACAGCATCTCAGTGAGAGAGGGCGCGAGGCTAACAATTCTGCTCGCCGGTTGTTCGAGCTCAACAAGCGTGCCCTCGTCGTCGATAACCTCAATGGCGGCAAGGGAAGTTGTCGTTATGAGGCTCAGAAAGGTCGTTCCGAGCAGTTGCCTGAGCCGGTTTGCCATTTTACTGCTCATCAGTAGTCGATTCCTTTCTGGACCTTGATGCCGTCATTGAACGCGTGCTTGGTGTCCTGGATAACGCTCACCGTATCGGCCATGTCGATCAGGTCCTGGCCGGCATTGCGGCCGGTGACAATAACGTGCTGTCGCTCAGGTCGGGCTGCCAGTGTCTGGAGAACTTTTTGTTTATCCAGATAGCCGTAAGTGAGCATGTAGGTGAGTTCGTCCAGAAGTACCACGCTGATGCTTGTATCGGACAGCAGTCGCTCGGCCTCACTCCAGGTTTTCTCGGCCGCCGCAATATCGGAGTCCCGATCCTGGGTTTCCCAGGTAAAGCCCGTTGCCATGAGATGGAATTCAACAAGTGGATTGTTCCGGAACAACAGATGCTCGCCGCACTCCCAGGTGCCTTTAATGAACTGCACGACACCGCAGCGTAATCCGTGACCGAGGCTGCGGGCTACCATGCCGAAAGCCGAGGAACTCTTGCCTTTGCCGTTCCCGGTCATCACTACCAGCAAGCCCTTGTCTCGGGTTGCCCTCGCAATCTGACTGTCCACATGAGCCTTCTTTCGTTGCATGGCCTTCTTATGTCGGGCGGCTCGCTCTGGTGACGTCTTGCTGGTCATGGTCTGTTGAATTCAACGCTGGTCAGCGCTTCTCTAGGTGTTTGCCGGGATCGGCAAGTCTAGCGATACACCGTCGACAGGTCAAAAATTGTGACGTAAAAAGGAATGCCCGGTCAGACGATATGAAGTTACGCAGCCGCGGATTGTTATGCGTAATCGAATGGGGTAATGTGTGGCTTGGTTGCGAAAGCGGGGAGCGGGAGTCTTCCATGTTAACAAATCCAGAGAAATCGATTTCAGCCATTCTATTACTGCTGGTCCTCTCAGGTTCCTCAGCGATTGCTGCGGAAAATTATGCTGTACCACGCACTGAGTGGGGACAACCTGATTTGCAGGGCGTGTGGAATTTTTCTTCAGACGTTCCTATGGAGCGACCCACCCGTTACGGTGATCGCCAGTTCCTCACCGCAGAGGAAATCGCCGAAATTCGGGCCCGTCGGGCGGCGCTGGATGCCGCATCGGATTCTGCGTTGCCAATTAGCGGTGTGGATGAATCCTACAATGATTTCTGGATCGAAAATGCGGGCATAGGCGACACCGTTCGCACCTCTCATATTGTTTATCCCGAGAATGGCCGACTGCCACCACTGGTAGAGGGTGCCATCGCAAGTCAGGGTATGTACGGTGGCAGCACCACCGGTGAATCACGCCCCGTGCGCATTTCTGCTGGCGGCATCGGCACTGATGGTCCAGAAGACAGGGGTCTGTCTGAACGCTGCATTATCGGTTTCAATGCGGGCCCGCCATTCGTGCCCAGTCTGTATAACAACAACGTACAGATCATTCAGGGTCGTGATCATGCAGTTATCATGACAGAGATGATTCATGATGCGCGGTTGGTCTCTCTTTTCCAGGGTCCGGAGGACTTTCCGCAACTTGATGACAAGCTCAAATTCTGGACCGGAGATTCCAAAGGTTATTACGACGGCGATACTCTGGTAGTGGTTACCCGTAACTTTAACGGTCTTGCCAGCAGTTTCGGTTCAGCCGGTACTTCTGCAGACAAGGTGCTGACCGAGCGCTTTACCAGAATGTCATTCGATACCGTAAATTACGAATTTACGATAGAGGATCCATCAACCTACACGGATCGTTTTACAGCTATCGTTTCCATGACCAAGGTGGCCGGCCAGGTATATGAATATGCCTGTCACGAAGGCAACTACGGCATGGAGAACATTCTGCGCGGTGCACGAGTGCAGGAACAACTGGAAGCCTCGAACTAGAGTCCGTTATTGGCGCGGATACCGGCATACCTGAATACAAACAGGCCGGTGCCGATACAACT
>JAYPVG010000007.1:16946-34045 GCA_038134485.1 Pseudomonadales bacterium
AAAGGAATTCAGTTGGCCGTTGACGGTTTCGGCATGCTGATGGGGCCCGAAATTTCCCCCACTGGTGCAGAAGTCGCCAATAGGCACCTGCCAGGTTGAAACTGGCATTGGGTGCGAGTCGTGGGTTATGTCGAACATGTAGACCCGGCTTTTCATCCCATGATTGCATTCCAGTCCATCGTATTCGTCGCTAACCAGCGCGTAAATTCGCGGCAAGGCTCCTTCTGCCGCGGTGACATTGGGTACCTGCTGGTAAACAATAGGGGATACGGTGTGGGGGCCACGACCGGGCGGTGAAGTATCGTATGACCAGATAAGCTTCGGTTCGGAGGGGTCAGTGATGTCCCAGGTAGCAATGTGTCCGCTGCCGATTCGAAAACCCGCATACATGCGGTTGTTTTCTTCGTCGACTATAGGATGGTGGGCGTACTGGTCCTCGAACCCCTCCTCACCTTCCTTTTGACCAGGCAGCCAGGCTCTACCCAGAAAGCGCGGATTGCGCGGGTCTTGCAAGTCCCAGATATGGATGAGGGCAGTTCTAAATCCGGGTTCTCCGGAAGCGCTGTAAAACAGTCCGGAATCCGGCGACCAATAACCTTTATGGGCCCTATTGATGAGTTTGCCACCGCATCCCGGCCCGCATGAATTTGCTGGTGTTGCGGTGATCTCTGAAACGAGCTCGATTTCGGCGGGATCGTTCGCGCGGTCGGTGATGTCAAAAATCTGGAACTTGAGATTATCCCCGGCCTCAACATTACGGATCAAATAATCGCGTCCTCGGGGTCGCGAGTTGAAGCCGTAGTCATAGACAACCGAGACGGAACGGGAATTGGCGTTTTCCTCGTTTGGTATATGCCAGACCAGAATCGGTTCGCTCGGGTCGGTGATATCCACAATGGATGTGCCATTCCATTCCTGCCTGCCAGTGATAGGGTTCAACGTCGCCTCACCCGTTCGAGTATTGGGCACGTGGCCGATGTATGCCCAGTTACCGTTGGCAGGATCTGACTTCGTGATGATTTGCAGTGCCTGTCTGCCCTGGAGGGGGTGATAGCCGATGAGGTCTACGTTGCTGGAGTCGTCGGCAACGGCTGCGAACCCACAGAATAGCAGGCCTGACCCAATGATTACGAACGGCGCGGTAGCGCGCGGGATGAGCCTGGCTAGAAATATTCGGGGGAGTCGGTACATATTCGAAAGCTCTCCTTCCGCGGAGTGTCGGGGTTGGACCGTAAAACCCGAAAGTATCGCCGTAGGCAGGAATTGTCCAGCTGGCGAAAGCCGGTTAACTTACACCGCTTTTGACTGGATTTTGCACTGTTTGAGCTTGGCCCGCACTGCCTCGGTAATGCCACCGCTATCCAGGCCCGCGTCTGCCAGCATCTGCGATGCCTTACCGTGACTGAGAAAACTGTCCGGCAGACCGAGATTGAGAATGGGAATTTGGTAGTTGGCTCGAGCCAGGAATTCATTCACGGCTGCCCCGGCCCCTCCCAGAACGGTATTCTCTTCCAGAGTAACCAACAACTGGTGTTGGGTAGCCATATCGCCGATCAATTCCTCGTCCAGCGGCTTGACAAAGCGCATATCGACTACCGTTGCGTCGAGTTTTTCCGCTGCTGACAGGGCTGGTGCAACCATGCTGCCGAATGCGAGCATGGCTACGGTGCCGCCTTTTCGGCGTACTTTTCCTTTACCGATTGGAACCGTTTCGAGGTTTTTCTGGATTATTGTTCCCGGCCCCTTGCCCCGAGGATAGCGCACCGCCGCCGGGCCGTTAAATCTGAGTCCGGTACTCAGCAATTTGCGGGTTTCGTCTTCGTCGCTCGGAGCCATGACCAGCATATTGGGAATACAGCGCAGGTAGCTCAGGTCAAAACTGCCGGCATGGGTCGGTCCGTCTTCGCCAACCAGTCCTGCCCGGTCAATAGCAAACAGCACATCAAGATTTTGCAAAGCCACGTCGTGAATAAGCTGATCGTAGGCGCGCTGCAGAAAAGTTGAATAGATCGCAACCACGGGCTTGAGCTTGTCGCACGCCATCCCGGCGGCCAGCGTAACGGCATGCTGTTCGGCGATTGCGACATCATGAAAGCGGTCGGGGAAGTCGGCTGCAAACTGCTGCATACCGGAGCCCTCTCCCATTGCCGGGGTGATAGCAACGAGTAATGGGTCCTCTGTGGCCATATCGCAGAGCCATTCGCCGAATACCTGAGAGTAGCTCGGACTTGCCGAAGTCTCGCTAGTAACGGACTCCGCAGGAGCTATTTTGCCCAGCGCATGCATGCCGAAAGGGTCTGCCTCGGACTTGCTGTAGCCTTTGCCTTTCTGGGTAACGATGTGGATCAGCTGCGGTCCCCTCAAAGTCTTGACGTTGCGTAAAATCTCCACCAGTCCCGCTGTGTCGTGCCCATCGATAAGTCCGATGTAATTGAAGCCGATCTCTTCGAACAGGGTTCCTGGAGACACCATACCCTTCATGTATTCCTCTGCCCGATGCGCCGCTTTCAATGCGGGCGGTATTTTGGAAAGCAGTTGCTTGCCGCCCTTGCGAATAAAGTTGTAGGGCTTACTGGCCCACATGCGGGCAAAATAGCTCGACAGACCGCCCACTGCGTGGGAGATGGACATATTATTGTCGTTTAAAATAACCAGCAGGTTGTCGTCGATCGCCCCCGCGTGGTTTAGAGCTTCAAATGCCATACCGGCGGACATTGCCCCGTCTCCGATGATTGCGATGCACTGGCGATCGGTTCCAGTAAGCTGCGAGGCGATACGCATTCCAAGTGCTGCGCTGATGGAGGTGCTGGAATGGCCTACCCCAAATGTGTCATAGGTGCTTTCCTGGCGAGAGGGGAACGGCGCAAGACCCCCGGGCTGTCGCATACTGAGCATGCGGTCCCGGCGCCCGGTGAGAATTTTGTGGGGATACGCCTGATGTCCCACGTCCCACACCAGCCGGTCTGTCGGTGTGTCGAACACATAGTGCAGGGCTACGGTCAGCTCGACTACTCCCAAACCTGCTCCGAAGTGGCCTCCAGTCTGACCCACAGAGTAAAGCAGGAAGGCACGCAGTTCGGTGGCCAGTTCTTCAAGTTGGGACTCCTGTAGCTGCCTGATATCAGACGGGCTCTCGATCTGATCAAGCAGAGGTGTTTCAGGCCGCTGGAGTGGGATTTCGTCAAACATAGTGGGTCATTATCTACAGTCTTATGAACCTCATCAATGAATCCGTTCAACTATGTAAAGCGCCAGTTTTCGCAGCATATCGGCATCCTTACCCAGACATTCGAGGTCTGCTATTGCGGCGTTGGCGAGGGAAATTGCTCGAGCGCGGGCGCCTTCCAGTCCGGCAATTGAAGCATAGGTAGGTTTGTTCAATGCCTGGTCGGCACCGGGGGGTTTTCCGATTGTTTGACTATCGCCGGTGACGTCGAGAATGTCGTCCCGGATTTGAAATGCCAGGCCTACACGCTGTGCATAGCGTCGCAGTGCCGCTAATTGATTCTCTCCCGTATGCGTTGCGGACAGGGCTCCCAATTCAACACTGGCGCTGATCAGTGCTCCGGTTTTTAGTGCGTGCATCGTTTCAATGTGCTCGAGGTCCATCGAATTGCCTACGGCTTCAAAGTCCAGTATCTGGCCAGCGACCATGCCGAGGTGTCCCGAGGCTCGGGCGAGTGATCGAACCATGGCCAGACAGGCAGGCGCAGATACTCCAGATAGTTCCGCGTCCGCAAGAGCCTGGAATGCGAGGGACAGCAAGGCGTCCCCGACCAGAATGGCAGTGGCCTCGTCATAGGCTTTGTGGACGGTCGGCTTGCCACGACGAAGGTCGTCGTCATCCATCGCGGGCAGGTCATCATGTACTAGCGAGTAACAATGCACCAGCTCAACGGCAGCCGCAGCTGTGTCAGCCCGATCCAGATTGCTGCCGACGGCAATTGCCGTCGCATAGACCAATACAGGCCGAATCCGCTTGCCGCCGTTTAGGCTGGCATAGGCCATCGCCTGCAATAGTTTTTCCGTCTCAAGGGCGCCGTCATCAAGAAGCCGTTTCAAGTTAGCTTCCACCCGCTGCTGGCAATGGGTGACAAACTCGTCCAGCGCGTCAGTTGTGCTGCTATCGGCGTTCATAATGCTAGAGTTATTGCTGATCGGTTAACAGGACTGGTTAATTCCGCACTGGAATGGCTTGAGGTCTAATCAGTGTCTGACTCGTCTGCCTCGAAATCCAGTGATTCTGTGGCACCGGCTTCATCAACCAGTTTCTGCACTTTCTGCTCGGCTTTATTCAGAGCTGCCTGGCATTCACGAGTCAACTTGATACCTTTTTCGAACGATTGCAGCGATTCTTCAAGGCTCAGTTCCCCTTCCTCCATAGAGTTGACCAGTTCTTCCAGTTCCTCAAGGGCTGCCTCGAAGTCAAATGGTCGATTTTCGGCATTTTCGGATGTCTTGGCCAAGCGCTGCGCTCTCCCGGTGATCTTGAAACGGGTATTGTAACCATTGATCGCGCCAACAGCCACGTAATTGACGCGGTGGGGCCGCGGGCTTACTCTACGGGATTTCGATTAACGAACCCTTGGAGAGGAACTTATTATGCAACTTGTTGTTATCGTGATCGTCCTGGCCCTATTGCAATATTTTGCCTTTGGGATTCTGGTTGGCCGCGCGCGTATGAAGTACAACGTACCGGCGCCGGCGACCACTGGAGACCCGATTTTTGAACGCTATAACCGCGTTCATCAGAATACCCTGGAGAGCTTGGTGTTGTTTGTGCCTGGAATTACCATTTTCGGAACCTATAGTAACCCTGAACTTGCAGCTGGCCTTGGCATGGTCTGGATTTTGGGTCGATTCATTTATCTTCGGTCCTATGTCAAGGATCCTGGTTCTCGAGGTCTGGGATTTGGCCTGACGGCATTACCCAGCCTTTTTCTTCTCATAGGCGGCGCGATTGCGGCCGGTCGCGCACTTTTGTGATAACCGTGAGAGCATATTATTTGTCGATTACATAATTGCCGGCACAAATTAATAGTAAGGTGAGGCAATAAATTTTGAGCAAGAAGCAATTTGTTGAGGGATGAATTGAAAAGTCCTCCGCAATCTCAAGCTTCCAGGGCGCGTATTTCTCGAGATAACGAGCCCGAACAAATATTTTATTTGTATCCAAAATGATTGTTTGATCCACAGACTGGAATTCAGTTGACTGCTCGATCTGGACAAGTCAGAAGTCAGTTCTTTCGTAATTGCGACAAAGTTTCACAGCTACAATTTGTTACTTGTTGAAAGTAAATTTGAAGCGCAAACTCCTCTCGCCTTGGAGGTCTCTTGCTTGACTTTGATTCATGGATTCAGAGGGACATCCCCGGTAAGAAACACGAATCAATGCTAGATTCAGTTGGAAGTAAAGCGCGGTGCTGTCGGCCCGCGCTTGCGAGATAGCTTTCAGTGGGGTGCAGTCATGCAGGTCAGTTCTAAAGTGATTTCGGATCAGATTGAAGCAGCGCTCCGGCGTATCGTCAGGTCGATGGACCTTCACTCCAGGGCAATGGTTCAGCGAAATGGATTGACTAGCCCTCAGGCTGCGCTCATGAAGGCGCTCGCATCAGGTCCTTTATCCGCTGGTGATCTTGCCAGTCGAATTAACCTCAGCCAGGGAACAGTAACCGATATTCTGAAGCGGCTGGAATCCCGGGGCTATGTCCATCGATTGCGGGATGACGGTGACAGACGACGGGTCATAGTTTCCCTGACCACTGAGGGGCAAAGGATTATCAGCAATTCCACAGCCCATTGGCAGGCCCCATTTTCGGAGCGACTTAACGAACTACCGGAGTGGGAACAGTCACAGCTGCTGGCGGCTTTGCAGCGCATAGGCCACATGATGGAAGGTCCCGGACATACTCGCGTTGTGCTGAATTTGACCGACCAAGACAAAGCTACTCTGGA
The DNA here is from genome assembly GCA_038134485.1 of Pseudomonadales bacterium. Taxonomy (GTDB): domain Bacteria; phylum Pseudomonadota; class Gammaproteobacteria; order Pseudomonadales; family Pseudohongiellaceae; genus NORP240. Next base: position 22,902 of record JAYPVG010000007.1, read on the forward strand.
GCCGGAAACCAATCTCGCTGAAATCTTGCCATCTGATTTCAGTTAAGGACCCCGTTGTTACGGAAATTTGGTCCAAGCCTTTCAGCGGAGCCTTGTCGGCTTCGCACTTATTGTCGACTCTGAATTTAAGCTGAGGTATTCTCGGATCCATTCAAAGTGGAACCTGGCCATGTCATCCCGTAGCGAAATCGGCGGATATTCAGTCGAACGGAAGTTTACCCGCAGTGCCGGCAGGCAGCTGGCGGTCTTCGCGGGGTATGCGCTGGTAGCGCTCGGCTTACTGGTCTATTTGCTGTCTCTCAGCAGCGGGGGAAGCGGGGCTGGAACCGGCTCGGCGATCAATCCGGAAAGCAACAGCATTACCATAACCCTTCGGGAAGAACCCCCGCAGCTTGACAGCGGGCGGGCAACGGATGCCGCCAGCTTTGTGGTCCTGGCGCATACTATGGAAGGTTTGATCGCATACGATGACAATAATCAGCTTGTACCGGGAGTCGCTGAACGTTGGGAAATCAGGGAGGACGGTGCCACCTTCTGGTTAAGGGACAATGCCCGGTGGAGCGATGGTCAACCGGTAACAGCCCATGATTTCGTGTTCTCATGGCGCCGGGTTGTCGATCCGGCAACCACCTCGGAATATTCCTTTATTCTGTATCCTATAAAGAACGCCGAGGCGATCAACACCGGCGAATTGCCGCCGGGAGCGCTCGGCATAGAGGCTGTGGATGATCGCACCCTTGAGGTTCAGTTTGAAAGGCCCACGCCGTATTTCGATAAGCTGGTCGCTTTCAATACCTACTTCCCGGTGCGGGAAGATTTCTTTGCCAGTACCAATGGGCGCGATGGAGCAGATGCCGACATGTTGCTCTACAACGGCCCGTATATCATCAGTGAGTGGATTCACAACGCCTCAATGCATTGGGAAAAAAATCCCCATTACTGGAACGACCAGAAAGGATTTCTCAGTGCAATCAACGTCGGTTATATCACCCAGGACGTTAATGCCAAGCTCAATCTGTTCAAGGATGGGCAGATTGTCGACACTCACCTGGTAGCTCCGATGCTGCCAAGCGCTATGGAACAGCGCTGGCATATTCAACTTTTTATGGAAGGTACGGTCTTTTTTCTCGAGTTCAATCATCGAGAAGGTCGCGTCACCGATAATTATCATTTTCGCAAGGCAATGCAGCTGGCTCAGGATCCCGCCGAACTGGTTTACAAGGCACTGAAGGAGGCCAGCTACCTGCCTGCTCCCAGCTTGTTCCCGGAGTTTATTCGTGGCGTCGACGATCTGTTTCGCAAGGAGTACCCGCCTCCCGAACATTACATGGACATCACGGCTGCGCGACAGCACCTGGAAATGGCCAGACAGGAGCTTGGCATAGACGAGTTTCCGCCAGTCGTATTACTCACCGGCGATACGCCCGTTGCTCTGGTGGCGGCCGAGTACTATCAGGCACATTACAAGAAGCAACTGGGTCTCGATATTCTTATCGATGCACAAATTTTCAAGCAGCGGCTGGCTAAAATGACTTCGGGAGACTTTGATATTGTACTCGCCGGATGGGGCCCAGACTATGACGATGCGCTGACTTTCGGCGATCTGTTCGCATCCTGGAACCTCAACAACCGCGGCAGGTACAACAGCGCTCGTATGGATGAGCTGATTCGTACGGCTCAGTCATCGCTTGATCCCAGGGTTCGAATGGATGCCTTTGGTGAAATTCAGCAGCTGATCTACGACGACGCCGTGATAATTCCCATGTACGAGCGTGGCTGGTCATTCGTGGTAGATCCGCGTCTCAAGGGTTTCAAACGCCGCTCGGTAGGTCCAGAGGTAGACTACAATTACGCCTATATCGATGTGGCAGAAGAGTAGCAGGGACCGCTTTTAATGGGGTGGTATTTTCTCAAGCGGTTGTTACAGGGTGTTATCACTGTCTGGTTTATCGCTACTGCCACGTTCTTTGCCATGCACAACGTACCGGGCGATCCATTGCTCAATGACCGCGCCGTAACCGCGACCATCCGTGCCAACCTGGAAGCGAAGTACGGACTCGATCAACCTCTTACTACACAGTACTTAATTTATCTCGGTAACCTCGCCCGCGGGGATTTCGGAATTTCTTTTACCCAGGAGAACCGCGAGGTTAATGACATCATTCGTCAGCACTTCCCGATTTCAGCGACTCTGGGTGTGCTGGCTGTGGTTTTTGCTGCCGTGGGCGGAGTACTCTGGGGTGCACTCACCGCGCTATACCGCAACAGGCTTCCCGACTATCTCATCATGTTTCTGGTTATTATGGGAATTTCTGTCCCGAGTTTCGTGATCGCCGCACTCAGTCAGCTGCTTCTGGTAAGTGTAAATAACGTTTTCAATACTACGGTGCTGCCAGTCGCGGGATGGGGCACCATCAGTCACATGCTGGTCCCGGCCCTGGTTCTCGGTTTGGGCACCATGGCCTATCTGACGCGCCTGATGCGTTCCTCGATGCTCGAAGTGATCGGTTCGGACTATGTGCGCACCGCCAATGCCAAGGGTCTCCCGGCGACCCGCATATTCACGCGTCACCAGCTACGCAATGCTATCCTTCCGGTCATCACAGTACTGGGACCCGCTATCGCGGCGATCACCACCGGTGGGTTTGTGGTCGAGCTGGTGTTTGCCATTCCTGGCCTGGGACGCTTTTTTGTCGAAGCAGTTCAGCAACTGGACTACACCGTCATTATGGGCACAACTGTTTTCTATGGTGCGTTTCTGGTGTTCATGGTGATAGTAGTTGACGTGCTGTATGGATTTATCGATCCTCGGGTGAGGCTGGAGTGATGCCTCATCTGACCGCTGCAGATTTTACGCCTCGTTCCGAGGCAGGACCGAAGCACGGGATTTCCCGGCCGTCGCTGTCCTACTGGCAGGACGCATGGATCAGATTGAAGGCCAATCGCCGGGCGCTAACGTCTCTGTATATCGTAATCGCCTTGCTGCTATTCACCATTGTCGGGCCCTGGCTATGGCGGGTGGATCCCGCGCTTCAGGACCTCGATCAGATTAGTCAACCGCCGGGTACCGATCGCCGGGCGATCATTGTCGAGGATTACCAGCCATGGGCTGGAGAATCGCAACTGACTGATGTCACCGGTCTGCATCTGGCACAACCAGCCACTACCCAGGCTGTGCGTCTGGTATGGGACGCACTGCCCGGAGCGAGTGGACACCGCGTGTATCGAAATCTATTTCCGGTCGGTCCGGAACTGGCTTTTGGTGTGCCATTGGCAGAGTACTACGATAATCAGGTTCTTTACTTCGAGGATAGACTCGATTTACGTCCGGGCCAGTATTATTACTCGGTGGTCGCTCTCAACTCTCGCGGCGAATTGCAGGATTCCTTCGCCACTATTGAGGTTCAATTGCAGCGAGTTACGACGCTAGAGGAGGCTGCAGCGCGTGGATTAATAGACGATAGTGAGCGGCTTCAAGTTGGCGACCAAATTCTATTGGATCTGCACCCGCTTGGCACGGATTACCTCGGTCGGGACATGCTGGCCAGGCTAATGGCAGGAGCCCAGGTGTCACTCTTTATCGGCATAGGCGCGCCTTTTCTTTTTGTCCTTTTCGGTCTTGTATACGGCAGTGTCGCCGGATTTCTGGGCGGGCGCGTCGATGCCTTAATGATGCGGTTCGCAGACTTTGTGGTGGCGCTGCCCTTTCTCTTGTTCATGATTCTGTTCAAGATTGCCTTTGGTATCGGTCCTGGTGAAAGCGGAGTGTTTCCCATGCTGGTGGCCCTGGTCGTCTTGATGTGGCCGGCGACCGCGCGCCTGGTGCGCGGTCAGATATTGCAGATCCGTGAGCAGGGATATATCTCGGCGTCCCGATTGCTAGGAGCCAAGACACATTATCTGGTCTTGCGCCACATGATTCCCAATACGATGGGCGTGGTACTGGTCACGCTCACATTTGCCATTCCCAGTGCGATTTTCACCGAGGCTTTTCTGTCCTTTATCGGCATGGGCGTTGCGCCGCCAACGCCATCCTGGGGCAGTATGTCTAACGAGGGAATCAAGACTATGCTGACTTATCCGCATGAGCTTATTTTCCCAGCGCTGTTTATCAGTGTCACGGTACTGGCTTTCAATCTTCTGGGTGATGGTCTTCGCGATGCACTGGACGCCCGGATGAGGAACCAGGAATGAGCGCTGACTCCATAATCGAATCCGCCGAGCCTCTGCTGCTCGAGGTAAAGGATCTGGCGGTTGAATTCGCGACCTATGGTGGCACGGTTCAGGCCGTTCGTGGCGTTACCTTCAGTGTCGACCGTGGCAAGACTCTCGCCATCGTTGGCGAATCAGGCTGTGGCAAATCCGTTACCGTGCAAAGCATGATGGGTCTGATACCGATTCCCCCGGGTCGAATTACGGCGGGTTCGGCCAGGTTACGCGGCACCGAAATCCTGGGACGCACCCTGATTAACGGCAGAGATATACGCGGCTCTGAAATCGGTATGATATTCCAGGACCCAATGACGTCGCTTAACCCCACCATGACCATTGGTGATCAGATCGCAGAACCCTTGCAGGTCCATCGAGGTTACAGCTATCGAAAAGCGTTCGGTCAGGCTATTGAATTGCTGGAACTGAGCAAAATTCCGGAAGCCAGAAAACGGGCCACCCAATATCCTTTCGAATTCTCCGGAGGTATGTTGCAGCGAGCCATGATTGCCATGGCGATAGCCTGCAAACCAGCAATTCTAATAGCGGATGAACCAACTACTGCGCTGGACGTGACTATTCAGGCCCAGATACTGGATCTGCTGCAGGATCTGCAGAAGGAAACCGGTATGGCCATCATACTTATTACTCACGACCTCGGGGTGGTAGCACGCATGGCTGATGAAGTGGCCGTCATGTATGCCGGCAAGATTGTCGAACACGGCACTGTTGATGACGTGTTTTATCGTTCCGCCCACCCCTATACTCTTGGCCTTCGCGCTGCCATGCCTACTAATGATCCGACGCGTCAGCATAGTCTTGAACCCATTGAAGGTTCGCCACCGGATCTGTTCTCGCCGCCACAGGGTTGTGGCTATGCAGCCCGATGTCCCCACGCCATGGAAGTTTGTCATCATCGTCAACCAGATGATTTTTATTTGCCGGGAACGCATACCTCACGCTGCTGGCTGCATCATCCTCAGGCGACCGAGAAGCCTGTTGCGCTGCACTTCGGGGAGGCTGGGGCGTGACGGTATTGCTGCAAAGCGAGAATTTGACCAAACATTTCAGAATCGGCCGCGGTCAGATAGTCCACGCCGTCGATCAGGTTTCCCTGACGATTGCTGAAAAGGAAATTGTCGGATTGGTGGGTGAGAGCGGTTCCGGCAAATCCACTTTTGGTAAAACAATTCTCGGTCTACACGATAAAACCGCAGGCAGCGTGATCTTCAAAGGCGAAAAGCTGCCATCGAGGTATCACCCGACAGATTTCCAGCGACTTGCTTCCAGGATGCAAATGATTTTTCAGGATCCTTACTCCTCGCTGAATCCGCGCATGACCGTCGGGGAAATCATCGGTGAAGGGCTGAAGCTTCACAGTAACGAATCCGCGGCCACCATTCGCGAGCGGGTTGCCCAGTGGTTGCAACAGGTTGGCCTGCATGCCGACCACATGTCCCGCTATCCGCATGAGTTTTCCGGAGGTCAACGGCAGCGCATAGGTATTGCACGGGCGATGATACTGAATCCGGAATTTGTCGTCTGTGACGAGCCTATTTCTGCACTCGACGTGTCAGTTCAGGCACAGGTCATCAACCTGTTGGGGGACCTGAAGAAAAGCATGGGGCTGACTTTGTTGTTTATCGCACATGATTTGTCGATGGTCCGCTATGTCAGCGACCGAATGGCGGTGATGTATCTGGGATCGCTGGTTGAACTCGGCCCTGCAGACCAGGTTTACTTCGAGCCCAAACACCCGTACACCGAAATACTGGTCAACTCAAATCCGGAGCCGGACCCGGCAACGGAGCGGCATCGCCTCTCGACTGCCATAACCGGAGAAATACCCAGTCCGGTCAACGTACCGGCAGGTTGCCGTTTTGCCAATCGTTGTCCTAAAGTCATGGATGTTTGCCGATCCGAAACGCCTCAACTGATTCCGCTTCAGGATCTGGATCGCCAGGTAGCCTGCCATCTCTACTGAATAAAATTCGGCTGTTTTCCCACGAATTTGCTCCTGCGTGTTCCATGCGGGACTCGCGGGCAGTCGGGTGGTAGCTGAAACCATCATTGGTATGCTATTTTCGCCGGCAATCCGCTTATGGGCCAACGAACAGCGGTTTGAGTCAATTTATCGAGGGATAGGATGTGAGCATTATCAAATTTGAAAGGCGGGCCGACTGGCTCGCAAGAATTTTTCTGGCTAGCAGTATGTTTGTCCTGGCGGCATGCAATCCCGCTACGGACAGTGTGGGACAGTCCGCCATTGCAGTCGACAATGGAGGTGTACTGGAGTTGGTGGCTCCCGAGACGGTTGGAATGGACTCGGATCGACTTTCGCGGGTGAGCAGTGCAATGCAGGATCTGGTTGACCAGGGATTGCTGGCGGGAGTGGTGACCCTGGCCGCCAGGGATAACAAGATTGCGCACTTCGAATCAGTGGGATATCGGGATCTGGAATCCCAATCGCCGATGACCAACGATGCCCTGTTCAGAATCTATTCGATGAGTAAACCCGTTACCGGTGTCGCGTTGATGATTCTGTATGAGGAGGGCAAATTCCGCCTCAGTGACCCGGTGGAGAAGTACATCCCGGAATTTCGTGACTTGCAGGTTTATGCCGGTGAGGATGAAGACGGTAATGTACTCACAGAGCCGCAGAATCACAAAATGACGATACGGGAGCTGATGAGCCATACCGGTGGACTGACCTATGGGATCTTTGCTCAATCTGCTGTCGATTCGATGTACGTGGATGCCGGATTGCTGAGCCCTGACGAAACCAATGCCGAACTTGTTGCAAAACTGGGTCAAATACCGCTTAAGCATCAACCGGGCACGCGCTGGGAATACAGTGTGTCGGTCGATGTGCAGGGGTATCTGGTAGAAAAATTGTCAGGACAGTCATTCGGGGAGTTCCTGGAACAGCGGGTGTTCGAACCGCTGGGGATGCATGACACTGACTTCCACGTGCCGGCTGAGAAAGCGTCGCGCTTTGCCCAAATCTATGTTTATAACGAAGACGGCGAACTCACTCCCAGCGAGATTTTTCCGGGAGCGAATTTTCTTCAAGATCCTGCCTTCGAATCCGGTGGTGGAGGGTTGGTTTCGACGGCGATGGATTACCTGCGTTTTGCCCAGATGTTATTGAACGGCGGCGAGCTCGAAGGTGTCCGGATACTGGCGCCACTCACCGTCGACCTGATGCATCGTGATCAGACGCCTCCGGGAATGACCGGCGCTATGTCGAGCGGCACGGGAACCTCATTCGGGCTGGATTTTGCCATTGTGGAAGACCCGGTCGCAGTGGAAGGCTATTCCACCGGCGAATACTACTGGGGCGGCGCCGCGGGCACCTGGTTCTGGATCGATCCTGTTGAAAATCTGGTATTCATCGGCATGATCCAGCAAGCTGGAGACCTGTTGCCGGATGTGCGAGGCATGTCGAAGCGACTGGTTTACCAGTCCATTTTGGAGCCCTATGGTATTTAACACCCCCGGGGTAAACCTGTTCGGGATGCCGGGTCAGGGTATGAGGCAGTCTGATGTTGCGAATTGGGCGCCGATTTCCGTGTTACAACGCCTTGAAATATGTCAGTATTCTGCGCTGAACCGGGCACATTGAATGAGCCCGGTCGGCCAGAGGGTTTATTGGCGGTTTCGAGAATTGGCCGAGTACCACTGGCCCTGAATCCAGAATTTTACCTTATGCCAGGTGTGTCAGCGGCGTAATGCTCTGCTTTGCCAGCACGGAGGGGATAACCGACATCCATGCGTGACTATTTTATCCGGCGTCTGTTGCTGATACCTCCGACTCTGCTCGGAATCACCATAATTGTGTTTGTTATAACGCGACTGGTTCCTGGTGGGCCCATTGAAAGAGCCATTATGGAAGCGCAACTTGCGGGTGGTCAGACTTCCGTTGCCGGGCAAAATATGGCTTTGTCCGAAGCCCAGTTGGATCGGTTGCGGGAATATTACGGATTTGATAAGCCGGTCTTGCAGAGTTACGTCGAATGGGTTGGCAAGGTGGTCAGGGGTGATCTGGGGACCTCTTACCGCTTCAATCAGCCAGTATGGGACGTAATTACGAGTCGCTTCCCAATCTCCCTGTATTACGGGCTCATTACCCTGATTATCACGTATGCAGTCTGTATACCTCTCGGAGTACTGAAGGCGATCAAGCATCGAACAGTGGTAGATAATGTCACTTCGATACTAATTTTCATCGGGTACGCCGTGCCTGGTTACGCGCTGGGGTCACTGCTGCTTCTGTATTTCTCAGTGCGGCTTGAATGGTTCCCGATGGGCGGCTTCGTCAGCCTTCAGTTTGGCGAATTAAGTGCCCTGGCCAAAGTCTGGGACTTGATAACCCACTCTGTGTTGCCGCTGATCTGCTACCTGGTAGGCAGCTTCGCTCTGGTAACGCTGCTGCTCAAGAACCACCTGATGGATAATCTCGCCTCGGATTATATTCGCACCGCAGTTTCCAAAGGCGTATCTTTTCGCAAGGCGGTAACGGGCCATGCGCTCCGTAATTCCCTGATTCCTATCGCCACGACTTTCGGCCAGAACATCACATTACTGGTTTCTGGGTCCTTTCTGATTGAGACGATTTTCGATATCAATGGCTTCGGACTGCTCGGGCTTACCTCGATTATTGACCGTGATTACCCGGTAGTGATGGGTGTAGTGTTTCTCGCCAGCCTGCTGTTGCTCGTTGGAAACATTATTTCCGATATCCTGGTAGCGTTGGTCGATCCGCGCATCAGGTTTAACTGAAGATTGGGTATAGCACTATGTTCCTGTTCAGGTTCAATCCCCAAACTGTAAAAAAGCTGCGCCGGTTTCGGGAGATCAAGCGCGGGTACTACAGCTTCCTGATCCTGATCCTGTTTCTTCTTCTCAGCCTTTTTGGCGAGCTGTTAGTCAATAATCGCGCTATCGTGGTCAGCTACGAGGGCGAGCTGTATTTTCCAACCTACAGTGCGTTCCATCCTGGCACGGACTTCGGGCTAGACTACCCTTACGAAACCAATTATCGCGAATTGAAGCAGGAATTCGACGAATCGGGATCGGATAACTGGGTGCTTATGCCGCCAGTTCCCTACAGTCCGTTTGAAAACGACGCCTCCAGTGGCATTTTCCGTCCCGAGGCACCCAGCCTGGAAAACAAGCATTTTCTTGGCACTGATACGACCAGCCGGGACATTCTGGCCAGGCTATTTTACGGTACTCGAATTGCTCTCGTTTTCTCGCTTGGATTTATGGCCTCGGTATACCTGATCGGAGTGATGGTTGGCTGTGCGATGGGATATATTGGCGGCAAATTCGATATCATTTCCCAGCGCCTGATCGAAATCTGGAGTAATGTGCCATTCCTTTACATGGTAATCATCGTCTTTTCTGTGATACCAGATACGTTTACGGTCAACATGCGAATACTCATCCTGTTGACCGTGATGGTTTTGTTTTCCTGGACTTCCATGACCTATTACATGCGCACGGAGACCTATAAGGAAAAAGTGCGAGATTATGTTTCCGCTGCACGTATCATGGGAGCGTCTAACAGCCGAATTGTCTTCAAGCACATCTTACCCAATGTGCTCGCGACACTGGTTACTTTCATGCCATTTACGGTGGTTTCAGCCATCTCGTCAATTACTGCCCTGGATTTTCTGGGATTTGGCTTGCCACCACCCACACCCAGTCTGGGTGAGCTACTCAAACAGGGCACACAAACTCTGCGCACCGCGCCCTGGATCGTCATGTCAGCTTTTGGAACCCTGGTCGTTCTGCTGACTCTGGTGACTTTTATCGGTGAAGCCATCCGAGAATCATTTGATCCCAAGAAGTTCACTATTTACAGGTAGGCGCACGACAAATTTTAAGATTAATGGCACAGCGAAGCAGTAAAACGTAGGAGCAACTGGACAATGAGCAATATCGATTACAGGAAATTCGGAGCGATTGCGTTAGCAGCATTTTTAACGGCTTGCGGGGGGGAAAGCGACCAGTCAACGGCAACTGTCGCGCAAGATATTACTCAGGAAGTGCAGGAGTTCTTTGCTGCCAATTCGGAGTTGGTGACCTTCGCAACGATTGCCGACTTGCCGGCAGACCTGATCTGGGAGAATGGCATGGATCAGCCGGAAATTGGTTCTCCCGAGGCGATCAAGGGTGGCACATACTTCGAATTGCTGGATGACTTCCCGCCGACGCTTCGGACCATCGGGCCTGATTCGAACAGTTCGGCGCGGGCCTGGATAGAAGGTTATTACTCCCTAACCTACGCGTGGCCGCACCCCGATACCAATAAATTCATCCCTGGCATTGCAGAGTCATGGGCGATCGACGAGGACCGCAAAACTGTTTACATAAAGATTAACCCTGCATCTCGCTGGACAGACGGAGAACCTATCACGGCTGACGATGCCATGTTTGCCATGTTCTTCTATTATTCGGATTATATTCAGGCTCCTTTTTCAACCAATTATTACAAAACAGAATATACCAATATCACCAAGTATGACGAGTACACGTTTTCAATGTCCGTTCCAAAAGTAAAGCCGGACATGGCCTCGAGGGTATTGCAGATCGTCCCAGTACCGGAACACTTCTATAAGGAACTGGGCCCAGATTTCCCCGAGAGATATCAGTGGCGCTATGAGCCCCATGCCGGCCCCTATTATATTGATCCAGACGAAATCAATATGGGTGTCAACGTGGTGCTACATCGACTCGAGGACTGGTGGGCGAAAGACATGAAGTATTATCGCTACCGATACAATCCGGACCGCATCGTGCTCAATGTAGTGCGAGATCCTGCAAAGCGATTCGAGGCGTTTCGCCGGGGAGATTCCGACATCCTGCGGGTCGGAACCGCAGAGGCGTGGTATGACAATCTGCCCGACGACGATCCGGATGTGCAGCGG
>JAYPVG010000007.1:34055-114198 GCA_038134485.1 Pseudomonadales bacterium
ATACATCCACAAGACCACATTTTACAATCAGGGGCCCCGGAGCAACTGGGGTTTATGGATCAACTCAGCCCGCGAATTGCTGGACAATCAGGATATTCGGCTGGGGATCCAATATGCCTCGAACTGGGATCTTGTCATCGAAAAGTACTTCCGCGGTGATCCCGAGCGCCTGAACACTCAGGACGACGGTTACCCTGACTTTTCCCATCCAACGCTTACTGCCAGACCATTTGATATCAACCTGGCGCTCGAGCACTTCGCCAAAGCTGGTTTCAGTCAGCGTGGACCAGACGGCATACTGGTCAATGCCGAAGGGCGGCGCCTCGCGTTTACGCTATCGACAATCTATGATCGGTTTGCGGACGTATTCACGATTCTCAAAGAGGAAGCTGCTAAAGCGGGGCTAGACTACCGGATAGAAATTCTGGATGGGGCAGCCGGGTTTCGCAAAGCGTTGGAAAAACAGCATGAAATCTTCTTTGTGAGTTTCGCGCCCTCCATGGAAATGTATCCGAGAATGTGGGAGTACTTTCATTCTGATAATGCCTATGACCAGGCATTCCTGGAAGATGGCAGCGTAAATCCCGCCCGTACTCCAAAGCCACAAACCAACAATTTGCAGAGCATTGCGATTCCGGAGCTCGATGTATTGATTGATGAGTACCAGAATTCGGATGACAAAGAGAGAATGATCGAGCTTTCGCACCAGATCATGGAAATGCACTTCGATTACGCCTCGTTCTCACCCGGCTGGGTTGAGCCGTACTACCGCACGGCCTATTGGCGCTGGGTACGCTGGCCAGAGGGTTTTAATTCCCGTTATACCTCTCAGCCTCACGAATTGTTTGTGCATTGGATAGATGAGGAAGCGAAAGAGCAAACTGAGACTGCCATGCGATCGGAGAGTGCCTTTGAGCCCCTCATCGAAGTGTACGACCAGTTTCGCGTGCAGTAGAGAAAATCTGAGATTGGGTCCGGTAATGAAATACACAGTTCTGGAGGAATGAGCGCAGCAATGAAGAAGATTGAACGACTACTGGTCTTAATGGGCACAGCACTTATACTGATTTCTTGTGGAGGCGAATCGGAACAGCTAACTGAAACCTCTGATCGAGACATCACTGCCGAGGCCCAGGCATATTACGATGCGAATCCGGACTTCTTTTCTTTCAAGACGCCCGCCGATATTCCGCCGGATCTCGATTGGGTAAATGGCTCCCAACTTTCGGATATCGGGTCTCCCGAGGCGAAGAAGGGCGGCACCCAATATGAATTTACCTCTGACTTTCCCGTTACCTTGCGCGTTGTAGGTCCGGATGCGAACGGAGAGTTCAGGCGATTTATTCTCGATTACGTCTCAATGTCGCTGGCCCATGCGCACCCGAACGATTTCGACCTTTATCCGGGTATCGCCACCGAGTGGGCGGTCGGCGACGACAAGCGCACGGTCTACGCGCGCATTAATCCTGCCGCCCGCTTTACTGACGGTGAAAGCATAACCGCAGACGACTTTGTTTTCGGCTTCTTTTTCTATCGTACCGAGTACATTGTTGCGCCCTGGTATAACAACTACTACAGCACAAAGTTTACCAATGTTACCAAGTATGACGACCACACGATTTCCATCACGATGGCCGAGGCGAAGCCGGACGTCGCGTTCAGAGCCCTGTCGGTTGCACCTGTGCCACAGCATTTTTACAGTGAACTGGGTGACGACTTCGTGGAACGTTACCAGTGGCGGTTTGTTCCTCACGCGGGTGCGTATGAAATTCGTCCCGAGAACGTCAATATGGGCACAAATCTCGTGATGACCCGGGTCCAGGACTGGTGGGCGAAGGATCTTAAATACTGGCGCAATCGCTACAATCCTGATCGCATCAACTTTACCGTGATTCGGGATACCGCAAAGGTTTTCGAAGCATTCAAGCGAGGCGACATCGATAACTTCAAAATTCGAACCGCTGAGTACTGGTATGAGAATCTGCCTGACGATGACCCCGATGTTGCCAACGGATATATCCACAAGTATGAGTTTTACAATGGCGGACCGCGCTCAAACTGGGGACTGTGGTTGAATACCGCGCGAGCGCCGCTGGATAATCTGGATGTCAGGCTGGGAATTCAATATGCCTCCAATTTTGACCTGGTTATGGATCGCTACTTCCGCGGTGACTATGTCCGACTGGATCACGGTCAGGTTGGCTATGGCGAATGGAGCAATGACGAAGTCAAGGCCAGGACATTTGATATTGCCAAGGCTGAGGAGCATTTCGCCAATGCGGGCTACACGCGTCGAGGCCCGGATGGCATTCTGGTAAATGAAGCTGGCGAGCGTCTGGCGGTAACCCTGTCGACTCATTACGAACGTTACCGTGACGTGTTTACCATCCTGAGAGAGGAAGCTGCCAAGGCAGGACTGGACTTCCGCCTCGAGATGCTTGATACAGCGGCCGGATCGCGAAAGGCGAGCGAAAAACAGCACGAGATATACTTCATCGGGTACAACATTGGCCTGGAAATGTATCCCCGTTATTGGGATTGGTACCATTCCGATAATGCTTATGAAGACGCCTTTCTCGATGACGACAGCGTCGTTCCGGGCAGAGAAATCAAGGTCCAAACCAATAACCTGATGAGCTTTGCCGACCCCCAAATGGACAAGCTGATCGATCAGTACGTGCAGTCTGACGACCAGGATGAAATGGTGAGCCTGGCGCACCGAATGACGCGCCTGGCGCACGAGCAGGCAGCTTTCGTCCCGGGATTTGTGGAACCCTTTTACCGACACGCAAATTGGGCCTGGGTGCGTTGGCCAGACGACTTTAACCTGCGTTACTCCAGCTATGCTGAAGATTATTTCGTGCACTGGATAGACACCGACATGAAGGAAGCAACCCTGGCTGCCCGACGAGCCGGACGCAGTCAGGAAGCACGCATCGAAGTGTATGACCAGTATCGAGAGCAGTGATTCTCTATGACGACGACGCTCCTGGAGGTTAACAACCTCGTCACCGAATTTGATACTGACGAAGGTCGCGTGCGCGCGGTAGACGATGTCAGCTTCAAAATCGATTCCGGGCAAACCCTCGGTATTGTCGGTGAGTCTGGTTGTGGAAAGAGTGTTACGGCTTTGTCAATCATGCGCCTGTTGCCGCAGCCTATGGGGCATATCGTTGGTGGCGAGATATTACTGCGTGGTGAAGATCTTGTGCGGACAGAGTCTGCGCGTATGGAGCGCGTCAGGGGTGGCAGCATTGGCATGGTGTTTCAGGAGCCAATGACCGCACTAAATCCGGTGCATACTATTGGAAGGCAGCTTACGGAAGTGCTCTTTTTGCATAAGGAAGTTACCAAGCAGAGTGCCACTCGTGAGGCGGTCGAAATGCTGGATCGGGTAGGTATCCCATCACCTGATCTGCGTATGGGTGAATATCCGCACCAGCTATCGGGCGGAATGCGGCAACGGGTTGTAATCGCAATGGCACTGGCCTGCAAGCCGAGTCTGTTGATTGCCGATGAGCCTACCACTGCGCTGGACGTTACAATTCAGGCCCAGATACTCGAACTCATCAAAGAATTGCAGAATGAGATGGGCATGGCCGTAATTCTTATTACCCATGATCTTGGCGTCATCGCGGAAACCTCCGACAACGTGGTGGTGATGTATGCGGGACGGGTCGCCGAGCAGGGCTCGGTCTATGACATTTTCGATCGGCCCTGCCACCCGTACACCCAGGGGTTACTTGCCTCGATTCCGCGACTTGAAACGATACCCAAGTCCGAGTTACCGATCATAAAGGGTATGGTGCCGGGTCTGCTGGATCTGCCGCCAGGTTGTCGCTTTGAAAATCGCTGTCCCCATGCGTTAGATAGTTGTTCCGAGCGCTCTCCCGACCTCGATATTGTGAATGGCCAGCATGGAGTTAGTTGCCTTCGCTGGCGTGAACTTCAACAGCAGGAGGGGCGGTAAGATGAATAGCAACAACCCCACCCTGTTGAGAGTGCAAGACCTCAAAATGCACTTTCCTGTCAAGGAAGGCATATTTCTGCGCACCGGCAAATACAACAAGGCTGTTGATGGGGTCAGTTTGAAAATTAATGCTGGTGAAACCCTGGGACTGGTGGGAGAGTCTGGTTGCGGGAAATCGACACTGGGCCGTTGTATTACGCGGCTTTACAACCCCACCGGCGGCCAGATTTTATTCAACGATGTAGATATCACTCATATCAAAGGGCGAGAGCTACAGTCGGTTCGTCAGGATATTCAAATGATTTTCCAGGATCCGATGGAATCACTGAATTCCAGACATACCGTGGGAGATATCCTCACCGAGCCATTCCTGATCCATAAGATCGGCAATCGCAAAACAAGGCAAGATCACGTCACCAGATTGCTCGAAACTGTAGGGCTGCCGTCCCGCTCCGCAACTCGTTATCCTTTTGAATTTTCCGGTGGCCAGAGACAGCGAATTGGTATCGCCAGAGCTATCGCACTTAATCCCAAGCTAATCATCTGCGATGAGCCCGTATCAGCCCTGGATGTGTCTATTCAGAGCCAGATACTGAATCTGCTTATGGAACTGCAAAAGGAATTCAATCTGTCTTATCTGTTCATCGCACACGATCTGGCAGTGGTGAAGCACGTGTCTGATCGCATTGCTATCATGTATCTCGGTAAGGTAGTTGAAGAGGGGCCAGGTCAAACCATCTACGAAAATGCCAGGCATCCCTATACACAATCATTGATTTCTGCCATCCCCATACCGGATCCCCGTCATCAGCTGAATCGACAGGTGCTGACAGGCGACGTGCCATCGCCAATTGATCCGCCTGGAGGCTGTGCGTTTCATCCGCGCTGTCCCAGGGTAATGCCGGAATGCAAGACACGGGCGCCCGACTTGACTGATCAACAGGATCAGGAAGACCAGAAAGTTTCCTGTTTGCTTTACAGTTAGACTTTCCGGCCGTACGTCGGAGGAAAGTTTATGGACAGTGGTGATTCCAGGCACCGATTATTGAACCGTCGGTCTGGATCACTGCTCCGAATTTTTTTGACGATCCTGTTCAATCACTATCCGGGTCAGGGAGCGGAAATCTGTTTTGCCGCTACCCATCCTCGGAAATTCCGGTACGACGACAAACTTCTTTGGTAGCGCCAGGTTGGGCAGTTCCGTTGCCAGTTTCCTGAGGGTTTCCTGTTCATCTACTGCGCAGGTGGTAACCGCGACTATCTTTGATCCGCGTTTTGAGTCCGGCAGTTCCACTGCACAGCACTCAATCTCGACGGGAGTCATCTCATTCAATGTTTCCTCAACATTGACCAGAGACACCATCTCACCACCTATCTTGACAAACCTTTTCAAGCGACCCTGATGCCACAGATAGCCGTCTTCGTCCATGTAACCGAGATCGCCGGTGTCATACCAGCCGCCCTTGAGGCGCAGAGAGGACTCCTCAACATCGTTGAGGTAGCCCTGCATAACGCCGTCCCCTTTCACCATTATTTTGCCGGTTTCTTCGACAGCGCATTCTTCACCAGTGTCATAGTTGACGATTCTAACCTGGGTACCGGGAATTGGTCGGCCAATGCTGCCAGGCTTGTTTGCTTCCCGCGGATTGGCTGAAATGACCGGCGATGTTTCGGTGGTGCCATAGCCCTCGATAATTTCGATACCGTGCTTATTCTGATAGCCAGCGCGCAGACTTGCGGGACATTTGTCCGCCCCTGAGACTACCAGACGCAGACTTTCAAATCCGCCGGGTTTTGACTGTTTCAGGTAGCCGTCGAGAAAGAAGGGTGTTCCCACAACAATTTCTGGTCTCTTTTCCATGATGATTCGGGTGATGGTCTTGAACTCCAACGGATTGGCGTAAGCGACCGAAGTCATGCCATGGGTTAATGGGGTCCACAGGTTTACCGTCAGGCCGAAAACGTGAAAGTAAGGAAGTACCGAAAGAATACTGTCAAATTCGCTGATCCTCATCATTTCCGAGAATGCATTGATGTTGGATTCAATATTACGATGCGTGAGCTGAACAACTTTGGGGTCTTTCTCACTGCCGCTGGTAAATAGAATCACTGCGCTGGCTTCCGGGTCATTTTTGCCGCAGAGATACCGCAAAATGGGGACAGGTAGCTTGCTCTTAAGGAAGGCCAGGGCTTTTTCCGTCGCCCCCAGGTCGCTCATTATGTCTTCGATTAGCACCATGTCTGGTAACAATGGGCAGTCTATTTTTTCGAGTAGTCCTCGGGTTGTGATTATGGTCTTGAAGTCACATTGGCGCTGCGCGTAGAGACAATTTTTTTCCGCGCCGGTGGAATAATTGATCATTACCGGAGTCAATTCCGCCATGTTGGCGCCGATAACGGACAGGGCAGCGGCTGATGAGGTTGGTAACATGATACCGATGCGACCGCGCTCGAGTTTTGCAAGTCGCCTTGCCAGAATGAGCGCGCCGATCAGCGCCCGCTTGAAGCTGATATCGCGACCGAGGTTGCAGTCTATGATTGCAAGCTTGTCCGGATAGTCTTTGGCGGTTTGTATAAACTGGTGATGGAGCATGCCTCAATAGTAGCTCAGATCAGACCGGCGGGTAAATTTTATAACCCCGACTCAATCAATTCGTGTAATTCCACGGTGGATCGTTATGGAATATTTTATGACAAACCTCGATGCCAGTATTCTGATGAACCTCGCTATTACTTACGGCACCAGGCTGCTGGCAGCCATTGCCACACTGATTATCGGATTGTGGATTTCGGGCGTGTTGGTCAAGGGCGTCCAGGCCGGTTTTAATCGAAGTAATATGGACCTGTCGCTGCAAAGCTTTCTCAGCAGTATGACAGGCATGCTGCTGAAAGTGCTGGTCTACATCACGGCGCTCGGCGTGCTGGGTATCGAGATGACCTCATTCATCGCGATACTCGGTGCTGCAGGGCTGGCCGTCGGCATGGCTTTGTCGGGTACCCTGCAGAATTTCGCTGGTGGCGTAATAATACTGTTGTTCAAGCCTTTCAAAGTGGGTGACGTTATCGATGCCCAGGGTTACCTTGGCACAGTCAAAGCAATCGAAATATTTGTTACGCTACTGACCACATCGGATAACAAAACAATCATCCTACCCAACGGTCCACTCTCAACCGGGGCCATGATTAACTATTCCACCCAACCCACGCGTCGGGTGGATTGGACTTTCAGCATAGCTTACGGCGACGACGTCGATAAGGCCTACGAAGTACTTGACAGATTAATTGCGGCAGACGGGCGAATTCTGCAAGAGCCGCAAGCATTTCGGGCGCTTGCCGAGCTGGCAGACAGTTCGGTCAATATAGTCGTCCGCTGCTGGGTGAATGCGGCCGACTACTGGGGTGTGTATTTCACAATGAATGAGCAGGTCTACAAAACCTTCGCCAGGGAAGGCCTGTCAATCCCGTTACCGCAATCTGAGGTGCACCTGCATAACAGAGTCAAAGGTGACTGACCTTGCCTGCACGATTGGCACTAAAAAGGCCGATGCGATTGCATCGGCCTTTTTAGTCGTTGTTCCTTCCTAGTTATCGGCGTCTGGACGGGCTCCGGCACGGGTAGTGCCGGGTTTTCGGAATTCACCGTACAGATATTCTTCTGCAAATTCGGCACACTTGAACTCGAGGAGCTGCATGTTGGGCTCTACCAGGCGATAAACCGGGAAGCTGATGTTCCACGGTCGTGTGAACGTTTGCGGATCAGTAATGGTGGCTTCGTAATTGATGTGATTGGGGCTGGCATAGGTCCAGCGCTCCTCCACAACCATTTCGTAGGAGTGGTGGTTTCCGGATCGATCGAACCAGGTGTCGGGCATTTGACCCGTTACCCGAACAACCAGAGTGTCTCCTTCCCAGTGCGCATTAGAGTGGCCCATCCACGCATCCACCTGAGACTCCAGTTCCGGCTGATCAACGTAGAGAATCCGGTTTGACTCAGCAAACTCGTAGGCGACCAGAATTACATCGGTTGACTGCACAATCTGGAATGGGAAAGGAAGATAGTTTGCCCGTGGGACACCAGGCATGTAGCAGGCTGCCAGCGGATCCCGTTCCAGGGCATTGGCCTTGTTTTCATCTCGGAGTCGGCGCGCTATCTCGGTGTAAGGTATCTCTCCCCCCTCAACGATACCCAGTCCGGCGGGAACCGCAGTGAGCGCGCCAAATGTTTCCGGAACTTCTCCGTATGCGGCTACGTGAGGCTCGATATCCCAGTGCGCAGAAGTGACTGCCTGCCAGATGCCGCTGAAATCGGGTTTGCCGCTTGGCGTGCGCGGAATCTCCGTCAATGGTTGTGCCAGACTCGAGACGGCGGTCATGAGTGCGGCAGCGGTTAGAGCGAGAGTGGCAAGTCGTTTGCTTACAGATTTGTTAGTCATTGCAGAATCCTGATTTATTACCTTGTTACAAATTCAATCGAACCTCTTCCCAAAGCCCCGCTTTACTGAGAACTTTCACCTTCCGCGGCGCGCAGTTCAGTCATGCGTTCACCGCGGAGAATGTTGGTCATTCCATAGTTACCTTCGTGGCAGGCGTACTCGTAGAGTTGTCCGGCTACTTTTGTCATAGGCACGATCGCTGTGATCCTGTCCGTAAAGGTAGATGGGTCATCAATGGTCCATTCGTAGTTCATGGTGTCGAAGCTTACCCTGGTGAAACGTTCGGTTAACACCTTGTCCCGGGCGTTTCCGAATGCGCTGTAGCTGACGGTCAGGTCCGTGAAATTTCGGGTTTCTACCACGAGCGTGTCGCCGTCGAAGTAACCTCGAGAATCGCCTGACCAGAGTCGCAGATCATCGTCTATAGCGGGCAGTTCTTGCCGACTGGCATAGAGGGGGACAATTCTGGCGTCGTGAATCATCTCGGTAAAAATGACTGCAGTTCCCCTGCTCTGGAAGATCTGCACGTTGTTGTTGTAGAGACTGGGGTTGAAGGGAGGGCCGGAATTGAATCCAACGATGCAACGCTCGGAAAGTCCGCGATCCTCCGGTCCGTCCTTGGAAATTCCGCCTACCGTATAGAGCACTGGTCGCTCACCGGGAATGTCCGGTCCCAGTCCGCCACGTTGCACGGACGCTCCCTCAACTCTGGGCGGAAGTCGACCGTTGAGGGGATAAACGATGTGCGAAGTTCGTACGTTGTCGCCGATACCAGCGGATTCCACCCAGAAATCGTTGTAGCCACCCGGATTGGAGGTTACTGGCGGGGCCTCAGGATCTACTACCCTGAGGGCTGCCGCGGCATCAGCCGCCTCTTGCATGCGCGCGATTCGGGCCTGTTCCTCCGCTACCTGCTCGGCTGTCAAAAATTCCTGGTTGCCGAACCTTTCTGGCCGCTGCATAGGCGTGTTCGATGAGAAATTCCACACGCCTTGTAAATCTGGCTGCCCCCACTCGGTTCTGGGAACGGCGAATTCACTGTCCTGCTGAGCGAAACCACTCGAAAAGCCCGTCGCTGTGAGAGCGGTAGTAAGTATCAGTGCGATTTTTCTGCGCATAATTTTCTCCGTCAGGCTAAGTGGCAGGGCACTAAAGTTAGAGGTTTTACTGGCAGGAATCAATAAATAATCGACTAACTGGGGGCAGATTTAGGTGCGAAAAGACGCATACAGACAGCCCTCGACAGGCTAAAGCTGATCGAGATTACTCAGCGCCCACTGGGCACGAGATTGGACTGCCGAACGCGTCTCTTCGTCCAGCCTGTCCCAATTGCGATATATCATGCCGATGCGTCGATTGCTGGCCAGTAAATCCCTATGGCGCAGCATAAAGTTCCAGTAAAGGCTGTTGAGGGGGCAGGCTGACTCTTCGGTCTTCAGTTTTACATTGTAGTGACAGTCCTTACAGTAATCGCTCATCTTGTTGAGATAATTACCGCTTGCAGCATAGGGCTTGGATGCGACTATTCCATTGTCGGCAAATTGGCTCATGCCTCGGGTGTTTGGCATTTCCACCCACTCGAGCGCGTCAATGTAAATGCCCAGGTACCAGGCGTCGACCTGATCCGGATCGACGCCTGCCAGCAGGCAGAAATTGCCAGTTACCATCAGCCGCTGTATGTGGTGGGCATAGGAATACTTTAGAGACTGTTCGATAGCCTCCCGCATACATTTCATTTTTGTATTTCCGGTCCAGAAAAATTCCGGCAATCTTCGCTGAGCGTTGAGTCGATTAGACTGCGCGTATCTCGGCATGTTGATCCAATAGATACCGCGGATGTATTCTCGCCAGCCAAGTATTTGACGAACGAAACCCTCGACCTGGGCAATGTCGATGGAGGTCGAAACATGGTAATGAGCAATGACTGATTCAATCACTTCCCGCGGCGAGAGGATTTTGCTGTTCAGAGCAAAGGAGAGCCGGGAGTGGTACAAAGACCAGCGATGTTCGCTGTTGCTGGTCAGGGCGTCCTGAAAACGTCCAAAATTCTGCAAGCAGTGTTCACAGAAGTAATGCAGCAGCTTCAGAGCCTGCTCCCGGTTAATGGGCCAGGGAAAGTGCGCTTGCGCGTTGCCGATGCAGTCGACCCCGTGACGCTCCAGGCGCTTGATAATATCTGCGACATCATTACCGAAAACCAGTGGTGCGGGTATCTCTTCGATGTCCTGGGGCTGCAGGCGCTGGCGGTTCTCGATGTCGAAATTCCAGCGCCCCCCGACAGGCTGATCGCCATCCATCAAAAAGCCGTATCGGCGTCTCATGCGGCGATAGAAAAATTCCATTCGCACTGCCTTGCCGGCTTCGAAGTGCTTTTCCAGTTCGGCATAGGGAAGCAGGAAATGCTCGGTGTCGAACTGCCTCACGACTACCTGCTCTGGCAGAGTCAACCCTTCCATGAGTTGCAGCAGGCGAAACTCATCTGGCCGCTGGAAGTCGAACTGACTGACCTGGTATTCCTGCACCAGGCTGCAGATAAGGCTATTTAAATCCGGCCACTGCCGGGTGTCATCCAGAGTCAGATGCAGAACCTGGTGTCCCTCTGCACGGAGCAGGCGGGCAAAGCTCTCCATTGCGGCAAAAAAACCGCAAATTTTTTGAATGTGGTGACGAACATAGTCGGTTTCCTGGCGTAATTCTGCCAGTACGTAGAGTACCTTTGGGTCTGCTTCGGCATACCAGCTGTGTGCGGAGTTAAGCTGGTCGCCGAGAATCAGGCGAAGTGTTCGATATTCTGGCATCGGCGCAAAAAAGAGATAGACAAGTTGTGCTGGTTCTACGTGTTGTGCACGAGTTTGGACCTGGTTGACCCAAAAATCCGGTCCGTTCGTATGATGGGAGAGTGCTCAAGATTAAAGCATGTGGCCGTGGGCAGCCGCCAGAGCGCTGATAAGCAAATCCGCTGAGGAGCTCGGATTGAAACTCACCATGTTCTACGACAGCTATTGTCCCCTTTGTGTCGCGGAGGTACAGCAGTTGCGCACTCTTGATCGCCAGGGAGAACTGCTTTTTGTAGACATCCACGCCGAGGGATTTGCCGCGCGCTGGCCGCACATCGACCCCGCGGCCGCAGATCGCATACTGCATGCCCAGAGGGCGGACGGATCGATGCTGTACGGGCTGGATGTTTCTGCTGAAGTGTGGGCTACAGTAGGAAAGCATCGCTGGCTGAAGTTACTACGCCTGCCGATTGTGCGCGGTCTCGCAGACGTGGGATACCGGCTGTTTGCGCGTCACCGTTACTCGATCAGTTTTCTGCTGACCGGCAAGCGGCGCTGCGAATCATGCTTGCTGGAATCCCCGGAATGCAGATCTCCGAATGCATCTGCGCCGGACTAGGCAGTGCCGAGCAACAGCAATAGAGCTCTGATCGTCGGTGCGGGTAGCGCTATAGCTGCTTCGCTGGCCGAAAAACTTGCAGCCGACCGACGATTTCAACAGGTAGTGTGCGTGAGCCGGAGCCCTGATCCTCGACCTGAGATCGACGGGAACGAACGGCTGCTGAGGTTGCAGTGCGACTACACCGAATCATCCATAAAGCGCGTGTGCGGCGGGCTGCAAGAGTTTAGTGGCAGCTATTCGCGCGTATTCATCTGTAACGGTCTGTTGCACAGCGACAGGGTCAAACCCGAGAAGCGCCTTGAGGAACTTGACGAGGAATCGATGCAACAAGTCTATAGGGCTAATGCGGTAGTCCCGATCCTGTGGCTGAAACATCTTTGTGCGCTGTTGAAGGGGAGTAATGAAACACGGATAGCCGTTTTTAGTGCCCGGGTTGGCAGTATTGGCGATAATCAGTTGGGAGGCTGGTACGGCTACCGGGCTTCCAAGGCGGCGCTCAACATGCTGGTGAAAACAGCCGCCATTGAGTATCGTCGGCGCGCGCCCAATATCCGCTTCATGGTGTTTCATCCTGGCACGACAGACACACCACTATCAAAGCCTTTCCAGCAAAACGTGTTGCCTGGCCGCTTGTTCGAACCCGGTTTCGTTGCGAGCCGGCTGCTCGAACTCATGGACAATGAACCAGCAAGCGAGACCCCGGTTTTCCTCGACTGGTCCGGCAATCCAATTCCCTGGTAGAAGCGGTCGGTCGCAGATTCACAGCCGTTGAGAACTTGGCAGATTGGACCGGCTTCAATCGAGCAGGATTTGCAGCCTGGCGGCAAGCCGGGCGGCGCTCGTGAAAGCCGCCTCAACTCGCGCGCCCAGACACCAGTCGCCGCAGGCAGCGAGCTGCCGTTGATCATCGAGCAGACAATCCTGTTGCAGTGACGAAGTAGCGGCTGCATAGCGCCAGCGCTGGAGATCAACGTGATCTGGGTCTGGCAATTGCGGAAGTAGCCGCTGGAGCTCAGACAGCAGCAGCTGGCGAATCTCCAATACAGGCCCATCGATATTAACGTCTGCCCACTGATTGGTAGTCTGTGCCAGCAGGCACGAAGGACCACTTCGCCCGGGTTTACTCGAGTCAAGCGCTAACCATCCGATTGGTGAGTTGGTAACCTTAGCTGCCTGGAAAGAGAGGCTCAGCGGCAGCTGATAGCCAAGCATAAGGCTGAAGCAGCCTGACATATTGAGTTTTTCCAGCTCCTGGTAGTGCAGGAAATCGGCGGGCATCAGATTGCAGGTTTGCGGGGCGGGAGCGGTACTGATAAACCAGTCATAAGGCCCTCTCTGCGCTCCTGACAGCAGGTTCACCATCCAACCTTCGTTCGCCGGGCAGATTGAAGTCACCTCCGCGTCCAGTTCCACGCGCAGATTCCGCGCCAGACTCTCGCACAGGCTAGGCATTCCTGGCGCAGCAACCCAGTGAGGTTCGAACCACGGTCTGGTATAGGGTTCCTTGTCACCCCCCAGAGTCAGAGTACGCGGTTGCCAGTCGCGTACAAGCTCCGCATCGCGATGATTGTCCAGAAACTGGCGGAACTCGGCACTGCGCGCAGTGAAATACTGCGCGCCGTGGTCAAACTGGTAGGCACCAGAACGACGAGTCGCCATGCGCCCTCCGTAACCCGCGGATTTTTCGAGCACAGTCACGTTGGCGTGATTTTGCAATCGGGTTGCGAGGGTCAGGCCAGCGATACCGGCACCAACAATGGCGAGAGATTTCATAGCGGGATTGGCGGCTGAAAAACAGTTAAGAATCGAAAGTTTGAGTAACTCAGGGTTACGCTGATTGGGATGTCCCGGATTCCCCCGCACAATAGCCAAGTTACCCGTAATTGGTTACCATGCACCGCACATTCGATGCGCCGATGTCCTGGGAAGTTGGTGAAAATCCAACACTGCCCCCGCAACGGTAAGTCTGGGCAATAACTGATCTTTAGCCCGGTTATTCTGCCCGAGAGCGAGTCCGATACCAGGCACGCATCGACTTTTATTGAGGAAGCGGAGGGCTCCACCAATGTCTGACACTGTAGTTTCTTTCACGCCCAAATTTTTTCACGACCCGGAAATACCCGCAGCTTTCAGCGTGGAAGCAGCGGCAAAGAGATGAAGCCTACTCTGATTCTGGCTGGCAGCGCTCTTGCCCTGTGCTTTTTACCCAATTCGCTGTCAGCCCAACAGTCCAGTGCGCCGCTGGAGGAGCTAACTGTAACCTCAAGTCGCATAGAGACCCCTCTGCGACAGATTGGTACGTCTGTTGCCGTTGTTACTGAGGAGCAGATTGAGGCCCACGGCAACTTCTCGCTACTCGATATTGTTCGGCAGATGCCGGCAGCAGCGAGCAGCAACAATGGTGGAGTTGGCAAGGTCAGTGCGCTGCGGATACGCGGCGAGGAAGGCTTTCGTACCCTTACGATTTTTGATGGCATCCGCCTCCTCGATCCCAGCGCTCCGCAGATAGGACCGCAATTCGAGCAAATACTAAGCAGCGGGGTGGGGCGGATAGAGGTCCTGCGCGGTCCCCAGGGACTGAGCTACGGCGCCGACGCAGGCGGGGTTATCAACCTGTTCAGTCGCCGGGATCCGGAAGGCCTTCGTGCCGACTTTGATCTGGAGAGCGGCGCATTCGGATCCCGGCAGGTCGCGGGTGTCCTCTCTGGTGGTGACAGTACGGTCGACTACTACCTCTCTGTCACGGACTTCAGTACCGATGGCTACAATTCCCGCCTTTCCGATGTCGATCTTCTTGACGACGATGGTTACCGCAACAGGACCCTGCATGGCCGGGTTGGCTTGCAGCTCGCTGAAAATTGGAAGCTTACAATTGTGCATAGAGACGTCACGGGTGAAACGGAGTTCGACGGCTGTTTCGCCCAGACAGTGGTTAATAGCTGCGAGGCGGACTACGAGTTATCCGCTTCACGGGTTTCTCTGGACTACGGTTCCGACCGGTTTGCTCACACGCTGGCCTATACCAACACTGCAACCGATCGCCAGAATTATGCACAGCAACAGCCCACATTTGGAACCAGCGGTGAGCTGCAGCGCCTCGAATATCTGGGCAGTGTTCGCGGCTTGCCGGGTTTTGGTTTGGTGTTCGGTGCTGATCGGGAAGAAGCAGACAGTGGCGCAAGCAGCCGGGTAAACCAGGGTATTTTCGTCGAATATCTGAGCGATATTTCCGATGTCCTTTTTATCACTGCGGGCATTCGCCACGACGTGAACGATGATTTTGGCAGCAATTCGAGCTATCGCCTCAGCGGTGCGTATCTCGTCGAACTCGGCCTGGATTCATCGCTGAAACTGCGTGGCTCATTTGGTACCGGGTTCCGTGCTCCAAGCCTCTATGAAGTCGAATACAACAGGGGACCGTTCGCATTTCTCCCGGCATCACTGGTCTCGCTTCAAAAGGAAGTAAGCAAGGGCTTCGAGCTTGGAGTTGAATACCTTGCGGGTAACAGATTGAAATTAGAGGCCGGTTATTTCGATCAGGCAATTGACGATGTTATCTTTTTTGACCTGGCTGGCTTCAGCGGTTACCTGCAAGATCAGGGCACCAGCACCTCACAAGGGATTGAGCTATCTGCCCGCTATCTACTGAGCGAGAGCCTGGAAGTTTCAGGTAACTTTACCCACAACAAAACGCGAAGGCCGACCGGTCAACAACGAATCCGCAGGCCAGAGCAGTTGGCAAACCTGTCGCTTTCCTACCGCGCCGTCAATGATCGTCTGTCGCTTCATGCGTTCTACCGTATTTCCCGCGATGCCGTCGATGAAGTCTATGGGACGGCGACCCCCCTGGATGACTTTGCCGTGCTGGACATGACGATGAGCTACGATCTCAGCGATGCGATGCGACTCTATGGTCGGATCGAAAATGTTTTCAATGAAACCTATCAGGAAGTAATCGATTTCAAGTCGGCCGAACGTGCTCTGTTCGTGGGTATCAGGCTGACTTTCTAACCGGATGAGACATCTTGAATCATCGCTTTGGGTCGCTTTCAGATCTATTGGTGTGGCACTTGGTCGCACGAATTGACATTGTCCAGCCTGCGTCCAGCGGATAAAATTCCAACCTATAGGATAATAGTAATTGCCTGGTACCGATAGGTCCTCAAGATTCGATTTTTTATTGCCCAATTATCAGCGGTGATTGTGGCTAGACATCCGATGTTCACGTAGTAACCTTTGTTCCAGTGTAGTAACCTTGGATCCAGTATTGATTAGGAAAAAGTCATGAAAGCGATGGAATTTAAATTAATGAAGACAACAACCTGGCCAACCAGCTTTCTCCAGTACGTTATAGTGACCCTCGGGTTTCTGGTGCTGCCCGGCGTGGTCATGGCTCATACTGGTTTGAAATCTTCCAATCCTGAAGAGGGTGCTGTGATGAATCGGGCGCCGGAGGAATTGCATCTGACCTTCACTGCACTGGTCGCGCTGGTTCGTCTTTCCGTGACCGACGAGGCTGGCAGGCAGCTGGAACTTGACTTTAAACCATCGGCTGATCGAGGTACCGAATTTCATATTCCGGTGCCGGCCGCGGCAGTACAAGCAGGTAACCTGAAAGTTGAATGGGCGGTCATAGGTGAGGACGGCCACACGGTCAGCGATGCGTTTTCCTACACCGTTGACTCGTCGGCCTCGACTGATTCGCACCACGCCCATAGCGCAGACCATCAGCACAATCCGGAACATCACGCCGCGCAACCTGGCACACAACACGAGCATAATCCGGAACATCACGCTGCGCACCATGGCGATAGTCAGGGGCACTGACCGCTTCAAGGCTAACGCTGCAACAAGGGCCGTCGCCACACGAAGGGTCTGAGACTGGTAATTAGTATGTAAATACGCCTGGACTTTATTTTGGCGGGCAAAAAAAGCCGGCAGTTAAGCCGGCGTTAGGGAGAGTTGTTTCACCAAGTAATCTTGATAAGAGGGGTTACGACTGATCTGGCATGGCGGATCACTCCGTTGCCATGCGGTAATCTCGGGCCAAGGTCCGCAATCTCAGTAATAATCGGCTGTATCTCGCCTGAAGCACTTCAGTTAGTCATCCGGATGCCATGTTTGCACGTAGAATCTCCCATGTAACTTGTGATGTCGGAAGGAGAACTATAATGCGACGCCGAACGTTCAGCCCCATGCTCGTGCTCATTGCGCTGATCCTTATCGGAATGACGCCGACGGGAGAAACCATGGCCATAGAACAGCCGGAATATGCCGTGATTTTCGTAAACGACGGGTTCGAAATCCGCCAGTACCAGTCCTATTTAGTCGCCGAAACGCTGGTGAAAGAGGGTGAGACCTATCAGGAGGCGGCGAACGAGGGATTTCGCCGGCTTTTCAGATACATCAGCGGGGATAACACCCGCCAGCAAAAAATCGATATGACCAGTCCTGTTCAGCAGTCTGTCGTCGGAGAGTCAGACAGGTTGTCGGATTCCGTCGACACGGCAGGGGAAAAGATAGCCATGACGGCGCCTGTGCAGCAGGAGGAGACGGTAGAAGGCTGGTTGATCAACTTCATGCTGCCTGCAGAGTTTCGCTTGAATACCGCGCCGCAACCGGATGACCACCGGATTGTCATTCGCGAGGTACCTGGCGCGCTGGTGGCGGTGCGCCGATATTCCGGACGCTGGACTTCCAGCAATTTTGAAAAGCAGAGCCAACGGTTGCTGGAACAGCTCGAAGAGACCGGAGTGAAGACGACTGGTCGAGTAGTAAGCGCTCTTTATAACCCACCATTCATGCCACCCTTCATGCGTCGCAATGAAGTGATGGTAGCTGTAGACTCTGTTCCTTCCAGCGATTAGCAGGCACTGCAGAACAAAAAACATGCCTTGGTCTTGCAGCTAGCTTTATCGAAGGGAAAGGTCTTTGGGTATCATGAAGCGGCGATGGTTTTGTTAATGAGAAAACAGCAGACGGCAAGGTGCTGATGGGTCTGCTCTGAATTTGGCACCGATGCGCCAGGGGAAAAGTCCCTTCCGGGTCGTTGT
This sequence comes from Pseudomonadales bacterium, assembly GCA_038134485.1. Classification (GTDB taxonomy): domain Bacteria; phylum Pseudomonadota; class Gammaproteobacteria; order Pseudomonadales; family Pseudohongiellaceae; genus NORP240. Next base: position 51,911 of record JAYPVG010000007.1, read on the forward strand.
CAGATGACCCTTGCTCAGTCATATCATGACTGGTGGTGTGATTTCGAAACCAATCTTGAATATCGCAGGGAAAACTACCAAGGCTTGCTAATGATCGGTGAGGATTTGCATCGCATTCTTCCCGGATAATTGTCGAACTCGGCTGGCCGTGCCGTGCGGTCGCCGGCAATGAACTCTTTATATCAGAAGGAAAAACGATGAAAAAAGAAACTCTCTCTATACACGCAGGTTATCAAACGGATCCCACCACTAACTCGGTGGCGGTACCAATCTACCAGACAGTTGCTTACGAATTCGATAACGCACAGCACGGCGCAGATCTTTTCAATCTGGCGGTTCCGGGAAACATTTACTCCCGCATAATGAACCCGACCTGCGATGTTCTGGAACAGCGCGTGGCAGCATTAGAGGGAGGGCTGGCGGCACTGGCGGTTAGTTCCGGGATGGCTGCCATTAACTATGCGATCCTTAATATCGCCAGGGCTGGGGACAACATCGTCACGGTACCGCAGCTCTATGGCGGGACCTATACCCTGTTCGCCCATATGTTGCCAAGCCAGGGCATAGAAGTGCGATTCGCGGAAACGGATTCTGCCGAGGCTATTGAAAAGCTGATTGATGACAATACAAAGGCGGTATTTTGCGAAACCATAGGAAACCCGGCCGGCAATATTGTGGATATGGAATCGTTAGCTGCGGCGGCCCACCGTCACGGTGTAGCGGTAATTGTCGACAATACCGTCGCGACTCCCATCTTGTGGAACCCGATTGAGCACGGAGCCGATATCGTGGTGCACTCCCTCACCAAGTACGCCGCCGGTCATGGCACGTCCATCGGCGGCATAATCGTCGATTCCGGCAAATTTCCCTGGGCTGAGAACGCCGCGCGCTACCCGGGGCTGAATGAGCCAGAACCCTCCTATCACGGCGTTGTCTATACCGAGGCGCTGGCAGAGGCCGCCTACATCGGCCGGGCCCGAACAGTTCCGCTGCGCAATACCGGGTCGGCGATGTCGCCCATGAATGCGTTCCTGATTCTTCAGGGTATCGAGACTCTCGGATTGCGCATGGAGCGGCATTGTGACAATGCCCTGGCCGTGGCGAATTACCTGAACAATCATCCCAAGGTCGAGTGGGTCCGTTACGCCGGACTTGAAGGTGACCAGTACTTCGAACTGGCTCAGAAATACTGTGGCGGCAAGCCGGCCTCTCTGCTTACTTTTGGAATACAGGGTGGATTCGATGCTGGGGTCAAATTTTACGATGAGCTCAAGATGATAAAGCGGCTGGTAAATATCGGGGACGCCAAGACTCTGGCCTGTCACCCGGCTTCTACGACGCACCGACAGCTGACTGAGGAAGAACAGGCAACTGCAGGCGTGTCGCCCGAGATGCTGCGTATCTGCGTGGGCATCGAGCACATTGACGACATTATCGAGGATATCGAGCAGGCTTTTGCGGTGGTTTAGGGTGTAATCGGCTTCTGATCCCGGCTCAAAACACGCCGAATTGGTTAGACATTTGACCAAAATGCTATTAGTCTCTGTGATCAGCGAAAATCCGCGCAACCTCAGCTATAACGGGGTCTGCGGCCGGCCCGATTGGCGGGTTGGGCCGGCGGGAAAATACTAAACAGTTCGAGAACAAGAAGGAACCACTATGAAGCCTCTGTCTCTGCGCTTAATACCCCTGGCCTTCGGCCTGATCGGCGTGTCAGCCGTGGCCCAGGATGCACCGACTTTTTATGCTGATGCGTTGCCGGTTTTCCAGAAAAACTGCGTGGCGTGTCACCAGGAAAATCCGCCTGACGTGGGCGGTATTTCGGCCCCCATGTCGCTGGCCAACTTCGAGGAAGCCAAGATCTGGGCGCCTCTGATTCGACGCGCGGTAGAAACCGGCTACATGCCTCCATGGGGAGCCCACGAGCGTCACAAGGGAGAGTTTCTTGGCGAGCGATATCTGGAAAAGGCGGAAAAAGAACTGCTGATTGCCTGGGTGGACGGGGGTGCTCTCGAGGGCGACCCTGCCGATGCCCAGAACAATGACAATCAGAGTATCGAAGTCGGTGCCACCGTATTGCCGCCGTCGGGCTGGTGGATCGGCGACCCTGATCTGGTGGTGGAATTCGAGCAGCCGGTTCATGTTGGCGAGGACATAGAGGATTGGCAGCCCACCGTGCGCATGCCTGTGCCGGAAGGTGCCCACACCGAACCCAAGTGGATATCCAAAGCTGAACTGGATCCCGGAGGCCCGCACGTGCACCACATCGTCTCCAGCCACATGGGAGTTGGCGTTCCCGGGAGGGGGCCTTTTACCTATCCGCAAGGCTGGGGTGTATTATTGCCTGAGAATCCGTTCATCACAGTAAACATGCACTATCACAAGGACACTGGTCCGGGCACCGGGGTCGATGATATGACCCGCGCCGGTTTTAAGTTCTACGAAGATGGCGATGTGATCGACTACGTGGTGGAAACTAACCTGCTGCCGCACCGTGATTGGAAAATTCCTGCTGGTGCGTCTTACCACGAAGTCAACAACACCTTCGACATTGAAGAAGACATCTACCTGCTGAGCATGGGTCCGCATATGCACTATCGGGGCGCGGCCATGCGCTACGAGTTGGAGTACCCCGACGGCGAGAAAGACACACTGCTATGGGTGCCCAAGTACGACTTTAACTGGCAATTTCTCTACGAGTACAAGGAGCCCCGATTCATACCTGCAGGTTCTACTCTGCATATGAGTTGGTGGTTCAATAACTCCGAAACCAATCCGTGGAATCCTGATCCGACCCAGGATGTAGTTTATGGGCCAGCAACCACTGACGAGATGGCCAATGCCCGTATCTACTTTGCGCCGGCCAAGCCCAGAGGCATAGTGGTGGGACGGGATTTGCCTGCGGACGTGCTGGCTGAGGCTCGAGCTTCGGAACAGCGCCGCAGGGAAAATACCCCGGTAGACTTCGGTCCTTCCGGTGACGATTTCAGCTGGTTGACTGAAGACGAGAACTAATCGACTGGCTGAACAGCCAATCCATCACGGGAAAGGACGGAAGGGCGCAAAGACCTGACCGTCCTTTTTTGTTTGCAGACCAAGATCAGAATAATCAGCAAGGTTCATACTAATCGGGAAGGCAGGCTATGAGTGACCCCTCAAATACATCGGATCAGAACAGTGCCACGGTGGCCCCTGAACTGACCCGCCGTGAATTTTTGCAATCCACCAGTGCCACGGTAGCTGCGACAGCGGTCGTGCCGGCTCTGGTTGGAGCTGGTTCTGCCAGCGCGCAGCAGACCGGCAATGACAGTACTGCTATCGAACTGGCAGTTAACGGTGTCTCTCGAGCAGTAGAGGTTCAGGATCACTGGACGCTGGTGGAATTGTTGAGGGACCATCTGCAGCTGACCGGCACTAAAGTAGGCTGCAACCGCAGTGAATGTGGAGCCTGCACGGTGCTGGTGGACGGTGAGCCGGTCTATGCCTGCAGCCAGCTGGCTGTCTGGATGGACGGACATAGCGTGACTACCATCGAGGGGCTGGCCAGTAACGGACAGCTGTCTGTAGTCCAGCAGGCCTTTGTCGATCATAACGGTGCCCAATGTGGTTTTTGTACACCTGGTCAAATAATGACGGCAACTGCATTGTTATCCAGTAATCCCAGTCCTGATGCCGAACAGGTGAAGTCTGCGATGGTTGGTAACATTTGTCGCTGCTCCAACTACAATGCCATCGTTGAGGCGGTAGTCGACGCTGGTCGTCGAAACGGAGGCGCAGCATGAGTGAGCAGATTAATTATGCTGTCGAACCAATGAACACCATTGGCAAAGGTACGGCGCGGGTCGATGCAGTAGAGCGAGTAACCGGCGAAGCCCTTTATACCCGGGATCAGCGCCTGCCCGGCATGCTATACGCTCGTATTCTGCGCAGCCGCGTTCCCCATGCCCGCATCACAGGTATCGACACCAGCAGGGCGGAACAACTGGACGGTGTGGTTGCGGTCATTACCCATGAAAATGCCCAGATTGTGTGGGGAGCCGGTTCAGTTTCCGGGGGCCGCCAGTACAATGATCCGATCAAAGAGGCCACACTGCATCGCCGGTACATCTTCAATAATCCGGTCCGCTTCGTTGGCGAGCCGATTGCCGCGGTGGCTGCAGTCGATCGTCATACCGCGGAGCAAGCCCTGAGCCTTATCGAGGTGGAGTACGAGGAATTACCCTTTGTCCTGGAACCCGAAGAAGCGCTTCAGGAGACTGCCGCACAGATCTGGCCGGAAGGTAATCTCGCTCCGGATTTCCGCAATAATTTTGAACCGATGGTTACCCGTCGTGGTGAGATCGATGCCGGCTTCTCTCAGGCCGACCGGATATTTGAAGACCGTTACAGCACGGCTTTTATACACAATGCCCAGATGGAACCCCGCTGTGCACTGGCGCACTGGGAAGGGGACAAGTTGACCCTTTACACTCCGACTCAGGGAATCTCCAATTGTCGCCACGATACAGCCCGTGACCTTGGTCTTGCCGACCATCAGGTGCGCATTATCTGTCAATACATGGGTGGCGGGTTTGGTAACAAGAATCAGAACCAGGATACTGATCTGATTGCCGCCACTCTGTCGCGGCGATCCAATGCGCCCGTAATGCTGGAGTACTCGCGAAAAGAGGATTGGCTAGGCGTTCACGGTCGCTGGCCGACGGTTCAGTATTACAAGATAGGAGTAACTAACGACGGCACTGTCACTGCCATGCAGATGAATGCGTACAGTGGAATGGGTCCATACCGCAAAAACTCTGGCGGAATCAGCGGCATGGATGCTTATGCCTGCGAAAATCTGGAGCGCACCATCTATCCGGTGTACACCAACAGGACTGTGTCAGGCAATTTCCGGGCACCTTCCGAGCCCCATGGGCATTTCGGCATCGAGTCTATGATGGATGAGATCGCTTACCAGATCGGCATGGACCCGGTTGAATTCACCCTGAAGAACATGCTGCGGCCCACTGATGCCATGCCTTTCACCAATTATTCCCTTGATCAGTGCATTGCCCGTGGTGCAGAGCTGTTCGACTGGCAGGCGCGTCGACGGGTGACACCCGGATCTGATGAGGGACCGATCAAACGCGGAGCAGGGTTCTCATTTATGATGTTCCGGGCCGGTGTTGGCACCAGCAGTGCCATCGTGAAGGTAGACGGACGACAGCAATACACGCTATTTGTGGGCGTAACCGACATCGGTCCCGGCGCCAAAACGACTATGGGTATGATTGCTGCGGAAGAGCTCGGAGTGCCGTTGTCTCAGGTGGATATTGTTTCCGGTGATACTGACCGCTGTCCCTATTCCGTGGGCGAGTCGGGCAGTCGTACTACGATCATGACGGGCATTGCGGTGGTTGAGGCCTGCAAAAATCTCAAGCAACAGATTGCCCAGCGGGGAATGCCCGAGGGGGCGAATGTGCTGATTGCTTCGGCCACGCCAAACCCGACCACCGACGGTAAAGTTCGTAATTGTTTTGCGGCGCATTTTTGCGAGGTTGAGGTCGATACCCGGCTGGGCACAACTGTAGTTACCAAGTACGTCGCGGTTCACGAGTCCGGACGACTGATCAACCCGCAGACAGCACTGGACCAGATCCGAGGCGCTACTATCCAGGGTATTGGTCAGGCGCTATACGAGAATACTTTATACGATCGCAACAACGGCCAACCGCTGACTTCTGGATATTACAGTGGCAGGCTGGCGACCCATCTGGATGTCCCGGACATCGAAGTTGAATTTATTGAGGTTGACGACGGTTACGGTCCATTTGGTGCCAAAACCGCTGGTGAGTCAGGCATTATTCTGTCCCCGGCGGCGGTCGCGAACGCGGTCAGTAACGCGGTCGGTCATCGCATGAAGGATCTGCCGATAACGCGCGACAGAATTCTGGAGGTGACCTCATGAAGAAGTTTCAGAATCTGAATGCCAGCAGTCTGCAGCAAGCTTCCGAGCTGGCGCGTGAGGCTCTGACAAGAGGCCAGGCTATCGCTTTTTCCGGTGGTGGAACCGATTTGTTGCAACAGGTCAAAGATGGCACTGAACAGCCCGACGTGCTCATTAATCTGCGCACGGTAAGCGGCGCGGATCAGGTGTCAGAGAACGGTGCCGACGTTACGATAGGGGGCCAGATTTCCCTGACCGAGCTTGGCAATCACCCCCTTGTGAGAAGCCGGTTTCCGGTGCTCGCGGAAGCGGCTGCAGCGGTCGGTACCCCTCAAATCCGCAACGCCGGCACGTTGGCGGGAAACGTCACCCAGCGACCGTGGTGCTGGTATTACCGTAACGGATTCAACTGCTACAAGGCTGGCGGAGACCAGTGTTTTTCGGTGGTTGGGGAGAATCAACAGCACGCAATTTTTGGTGGCGGTCCGAGTTACATAGTGCATCCTTCGGACATTGCTCCTGCACTGGTCGCTCTGGGGGCACGGTTTAATACCATAGGGTCTGATGGTCAGCGCAGCCTTTCCGCTGATGAGTTTTTCCAGTTGCCGGCGCAGAATGCGCGCTACGAGAACAGTCTCGCCAGGGATGAACTTCTCGCCAGCGTAAGCCTGCCGGCAGGGAATTCCGGGGCGGTCAGCAGTTATCACAAGGTGATGGACCGTCAGGCCTGGACACATGCGGTGGTCAGTGCGGCGATGGTACTGCAGATCGAGGGCGGCACCATTATCAGTGCTTCCGTAGTGCTGGGCGGTGTGGCACCGATTCCCTGGCGCGCACGGGAAGCGGAGGCGGTTCTGGTCGGTCAGTCGGTGAACGCTGAGTTGGCGCGCGCGGCGGGACTGGCCGCTATCCGTAATGCCGAGCCACTGGCTAAAAATGCCTACAAGCTGCCCATGACCAGTGCCGTAGTGGAACGGCAGATACTGTCGCTGGCGGGCATAGAGAGTAGCGCGTGAAGAGAAGAGATTTCCTGCGCCTGCGGTCCAGCGGTGGACAATCCATAATGGTGTTGTCATGCCAACAGCTGTATGTGCAATACAATGATGCGCATGCAGCTATAAACACCAGGGAGACAGAGCAATTCTCCCACGCCGAGGACTGGTGGAGTGGCGAGCCGCCACTGTCGGTAGAGTCTCCCCTGATGGATCAGCTTTTCGGGGAATTGCGGGCGAAAGTCGAGCAGGCTGACGTGCTGGTGCTTGAAGATCGCGAATGGCTGCAGGATGACAGATTCTCCAACCAGATAGATCAGCTACTTGCGGCATGTCGCGCCCGGGGTGGTGAAATCAGGTATTCGACCAGAGATTCAATGACGCCGGTATAACAAGGGTCAGACGATGAAAAAAATAGTCTTTTTGCCGGCGCTGCTTCTTATTCTGCAGTCCTGTGACCAGGCCGCGGATGAGCCAGTTTCATTGCAGCAGCAGGTAGTGGACGCTGTTGCGTCGGCATCCGATTTGCCCGCTGAAAACCTTATTCTGACGGTAGAAGGCGGCACCGTTCGGGTAACTGGCAGCCTCGAGTGTCAGGAATGCGGTGGCATGCGAACTCCGGGTGAAGAGGGCACTATTCAGCAGTCTCTGGGAGCGGTAATAAGAGCAGTACCGGGCGTGACAGGCGTTGAATTTGACCTCAACTAAAAAAACATCAAGCCAAAGGTGAAGAACCATGAATATCAGACCGTTACTTCTAGGTTTCACACTGATTGTCCAGGCGCCTTTTTCTCTGGCACAAAATACCGACAATTACACGGCGCCGCGAACGGAATGGGGACAGCCGGATTTGCAGGGCGTGTGGAATTTCAATTCCGAGACGCCCATGCAGCGCCCGGAACGCTATGGTACACGGGAATTTCTAACTCAGGACGAGATCGAGCAGGCCCGAGTTCGACAGGCGACCAGCCGGGCGGAAGCTGATGCACGAGAGGCGGAACTGGTGGTCAATCCCGAGGCTCCTCCGGCGGGCGCCGAAAGCACCGGGGGATATAACAATTTCTGGTACGAGCGGGCCAGTATCGGCGAGAATGTTCGCACTTCCCTGATCGTCTATCCTGCCGATGGCCGAATCCCACAAGCCGTAGAGGGTGCGCTGGTGCATACCGCGAATCTGGGTCCTGATGTGCCGGGGGAAAGACCTGTCCGAGCGATATTTGGCGGGATCGGCAAGGACGGGCCCGAGGATCGCGGCCTGTCTGAGCGTTGCATGATTGGATTTAATGCGGGCCCGCCTCTGACCGGGGGAGGCTACAACGCTAACTTGCAGATTTTCCAGAATCAGGACCATGTCGTCATCCTGACCGAGATGGTGCACGACGCTCGCATCGTTCCATTGGATGGCAGACCGCCGGTTGACGATGATCTGAGGTTCTGGACCGGCGATTCCAGAGGATTCTGGGATGGAGATACCCTGGTCGTCGTCACACGGAATTTTTCTGACCTGGTGCCGAGTTTCAATCGCTTTGGAACCGCAAAGGATAAGATTCTGACGGAGCGATTCACGCGACTGGGACCTTATACCGTTGAATACCAGTGGACTCTCGAAGACCCCTCCACCTTTACCGATACGATATCGGCGGTACAACCGATGACGAAAGTGGCGGGTCAGCTCTATGAGTATGGTTGCCACGAAGGCAATTACGGCATGGAAAATCTGCTGCGCGGTGAGCGCATGAGCGAGCTTCGCGCTGCTGAAAGCGAGGGCGCCCAGAGTAACTAGCCGGTAGGAAAAGGGAACGAGGGAACTTGTTCCCCTTGCAGAAACTTTCCGGCCCAGCGCGAAACTAACCCGACCTGAATTGCCAGCGCCTGATAAACGCCCTGTGGTCTACTACCTGATTCGAAGAATACCTTTTGGGGGTGAGATGTCACCCCCAAAGAACTCTTGTTATCGCATGGCTAGAGTTTGCAATCAGTAGAGCCTCGAGTACTCCAGTTCGACATCCGCATTGCGCCACCAGGAATCAAATTGTCGCTTGGTGATGACGGCATCCTGCTCCTTGTCCTGAGCTTCCAAGGCCTGATAGAGGCCAAAAGTGGTCCATGGGTTCTGTTGATTCCATTCCAGATCACGGCGGTATACGGTCTCGGCTTCGTCAGCACGTCCGGCCTTAAGCAGGGCAGCACCCTGATATAAACGCATTGATTGCGACCAGTCGGGTGGCTCGGTGTAGTTTAGATTATCCTGAAAATCGACAGCGTGACCATAATGGGTAATAGCACCTTCCAGGTTGCCTTTTGCTTCTTCGAGTTCGCCCAGCAGCGCATGCATAGCCAGGCTCAGTACGTGAGAAGCGGGAGTAGGTCCGACACCGGAATCGTCGACACCTTCAGCCTGAATCTGCTCTCTTATCACGGCCAGTTGTGCTTCGGCGGGGGCGATGTGCCCCATGGCTACGTGAGCACTGCCCATCACATAGGCCCACATGCCCTTCAGATAGGGAAGTTCGTGCTGGCTATTCGCTGCATTGTCGGCGTGAATCTTTTCCCACTTGCCGAATACCTTGTCGGTTATCCATTCATGGGCGATGTTTTTCAGTCCGCGCCCATTGGCGGCGTTAGCTCTCTCGGCATTGCGGCCCGCTGCCTCGTAGGCGGCGGCATAATTGCCCTGCAGCAGGTTGGCATAGCGCACAAAGTCCAGAGCGTGCGCAGAGTGTCCGCGGTGGGATAGCGGGTAGGTGCCGATCATGGGGAAATTGGTATCACCCCAGATTTCGGCAAACTGCAGATCAACAATCTGCGATCGCTCGTTGATGTCGATGGCCTTTTCGTACTCACCAACGCGCAGATAAATATGCCCCGGCATGTGTACCATGTGACCCGATATTGGCACAGTGGCTTCGAGCTTCTGAGCCGCGGGCATAGCCAGCTCCGGCTGCGCCGACATTTCCATCAGGTGTATGTAGAGGTGGTTGGCCCCCGGATGATCGTGTTCAAGAGCCATTGCAGTCTCCAGAGCAGCCTTGGCCTCAGCAGTGCCGCCCCTGGGTGAGCCATCGATATCCCAGTAATCCCAGCGGGTTGTATTCATGTATGACTCGGCAAATACGGTTGCGATGTCGGCATCGTCCGGATACTTGTTGTGCAAGTCCCGCATGGCATTCAAGTAGGCAAGATCACGTTCACGATTGTCCGCAATGGCATCCTTGTTATAGAGCACAAAGATTGCATTGATCATATCGCGCTCTTTTTGGGTGCCGTTGTTGGCGAGTTCCAGCGCAGTGCGGACTGCCTCCAGTCCGGTTCCCTGAGGATCGTCCGGCAATCCCTGGTAGCGGCTGTTCGGATTGGGTCCGATCGCGTGAGCGAGCCCCCAGTAGGGCATGGGGTGATCCGGGTCCAGCCGCGCCGCTTCCTGGTAGGAGGCAATTGATTCCGGAAAATAAAAACTCCACGCCATTCGGAGGCCCTGGTCGAAAAAGGCCTGGGCATCACTATTGTTGGTTGATATCGGGTAGCTGTAGGTTCCGCTCCCGGGGATCATGATAGCCAGCGGCTCATCGGAAGACTGGGCGTTGCTAATAATGACAGCAGTAAAGAAAGTCAGTGCTGCGGTGCAAGTCGCGAGCAGAATGCGCATAGGTTACTCCTCGTTTTCACTGGTACCCGAGTTCGGTCTGTCATAAGTGCTACAGATGCCCGCACGGGACTCGCGAGTATAACGTCATATTCCGCGACAGAGTAGGGTCGGCGGAGTTCATAGCATACCCGTGGAAATCCAGTCTGCAAAACAGGTCTGCTTTGCAAGTCCATGAGCATCAAGCCAAATGCTACGATCGGGTCCGATCCAGCCCGTTTTGCAGCTCTCATGCCGCAATCACTGCGGATAATCAGGTAACTTGTCAGTACCCTTTTGTTCTACTTATACTCGGAGGCCAATGTAAATTTCTTACAGGTGTAACATGACTATTCGCTATTCTATCGTCTCCTTGGCAGCTTTGCTGATCCTGCATTCCATGCTCATGCCGCAGCAATCTGCCGCGCAGAATTCCACGAATCACTACGCAATCATTGAAGGATGGGCGAAGATGCCTGGCGGAAGAGTGATGGGGGCAGTCGGGAAAGCAAAGGTCGATCCCGACGGACGCCATATCTGGGCCATAGTGCGCTGCGATGCCGGGCCGGATAGTTTTGGATCCGAGTGCCTTGATTCAAACCTTGATCCGATCTTGAAGTTTGATCCTGACGGAAATGTGGTTGAATCATTTGGTAGCGGATTATTCATCTGGCCCCACGGTATTGATGTTGACTCGGATGGCAACGTCTGGGTAACGGACGCGGTGAGTGACAACAATATCCCGGCTGGTGATACGCGGGGCCATCATGTCATAAAATTCAGCCCGACGGGCGATGTGTTAATGACCCTTGGCACGCCTGGACAAACTGGGGATGGTCCTGACCACTTCACTTCTCCGAGCGATGTGGCGATCGCCTCCAACGGTGACGTATTCATCGCGGACGGTCACAACGCAGATGGAAATAACCGGGTAGTGAAGTACAACAGTCGTGGCGAGTTTCTTATGGCCTGGGGGGAAACCGGTTATGCGCCGGGGCAGTTCAGAGCCCTGCACGCTATCGCCGTTCATCCGGATGGCCGAGTGTTCGTTGGAGATCGGAGCAACAGCCGCATTCAGATCTTCGATCAGGAAGGAAATCATGCTGCCACCTGGACCCAGTTTGGTCGGCCGAGCGGAATTGCCTTTGATGACGAGGGAAGAATCTATGTCGCGGACTCGGAATCGGACAACGTCCAGAATCCAGGGTACGAGATAGGAATCCGCATCGGCGAATCCGAGACGGGTTGGGTAAACGAGTTCATTCGTTTTCCATGGGCAAACCCCAACATACTGCCGGGGAACGGCGCAGAGTTTGTCACTGTTGATCGCGAGGGCAACATCTATGGAGGAGAGCCGGTCCCCAATCCTCACATTAATGACCGAACGTTAAGGAAGTACGTGCGGGTGCGTCCGTGAGAGTTGTGACCGCCAGTCACAAGAAGTTTATCGGCGATAGGGGCTTTTTTTTACAATAAGTCAGTATACGAATTCAGGACGAGAGGCTCGGTAGTCGGGCGAGAAAAGTAACGCGGTTGAACCTGAGGTGAGGCTAAAAATGCTGAAAGGTAAAATTCTTGTTGGCGTGTATGTGTCGACTTTTTTCGTGATGGAGACAATCCGTGCGCAGGAGCTTCAGGCCGATTATCAAAAAATTCCTGACCTGGTCTACGGCCAGAGTGCAGACCGCGAACTTTTGCTTGATATTTACCTGCCGTCCGCGGTGGATAATCCTCCACTTCTGATCTGGGTTCACGGAGGTGCCTGGAGAGCGGGCACGAAAGACAGTGTGCCAATACTTGATTTTCTTGACGACGGCTATGCCATTGCCAGTCTGGACTTTCGCCTGTCGGGGGAAGGGATGTTTCCTGCCCAGGTGCACGATATCAAGGCTGCCATCAGATTTCTGAGGGCGAGAGCAGATTCGCAAGGTTACAACGCGCAGAAAGTGGCGTTGCTTGGTGCTTCGTCGGGAGGGCATCTGGTCTCGTTGGTAGGAGTAACCAACGGGAATCGGGAACTGGAAGGCGAGGTTGGGGATTTCCCCGCTGAGGATTCAGATGTACAGGCTGTAGTCAGCTACTACGGTGCGTCGAATTTGACAACCATACTTTCTCAATCGACACCCCATGGACTGAGTGTAAGAAAACCCGCATTAGATTTGTTCATCGGAGGGCAGCCGGAAGACAATGCTGCCCGTGCCAGACAGGCAAGTCCGGTATTTCATGTCGATAGCTCGGACCCGCCATTGTTACTGCTCCATGGAGACCAGGATCCGCAAATGCCGATCAATCAGTCTCATGAACTGCAGTATGCCTATCAGCAGCATGGTCTGGACGTGGCGTTTGAAGTCGTTCATGGTGCTGCTCATGGCGGACCTGAATTTGTCGATGCGCAGCGTAATGCAGTTGTCCTCGCATTTCTGAATAAACATTTAAAATAAGCAGTCCATCAATAAGTCTCCTGTAAGTTGACGGGAAGAATAGAAACGAACTTGTAATCACATGAGTCTCCACCGGAGAGAAGAAGATGAATAATGTGAAAAGCAGAATACTGATGCTACTGTTCATTGCATTGGGTGTCAGTTTCAACGCGGTGGCTGATGTTTCCAGTGTTTCCACGCAAAGCGGAGTCTTTGCGGGGAGTCAATCCGAACATCAGCGGTCAGTCACGGTTTTCAAAGGCATGGCATTCGCGGCCCCGCCGGTGCGAGACCTGCGCTGGAGGCCCCCGGCTCCTCCAATTCCATTTGCCGGAGTCCATCACGCGGATCGAACCGGACCTGCGTGCTGGCAGGTGCAAAATTCAGATGACACGCTGTACGCGCGCGGCAACCTGGAGCGATCGGAAGACTGTCTTTATCTGAACGTGTTTACTGGCGCTTCAGATAGCACGGATTCACTGCCGGTGATGGTCTGGTTTCACGGCGGCGGCAACACTGCCGGCCATGGTGGACCGCTAATCTTTGATGGCGCCAACCTGGCGGCAAGGGGGGCGGTGATTGTTACCGCCAATTACCGGCTTGGATCCCTGGGATTTTTTGCGCATCCCGGGCTGACAGCCGAGTCTACGCAGCATTCGTCGGGCAATTACGGACTTCTGGATCAATTGGCTGCGCTGGAATGGGTCAGAGACAACATCCGCGGTTTCGGCGGTGACCCAGACCGGGTCACTATATTCGGTCAGTCTGCCGGCGGGACTGATGTCTGTCTGCTTATGTCTTCACCGCTGTCCGAGGGACTGATTCACGGGGTTATCGGGCAATCACCGGGCTGTATCAAACTGGACACCGGGCTGGAGCAGGGCCATGCCATGGGTGAAGCTTTTGCAAGCAGGCTTGGCGTTGAGGGTGTCAGCGGCGAGGTAATCGCTGAACTGCGTTCCCTCGACGCTGAGACAATAATTAGCACACCCGGTATTGGTGGAAGCACTATTATCGATGGTTGGGTTATCCCGGATAGACCATACGACCTGCTGGCCAACGGGCAGCAGAACCGGATTCCGATCATGGTGGGTGGACTGGCGAATGAGTACCATGGGCTTTCTCACACCGCGCCAGAGATAGACGAACAGGAACTCGATCAGTTTTTACAGGCTAACTTTGGCAATGCCGCGGGTGATATAAAGGCTAACTATTCCAGTTCTATAGCCCGTTCACCTCTGGACGCCCGCAAGGATATTTCCACTGATAACGGATTTCTTCTTTCTTCGCGCATGTGGGCTCGTCTGGTAGCAGAGCGGGGGGACAATGCGTTCGTGTACTTTTTCTCTCGACCGACTCCAGCATTCAGGCTTTATATCCATGAGCGGCCGGATCTGTACAATGATGGCGGCCAGCGACAATTCGGTGCCTACCACTCCGGCGAATTGGCCTATGTCTTTGATAATCTTGAGCTGGTTGGCATTGGCTGGGAGGATCAGGACCGCCAGCTGTCGGAAATGCTGGCTGATTACTGGGTCAGCTTTGCCAGAAATGGTAATCCCAATGCCGATGGTCTGCCGGCATGGCCTGCCTATGATCCGGCGACGGACATCGTGCAGATACTCGACTCCAATGTGCATTCTGCGGTTCACCCGCGTAGCAGGAAGCTTGACGACCTCGAGCGCCTGTTTCTGCAGAATCGCTGATAATTGGCACTTGGGTCGGCGAAAGCAGGCGTCACGCAATCCGGTCTACGTTAAATGCCTGACTATACCCGGGGCAGTGTCAGCAACTCACCAAACTCTTGGAAATGAGGTAATACTATGATCAGGTTCGGTGTGGGATTACTATCCCTGGGTTTGGCATTGTCGCTGTTTATCGGCAGCGGAGCCGCATATGCCCAGGCTAATCAGTTTGATGGCGTAGAATTGTCCATAGTGCCCGTCGCCGGCAACGTCTATATGGTTCAGCGACCGGGAGGCGGCGGTAATATCGGTGTGTTCGCGGGACCGGAAGGCGTGTTGCTGGTCGATTCGCTGTTCGCGCCATTGTCGGACAGGCTGGTCGCTGCAGTCAGGGAGGTGACTGATGAGGAAATCCGTTTTCTGATCAACACGCATATCCACGTAGATCATGTCGGTGGTAATGAAAACCTTGCCGAGTTGGGCGTGTTGATCTTCGCCCATGACAATACGCGTCTTCGCTTTCTCGAAGACAAAAGCCATTTTCCGAGGAACGGAGGCAGTTTTGCCCCCCAGCCGCCGGCCGCAGGGAGGCCTGTTATTACCTTTGATCAGGGGATCGGATTTCATTTGAATGGGGAAGAGGTGCGAGCATTCCTGGCTCCTCCTGCCCACACTGACGGCGATACCTTTGTGTATTTCCCGCAATCTGATGTCTTGCATTTGGGCGATGTATTCAGAACCACGAGTTATCCAATTATCGATCGGTACAATGGCGGAACGCTGCGGGGAACGATCGCCGCGCTGGATCTGGCTATTTCTATGGCGGGACCGAACACCAGAGTGATTCCGGGTCATGGACTGGAAGTGGTAGGGGTCGAAGAGATGCAGGAGTTTCTGGACATGATCCTCGATGTGCAGAATACGATTTACAACCTGATCAGGGATGGCAAACACCTAGATGAGGTTATGGCAGCTCGACCAACTTCCGCCTACGATGCTAAATGGGGTCAGGAAGCTGGCTGGACCGCGGAAGACTTTGTGCCATTGGTTTACTATGAATTGGGCGGTGCCGGGCGATTAAGTGATAGATCGCCGCAATAACGATGTTTGATCAATGGGACTATGTTAGAAAAGTGCGGGAGTGAAAATGGCAAACTACTCTAGTCAAGTATTGGCAAAGGGGCGTGGCCCGATATTAATGTTGGGGCTGTTTCTTGGATTGATAGCGACAGCGGGGTTTCTATACTGGTTTTTTGCCTGTCCCTGCGAGCGCACGCCGGGCGGGTACCTGCTAGGTCAGGAGTCGGAAGAGACCATCACTGACTGGTCGTTTGTCAACGATGTCGAAGTCTGCCAGATTCAAACCCGGGTTTTTATACTTCCCCATTCAATCAATCTGAACTGCTCGGCCATGGATCGGGAGCTATTCATCGGCTGCATGAATTGCGAGGAGAAGAACTGGGGTGCTGCGCTGACCGCCCAGGGAGTCGCGCGCATTCGGATTGATGGGATTGTCTATCCGGTGGAGTCTCGAAGACTGACTGAAACAGAGGAAAAAGATCGCGCCTGGCTCTCGAGTAGTATTAAAGCGGGCAGGCCCCTAGATACGCCAAGACCGCCGGATAATGTCTGGTGGACATTCCACCTCACAACGGCCTCGCTGTAACAAATTACTTCGATAAAAAGAGGTTATTACGGGTGAGTATTCGAGCTGAAAAATCCTGTTTCAGCGGCCTCAATGGGGCGCTGGAGGAGGTCAGGCGCCTGGGGCTTTGGCCAAATACGATCCTGGTCGAAAAATCCCCGGAAGCGGGACTGCACTGGCACGCCGAAGACGCCCACGTCTATCTGGTGGAAGGGTCCATGTACTATCTCGATGATGCCGGCAACCGCTATGAAATTGAAGCTGGTGATAAGATTACCGTTCCCGCCCGCACCGTGCATGCTGAGGGTGAAATCAAGAGCAGGGTAGTTCTGCTGATCGGCTTGCCAGAACCAGCTACCAAAAGCGGTTTTCTCGTTGCCCGCAAAATTGAGGATCTCTGACGCTGGTTCTGGGTTTTCCGGTTTACTCTGTCAGATTTTTCGAAGTTCCCAATTAGTTTCAGCGTATCCCTAGAAACTGTGTATAAGATTAAACTGTAGCTGGCCCTTGCCAAAGTTTCTGTTTTCCTGCCACATGTAACCAAACTGCAATCGCAGGTTGTCCCTGACGCTGTAGCCGAGCGCCGCATAGGCTCGGTTCCTGTCAAAGTA
The DNA here is from genome assembly GCA_038134485.1 of Pseudomonadales bacterium. Taxonomy (GTDB): domain Bacteria; phylum Pseudomonadota; class Gammaproteobacteria; order Pseudomonadales; family Pseudohongiellaceae; genus NORP240. The sequence goes on from JAYPVG010000007.1 coordinate 68,812, forward strand.
ATCCACCTCCGAAGCCAGACCGATATCCCGGTTCAGATTGACGAATACTTCATTATAAAGCGATAGATAGAACGCACCCCGGCCGAGGTCGTCGCGGTTTAGCGGGTAATTTGCCCCCAGAAAGTAACGGAACCGCCCTCTGAAATCCTGTCCATCTACCCAGCGTTGTTCGAGGCGGACGCGATGGGTCAGGAACCATTTACTGCCCAGCCTTTGACTGGTCAATGCTTCCTGATAGACGCGATGCTCCTCGCTGGTGTCGTCACTGGCGCCAAATACGCCGGATGCGATATTGGCGTAACCGAGGGTGTACTTGGTCGAGCTGCCCTGAGGACGCCAGGTGAACCCGCCGCGAATAAGCAGTTGTTCAAGATCGCCGCCCTGATCCCAGTTTCTGTGCTGAATATCACCCTGGACGCCAAAACCGGTTTCGGTATTTTCATGACTCCACATGTACATGTACCATGCACCAACCTGTCCCTGATCGACTTGTGCCTGACCGGGTACTGTGACACACAATAACGTAACGACGATTACCAGAAGTCTGAGCATAATCATTTGGATTCCAATCTGTTTCTAATTTAACCGCGCACAATCAGGCATTCTCTATGGGAACGATTTCGTCTCCAAACTGCTTTTTTAGCTCTTCACGAAAGAAGGTCCCCAACATTCGGAAGAAGTTTCTTAACGGTGAGGAATTGCGCCAGGCGAGAGCGTGAACGCGACTGATTGATTCCCCCTTGATCTGCAGAACGGCAAGTCCTTTCCGGCCCCTTATTTCGGAGCGGATGTATAGAGCTGGCAGAAAGGCCGCTCCCATTTCCATGTAGACCATCTGCCGGATCGAGTCCAGGCTGGTTCCTTCGTAATCTCGCAATAGCTTTGCATTAAACTTTTTGCTCAGATCCTCAACCTGCCTGTACAGCAAGTGATGTTCTTCTATAGTCAGGATTTCTTCGCCCGCCAGCTGGTCGGCGTTGATGATATTGTGTCGGGCGAGGGGGTGGTTTCGGTTCATGACCAGGTAAATAGGTTCACGAAACAAGGGCATAACGGTAATTTCATCTTCTTTGAGTGGCAGAGTGGTGAAAATAAGATCGTAGCGATTGCTGTACAGACCCGCGGCAAGCTTGTCTGGCACTTCCTCCCGGACAAAAAACTTTACGCCACTGTGTTCTTCATGTACCTGAGGCAAAATCCAGGGTAGAGCATAAGGCCCCAGTGTGGGACTGGTTCCGAGACTAAAGGTCCCGTAAGGTCCCTTGGTGGCGTAATTGGCGGTTTCGACAAGCACCCCTGCCGCGGCAATCGTCAGTTGCGCCTGTTTTAATAACTCGCGACCTAGAGGAGTCAGGGATGTTCCCCCCCTTTTTCGCTCAAAAAGTTCTACACCCAATAAATCTTCGAGCTTTTGAAGCTGCACGCTCAGAGAGGGCTGACTTATCTTTAATTCCCGGGCGGCTCGTCGGAAACTAGAATGGCCTGCTGCGATGATGTAATAGCGTAGCTGCTTGAGAGTGATGTCTGACGGATTCATGAGTTACTAACTCCTGTAGCCAACTTTCCCGATAGGCCCTTCCGAATGATAGTATATTTCTATCACTTAATCATTCTTATCCATAATATTGTTTGCACTATGATAATAGCCAATGTAAGGTAAATTATGCAAATGTGCTCTCTCAGCGGCAAAAATTATTGGCCCTTTGACGGGGTTAATCGTTGCAAGTTAATCAATGAACAGTGACAAGAACTATGAATAATCCAATCGCCGACATTCCCCGGGGTAATTTGCAGGGACTCAAACTCAGTTGGAAAGCCGATTTGCTGTCCGGATTCCTGGTCTTCCTGATTGCTCTGCCTCTATGTCTAGCTATTTCGCTCGCCTGCGGATATCCGGCAATCGCCGGCGTCTTCACGGCGATTGTTGGCGGCATTCTGTCTGCCTTTATCAGTAACTCTGAATTGACAATCAAGGGACCTGCAGCAGGACTTATTGTCGTCGCGCTGGGCTGCGTTACGGAGTTTGGATTTACTGGTGGTGCCGACCTGACAGCTGACCTGCAAGCATATAGGTTGGCGCTGGGCGTTGGGGTTGTCGCAGGCGTAATTCAGATTTTATTTGGTGTGTTCAGATCGGGTATCCTCGGTGAGTTTTTTCCGACCTCCGCTGTGCACGGGCTGCTCGCCTCCATCGGGATTCTGGTGATTTCCACCCAATTGCCCATTTCACTTGGCGTCCAGGCCGACGGTACTCCTCTGGAAAGGCTTGCGTCCATTCCGACCTACTTCCTGGAGATGAACCCTGCAATCGCATTGATCGGCGGGATAAGCCTGGCCATCATGTTCCTGTTTCAACTCATTAAAAATCCGAAACTCAAGATAATTCCGGCACCTATGCTCGTATTGCTCGTGGCTGTTCCCCTTGGTATGTACTTCGATCTTGGCACCGAGCATTTGATTGCCTTTGGAGGACAGCAAAACCTGGTGGGTCCGCAGTACCTTGTAAACGTCCCCAGCAACATGTTCAGCGCGATTACATTTCCTGATTTCTCCGGCGTATTGACCTCCACGGGCATCAAGTACGTCATCATGTTTTCGCTCATCGGAAGCGTGGAATCATTACTGAGTGCGAAAGCAGTTGATCAGATCGATCCGTGGCGTCGCAAAACCAATATGGATAAGGACCTGCTAGCTGTTGGCATTGGAAATACCGTTGCTGCCTTCATCGGCGGCTTGCCAATGATTTCCGAAATCGTCCGTAGCAAGGCAAATATCGACAATGGTGCGCGAACCCGATACGCCAACATGTTCCATGGATTGTGCCTTCTCGCCTTTGTCGCTCTGGCACCAGCTTTGATCAACCGTATACCCCTGGCCGCACTGGCTGCGATGCTGGTTTTCACCGGTTTCCGCCTGGCGTCGCCGAACGAATTCATCCACATGTACAAAATCGGCCGTGAGCAGTTCATTATATTTGTCTCGACGATTCTTGGCGTACTGGCAACAGATCTGCTCGTGGGTATTTGTATCGGAATTGTGGTCAAGGCAATCATTCACCTCATAAACGGAACGCCATTTGTTTCATTGTTCAAGCCCAGCATTAGCCTTGAAAACGGCGGCGGAGACTCTGCTACAGTCAAGGTTGAAAGCTCCGCGGTGTTCAGTACCTGGATTGCTCTGAAGCGACGCATCGAAGCGCAGCGCGCAGCCAGGGTGATCGTTGATCTTTCAGGTACAAAGTTTGTTGATCATACTGTACTGGCCAACCTCCAAATCCTCGCTACGGAATTTCAAGAGGAGGACCGTGAACTCCAGATCAGAGGTCTCGACGGCCACCGACAGCTGTCCGAGCATCCGTTGGCGGCGCGGAAAAAGTCATCCTGATGCAATCTGCTGTAAACATTCAAAGCCTCGTAGAAGAGGCAGTTGGCCCTGTATCCCAGTTCTGGCCGATGAAGGGGTTTGTGTCCCACAACCCGATTCAGGGCCTCGAGCATTTGCAGTTCGATGAGGCGTTTCGGCAAGCAAAGAATCTGTTTGGTGCCGAAGGGTATCTGTCTCTCGACGAATATCGGGCTCTGTTTCGTGCAGGGCGCATCGATAATGCGAGCGTGCAGAGTGCCTTAGCCCGGGTCGGACCTCGAATTGACGAATCCCTGTCTCTGTCACTACACACCGTGACAGTCAATCAAATCCACCGATTGCACCTGCTGCATGGCATAACGGCACTGGAACCGGCGCTGCTCGATTGGCAGCTAACTTCTGGAGGAGCGCTGCAAAATCCCGTGAACGGTAGCACGTCATCGATCGATCTTAACGCACTGTGGAATCAGATATTGTCGATACTCGGTCTCGATCGGGACATGGCCGATGTCAGAGATTCCGCGCGCAACGAAAACGTCCAATTCACGATGGATCTTCCATTCCGTCGAACCCTGAGTGACTGGTTGGACCAGCTTACCCCGTGCGCGCTAGTCACAACGATCGACCAACAAATGATCAAGTGGGTCTCCTCATTTGCGGATGAAGGCATGGCCGCATGGTCCATGCCCGGCAGAAAATCAGGCTTTTACACGGCTTGGCGTGAACTGGCGCAATACGATGCTAGCGGGCGCTTGCTCGGTATTGCGGATTTTGCCAGCATGGTCGCTGCATTACCCGATGATCCTGAGGTTGCGATTCAGCAATCCCTTCATGCAATGCATATTCCACAAGCTCGCTGGCCAGAGTACCTGACTCGGGTATTCGCCCAATTGCCGGGGTGGGCAGGACTTATCCGCTGGCGCGGATTGAATCCAGACGATCCGATTCAAAAACAATCCCCCATTGACCCATTGCAGTACCTCGCGGTTCGCTTGTTTTATGAACAGTCACTGGTTGGCGTGCATGCTCGCCGCAGTTGGGGAACCGAAGGTAACTTGACTGCAATAGCAGCTTATCTAAAGGACCATAACAAGGCTCCCGAGGCCGCACTCAGTGCACACAAGATTGCGGTCAGCCGTGATGCCTGGAGGCTTTTCCAGCTGTTGCAATTGCTGGAAATGGACGCCGAAGCTGTCTCCAGGATTACCCGAGAACAGGCCTCGAGATTGCTTCGTTGGCTGGATGATTTCCCCGCTGAAAAACAGTTGCCGGTGTGGTTGGAAGCCTATGAAGAATCCTTCCGCATTGATTTACTATCGAGAATACGTGCCCATCGAGGCAATGTTGCTGAGCTTACAGGGCGACCTCTGGCCCAGGCAGCATTTTGTATCGATGTCCGTTCGGAGCCATTTCGCCGACATTTTGAGCAGGTTGCTGCCGTGGAGACGTTTGGCTATGCGGGCTTTTTCGGCATTCCTATCAGCCACCGCGGGTATGATACGGAAGAATCCTTCCCACTGTGCCCCGTCCTGCTGACGCCGTCAACCGCGCTGTTTGAGTTACCCCGAGACGGACAGCAAAAGGTGCTGGCCCGTTACGCAGCCGGTTCACGCTGGAAACAGTTTGGCGAACACCTGTTTCACGAGCTGAAACATAGCCCCATTGCTTCCTTTCTGCTCGTCGATATATTGGGGCTGTTTTTCAGCCTTGCCTTGCTGGGTAAAACGATGCTCAGGCGGCCTTACCATGGGCTTCTTGGAGCGGCACAACGCTGGTTCGTCGAGCCGGTGTCGACCGAGATTGACGCGGGTGCTGAAAACAGCGAGCTTCCGCAGGTCAGTGGCGAACCTGTGGCACTGACTCGAGGCTTTACTATCGAGCAACAGGCCAACTTCATCGAAGGAGGTCTTCGCATGATAGGCCTCACGAGAAATTTTGGTCGCTTCGTGGTGCTGTGTGGCCACGGCAGTACGACTGACAATAATCCGTATTTCGCCGCCCTCGATTGCGGAGCTTGTGGCGGGCGCCATGGCGACCCCAATGCCCGAACATTTGCTGCAATGGGCAATAATCCCGAAGTTCGGGCCGAACTCGCAAGTCGGGGGCTGACCGTTCCGGACGATACCTGGTTCCTGCCCGCCAAACATAATACTACTGCTGATAGAGTTGACTTCTACGACACTGTGGACATTCCCGACAGCCATCGAGACGCTTTTCAGCAGTTGCAACAGGCGTTCCTGGAAGGCGGCGAGCAGCAGGCTCTTGATCGCTGCAACAGAATTCCTGGTACTCCCCGCAACATGACAGCTAAGCAAGCCTATGCACATGTGGAGTCCCGTAGCTTCGACTGGGCCAATACCCGCCCGGAATGGGGTCTTTCGGGTAACGCTGGATTCATTATTGGAAGACGGGCTCTAACACGGGGGCTTGATCTCGGCGGACGCTGTTTTCTGCACTCGTACGACGCCAAATCCGATCCCGAGGGTGCATTTCTGGAAAAGATAATGACGGCACCACTGGTCGTGGGTGAGTGGATTAACATGCAGTACTACACGTCAGCGACTGACCCGTGGAAATACGGGAGTGGCAGCAAGGTGATTCACAATGTTGTCGGCGGGCTTGGTGTAATGTACGGCTCTCAGAGCGACCTTGCCACAGGACTACCATTGCAGACGGTGAATGATGGTGCTACCCATTTTCATGAGCCAATGCGCTTGCTCACCATCATAGAAGCGGACCCTGCAATTATTGGTGGGATCATCGCCAGGCACGATATATTGCAGCAATTTTTCCACAACGGCTGGTTAAACCTGGTTGCGATCGATCCCGCCAGCTCCGAGTTTCACCGCTACAATCAGGATGCTACCTGGCAACTGATCAAGCTATGAAAATAATTGCTGCCATCGCCCTGTTCTTCTTCTGGTTCGTCCTTTCCGGATCGACCAATCCTCTGCACATTACAGCAGGTGTCATTGTTGCATCTGCAATTGCCTGGCTGAATCCGGCTGGAACACGGCGTATTCGGCGCGTGTCAGTACTGTCTGCTGTGCTTTACGTACCGTGGTTGTTTGGCCGGATTATGAAGAGCGGGTTTCATGTGAGTCGTCTGATCCTCAGTCCCACTCTGCCCATAGCTCCTGAACTGATTACGCATAAAACCAGACTGACCAGTGACGGAGAACTGGTTGCACTGGGTAACTCGATCACGTTAACGCCCGGCACAATTACCGTAGAAGTCGCACCAGGCGAATTGCTGGTGCACTCGATCGACGAAGAATCGCGGAAGGATCTGTTGCAGGGCGTATTTGACGCCAAGTTGGGTGAGATTTTTCTGTCGCGAGAGGACAAACTGTGAACGCGTTCCTTCCTTTCGTGTTTGTCACAGTAACCGCGTTGATGCTCGTGTATCTGTATCGTGTGATCCGTGGGCCCAGTGTTTTTGATCGTGTATTGGGGCTGAATGGAATATCCACCAAGGCTATCGTGTTGCTTGTGCTGATTGGCACCATCTTTGAACGCGTGGACATGTTTGTTGATATCTCGACAGGGTATGCATTGCTTAACCTGGTTGGCGCGCTGGCTATCGCCAAATTTCTGGAAGAACGGGGAGCGCGAGAAAAATGACCTGGATGGCAATTGCATTAATTAGCATCGGGCTTTATTTCCTCGTAGTGGGTGCGCTCGGCATGCTGCGATTACCGGACGTTTTTTCTCGCGCTCATGCCTTGTCCCTGACCGATTCGATCGGTGCAGTTTTCGTGCTGGCCGGACTGGCTGTTCACGAGGGATTCACCCTTAACTTCTTAAAAATTCTGGTGGTGCTGGTGCTCGTTTACCTGATGAACCCGGTAATTTCACATGCGACCCTGAGGGCAGCATATCGATACGGCTTGAGGCCGGAAAACAGGGATTAGAATGGCAATAGAAATTCCACTTTTGATATTACTCGTGCTGACGGCAGCCGGAGCAATACTGGTCAAGGACCTGATCGCGGCCGTGCTGATCCTCGGCTCGTACAGTTTTGCTCTCGCACTGGTTTGGGCGTTGGTAGGCGCCGTGGACGTGGCATTTGTCGAGGCAGTGGTCGGCGCAGGGCTGGCGACGGTATTTTTTCTACTCACACTTTTTCGCACTAACGAAAAGGATCGACAGATTCGCAGACCACCGGTTCCCTGGACGGCAATTGTGGGCCTGCCCTTGCTTGGCTTGCTGTTACTGTTCGGTGCCGGGGATTTGCCGACATTCGGCGATGTCAATTCGCCGGCAAGTACCCATATCTCGCCGGTGTATCTCGAAAACAGTCTCGAGGACACCCGCACACCTAATGTCGTCACAGCTGTCCTTATGGATTATCGTTCCTTCGATACTCTGGTCGAGACGATCGTAATCTTTACCGCCGGGATTGCCTGTGCGCTGCTACTCCGGAAGGGGGGATCATGATTCAGCCCCATGACAGCGCAATCGTGCGTACCCTGGGACGAATAATTATCCCTGTCTCGCAACTCTTCGGGATCTACGTTCTGATGTTTGGTCAATACGGACCCGGAGGTGGATTCGTCGGCGGAGTAGTGTTTGCTGCCAGCATGATCATGGCAATTCTTATCTTCGGTGTTGATTCAACGGACAGCAATCTGGCCCGGAAGATACTGCATGGCGATGGGGTAGGCTTACTTATCTTTGCCGGTGTCGGTGGTCTTTGCCTGATCGGAGGCGGGCAGTTTCTTAACTACAGCTATCTTCAAATACCGAATCTTGACGAGCCGTCGCAACATTTTGTCGGAATATTGTTAACGCAAATCGGGGTGGCAGTCGACGTTGCGGTCACCGGTGTTTCAATTGCGATCAGCCTTTCTTTCGAGGAAGACGTGACTCGAAGTGAGGAGGCCTCAAATGGTTGAACTGCTACAAACGTTGCTGCAAAGGCCAAACTTTATCGTCTTTGTGATTTTGTTCCTCTGGGGCATTTATATCATGGCGGCACATCCTAATTTCGTAAAAAAACTTATAGGTCTTTACATAGTGCAGACCAGCGCGATTTTCTTTCTGGTCGCTTTCAGCGCCAAGGAAGGAGCGACAGTGCCTATCATTCCGGACGGTGAAACGGTGGTAAATGCGTTGAACTATGCCAATCCTCTACCGCATGTTCTGACCGTGACCGCTATTGTCGTGCAGGTAGCTACCCTCGGGGTTTCGCTTGCACTGGTTACTGCAATCTATCGGCATTTCGGAAGCCTCGAAGAAGATGAAATATTGGAGCAGCTTGATGAGCAGTAATCTGCCCATGCTTCTTTTTCTATTACCGTTTGTAGTGGGCGTTGCCATTCCCACTGTGACGGTAAAGAGACGTGCCTTGTGTCCCATTATTGCTCTGGGCACAGTGTCTGTTATGGTGTTACTTGCCATTGCCAATTTGCATGTCGTTCAGACGCAAGGTCCTATCGAGTACGCACTGGGTGGATGGGGCGCTCCGATAGGTATTGCCTGGCTAGATGATTCTCTGGCAGCAGTGGTAATCCTGGCAATCTGCATGGCTGCGCTGCTGTCACTGATTTACGGCCAGGTCACGGTCTCATCCGAACACAAAAAGAGCATGCAGTACTACACTCTGATCCTGATTCTTCTGTCGGGGCTGGTCGGAATTGTCTTTGCCGCAGACCTGTTCAATGTTTTTGTGTTTCTTGAGGTTGCGGCATTGACAGGGTACGCCCTGGTGGGGGCGGGTGGAGGAAAGGCGAGCCTCTATGCTTTTCGGTACCTGTTACTGGGGTCGTTTGGAGCAACGCTCTATCTGCTTGGTCTGGGACATCTGTATGTAGCTACCGGCACGCTCAACATGGCGGATCTGGCTGTACGCATTCCTGAGATCCTGACCTCTACAGCGGTGGTCAGTGGGTTGATCTATATTTTTCTTGGTCTGTCAATCAAGATGGCCTTGATACCGCTGCACAGCTGGTTGCCTGACGCCTACGTGAATGCACCCTCGGCTGTGTCGCCGCTGTTGGCTTCTACGGTAACCAAGGTCGCACTGGTGGCGTGGGTGCGCATCGAGTACTCGCTCATTGCTCCCAATGTCGAGGTGGGCCACGTGCCGGTTCTGGTGGTGCTGGAAGAACTTGGTGTCCTTGCGGCGCTGATTGGCGGTGCGCTGGCACTGATCCAGACTGATCTCAAACGCATGTTCGCCTATGGCGGCGTAAGTCACATCGGTTTGATACTGATTGGTGTCAGCCTCGGGAACACTACCGGGTTTACCGGAGGCATGTTCTATCTGATCAATGACATGTTCATGCAGGCCGCGCTCTTTATGATTGCAGGTATCTTGCTTCACTATCATGGCGCCAGAACGCTGGATGACATCCGTGATACCGCGCGATTCTCACCCTGGTTGACAGGGTCACTGGTCGTGGCAGCCATTGCGATGGTTGGGCTCCCACCCACCGGAGGATTCTTCGGTAAATGGAACATCATTCTCGGCGCTCTCGAGGCGCAACATTACGTCGCTGCGTTTGCTGTACTGGGCTCGACACTGCTGACACTCGCATACTTTCTGAAGATTTTTGCCAGCTGGTTTTTCCAGCCGCAGGCGGGCGATACAGCAGCAGTCGAACTCTCCGGTGCCTCGCGCATCAGCCTGGGAATAATTTCTATTACCATGATTGCACTGGGGCTTATGAGCGATTCTGTGTTTCAGTTATTGCTCGCAACTGTGAACAGCGGGGGCGTTTGAGGAAACTATGTCGATTTATTCACTGATACCCCTTCTTCCCCTTGCCGCCGCGCTGATGCTGGCATTGTCTGGAGAAAGATTGGAAGGTAGAGGACACCGGCTGGTGATACCTGCAGTTACCCTCTCTTTTCTGGTGTCGGTCTATGCTTTCATAAAGGTGGCTGCTGACGGCGCGGTTAGCATTGAACTGTACCAGTTGCTGGATTCGGGAAGCTTGACGGTAAATCTCGGATTTTATATTGATCAGCTGACGGTTCTGCTGTTGCTGCTGGTGACCGGCGTTAGCATGGTTGTTCAGGTCTATGCTTCCCGATATATGGTCGGGGACGCCAGGCACAGTCGCTTTTTTGCCCTTACCGCCCTGTTCACGGCTGCCATGACGATACTTGTAATGAGCAGCAACCTGCTTCTGACCTTCATATTCTGGGAGGTTATGGGCATCTGCTCCTACCTGCTGATCTCACACTACTCCCAGCGACCGCAGGCTGCGCGTGCTGCCACAAAAGTCTTTCTGGTGAACTCGATCGCTGATGTCGGGTTGGGCATCGGCGTAATTCTTACCTTCCGGACTTTTGGCACGCTGGATATTCCGACAATACTGGCAATGGCACAGGCGGGCACTGAGGCGTCAACGGGGTCTATTACATTGCTGACGTTGTGTCTTTTCTGCGGGGCGATCGGTAAATCAGCACAAATGCCTGCGCACGTCTGGTTGCCGTTTGCCATGGAGGCACCGACTCCGGTTTCAGCCCTGATCCATGCAGCGACAATGGTCAACGCCGGTCCGTTTTTGTTAGTGCGATTGAGTCCGATCGTAGTGCTATCACCTACCACCATGACCGTCATTGCGATTATCGGAGGTGTTACTGCGCTGTTTGCGGCAGTGGTGTCGCTTACCCAGACGGACATTAAACGAACACTTGCGTACTCAACCATCAGTCAACTGGGGTTTATGACCTTTCTCTGTGGCGTTGGCGCGTTTGTGGCCGCCATATTCCATCTGCTTGCGCATGGCTTTTTCAAGGCCTATCTGTTCCTTTCAACCGGCAATGCGCTCGCAGGCACCCATCGCCACCTGGAAACCCATGACGATGTCCGGTCGAGCTCCGGTGGCGGGGGATTGTTTGCCGGGGGATTCGTTCTTTCGCTGATTCCGGTGCTGATAATTTTCTCCGGGCCCTATCGCTACCTGTGGTTGTCCCAGGGCTTTACGGCGGCGAACACGGCGCTGTGGATAGTGAGTCTTGGCACTATTTTCATTACGGCCATGTATCTTGTCAGGGGGCTGACAGCCGTCTTTCACCGGGGACCGCCAGGGGCAAGAGATGGTGACGCTGTAGTGGCTCCGATGCTTTTTTCCGGCAAACACATGGGCGGAATTGCGTTCGTATTGATTATCATGATCACCATCCTCGTAATCGTCTGGCAATGGTTAGCAAACTTCTTGTCGCCTGCGGTTGCCGGCCTATCCACGCAATCAGAAATGGGATACTCATTGTGGGCGTTGATACCATTGGCGGTCGCTATTGCTGGCTGGGTAATCGCATATCGCCAGTCATTGAATGCCCGACTGCCGTCTATGCCGCAGTGGCGGAAGCGATTGTATGTGTTTTTCCTTAATAAAGGATATTTTGACGAGCTATACGAGGTATATCTGGTGCGTCCCACACTTGGAATCGCCGATTGGATGTGGAAAAGGGTGGATCAAGGCATCATCGATCGTCTGGTCATCCTATTGGGCACAGCCAGCACTGGACTCGCTCGCCGACTGCGAATTCTTGATTCTGCAGTTGATAATCGGGTGGTTTCGATCGGCGGAGGCAGCGTGAAAGCCGCCCGCTGGGTAGGGCAGTTTGTCGATTCGAAGGGCATATCAAAAACAGTTGAAGGAATTGGACGTGGCGTTGATTTATCAGGCCAGACTGCGCGGCGCTACGAACCTCACACACTTCAGCATAATCTCCTGGTTATAGTCATCTGGCTCGTTGCAGCCTTGGGCTTTTTCTACTGGATCGCGGGGTAGCCAACGCTATGAGTTACTTACTAACGAACCATTTACTTAGCTTGATGATAGCAGTGCCGTTTATTGGCATGGCCGCCATCGCATTTGTCCGCGAGCGCAAATGGATACTTTCCATGACGCTGGTGACGACCCTGGTCAACACAGCTCTGGCCGTATTCCTCTGGAGTAACTTTGATCTTGAAGATTCCAGCCTGCAATTCGTTGAGCGCTTTGAGTGGATGCCAACCTTTGGTATCGAGTATGCGGTCGGAGTAGATGGCATCAGCCTGTTACTGGTGCTGTTAACGACCCTGCTTCCGCCGCTCTGTGTTTTAGGATCTTGGGAATCGATAACCACTCGTCTCAAAGCCTTCATGATGCTGATACTGCTCGTGGAAGGCGCGATGATGGTAGTCTTCACGGCGCTGGATGCCTTTTTGTTTTTTATGCTGTGGGAAGTCACCATGATTCCCATGTATTTTATGATCGTTTTGTGGGGTGGACCGCAGCGCATTGCTGCCGGGCTCAAATTCGTCCTATACAGTCTGACAGGAAGTCTGCTGCTGCTTGTGGGAATTCTGGGCATGTCCCTGCAGGCCGGCACTTTCGACATAATTTCACTCGCTGATGCCAGCTATTCGCCAGATTCGCAAACGTGGATTTTTCTGGCTCTGTTTCTCGGGTTTGCGATCAAGCTGCCGATGCTGCCGTTCCATACGTGGCTGCCAGATGCCCACTCAGAGGCACCTACCGCTGGCAGCGTGTTGCTAGCTGGCGTGCTATTAAAGATGGGTGGCTATGGCTTTATTCGTTTTTGTCTGCCGATTTTTCCTGAAGTTGCGCATAATGTTGCGCCTGCCATACTTTGGTTGTCAGTCGTCGGAATTCTCTACGGAGGATACATGGCGCTGGCGCAGACTGATCTAAAACGATTGGTTGCGTATTCGTCTGTATCCCACATGGGTTTTGTAACCCTGGGTATTTTTTCGTTCAACAATGAGGGTATCGAGGGTGCGCTGCTGCAGATGATGACTCACGGTCTTACTACCGGTGCCATGTTCCTGATCGTGGGGCAGCTCTACGATCGAACCCACAGTCGCGCTATCGCGGACTATGGAGGTCTTCAGCAGCGTATGCCGCGCTTTGTGGCCATCCTGAGCTTATTTGCGGTTGCTTCATTCGGACTGCCAACGACATCGAACTTCATCGGCGAATTTCTGATTCTGGTCGGGGTATCGAGTGAAAATTTCTTGTTCGTAGTTCTTGCAATGGGTGGCATCGTGCTGGGTGCAGCCTATATGTTATGGATGCTACAGCGCGTCGCCTTTGGCCAGCCGCGAACCGAGGCCGCCTCCAAATTAACAGATCTCGATTTCAGGGAATTGCTTACTGTAACCCCACTGGCGATCGCTATCATCGCCATTGGCGTATACCCGGGACCGCTGTTGGAGGCGATGGATTCGAGTGTCACGTACGTGGTTGAGCGGCTCGCGCGGTACTGATTTTTTTTATTCAATCTGACCGCGCGGCTCTCCGGACTGCGTATGCTGGAATCGTCAGCCTGAAAGCTCGTGGACGCAGAATGTCGCTATTGTATTTTGGAGTAAAGGGTTTCCCCTGCTCACTCGTATTTCAGATCCATGACCTCGTTAGGATCTCCGCGGAAGATGAGGTAACCGATACTGTCGGTGACGATCTCGTGCCAGCCGTGGGGCATGCCTTTCGGGATAATCGCGATATCGCCCGGTTTGACCTTCTGTAATACGCCGCCCCTGATAGTGCCTCGCAGCATGCCGCCAAGCAGGTCACTGTGACTTGTTTGCGGGTCGATAAATTCTCCGCCCGTCACCATAGTGCCCTCTCCCGTGACAATGTAGTAAATCTCGTCAAGATCGGTATGCGCGATCCCGGTTTCCTGCTCGGTAATTTCTGTTTTGCTTCGTTGCACAACCGAAACGCCCATGTACTCGTCGCCAACGTCGACATGCCTTGCCACTATGTCGCTGACGGTTCGTCCGGTAGCGAGGTTGGCCAGTCCCTGGTCGAATACCGATTCTACTTCCTTCTTGTTGATAATGAATGAGCCGCCGTCCTGAGCCAGCAATGTTTCGCCCGCAAAAAAAGCGAGGACAAGGGTTGCCAGTGCGGTGCGTGATGCAGTCATTTTTTCAACCTCTTTGATTTGAATTGACTATCGTTATTCTCCCGGTGCGGTACTGCACCCGTTTGCCTCATTGACACAACTGATGTCAGCTACGGATCTGCCATTGATCAGCGCATCTACCCAATCCACGAAACGAATTCCCTCTACCGTGTAATCGTAAAATATCGGACTTCTGAGAATGGTATGCACCGTGCCCCCGGCGGTGTAACTGTAAAACTCGTCCACACCGCTTTCGATTTCAATGTAGTGATTGAAAATGCGCTGGGCCAGGCTGAAACTGCCGGGCGAGTCGCCTATGAGGTAGGAAAAGTTGTACTGCACGTCATCTTCAGCGGTGTTGTACTGCGCTATGGTCAGGTTAGGGCTGTGGTTGGCGCTGGCGACATAGAAATCCTCGAAGGTGAGCGTGTCATTTGTTTCGCCAGCGTATTCCGGCCAGTCCGGCAGGATGGCTGCAGTATTCCATGCACTCAAGGTTACCGACAGGCTGGGGCTGTTATAGCCGCCGGCCGCATCCGCCAGCAGCACTACCGGCACATCGCTGAAATGCTCGGCTACCATGCCAGCGTAAAAGGACGAACCGATTGCCCCGGCGCTGCTGCCGCCGATTACTACCCGGTCGGCGGATTCGAAGTTCTCGTAAACCCAGTTCAGTACCCTGCTGCTGTTTTCGTAGCCGTTGTGGTAGGTATTGATTGTAACCTCGCCGCCCTCGGCATTGATGTAGCTGTAAAACTGCTCGCCTGCTCCGATGTGGACATCGCCGGTGCAGTAGGGAATAAACACCATATCGTAATTCTGAAACGGGTTTTCGGTCCGGTCGCTGGCGAAAATCCCGCCACCCATAGCGGGATTATTTGAGTCCATGTCGGCAAAAGGAGAATGCACATTGGGTTGACTGTTCAGATCGCAGGCCTGGCCGAACCAGCAGGCACCGCCGCCGTTGAAATAAATTAACAGGTTGTCACTGCCCGTCGATGTTTTGGCGAAGAATTGAAAAGGGGTTCCGCTGGAACACAGTCCATCGGTTGCGATCGCATTCCAGCCCGGGTCAAGCTGAGCCAGCGTCGGCAGGCTGGTTTGCGCCAGGATTCCCGAGGAGATTGACAGGCTAACAACAAGCAACATAATTTTGGCCATATTCGCAATTACCTCATTAAGTTCAGTCTGATACGGGCAGAAAAGTTAGTAGGCTTACTGCGCTCCCGACTGCAGGCTTTGCCGTTCCCGGTCTACCAGCACCCGTCGCAGAATCTTGCCGGAACTGGACTTCGGGATTTCGTCAACGATTTCCAGGAGCCGAATCTTTTTGTGGAAAGCCACCTGCCCGGCGACCCAGTCCATGATTTCCTGCGGCGTGATTTCTCCTTTGAGCACCACGAACGCCTTGGGCACTTCGCCAGCCTCTTCATCCGGGCTAGGTATCACGGCCGCGTCGGCAATAGCAGGGTGGGTTAGCAACAGGGCTTCAAGCTCGGCGGGCGCTACCTGGTAAGCTTTGTACTTGATCAGTTCCTTGAGCCTATCGACTATGTAGAAGTAGCCATCGTCGTCTGCGTAGCCAATATCCCCTGAATGAAACCAGCCCTCGGCATCGATGCTGTCCGCGGTGGCTTCTGCATTGTTGAGATAACCCTTCATGAGGAAAGGTCCCTTGATCCAGATTTCTCCCTGTTCATTGGGACCCAGATCTTCGCCGCTTTCCACATCCACCACGCGGGACAGGCAATTGGCTATTCCCGGTCCTACCGAACCCGACTTCATGCTTTTGGGATCTGGTGGATTGACGTGGCTTGCACCACTGACTTCGGTCAATCCGTAGCCCTGGTATATCTCGCAGCCCAGCCGCCTGGCAACCGCCTCCTCCAGCTCCTTTCCAAGAGGAGCGGCCCCGCTACCGATCATGCGGACACTGGAAAGATCGTATTCATCGACCAGTGGACTCTTGGCCAGTGCCAGTACCAGAGGGGGTACCAGACTCAGGTAGGTCAATTTGTACTGCTGGGCGATCTGCAGAAACTGTTCCATTTCAAAGCGCGGCATGGTCACCATGGTGCCACCATGATACAAACCCATGTTGAGGATCAGTACCATGCCGTAAATATGGAAGAACGGCAGCAGGCCGAGGAACACATCATTTTCGCCGGCGTGGCCTTGAGAGGCGGTCAGCACCATATTGGCAATAAGATTCTCATGGGTGAGCATGACGCCCTTTGACAGCCCCGTCGTACCGCTCGAGTAGGGCAGGGCCACGAGATCTTCCGCCGGATCAATGGCGACGGCCGGAAAGCTGCCATCGTTGTCTAGCAGCGCACTGAAAGGCGTAGCGCCGTCGGCTTCCCCCAATACGAAAATCTCCTCCACGCCGGATTCCGCGGCTGCCGTGCTTGCACCTTCCATGAACTGGGGGATGGTGAGCAGGAATTTTGCACCGGAATCGTTCAGCTGAAAGGCTACCTCCTTGGGTGAGTACAGAGAGTTGATCGTGGTGTTGATGCCCCCGATCGCCGCAGTTCCCAGGAATGCGATGGCGTATTCCGGAACATTGGGCATGTAGATGCCGAGCACATCGCCTTTTTTAAACCCGCGAGCCACGAGACCGGCAGCAAATTTATCGATCAGTGCCTGCAATTGTCCATAGGTGTAGGTGCGCCCAGTCGGCCCATCGATGATGGCGGGCTTGTCTGCCAGTTCAGTGGCGCGGTGCATCACTATCTCTGCAAGATTACGTTGCGGGATTTCCAGATCGGGGTGAGGGCTTTTGAATATCATCATACTTTTCAGTGGCTTGTTGTTTATCGGACTGTCATCCTAACTGCTGGGCCGCGTCTTGTCGATATGCCCGCAAGCGCATGGGGTAAACATCGAAAAACCGGCAGGGGTGGACTTGTCGGGTCCTAATCGAGTGTAATCATCGGTCTGATTGATTGCACAGTTGATCGACAGGCCGAACAGAAAGTCACCAGGGCAGCAGGGGGAAATAATGCCCGGAATTACCGCGTACGGCGCATACATACCCAGGGCGCGTCTGAAAAAGCAGGTTATTGCCGAAGCCAACAGCTGGTTTGATGCCAGTCTCAAGTCACTTGCCCGGGGTGAGCGCAGCATGTGCCATTGGGATGAGGACGCTATTACCATGGCAGTCGAGGCGGCCCGAGACTGTCTGTCGAGCATCGATAGCCCGCAGGTCGAGTCCCTTTATCTGGCCTCGACCACGCTGCCTTTCCTGGACCGGCAGAATTCGGTGGTAGTGGGTGAAGCCCTCAATCTACCTCGCAACCTGCATTCTATGGACATCACCGGTTCGCAACGTGCTGCCACCTCCGCCCTTATCAGCCTCCTTAAATCAGGTGTCTCAGACGATAGTCAGAAACTGCTGGTAGCCTCTGAGCGCCGACGCGCCAAAGCTGGCTCGCGCCAGGAGATGTTGTGGGGAGATGCAGCGGCAGCGCTCTGTGTAGGGAGCGACGAATTGATTGCCGAGTACCTGGACCATGAAACGGTAGCCAACGACTTTGTCGATCATTACCGGGGCGATGAGGCGGAATTTGACTATGACTGGGAGGAGCGCTGGATTCGTGACGAGGGCTTCATGAAAGATGTGCCGGCGGCAGTTGCGGCGTTGCTGGAGCGTAGCGCTCTGAATGCGGGTGAGATCAATTACTTCATTCTGCCCAGTGACCAGGCCAGGACTCCGGTTACCGTGGCGCGGAAGCTGGGAATCGGGGACAGCGCTGTTGTAGATAACCAGCTGGAACATTGCGGCGTGGCGGGCGTGGCACAACCCCTGTTGCTGCTGGCCAGGGTGTTGGAGCAGGCACAGGCTGGGGAATTGATCTTGCTGGTCGGATTTGGTCAGGGCTGCGATGCCCTTTTATTTCGGGCTACTGGCCAGGGTCGGCTGAGGCGACCGCTCAGCGGTGTTAGTGGCTCTCTGGCGCGTGGCAGGCCCGAAGAAAATTACCACCGCTTTCTCAGTTTCAATAATTTGGTGGAGCGGGATATCGGCAAGCGCGGCGAAACTGACAAGCAAACCTATCTGTCGGGCTTCAATCGGCGCAAAGACCTGCTGACCGGCTTCGTGGGGGGAAAATGTCGAAATTGTGGAACCGTGCAGATTCCTCGCGAGCGTTACTGTGTTAATCCCCAATGTAACGCGCTGGATAGTCAGGACACCTATCATTTCGCCAGCAGCTCCGGTGTTGTCAAGACCTGGACAGCAGACCGCTTGACGTTCGACTGGGATCCGCCGGCCTATTTCGGCATGATCGAATTTAATGACGGCGGTCGCCTGATGATGGACTTCACCGAGGTTGATGCAGGTAATGTCGACTCTGGCACTCCGGTTTCAGTGCATTTTCGCATCAAGCAGATTGATCACCAGCGAGGCTTCAGGAAATATTTCTGGAAAGCGGTTCCGACGCATTAACGGAGCGCCTCTGGTGATGCGTGTAAAATAAACCCTATTAACACTCAGGAGACTCGTGATGGCGAGTGGAATCAAAGACAAAGTGGTGATTCTGGGCATGGGCTGCAGCAAGTTCGGTGAGCGCTGGGACTCCAGTCCATCTGACCTGATGGTTGAGGCATTCGAGGAGTGCCTGGCGGATTCCGGTGTCGAACGCGAGCAGATAGAGGCCGCCTGGTTTGGTGCCGGTATAGATGCCTTCAACGTTGGTTCCAGCGCCATGCCGCTGGCAATCGCTCTGCGGCTTAATTACATACCTGTCACCAAGGTGGAAAACATGTGCGCCACGGGTACGGAAGCTTTTCGAGGGGCAGTCTACGCCGTTGCCTCAGGCGCCTGTGACATTGCACTGGCTCTGGGAGTGGAAAAACTCAAGGACACCGGTTATGGCGGATTGCCCCAGCGCAGCCGCGGCGTCGAAAACGACATGTACTGGCCCAACCTGTCGGCTCCCGGCGCCTTTGCCCAGCTGGCTACCGGTTACCGCGCCAAGCACGGCATCAATAAAGATGATCTCAAGCGCGCCATGGCCCACGTATCGGTGAAGAGCCATGCCAACGGCGCCAAGAATCCAAAGGCGCACCTGCGTCGACCCATTACCGAAGAGCAGGCGTTAAATGCACCTTTTATTGCCGAACCTATAGGGTTGTTCGATTGTTGCGGTGTCAGTGATGGTGCCGCGTGCGCAATTGTCACCACGCCGGAGATTGCAAAGACTCTTGGCAAGGACAATCGGGTTGCGGTCAAAGCGCTGCAGCTGGCTGTTTCCAACGGCACAGAGTCCGGCCATTCTGGCGCTGACAGCTGGGATGGGTCATATCTGAAGACTACCCGCATCGCGGCGCAACGAGCCTATGACGAAGCCGGTATTCGCTTTCCGCGGGAAGAGATCAGTATGACCGAGGTGCACGACTGCTTCTCGATTACCGAGCTTGTCACGATGGAAGATTTGCAGCTGGCAGATGAGGGCAAGGCGGTGAAAGCGGTGCTGGATGGAACCTATGATGCGGACGGCAGAACCCCGTGCCAGATTGACGGCGGGCTGAAATGTTTCGGTCATCCAATCGGCGCCTCGGGCTTGCGCATGATCTACGAAAATTATCTGCAATTTCAGGGACGGGCGGGCGACCGTCAGCTGAATGACCCGAGGCTGGGGCTGAACCATAATCTAGGCGGCTTTCCTCATCAGAACATTTGCAGTATTTCTATTCTCGGTCGTCTCGACTGACTGGCATTACTCGCGGAGCAAATATGAGCAATCATCCACTACTGCAGGACAAAGTCGTTGTTGTCACCGGTGCCGGAAGGGGAATCGGCAGAGCCATTTCGTTGCTGGCTGCAGAGCACGGCGCAAAAGTAGTCGTTAATGATCTGGGCGGCGCGGAAGATGGCTCGGGAGCCAGTCAAAGTCCGGCTGACGAGGTGGTTGAGGCAATCAGGGCTGCCGGCGGTGAGGCCGTGAGCTCGTACGCCAGTGTTACGGAGTGGGATGCTGCCCACGAGATTATTGATCTGGCGGTTAATTATTTTGGGCGCATTGATGCAGTGATCAATAACGCCGGTAATTTGCGAGATGCCATATTCCACAAGATGACTGAGGAGGATTTCGACGCGGTGCTCAATGTGCATCTTAAGGGCACATTTAATGTCAGTCGCGCTGCGGCAACGCATTTTCGGGCCCAGACCAGTGGAGCGTTCGTCAACATGACGTCCACTTCCGGACTGATCGGCAATTTTGGACAGGCGAACTACGCTGCGGCCAAGATGGGTATAGTCGGACTGTCGAAATCCATGGCGCTGGATATGGGTCGCTTCCGGGTGCGATCCAATTGCATCGCGCCATTTGCCTGGAGCCGGCTGATCGGAACCATCCCGACTAACTCCGAAGAAGAGCAGGCCAGAGTGGCGAAAATTCAGCAGATGACCCCGGATAAAATTGCGCCACTGGCGGTCGCCCTGTGCAGCGATGCGGCGCGGGATGTGACCGGGCAAATATTCGGGGTACGCAATAATGAAATTTTCCTGTTCAACCAGCCGCGGCCAATTCGCTTTGCCCACAGGGCAGAGGGCTGGACGCCGGATGCCGTTCTGGAGCGGGTGCTGCCGGCGTTTCAAAGCAAT
The DNA here is from genome assembly GCA_038134485.1 of Pseudomonadales bacterium. Classification (GTDB taxonomy): domain Bacteria; phylum Pseudomonadota; class Gammaproteobacteria; order Pseudomonadales; family Pseudohongiellaceae; genus NORP240. The sequence goes on from JAYPVG010000007.1 coordinate 89,657, forward strand.
TTTACGCCACTGGACAGGTCCGGAGACGTGTTCAGCTGGGATCCCTTCTAGCCTGGAAACTGCGCACACACAAGCGAGCCGTGAGTGAGGAGAACCCTTGGCAATAATCTATGACAAGCTGCTGAATCGGGATTTCGGTACTCTTGAGCAGACCTATACCGAGAAAGACACCATGCTCTACGCACTGGGAATCGGTATGGGGCAGGACCCCCTCGATGAGGCATGCCTGCGCTTTGTCTATGAGGATGGTCTCAAAGCCATGCCTAGTCAGTCGGTGGTACTGGCGTATCCGGGTTTCTGGGCCAGGGATCCGGATACCGGCATCGACTGGGTGCAGGTACTGCATGCCGGACAGGAAGTGATCATCCATAAACCCTTGCCGGTTGCTGCCACGGTAGTGGCGACAACACGGGTGACGGATATCGCTGACAAAGGGCCAAGGGTAGGCGCGCTGGTGGTATCGGAACGCACAGTCAGCGATAAGGAAACCGGCGAAGAATACTGCACACTGGTGACTACCATCTTGTGTCGGGGAGACGGCGGTTGCGGCGCGCCAAAAAAGACTTCACCGCGGCCGGACCAGATTCCTGACCGCAGTGCAGATAGTGTCTGCGACCTGCCTACCTTGCCGCAACAGGCATTGCTGTATCGTCTGAGTGGCGATTTCAACCCGCTGCATGCGTCTCCGACAGTGGCAAGCGCGGCCGGGTTCAAGGCTCCGATCCTGCACGGGCTATGCACCTTTGGTGTGGCCACCCATGCCATACTAAAGTCCTGCTGTGGCTATGATCCCGGACAGCTGAGGCGCATCCGGCTGCGGTTTTCCGCACCTGTATATCCCGGCGACACCATCAGCACCGAGATCTGGCATCTGGGCAATGATGAAATCGCGTTCCGTTGTCGTTCCCTGCAGCAAGATAAGGTGGTAATAAATAACGGATTCGCCCGGGTGGGTTGACCGAGCCCTCAGCGGGCGGGCGTCAGTCTTTCAGCCCGGGGCACTGGTAACAGATTGGCGGGAAGGTTTTCCTGCAACCTAGCAGTCACTGTATGCGCGGGCGCGACAGGCTATCGCCAGCTCCCGGGCTTCTTCCGCCTGGGCCTGGGACATTTCCTCTTCCATGCTGCGCTGCAGCAATCGTGCGCTCGAATCGCCGTTGGCAGCAGCCACATTCATCCACATCGCCGCTTTTACCAGGTCTTGCATTACCCACTGACCCTGGTGGTACATCGCACCCAGTTGATACTGTGATTGCGCATACCCGCGCTCCGCAGCCATACGAAACATTCGCTCGGCTTCGATCAGGTTGATATCGCCACCTTGCCCGAAGTAGTGCATCATGCCCAGGCTGTGGATGGCAGGCAGGTAGCCCTGGTCTACCGCTGCCTGCAACCAGCGCAGACCCTCAGCATAATTGGGCTCAATCATGGTGCCGGATTGGTACATGATGCCAAGTTCCTGCTGGGCTTCGGGAAGACCCTGTTCAGCGGCCGCAGTCATCAGCCTAATCGCTTCAACCGGATTGCTGGGCACCCCGATGCCGATGACGTACATGTTAGCCAGTTCGCGCTGAGCTGGCGCATGACCCTGCTGTGCAGCCAGATTCAGCATCTGTGCGCCGGCAGCCATGTCGAGGTCGACATACTGCCCGCTACGATACATACGTGACAGGATATACTGGGCCTCCACGCTGCCTTCGCTGACAAGGGGAGCCAGTTCGTTGTAGGCAGTTTCGTAGTCACGCATCTCATAGGCTCGCAGCCCGTCTTCGAGATCGGCATTGGCTGACAGAGGAATTGACGCCAGCAACAAAACTGCCGTGCTGGCGAGTATGCTTGTGTGAGTCATGGTTTTCGATACCAGAAGTCATTGAAAACTGAAGTATACTCGCTGCACCCGGCAATTGTGAAACCTGCACTTCGTTTTATGCTCTCGTGATTTCCCAGCTCGCGAAATTCTTAGATGCCAATCCCCGCCTGCTGGTACTTACTGGCGCCGGTTGCAGTGCCGCGTCAGGAATCCCTACCTATCGCGACAACGAGGGCGCATGGCAGCGCAGCAATCCCATTACCCACCAGGACTTTATCAGCCAACCTGCCAGCCGCCAGCGCTACTGGGCACGCAGCTATGTCGGCTGGCCACCGGTTCGCGATGCAGCGCCCAATGCTGCTCACCGCGCGCTGGCTGTCATGGAGGATGCCGGTCGTGTCCGCATGCTGGTGACGCAAAACGTCGACCGTCTTCATCAAAAGGCGGGCCATGCCCACGTGATCGACTTGCACGGACGACTGGACCAGGTGCTTTGCCTGGCGTGTGGCCATGTCAGTGACCGCCAGGAGATGCAGCAGCAGCTGAGGGAAATGAATCCGCAGCTCGCAGACACCGGGGCCTCCTGGACTCTTGCTCCCGACGGGGATGCGGATGTCGCCGCCAGTCTGGTGGAAAGCCTGAAGGTTCCGACATGCCGATATTGCCACGGCGTGCTCAAACCTAACGTCGTGTTTTTTGGTGACTCGGTCCAGCGGGAGCAGGTCGATTTTATCTTTGCGGAGCTGGAAGCCAGTGACGGTCTTCTGGTGGTGGGCAGCTCGCTAATGGTGTTTTCCGGATTTCGCTTCTGTCGCCATGCCGCCCAAATCAAGAAACCGATAGCCTGTATAAACGCCGGTAAGACCCGCGCGGATGCGCTGTTCCAGGTTAAACTCGAAATGGATTGTGGTGAGGCTCTTTCGAGCCTCGCGCGCTTATCTGCTGTCGAAACGGACTGAACTAACTTCCAGCGCTTGGATCCCGCAATTTCTTATTAACCGCTTCAATCGTGAAACCGGCCGTCTGTTTATAACGCAGCGCGATTTCCTCAAGTTCATGTCGCGGGATGATCTCATTGATATTCTGAAATCCACCAGGCGCCCGTTCCTCGGCGATCTGCATCACTTGTTCAGGCCCATTCTGACGATTTAATAAAACGATCTTAGCCGTAGCCGGTCGTCGTTCGGCTTCGTAGTTAAGCAGGGCATGATGAGTCGGCTGACTCTGACACAGTTCGTGGCAAAGCTTTTCCGCATCCAGTATGCCCTGGGATGCGCCATTGGAACCGATGGGATACATCGGGTGAGCCGCGTCTCCGATAAGTGTCATATTCCCGAATGTCCATTGTGGCTTCGGATCCCGGTCGGATAGCGGAAATTCAAACACTTGATCGCAACGTGCGATCAATTGCGGAATATCTATCCAATTAAATTTCCAGGAATTAAACGAGTCACTAAACGCATCGACCTTAACCCTCTTGTTCCAGTCCTGCACTTCTGGCTGGTACCCAGGCACGCTGAGTTCGGCGATCCAGTTGACCAGTACCGTCCCGTCCGCATGCTGTTTTATTGGATAGGCCACAAATTTGCAATCCTGGTAGCCGGCCATAAACATGGTGTGGCCATCGAGAAATGGCTCGCTACGCGAGACTGCCCGCCATAGCAGGCGGCCCCCGTAAATCGGTGCGCCTTCGTTCGGGTAGAGGATGGCTCTGGCAGTTGAATTGATGCCGTCGGCGGCTATCAGGCAAGCGCCTGCAACTTTTACTTCCCGGCTGGATTCCCGATCGTAAAAAGTCGCTTCTATGCCGCGAGAAGTGTCCCGCCAGCCCGTCAGTGCGTGGTTTCCGACCACTGTTTCCGGTCCGATTCTGGCTGTAACTTCTCTGAGCAATAGTTGCTGAAATTCGCCGCGATGGATCGAGTATTGCGGGTACTGGTAGCCCGCCGCCAGGCCCCGCGGTTCAGTCCAAATTTGCTGGCCGTATTTATTGTAGTAGTGCAGTGCTGAAGTCCGGATGGCAACCTCATCCAGTGCCGACTCCAGCCCCATCTGATGCAGGACTCGCACGGAATGAGGTAACAGGTTGATGCCGACGCCCAGAGGTCGGACTTCGGATACCTGTTCGAAAACCCGCACCTTTTTACCCTGCCCGTGCAATAACAGTGCGAGGGTTAATCCTACCGGACCGGCTCCGGCAATAAGAATTGTGTCACTCATCATGATTCCCAGTCATTTGTTGTAACCGGGAAAATTACTGCGCCGCACTTCCCACGACTCGATTAAAATCGATTTTGGTTTCCCAATATGGAGGACATCGGTCGATTGCAAAGCAGTCAACGTCGACAAGCAATTGATATCTGCCTCCTCCCAGGGGTTCCCGGGTAACCCTGATTTCGGTGCCTGCCCGCGTGCTGTCGGCATCATAGGTCTCAATTCGCTCCTCATTGGAGACCCTGATCGGGTATGAGGGGGTTTCGACTACCCAGTTGTAGGCAGTTTCCCACTTGAGTCTGCAATCAGCCTCTCCATCACAAACGGGGATTGAGCGATTGTACTCATCGATCAATGACCGGGTTTCGGCAGAGATGCCGCAGCCTCCCAGTATTAATAACCCAAGCACCGCACTGATCTGGTGGCTCGCGTTGCGTCCTTTTATTGCGTTCATTTTTTCGCGCTCCATAATTGGTTGCGACAGTTACAGCATGCCAGCTCGACCTGGCATGCAATGTGTTTGATTAAAGTACTCTGCCCTGGCAATCAGCTTGTAGTCTTCTTACGGCTGGATCGCCCGGTCAAATATCCGAATCAGTTTGATTGGTGCGCCGAATACAAAGGGTTGAATCGTCATCTCGATTCTCAGGCGCTGGCCCTGCTCATCAAGGGTGTAAGACTCCAGTGTATAGCCACCATCCCGCGGGCGGCCTTCCACCAGCAATTCCTGGCCGTTCCAATTGCCGAAAGAGAAGTCAACTCCACCACTTTCAAAATAATCGTTGACTCCGGTAGAGCGACGTCGGCCATCGGTATAAAAAACCCGGCGGTAGCCATCGGCATATTCAAAAACCATTTGGGGCTCGCTGTAAGTAATGGTCAACACGTCGTCGTAGGATAAGCGATCATACAATTCCTGATCTGCCGGGCCGCCGCGGTAACGGTCCTCAACTTTTTTGGCGAACAGGCCGCGGCGTTGCACGCGACCGCCAGCGGCCTTGATGGCTTCCTCAACCTGGTCGTCGGTGATGTCGCTGAGCTCATCGTTGATGACCCAGTGCCCCAGGATCATGTTCCTGGCATCGATATTTGCGCTTTGCTGTGCAATGCCGGGCATCCACCAGCAAGCTGCCAGTACAAATCCCAGTGATAACAAGAAATGGCGTAGGTTTGTTGGCATGTCAGCGGCTCCGCGTCGATGGGATCTGAAATTATTCAAAATTACTGGAATTATGCAACTTCTATCAGACTGTCCGGGCCCTTATGGCGCCTGTCGAGTCAGGTTATACTTGAATCTCTAGACAGAAGACAGGATTCACGGAAGCCCATGCGACAGTTTAGTATGGTCCTCGGAGCACTGGGGCTACTTTCCGGTTTTGTGCTGGTAATGAGTGTGCTGTCAGGTGATGTCCAGGGTCGCGTGAACCTGCTATACCTGCTGCTTCTCTTCGTTTTCCTGCCCGTATTCGGCCTGCTTCTCAGCCTTGTTTTTCTAATCCGAACCTCTGCCCGCGGGCTGGCGGGCCTGCTGCTTGAATTGCCAATCTGGCCTGCAAGAGTCAGGCAGGAGGTGCTGGCGTTAGCACCTGGTATAGAACGCAAATACTGGCTTTTCTACCAGACTCAGCTGATCAGTCTCGCTTTCGCGATTGGTGGTCTGGGCGCATTTTTGTTGTTGCTGGCAGGAACTGATATCAGCTTCGTATGGCGCAGCACCCTGTTACAGGCGGACGATTTGTTGCCACTGCTCGAATGGCTGGCCGCGCCATGGGCGTTCTGGAGCGCCGCCCAGCCAAGTCTGGTCCTGTTGCAACAGTCGCAGGATTTTCGTCTCACAACGCCTGAATTGTCTGCCGTGCAGTTGGGGCAATGGTGGAAGTATGTCTGCGCGGCGCAAGTTACTTATATGTTATTACCGCGAGCTATCATGGCGCTGCTCGCTCGTTCTGTTTATCTTGGCAATCGAAATGTAGTCGACTCATCGTTAGGCAGAAAAATACTTCATATTGATGCAATCAATACCATGCCCATGCAGGGACACCTGGCACCTGTTGTGCACAAGGTCGACTCTAATTATCTGATGCTGGACTGGGGCGGCGTTCCTCCGGTGGTAGCTGAAAAGCTCTATCAGCGTCTAGGCAATCCTGGAGATACTGTGCGGACCGGACCGTTAAGTGAGACACAGCGAGGCATAGACAGCCGGTTCTCCGGCGCTGCCATTGTGGTCGCTGTTAAAGCCTGGGAACCACCAATGGGTGAACTGCAGGATTATCTGCAAGCGCTTCCCGTTGGCGATCAGAACAATAAGCTGCTGTTACCACTGGACTGGAACGAAAAGAAACTCCTGGCAGTGCAATTTAATGATTTGCAGGAGTGGCGCCGCTTCTGTGGCACCCTTGGCGGCTGGTCCGTACTGCAGCCGGATGATTTATCCGGAGAATTAACATGACGCTGGTTTTTGCAGTAGTAGGGCATCCAAACAAGGGCAAATCTTCCATAGTTGCTACTCTGGCCCAGGACGACAGTGTCGCAATTTCCTCCCAGAGTGGCACTACCAAGGTAGCCGAGACCATCCAGGTAGAAGTTGGCACCAGTCGTTTTTCTCTGGTTGATACGCCCGGATTTCAGCGGCCCGCCCGGGTTCTTCAGTGGCTGGAACAGCACGCCGACAATGCAGAACAAAGACAAGATGCTGTGCGCAAATTTGTTGAAGATTCCGACTGTCAAACGCAGTTCCCCGATGAGGTGGAGCTGTTGCAGCCGATAATCAGCGGCGCCGCGATTCTGTACGTCGTAGATGGTTCCCGGCCCTACGGAATGGAATACGAAGCAGAGATGGAGATCTTGCGCTGGACTGGTCAGGTCAGCATGGCTCTTATAAATCCGATTTCCAACGAACAGAATATCACTTCATGGCAACAGGCGCTGTCGCAGTACTTTAAAGTCGTAAAAGTGTTCAATGCGGTGCAGGCTGACTTTGAAAAACAAATGTCTATTCTGGAAACTTTTGCAATGCTGCGGGAGGACTGGCATACACCGATCAGGGCGTTGATCGATGACTATCAGGCGCAGCGAGCTATGCAGGGTCTGCAGAGTGTGCGTTTACTGTCAGGCTTACTAACCGATATGTGCGCCTACCAGGAGTCTCAGAAAGTGTTGACCCGGGAGCAGGCGAAGCAGCTACAACCGGTTTTGGAAAAGCAGTTCTACTCCAGACTTGGGCGACGGGAAAAGCAGGCCCATAAAGCGTTGAAAGACCTGTATCACTATCACAACCTTGATATCGAAAGCGTCGATTTGCCGACTGAAGACAACCTGTTTGATACAGAAAAATGGATAATCTGGGGATTAAATCGTCGTCAGCTGCTGGTAGCTGCGACCATGGCCGGCGCCGCAACCGGTGCCGTTGTAGATCTTGGACTCGCCGGACAGAGCCTGTTCATGGGGGCCTTAACCGGTGGATTGATAGCAGGAGGCAGCGCCTGGTTCGGCGCTGACCGACTGGCGGAATTCAAGATCAGCGGGTTGCCTGTGGGAGGGTACGAGGCCAGACAGGGGCCGATGAAAAACCGCAATTTCCCCTATGTGTTGTTAAGCCGCTTCCTTTTTCTGCATCAGGCGCTGCAGCAGCGAACCCATGCGCGACGGGACAGCTTGCGATTGGAAGAGGGGGATTTGTCTTCTCGCATTGAGCGGCTGACTCCGGAGCAGCAAAAAGTACTGCATCGTCACCTGGAGAAGCTCAGCCAGCAACAGGCTGGCGATGTTCTCGAGTCTGCATTGGAACCACTGTTCAGGCCCTAGATTTTCAGGATGCATCTATTCCTGCTTTACACCGGGTACAAGTGGGTTACTATCTCAGTCCTGCTTCAGACGAGATCTTTAACCTGGAAAAATAAAAAAGAGCGGACCGCAATGAATATTCGATCAATTTATCTGCCCCTGATTACCCTGTTGATGGTGTTACCTGTATCGTCGATATCACTAGCACAGCAGGGAGATGTGCGTATTTTCAATACCGTCAAACTAAAAATTGCCAACGGCGAGCAGGTAGTAGGTGGTACTGTGGATACTCCAGACCCTGCTATCTATTGCGCGATGGCCAATTCCGGTTTCGATTTCATGTGGATCGAAATGCAACACAGTCCGCTTAGCTATTCTCAGGTGGCAGACATGATCTGGGCCTGTAAGGACGCGCCGGCAATTCCGTTTATCCGAATTCCGGCGGCAACTGAAGGTGACATTCAGAAAGCCACCGATATCGGTGCGCTGGGTATCATCGTACCGATGGTAGACGCAGTCGAAGAAGTTGAGACCGCAGTAACCTATGCCAAATATCCGCCCATGGGCAAGCGCAGCCAGGGTGGTGGTCAGTACCGTGCTCTCTGGGGAGACGACTATCGCCAGGCGGCCAACGACAACATCATGGTTATCGCGATGATTGAACAGCCCGAGGGCGTGGAGATCATTGACCAGGTTGCGAATACGCCGGGCATTGACGGGGTGTTCGTGGCCAGCTCTGACCTCGGAAGTTTCACCGGCAGACGCCAGGGAGATCCTCAGTACGAGGCTCTGGTAACTCGTGTCAAGGAAAGTACTCAGGCAGCAGGGCGGTTTGTTGGTGGCCCGCTGGCCTGGATGCAGACCCGGGATGGCTACAACTTTTTCCAGGGGCCAAGCGCAACAGCGCTGATACGAACCGGTACCCGGGTATCGCTGGAGTCAGCCGATCCCTGTCGATTTCTGCCCTCCGGCGCAACTCCGGTCGAGGGAGAGGATCCCTGCCCCTGAGTCGCTCGCAGATGATGCCGCGCTCACGCAGATCAGGGCGCGGTTAGCTTCCTGATCCAGCCGTCTCCTTTGGTCAGCAGGTACAGCTCGCCGTCGGCATCAATCCCCAGGCGCAATCCGGCTCGATTACCCGCCGCATAGGTATTGCTGTAGCCCACGGCATCGGCAAGGTTCTGTATCGAGCCATTAATAACAATCTGCAGTTCCTGAATATCCCGGGATGAGCTGCTGCGGTCTGGCGATACGGCGCCCAGGTCCGCGTAAAAAATCCGACCGGTCACCATGTCACTGAAAACCAGTTTGCCCTCCAGTTCAGAGATGGCTGCTCCGTGATAAACAAAGACGCTGCTGACCGCGTTGGCTTCATCGTGATCGAATTCTATCGCCGGGTAGGTGAACTCAACAGTGTCCTCGGGTGCAGGATAGACAGGTCTTGGGCGAGCAGCGCCGCCGAAGGCTGGCTCGAACGCGGTGGCAAAAGTTCCTTCCCGGATACGCCAGCCGTAGTTGGCGCCCGCCGCGCCGATGTTGATTTCCTCTACCTGAGCCTGTCCGATATCGGCAATGACCAGGGTGCCGTCCCGGTCAAATGAAAAGTGCTGGGGATGGCGCAATCCATAAGCCCATATTTCCGGCGCGGCGCCAGCCCGGGAGACGAACGGATTGTCCGCAGGTATCCCATAGGGCTGCAGATCACCACCTCCGAGAGGATCGATACGAATGATAGAAGACAGAGGATTCGACAGGTCTTGACCATTTTCTTGAGGATCGTTAGCGCCACCGCCGTCCCCGAAACTGGCATACAGCATCCCGTAGTCCGGATCCCCCGGTGCGGCTGCAGGGTTGAAAGACAGGGTGCCGATATTGTGATTTTGATCGAACTGCCCAACGCGTAATATTTCCCGGGAAGCCCCGGAAAAAACGCTGGCGGCCGGGTCATCCGCCGTCCACTCGCGAATCACACTCTCGTGATTGTTGTCTGGCGACTCAAGGTAATTGACAGTGCCGCTGCCGGTAGAGGCGCTGTACGCGGTGTAGAACTTGCCGAAGCCCGCTGCACCGGGGCGCCCGTAGTCGGGATGAAAAGCGAACCCTGCCAGCCCGGTTTCGTTGGGGAACATGGAGTCATCGAAGTTTACGTTCTGGGTGCGCAGATCCAGAAACAGGCTGATTTCCCGGGTCTCACCGTTGATCAGATACAGCGGCCCCCGCAGATCATTGACCGCCATCCTGCCAGACTCATCGGGTAGCGGCTGCAGGTACTGAATTCGGGCGTAGGCCTGATTGGTTTGAGGCGGCGTGGCAGAATCCGCCGTTTGCGGCAGGCGGATAAACGGCTCAGCCGTCACTACGATATCACCGTAGGCGACCCTCTTGGGGATAGGGTCGTCCAGCGGCGCCGGTCCCTGTTCAGCGGCCACCAGGGTAACAGCCTGCCCGAGGGAGGCTGTCAGTATAAGCATATGACCGATACGGGCAGGTTTCATGGTCGACGACGCGCGGGATCAGCGTCCTTCACTGGTGTCTTGTTCCTCAAACCTGGCACCGCGAAGGAGATTAATCATGCCGTAATTGCCTTCGTGGCAGGCGTATTCATAAATCTGCCCGGCCACCTTGGTAAGTGGCACGATGGCCGTCAGCCGGTCAGTATAGGTGGCCGGGTCGTCGATAGTGAATTCATACTCCATGGTATTGAAGCTGGTGCGTCTGAATTTCTCTGTCAGCACTGCCTCGTAGTTGTCACCGATCATGCTGTAGTTAAGGCTCTGCTTGAGGCCATTGAAATTACGGGTTTCCACCACTAGCTCGTTGCCTTCATACCAGCCACGGGAGTCGCCGGACCACAGCCTGATGCTGTCGTGCAGAGCTGGCTTATCACCAATCGGAATGATGCGGGCATCGTGAATCATTTCGGTAAAGATCACCGCGGTGTCGCGACCCTGGATGATCTGCACGTTGTTGTTGTAAAGGCTGGGGGTGAAAGGAGGACCTGAATTGAAACCCACGATGCAGCGCTCCGAAAGTCCGCGATCTTCAGGGCCCTCCTTGGCGATCCCGCCAACCAGAGTGCGGACTGGACGGGAGCTGGGAATATCTGGACCGAGGGTGTCGAATTGTCGAGAGACGCCTTCCACTGCTGCAGGATAGCGACCGTTTTCCGGGTAGACGATAAGCGAGGTGCGAGTGATTTCTCCTATCCCGGCGGCCTCGAACCAGAAATCGTTGTAGCCGCCCGGGTCGTCGGTGGCTTCGGGCGCGTCGGGATCCACTATCCGCTCGGCCGCAGCAGCGTCGGCTGCTGCCGCTGCGGCAGCAATTCTGGCTCGTTCTTCTTCGATCTGCTCGGCAGTCAGGAATTCCTGGGTGCCGAATCGCTCCGGTCGCTCCATGGGAATGCTGGTGGCAAAATTCCAGACTCCTTGCAGATCAGGATATCCGTGTTCGGTAAGCGGAATCGCATAGTCTTCAGCCGTCTGGGCAAGAACCTGCCCTCCCGCGCTGGCAATCATGAGTAGCACAAACGTTGTCTTATTCATCGAATTCTCCCCGTGAGTGTTGGTTATCGTCCTTGGCTCCCAGCCTAGCTTCAATGACCTTAATGCGTTGCAATTGGGGCAAACATTATGCGCTTAACAACGGCATGTCCAGAGCTCTGGCGACCAATGGACCTGGCGGTGCGCCGGACCCGGCTTGCCAGGCGCATTACTGGCAGGATTTCCCGGCTTGTTATAGGCTCCGTTTAGTCTGACTGCACGACCTGCAGAAAGAATCAGGAAGACCATTGGAGAAAGACATGTCTGATCGTACAAAAAATACGGGGATAACCGCTGCGCAGCTTGGTGCTGGTGTACTACTCGCCGTCTGTGTCAGTGTTCAGGCACAGACAACGCATTTCGATCCTAAGGGTAAGCCGCCCTCCAGCGCGACGATCGCCTTGCAGCAGTCACTCAGACAACGCCTGCCGTTTGAGGACGAGAGAGATTTTGAAGAGTCCAGCCGTGGTTTCATTGCGGCCCCCGACTATCGGCAGATTCGCAGCAGCGGCGGCAATGTTGTCTGGGATATGGCGCGTTACGACTTCCTGCTGCAAGACACTCAATATGATTCAATTCATCCCTCCCTGCAGCGCCAGGCGCAGCTGAACATGAACTACGGTCTGTACGAGGTAGTCCCTGATTTTATCTATCAGGTAAGAGGCTTTGATCTTGCCAATATGACCCTGGTGAGAGGAGAGACCGGCTGGATTCTATTCGACGTGCTGCTAGCTGCCGAAACTGCGGGCGCGGCGCTGGCACTGGCGAACGAGCAGCTGGGTGAGCTGCCGGTGAGGGCAGTGGTTTATTCTCACTCCCACATCGATCATTTCGGTGGAGTACGCGGCGTGGTCGACGAAGCAGACGTGATCGCCGGTCGGGTGGCAATTTTCGCACCTTCGGGCTTCATGAAAGAGGCCATTGCGGAAAATGTTTACGCGGGCAATGCGATGTCCCGACGGGCGGGTTTTCAATACGGCAGGGTTATTCCTTCTAGCCCATTCGGACAGGTGGACTCCGCTATTGGTAAAGGCCTGGCAGCCGGCACCGCCGGATTGATTGCACCCACCGTGGTGATAACAGAAGATTTCGAGGAGCATGTCATTGATGGCGTGCGGGTGATTTTCCAGAATACCCCAGGCACCGAGGCACCAGCCGAAATGAATGCCTGGTTTCCCGATAGCAAGGTGTTCTGGGCTGCAGAGAACATAACCGCGACGGTGCATAATATCTACACATTGCGCGGTGCACTGGTGCGGGACGCTCTGGACTGGTCGAAGCAGATCAATGAGGCGTTGTATCGATTTGGCCATGATGCAGAGGTCATGGTGTCTTCCCATAACTGGCCGCGCTGGGGGAATTCGCGCATTCAGGAAGTGATGCGTAATCAGCGGGATGCCTACGCCAATCTAAACAACCAGGTTCTGAACCTTGCTAACCAGGGCGTGACCGTTAACGAAATTCACAATGTTTATCAGGTCCCCGAAAGTCTCCAGCAAGCCTGGAATGTGCGGCAGTACCACGGTTCGGAGTTCCATAATTCCCGCGCCGTACTGAATCGGTATTTGGGTTTCTGGGACGGCAATCCGGCAACCCTGGCTCCTTTGTCACCAGCTGACTCGGCACCCCTGTACGTAGAAATGATGGGCGGGGCGGCCACCATTATTGCTCGCGCCCAGGCACTGCATGATCAGGGCCAGTATCGGCTTGCGATGGAAATACTCAACAAACTGGTATACGCAGAACCCGATAACCAGGCTGCCAAGGACCTGCTGGCAGACGTGTTTGAGCAGTTGGGCTATCAATACGAAAGCGCCAGCATGCGAAACGTATTCCTCTCGGCTGCGCGGGAGCTGCGACATGGAGCGCCGGAAATTCCTGCAGCAAGGGGCACCAGTCCTGACCTCGCTCGAGCCATGACCACGTCCCAGTGGTGGGACGCGATGGCAACCCGAGTCGACAGCCAGGCCGCCGGGGACCTGCAATTCATCATTAATTTCTCGACGCCTGATACCGGGCAGGATTTTGTCGTCGAATTGAGTGGGGGTACGCTGACCAATATAGAGGGATTCCTGTCGGATCGCGCCGATGCAACCATCACCATTAATCGCAGCGACCTTGACACCGTCATCATGGGCCAGGCAACGCTTGCCGAGCAGTTGCAGGCCGGTGTCGGCAGTGTCGGCGGTAATCAGGCGGTATTGCTGCAACTGGCGTCGGTGCTTGTGACTTTCAATGCCGGATTCGAAATCCTGCCCGGTACTCGTTAGCGGCACTCAATCAGCTAAGCTCTGATTGTCCACCACCAGGCCAGGACATTAACCGCAATGAGTAGCCCCAGAAGCGGGCTGAATAAGGGACCAATCCCGCCCACCAGTCCGATAGGTGAGAACAGCAGGTAGAGCCCGACGACGCAGGACATGAGCGTTATTGCGCAGGGCCTGGCGAATCTCCAGGGCGTCAGGTCTACCTCGTTGTGGGCTGTAGTATCCCGGTTCCGCTGTGCCGGCCGAAAATGACCAAAGCCGAGCATGATAAGAACCTCTGCGGCAAACAAGATAGCGTAGAGATGCAGAAAGTGAATGCCGATGAAGTCACTGAATATAAATTGAAACATTCCATAGGCAATGATGTGAAAGACGATAACCACCTTTGGCCCGATGGCTGGCACCCGAGTGGTAAAGAGCCCGACAATGACTATGGCGATGACAGGAATGTTATAGAAACCGGTGAATATCCGGATAATCTGCCACAGCCCGTCGGGGGCATACTGCAGTAAGGGTGCGATCATGAATGAAAAAAGAGCGATGATGATGCTGGCGTATCTGGCAATTCGCACCAGGTGCGCATCGGTCACTGGCCTCTTCTTCAGCGGCACATAAACATCCAGACAAAACAGAGTGGCGGCACTGTTCAGCAGCGAATTAAAAGAGCTGAAAACAGTGCCCAGCAGTACCGCAAGAAAGAAACCGGTAGCATACTCGGGCAACACGTCGCGGATCAGTTGGGGGTAGGCCTGATCGATAGATTCGAGTCCTGGTCCGTAGAGATGAAAGGCGATCACTCCCGGTATCATCATCATCAGCGGCACCATGACCTTGAAAAATCCGGAAAACAGGACTCCTTTCTGACCTTCCGCCAGGTTCCTCGCTGCCAGGGTACGCTGGATTACATACTGGTTGGTGCACCAGTAAAACAGGTTGGCGAATATCATGCCGGTGAACAGGGTCCCGAAGGGCGTAGGATCGGATGCCGACCCGATCGCATTGAGTTTTTCCGTATTCGTGCTGGTGATGGTCTGCAGTCCTTCCCCGATATTGCCGTCGCCCAATGCGGAAAGGCCAAGGACAGGAACGACAATTCCAATAATTAGAAGGCCGATGCCATTCAGAGTGTCGGATACAGCAACTGCTCTCAATCCGCCGAAGATCGCATACAGTGCGCCCGTGCAACCGACAATGAAAATAGTCAGTACCAGTCCCTGGCTATAACTGATATCAAACAGATCAGGTACATCAAACAACAGGAGGACGGCAATGGATCCTGAGTACAACACCGATGGGATGGTTATCAGGCCGTAGCCCACCATGAAAAGTATAACGGTCAGGCGTCTGACATCATCGTCAAAGCGACTGGCGAGAAACTGGGGCAAAGTAGTGAATGCTCCGGCCAGGTAGCGAGGCAAGAAGACAAAGGCCATACAAATGGTGGCGAAGGCTGCGGTGACTTCCCAGGCCATGCTGCTGAGATTGAATCCATAGGCAGAGCCATTAAGGCCAATCAGTTGCTCGGCATTCAGGTTGGTCAGCAGCATTGAGCCCGCGATGAATACTGCGCCCAGACCGCGGCCTGCGAGAAAATAACCGTCCCGGGTGCCGACTTCGCCGCGAGTTTTAAGATATGAAACCCAGGCCACCAGCCCCATGAAAACGGCGCAGCTGAACAGGGTTACAGGCAGGTTATTGGCGTCCACGTTAACTAACAGGCTCGTTGAGTGGCGAGCGACCGCTGACAGTCGCTAGCCCGGCGGGTTCATGTGGTTGACAATCACCGAGTTTCGTTTAGTGTCAGGCTGTCTAACGTGCAAGCCCGAACTGACTGAGTTGCCGATCTGGTTAATTGGTTAGTGAGCGGGAAGGATAACTGAATAGTGACCCAAGGCAAACCTCTGGCCGGTTTCAAGGTCGTGGACTTCTCAGCAGTGTTCGCCGGACCGATTTGTACCCGGTTTCTGGTTGATTGCGGTGCCGAGGTTATCAAGATAGAACCCCCGGGAGCCGGGGACATGATTCGGGGTATCGAAGGCACTACCCGCGTTTTCGCGCATTTTAATGCCGGCAAGAAAAGCGTAGCGCTGGATCTAAAGCTGCCCGAGGCAAGGCAACTGGCGCTGCAGCTGGTGGCTACTGCTGATGTGGTTGTAGAGAATTTTCGTCCCGGCATTATGGCCAGGTTTGGCCTGGACTACGCCAGCCTGAGCGAGCAGTATCCGGATCTGGTCTACTGTTCCATTTCAGGATACGGCCAGTCCGGTCCGCTCGCAGGGCGAGCGGCTTTCGCCCCTATCGTTCATGCAGCCAGTGGTTTCGACCACGTAGTCGCTCAGGCCCAGGAACAGGATTCTGCGCGCCCGATCAACTGGAATATTATGGTGGCGGACATATTGACCGGCGCCTATGCGTTTGGGGCAATTCAGACGGCGCTGCTCAACCGGGAGCGTAATGGTGGTGGTGACTTTCTGGACGTGGCGATGATGGATGCCATGATGTTGCTTATTCCAGCGCAGATACAGGCTGCCCAGATGAAGGTCAAGCCGCCCATAGCGCGCTACTGTCCGATGAAAACAAGCGACGGTTTTGTCATGGCCTGCGTCATCTCAGACAAGAATATGCAGGGCCTGTGCGAGGCGATTGACCGACCGGAACTGGCAGCGGACCCGCGGTTTGTTCCGGGACAGCGCATTCCCAACATGCGGGTGCTGATAGATGAAATGGAGACCTGGTCCTGTCACCATACTGCCGTCGAATGCGAGGAAATTCTCAACGCGGCCGGGGTGCCCTGTAGTGTCTATGTGTCACCAGATGAGCTCTTCGCTCACCCGCAGGTGGTTGCCCGTCAATCCTTCACTTCAGTAAGCGACGACTCGCTTGGCGACTTTGTTATCCAGAACATGCCATTCAAATTTACTCGTTTCAATGGGAATGCATCCCATTGGGCTCCCTCGTTGGGTGAACACACAACCCAGGTTCTATCGGAGGAGCTGCAGCTCGAGGAACAGGCTATCTCGCGCCTGCAGGAGCAGGGAGCTATCGCTCGCCTGTAATAATGGAATGAGCAGACCATAAAAATTCAAATCGCTTGACTACAGAAAAATGAACAAGTTCGAACAGATCTGGCAGCGCGCCAGGACGCGCAAGGGTGGCAGTAAAGGTCTTGAGAAGCTGTTGCCGAAAGTGGCCGACAATCGCAAGTTGAGGAGTCTGGGGGACGATCGCTTCCTTTCGATGATGACTCGGGTAATCAACCAGGCCGGTTTCAGCTGGAAAGTCATCGACCGAAAATGGCCAGAGTTCGAGGAAGCTTTCCTTGGCTTCGATACTTTTAAACTCGGCCTGCTATCTCCCGAACAGTGGGAGGCCTACACCAGTGATCGTCGCGTCGTGCGTAACTGGCAGAAAATCAAGGCCTTGCAGGACAACCTTTTTTTCATTCGGGAAGTCGCGAGGGATCACGGTTCGTTTGGCCATTTTCTGGCTGACTGGCCGGTTTCCGATCAGGTGGGATTACTCGCTTACCTGAAATCCCATGGGTCCCGACTGGGCGGGAATAGCGGCATGTATTTCCTGCGCTTTATCGGCAAGGATTGCTTCGTGCTTTCCCGGGACGTTGTGACCGCTTTGCGGGGAGCGGGCGCGGAAATCAGCGAGAGACCTTCCAGTAAACGCGATCTTCAACGCATTCAGGACGCTTTCAATCAGTGGCATGATGAGACGGACTTGCCTTACAGTCATCTGAGTCGAATTGCCGCCTGCTCGGTGGGGGAGAATTATTTATAGCCGCCTGGCTAGTTTGAGCTCGAGTCGTCTTTTGTGTAGTAGAGGCTCAGTATAACCATTTGGTTGCGAGGTCCCCAAAAACACCAGATCGCAAGCGGCCTGATAGGCAATGGAATCGTCAAAGTTTTGAGCCATTGGAGAGTAATCGGGGTCGCTGGCGTTCTGCGCGTCCACCACGGCGGCCATGCGCTCAAAAGTCTCCCGAATCTGCGATTCTGAGCAGATTCCGTGATGCAGCCAGTTGGCAATGTGCTGACTGGATATGCGCAGGGTGGCTCGGTCTTCCATCAATCCGATATTGTTGATGTCCGGCACCTTGGAGCAACCCACCCCTGCGTCGACCCAGCGTACTACGTAGCCCAGGATGCTCTGGGCGTTGTTGTCCAACTCTCGTTGAATTACTTCGGCGCTGAGATTATCAGGTTTATCCATGACAGGAATGGTCAGAATGTCGTCAATGCTGGCCATTTTTCTGGATCTCAACTCGTTTTGCCGCGCAGCGACATCCACCTGATGGTAGTGCAGGGCATGCAAAACAGCGGCAGTGGGGGATGGTACCCAGGCGGTGTTGGCGCCGGCTCCGGGATGGCCGACCTTTTCTTCCAGCATGCGCGCCATCAGGTCCGGCATAGCCCACATGCCCTTGCCGATCTGGGCGTGGCCCGGCAATCCACAGTTGAGGCCGACATCGACATTGTAATCTTCGTATGCCTTGATCCAGGTGCATTCCTTCATCTGGGTCTTGGCGATCATCGGCCCTGCTTCCATGCTGGTATGAATCTCGTCGCCAGTGCGGTCGAGAAATCCGGTATTTATGAACATGACCCGATCACTGGCACGACGAATACACTCCTTGAGGTTCAAGGTTGTGCGCCGTTCTTCGTCCATAATGCCAAGCTTTATGGTGTTGGGTGCTAGGCCCAATACATTTTCCACGGCAGCATAAAGCTGACAGGAAAACGTGACTTCGTCGGGCCCGTGCATTTTTGGTTTTACTACATAGATGCTGCCGGTGCGCGAGTTGCTGAGCAGTGCCTTTCCCTGAATGTCCAGACTTCCTACGGCACAGGTTATCATGGCGTCCATGATACCTTCGTAAACCGGTGCACCTGATGGGTCGAGGATTGCTTCGTTGCGCATCAGGTGTCCCACATTGCGAACCAGCAGCAGGCTGCGACCGGGGAGCACCAGTTTGTCGCCGTGAGGGTCCTGATATTCTCGATCCGGATTGAGCACGCGGGTTAATTGCTCGCCGTTTTTGATAAAAGATTCAGCGAGGTCGCCGTAAAGCAGTCCCAACCAGTTGCGGTAAACCTCAACTTTGTCCGCCGCGTCAACCGCGGCCACTGAGTCCTCGCAATCCTGGATAGTGGTGATTGCCGACTCCAGCACTACGTCTTTAATGCCGGCCGCGTCCATGCTGCCGATGTCTGAAGCACGGTCGATTTGAATTTCGATATGCAGATTGTGATGGCATAACAAGATTGCCGACGGATCCGCGGGGGTTCCCTGGTATCCCCGGAACTGCGCGAGGTCGGATAGCGAAACTGAGGAATTGCCCAGCGTTGCACTCATCTGGCCGGCCACTACCTGAACCCTGCCAATGTCCTGCCAGCTGCCCTCGGATAGCGGACAGGCCTGATCGAGAAAATTGCGAGCGAATTCGATAACCCGCTGCCCCCTCACCGGGTTATAGCCGCCGTGTCTTGTCGCGCCGTCGTCTTCCGCGATCGCATCAGTGCCATACAGGGCATCGTAGAGACTGCCCCAGCGGGCATTGGCGGCGTTCAAGGCAAACCGTGCGTTTTTGACCGGCACCACCAGCTGCGGACCAGCCTGACTGGCGATTTCCTCATCGATATTTGCAGTGGTGACTTGAAAATCTTCACCCTGCTCCAGCAGATAGCCGATGTCGCTCAGAAATATTCTGTATTGCCGTGGATCAAAGGGTTGCCCGCGTCGTTGCAGATGCCAATGATCGATTTGCTGCTGTAAGCGGTCGCGTATCGCCAACAGCTCGGTATTACGAGGCGTGAACTCCCCGATGATCGCGGCGAATCCGCGCCAGAACGCGTCTTCATCCAGTTCGAGCCTGGGAATTAATTCGAGCTTGATAAATTCCGCGAGCTCGGCAGCTACCTGCAGGCCATGAAGTGTAATTCGTGTTGTCATCGATTGCCGTCGCAGCGTTGGTTGTTGAATTTAATCCGGCCATTATAGGCAAAGCTTCGGCGCAGGGGTATGTGGCACGATGGCAGGCTGATAGACTAATGATGCCCTGCGTACCGGACCCAGTCACCGGTACGTGCGAACTATTTGAGTGATACAGCAATATGACTAGCAAACGGCCACCGCAGGACCGTCCCGTGCTTTACCTGTTCGCCATTTCGCATTTCTGCGAAAAGGCTCGCTGGGCGCTGGACCGAGTCGGCATTGAATACAGGGGGCAGTATCTGGCACCGGTTCTGCATCGGCGATTCGCCAATAAGCTGGGTCTGTCGACCAGTTCAGTTCCCATTCTCGAGGCCGGCGAAACCGTTGTCCAGGGTTCATCGGCGATCATGGATTGGGCCGAGAAACAGCGTGCGCCTGAAGCGCCCTCGCTTTTGCCGGAAAACGATGCATTGAATTCGGCGGAAGCGGTGGAGCGGCGCCTGGACGGCGCACTGGGCGTGCATGTTCGCCGCTACTACTATTCAGAAGCCCTTGTTGAGTACCCGCAGACTGTCAAGCCGGTATTTGTCGCCAACCTGAGCGGCGGGCAGAAACTTTTTCTGGAGCTGGCATGGGGTCTGATTCGCAAACTCATGATCGCTCGCATGGACCTGGGAAGTCTGCAGGGTATCCAATCGCGAGAGCTGATCGAGCAGGAATTAAACTGGCTCGACGACCTGCTTGGAGACGGGCGCCGCTTCCTGGTTGGTGAGCGTTTCTCGCGCGTCGATATCACTGCCGCGAGCTTGCTGGCACCCCTGATCAAGCCGGAGAATCACCCGACCTATCAACTGATCGAACTGCCCCCCAATGTGAGCCTGGACTGTGCCAATTGGATAAAACGCCCGTGCCTGCAATGGGCCAGCAGAATGTACCGGGAGTTTCGCCAGGAGTTGTCATGACTGGAACCGCCAGGACCCTAGATTTGCTCATCGTCGGCGCCGGAATCTCTGGTATTAGCGCAGCCTGTTATCTGACCCGACGTTGCCCGGACAAGCGCTACACCATTCTCGAGGCTCGAGGCGATATCGGTGGCACCTGGGATCTTTTTCGTTATCCCGGAATCCGTTCCGACAGTGATATGCATACCTTCGGTTTCGAATTCAAACCCTGGACCAATCCCAAAACCCTGGCCGACGGGTCATCAATCAAGGCCTATCTGAACGAGGCAATCGATGAGCATGGCCTCAGGAACAACATAAAATTCGGCATCAGTGTCAAAACAGCGGATTGGCTGGACGGGGAGTCCGTCTGGGCAGTAACTGCGCGAGATGAAAATGGCGCGGAAATGCAGTTCCGCACCCGCGTATTGTTCATGTGCAGCGGTTATTACAATTACGACCACGGCTACACGCCAGTGCTGCCCGGCATAGATGACTTCGACGGGGCAGTCATACATCCCCAACATTGGCCCGAAAACCTGAACTACGCGGGCAAAAAAGTTGCGGTGATTGGTAGTGGCGCCACCGCGGTGACTATTGTGCCGGCCATGGCTGATAGTGCTCGGGAGGTTGCCATGATCCAGCGCTCGCCAACCTATGTTGTCTCGAGGCCTGGTGAGGACGGATTGGCAAAATGGTTAAACAGGATCTTCCCCAAAAGAGTCGCCTACTGGCTGGTTCGCTGGCGCAATATTCGGTTTCAGAACCTGGTCTACAAGCGTTCTCGCAATAATCCGCAGAAGCTGCGGGAACAGATCCTGCATCTCGCGAAGAAGGAACTGGGGGAGGATTACCCTCTCGAGCTGGACTTTACACCTACCTACAATCCCTGGGATCAGCGCCTGTGTCTGGTGCCGGACGCTGACTTGTTCAGTGCCATTCGCCGAGGCAAGGCGAGGGTGGTAACCGGGGAAATCCGGCGCATTACCGGGGCAGGTGTCTTGATGAAGTCCGGTGAACTGGTAGAAGCTGACCTTCTTGTTACCGCAACCGGACTGGAGTTGCAGCTTTTTGGTGGCGTGAAATTTTTCCAGGATGGCGAGGCGATTGACTTTACCAGCCATTTCATCTACCAGGGCATGATGGTTTCCGATGTACCTAATCTGGTGTGGACCTTCGGTTACATAAACGCTTCCTGGACACTGCGGGCCGATCTCAATTCCCAGTTTGTCTGTGATATGTTCGAGCACATGGACGCCACCGACAGTAGCCGTTTCGTCCCCAGACTCAAAGCGGAGGAGAAGAACATGCCGACGCTAAGCTGGATCAGGGATTTTAACCCGGGCTATATGCAGCGGGGACTGCACCTGTTTCCCAAGCAGGGAGATCATCAACCATGGCAGAATACTCAGGACTACCTGTTGGACCGCAAGCTGGTCAAGCGAGGGCTGGCCAATGACGGAGTGCTGCAGTTTCATTAGGAGTTAGAATGAAAACCGTTAGTTTGGAAGTCGAGCTGGATGCACCCGTTGACAAAGTCTGGGCGATATTTGCCGATGTGACCCGCTGCGATTGGGTGCCCGGAGTCGATGCCATTAGTGCGCAGGATGATGTCCGCAGTTTCAATATGGCTGGCATAGGCGAAGTGCAGGAAAAAATCATCAGGCTAGACGATCTGGCTCATTGCCTGCAGTATTCAGCCATTAAAACCCCTTCCGGGGTCAACCATCATCTGGCTACCATTCAATTGCTGCCGCTCGTATCCGACCGTTGTCTGATGCAATGGACCACGGAGATAGAACCGGATCAGTTTGCCGTTGCTATCGAGGCAGCAATGCGGGCATCTGTAGAAGGTTTGCGGAAAGTGCTTGGATCGGAACGATGAGCCTGTGTCTGCGATTTGGCACACAATCCCTTCGCTAGAGCGAAGCAGAGGTTAATCGCTGTGAAGCCCGCTCGGATTAAAGAGCCCGCGAGTGATCCTCCTCGAGGGCCATCTCTGGAAGGCCTTTGTCGATTGGCAAGGAAGTTAGCCTGGACGGTCCTTGCAGGCGCGGTGTTCCTGGCGGTGGCCGCTCAATTGCGCGAGTATCCGGGTTACCAGGTGAGCGACAGCCAGTTGGGCCTGTTCGGGCTTGTCAGTCTGGTTGGATTTATCCTGGTCTTTTTTCTCGCCCTGTTTCAACTTGTAGTGGTAACTCTCGGACTGATCCTGGCGCAGCAACAGCATGATCAGATGCGCGGCAAGGAACTCTGGATCGCTCTCGCTATCAACCTCGCGGGCCTGATTCTGTTCCTGTTTCTATAAGCTGAAAACACATGACGGACTCTGCGGGCATCGGTTACACATCAGGGTGTGGGACGGAGGTTGATTGATTGCCGGGGTGAATCCCCGAACTCGGTCAATGCAATGCCGATATCACCAGGGCGATGGATGCTGTCACTCGATATTTTTCAGCTGTTCGGCATAGCAGTCCTTGCACAAACCATGACTCATCGATACATCCGATTTTCTTTCTAGATATTGATGCATCGAAATCCACTGGCCCGATCCCGGCGAATCTTCAACCTTCTTGCACCAGGCGCAAACTGACATCAGGTTTTCGAGGTTTTCTATTTGCTGAGCCGCTTCCGTCAGTGCCTGATTCTTGTCGCTCAGCTCCTTGTTGCTGGCCTGCAATTTTTCCGATAGTTCAATCAGACTCTGCATCAGGGTTCTGTGGGACACGAGGAAAATGCTGATTAGTAAAGTCGTTGTGATTATTCTGCTAGTCAGTACTACAGGATTGGAAAGATTCGGGACTGGTGGGTACCAGTCTTGCAAGTGACCCGTTGCGGCCAATGCCAGGGAAAAGAGCACGATAGCGATCAATATTGAAAAGTAGCGGCTTCCGTACAGGTTGATAACCAGCAAGCTGAAAACGACAAGAATTAACGGGGCCTGCCCGATAAGACCCTGATTTCTTAACGTAAAGGCCAGCCCCAGTGTCGTAATGAGTAATATCACCACCAGCTTGGCGCTGTAGGAGATTTTGCCCCTGAAATAGTAGATTACCGGCAAGCTGAGCAGCCCGGCGGAGGTTAGCAGAAAAGTAGGAGGGAGATCGTCCAGATCCAGAACCCGATAGGTCTGGAATATGGCGACCACGGGGGCGCTCAAACTGGCGGCTCCAAGTATGTTATCAATCAGCTGGCGACGAATCGTACTGGCTGTCGAATCGTTAACAGTATCCATGGTGATCTCCTGCATAAACTCCGGTTGAGCCTGGGGGCTGGCGGACGTGTCGCATTGAGTCGCGTTCAGCCATGCAGCCCCCATTTATCATATCGGCACCAGCGTCGCCGGCTGTTGCCGCCGTATCGGGTCCGGCGCAGGGGCTTAATCGTCGAGCGGTACGAAGGCCAGAGCGAAATTAGAATTCAGAGGAATCACCAGCTGGTGTTGCACCGAGTCGTAGCACATGGAAGCCGCACTGGGAATGCCTGAGGCGATGATTTCCGCCTCACCTCCGGGACGGATTCGCGAGACGCTGCCGAAGCGCACACTGCTGACATACTTGGTACCGTCGGGAAGAACCACAACCCCGTCGTTGCCACCTTCCGCGGCATACTCTGTTCTGATTACATCACCCTGTCGGTTATAGGTAATGACCGCATTGTCATTAACGTTCACCACCACGATATTGCCGTCCTGGTCGATAGCGACGCCATTGGGAGCCGCGAGAGGCGCGCCGTCAGCAAATACCGAGACTTCGCCCGCGGCTGTTATCCGATAGATGGATTCCGGATTTCGGGTGTTTGAAGCATAGACTGTGCCGTCTTCAGCGACTGCAATACCATTGAGTATGGTAGAGCCTGGCACGGGCACTGAACGCAGAGGTCGACCCGTTTCCAGGTCGAAGGAACGGACATGGCCGGTATCAACGGTATACAGCACCCCATTGCTGAGAGCGCTCCCGAGTGGGTGGTGAAGTTCCAGCCCGTCGCGGGTCACACCGATCCATTTGGGAGTGTGCACCGAGCCGTCCGGATTGATCAGTGA
>JAYPVG010000008.1:0-88767 GCA_038134485.1 Pseudomonadales bacterium
CCGCACTTGAAAGACCACCTGAAGCGCTTGAACAAAAGCCTTCGCGCCTTGCGAATATCGGCCGACAGAGACAAGAACTAAAAACTAACGCTGAGCCCAGAATTTTTCAGTACAGTCTATCGAGACGACCAACGAGTCGGTGTACCACTGAAATACATGTAACTATAGTCTAAAAAGTAATTATTCGAACGCCGAACGTTATTTTACGAATACATCATCACTGATGACCGTTGTCGCGCTGAGGGGCATCGCTTTATCGCTCTGACCGTTGCTCATTATCCGCCAGAATCGAAAGGAAACGATTGACCGAAAGTAATTGAAATATAAGGTCAAAACGCTGACTATTCTATTCTCATTACACTACCGGGATAGGCAATTCCAATGATAGACCTGCGAAGCGACACGACAACACAGCCATCCGAGGCTATGCGCAAAAAGATGGCCGCTGCACCCGTGGGCGACGATGTCTTTGGTGATGATCCTACCGTTAATGCCCTGGAAGAGAAAGTCGCAAGGATGGCTGGCAAGGAATCTGCGCTGCTATTGCCATCTGGAACACAAAGTAATCTGGTGGCGCTGCTCTCACACTGCCAGCGTGGTGAGGAATATATAGTAGGTCAAGACTACCATACCTATCTTTATGAGGCCGGTGGCGCCGCAGTGTTCGGTAGTATTCAGCCTCAACCAATTCCAGTCGCAGCCGACGGCACTCTGTGCCTTGAAGTGGCGCAGTCTAAAATAAAGCCGGATGATCCGCACTTCGCCATGACCAGGTTGCTGGTATTGGAAAATACACATAACGGCAGGGTGCTGGGGCTTGGCTACATGGCTGAGGCGTATGACCTCGCGACGCGCAATGGCCTTTCGCTGCACTTAGATGGCGCACGAGTGTTCAATGCTGCGATAGAAATGGGTGTGCAATTGGAAGAAATTGTCCGTCATGCTGACAGCGTGTCGATCTGCTTTTCTAAGGGATTGGGGGCCCCCGTTGGCTCTCTGCTTTGCGGTTCGAGCGAGTTTATTGCAAAGGCGCGCCGCTGGCGCAAAATGGCGGGCGGCGGCATGCGTCAAGCGGGCGTCTTGGCAGCTGCGATAGGCTATGCCATCGATAACAATATCGATCGCTTGGCGATTGATCATATACATGCCCGTCGACTGGCATCAGCTTTGAGTGAGATTGAGGGCATTACGCTAATCGGCAACCAGACCAATATGATTTTTATTGAACTTGCTGATGCAAAAGTAGGTGCTCTGCTCGAACAATTTCTTGCCGGACGCGGGGTGAAGGTTCTGGGCGGGAAAAAAATGCGCCTTGTGACGCATCTCGATATCGACGAGGCTGACATAGAAAAGGTTATCAAATTATTTCGAGAGTATTTTTCTTAACAGCGTACTGTCAGCCGGAGTGAGAAATTTACTTATGAAAAGGGCATGATGCCTAATTCCGGGTTCTCCATGCGTCTTGAATGGGAATCCAAGATTGCTCGAATAGTTCGTATTTATCTTTACAGAATATCGGATTACACCAAGTAGTTCGGAAAACAACCTCCATGACCGCCAATCCTTCCATATCCCGCTCTATTCAATTTCT
The DNA here is from genome assembly GCA_038134485.1 of Pseudomonadales bacterium. Classification (GTDB taxonomy): domain Bacteria; phylum Pseudomonadota; class Gammaproteobacteria; order Pseudomonadales; family Pseudohongiellaceae; genus NORP240. The sequence goes on from JAYPVG010000008.1 coordinate 1,592, forward strand.
TATTTCGTCCTGTTTTACAATCTCTGACCAATTCTGAAGCAATGATCGGTCGCCATCTAACTACTCTTAGATTTCTGAATTGATTGCTCAGTTTTTTTATTCATAAATTTTTCCATTGAAAGAGATATCGTTGCTATTAAGAAAAATGCCGCTCCACCACCAAGGAGAACATTGATGCCAATTATGCCTTCAGAAAAATACATCGCTATGGAAAAAATTATTAAAATCCAAAAAATAATTTCGTTAAAGGTATCATCTCTTGGGTTTGAGGATAGCACTAATGTGTTAATTACTAAGGCAGCAAAAACACTTAACTTATTTGTTACTAAGTCTTGGTGTAATGATTTTTTTATTTTGCCAATCAATTTACAAAGGGATCGTCTTTGTCAGTAAGTCTTCCTGTGCACTTTAGAAAGAAGTAATAAGAAAATGCGGAAAGAAAGATTGGGTAAAAAATATCTCCAAATCTTAGAGGTAATGAAAAGAATGACCACCAAGACAATAAACTTACAGCAAGCGGTAAATACCAAAAATATTTGCCATATTTCGATAAAAGATTTTTCATAAGAAAATTTTAAAAAAATAGACGCGTTTGTTAAGGTTAAATTTTAGACGTTTAGGATTTTTTCTGACCAACCGAGAAATCTTTATTTATTCAACAGTAACAGACTAGATTTCGTAAGTCCTGCGAATCTATTACTCTTAGCGTTATGAGTCTCACTTCACTGTCACTGAGTAGATTTAACTGTCTACTTTTTTTGATTTATAAAATTTAATAAAGAAATCAAAATTCTTTTTTTTCATTTTTTTTTGATTTTCGCGTACCCAGCGCTGTTCCAATTGCAACACCTACTGCTATCCAAACTGGTTCATTGGTGGCAACGAAAACTGCTACGCCAATTGCTGTACCAACACCAATCCAGTTTCCAACATTGTTGGAGTCTTTATTCTTGCTCATTTACTTTCTTAAAAATATTAATGAGGAGCCCCTGCGCCTTTTTTATTTTTCATCTCGTATCCAATGTCCGACTTCTTCTACTTTGATTTTTACTTCATTTTTCTTCTGAAGTCATATTTTGTATTTTTTGAGAAGACTCCAAACCAGATTAGTTGAGAACTTGTCTGTTCTTCTCGGTTTGTAGTTGTTTGAATTAAGGTAGTTTGAAATGTCTTTATTCGACATTCCGTTCTTGTGTAAGTCGTATATCAGTTCGAGTAATTCTTCCCAATCATCACTGAGATTTACTATAGTGAATTTCCGAGAAGTGATACTAACAATACATCCAAGAGTAATATTGTAGATGTCAGAGTTACGAATTTCACTCCACTGTAACAGACTTGGCCAGGTTGCGAGGCTGATCAACGTCGGTTCCCTTTAGGATGGCAACGTGGTACGCGAGCAGCTGCAGCGGTATTACAAACAGGATAGGGTCAAGCATATCCTGGGACGCTGGAACATGAATGACTTTGCAGTTCTTGTCGCCCTGGTAGCCAATACTCTCATCAGCAAAGACAAAGAGTTTGCCTCCCCGAGCGCTAACTTCTGCCAGGTTAGCCTTCAGTTTACCGAGCAGTTCGTTGTTCGGAGCTACGGCGATAACAGGCATTCTGCTGTCCACCAGTGCCAGCGGTCCATGTTTTAATTCGCCGGCCGGATACGCTTCAGCATGAATATAGGAGATTTCCTTCAGCTTGAGAGCACCCTCTTTTGCCACCGGATATTGAATGCCTCTTCCCAGGAAAAGTGTGTGCTGCTTATTGGCAAAACGTTTGGATAGTTTTTTGATCTGCCCATCAAGCCCCAGGGTGTCGGTTACCCGCTGTGGCAAATCTCGCAATTTGCGCACGATCTTTGCTTCGTCTTTTTCGGAAAGACCATGGCGGCGACCCAGCACAATTGCCAACAGCAGCAGTAAACACAGCTGGGTGGTAAACGCCTTGGTAGAAGCAACCCCAATTTCCTGACCAGCCTGGGTCAGCAGACAGAAATCCGACTCTCGAACCAGGCTGCTGATGGCAACATTGCAGATTGCCAGTGTGGATTCGTATTTCGCGCGTTTGGCAAAGCGTAATGCGGCCAGCGTATCGGCGGTTTCACCCGACTGGGAGATGCTGACGAACAGGGTGCCCGGCTGAACGATAACGTCGCGATAGCGATAGTCGCTGGCAATGTCCACGTGGCAAGGTAATTTGGCGATGCTTTCCATCCAGTGTTTGGCTACCTGTCCCGCCAGAAAGCTGGTTCCACAGGCGACTATCTGCACATTGCTTACCCGGTCAAAAATCTCTCGGGCCGTGATGCCGAAAGCTTCTTCCAATACCCTGGAATTGCTGATGCGGCCGTCCAGCGTATCCCTGATCGCCTTTGGCTGCTCGAAGATTTCCTTCAGCATAAAGTGATTGAAGACCCCCTTTTCGACTTCACCTTGATTGCTGCTGATACGGGTAGTCTTTCGTGTCACCTTGCGATTATTGTTCCAGATCTCGACACTATCGAGCTTGATCCTGGCGATATCTCCCTCTTCGAGAAAAATAAAGCGGTCGGTCACCTGACCTAGCGCCAGCGCATCTGAAGCGATAAAGTTTTCGCCGATCCCTCTGCCAATAACCAGGGGACTGCCGCTGCGTGTCACAACTATCTGATCCGGCTGCTCCGAGTCTATGACGCAAATCCCGTAGGCGCCTTCAAGCTGATTGACCGCGTTTTTTACTGCATCGAGAAGGTTAACCTCACCACCCTTACGAGCCTGGTGCACGAGGTGCGCAATCACTTCCGAATCGGTTTCCGTTTTAAAACAGTATCCTGACTTCTCGAGCCCGACGCGCAGTTTTTCATGGTTTTCTATTATGCCGTTATGAACCAGCGCAATCTGATTCCCGGATGTGTGCGGATGGGCGTTCTTGACCGTTGGTTTGCCATGGGTGGCCCAGCGGGTATGGGCTATCCCCAGATTACCGGAGGTATTGGTCCGCTCTACCTGATCAATCAGTTTTTGTACTTTGCCCACCGACTTGGTGCAGTCGAGGCGTGGTCGGGTGGTATCAATGAGAGCAAGTCCCGCTGAATCGTAGCCGCGGTATTCTAGCCTCTTCAGGCCCTCGATCAGAATCTTCGAAACTTCCCGTTCCGCGATCGCAGCAACTATTCCACACATACCTTAAACCCGATTGCCCTGGCGGCTGTTTATTTTTTGCCCGGTCGCTTCCAGCCGCTGATGTTACGTTGTTTGCCGCGGCCGATGGCCAGCTCCTTTTCGGAGACGTCAGAGTTTATTGTTGACCCTGCCGCTATAAATGCATCATTGGCGATTTTTACCGGCGCGACAAGCGTACTGTTGGAACCGATAAAGACATTGTCGCCAATTGTACAGCGGTGTTTTTTCGAACCATCATAATTGCAGAATATTGTTCCGGCACCTACGTTAACAGCGCTACCGAGATCAGCATCGCCGATGTATGCAAAATGATTGGCCTTGGATCCAGTGCCAAGGGTGGAGTTCTTGATCTCAACGAAATTACCAACCTTGACTCCCTGTTCGAGCCGGGTACCGGCACGAAGTCTCGCAAACGGTCCCACACTGCAGTTATCGGCTATTTCCGCTTCCTCGATAAGCGTGTTGGTCAACACGGCGGTTGCGTTTCCTATTACACTGTCTTTAATAATGACATTTGGCGCTATGCTTACGTTGTCGCCCAGTACCACGCGACCCTCAAAAACAACATTGGCATCGATAAATACGTCTTTACCGCACACTACTTCACCGCGGATATCCACGCGGGCCGGGTCTGCTATGGTCACGCCCATTTTCAATAACTGTTCAACTTGTTTCATCTGGTAGTGTCGCTCCAGTCTGGCCAGCTGCATTTTGTCATTGACGCCCTGCACCTCAAATTCGTCATCAATAATGCGGGTGTAGATTTCACATCCATCCTGCACGGCCATGGCTATAACATCAGTGAGATAATACTCTCCCTGACTGTTATTCTTGTCGAGCTGCCCCAACCAGTTACGAAGCCGGCTTGAGGGGATTGCCATTATACCGCTGTTAATTTCGGTAATTTTCCGTTCGGACTCCGAAGCATCTTTCTCTTCCACGATCGCGGTAACCCTGTTGTCACCGTCGCGGATAATTCTGCCAAGACCGGTCGGCCTGGGGGTATTCAGGGTCAACAGCGCCAATGTATTTGTTCCCACGCTATCGACAAGGTCGAGCAGAGTTTCCGTCTTGATGAGCGGTACGTCGCCACAGAGCACGAGCACCGCAGATTCCCGGTCTGCCTCAATGAGAGGCATGGCCTGCGCAACCGCATGACCCGTGCCCAGCTGTTGTTCCTGCACCACCCAGCCAAGTTTTTCGTCATCCGCAAAATGGGCCCGCACCAAGTCACCGCCGTGGCCGATCACCACCTTTATCCGAGCGTCTCCTAGCGCGCGAGCCGTATTGACAACGTGTTCAAGCATCGGCGCGCCGCCAATCTCGTGCAGGACCTTGGGCCTTTCGGAATTCATCCGAGTGCCCTTTCCCGCTGCTAGAATGACGACATCAATGCTCATCTATTAGCTCTTTCGTGAATCCCTGACCAGCACCCGGGAATGCCCTGCGCCGGCAGTCCAGTAATTGATCGGGGGTTCTTTATTCAGATTCTTGAATTGGTTATCGCAAGGAGGCAAAGAATAGCAAAAAAAAAGGTAGCGAATGCTACCTTTTTCTGGTCAGTTCGTTATTTCCTTCGAAACCTGACTATTTCTTTATTTGTCTGAGTGCTCGCAGCTGCGCTGCCGCCTCCGCCAGTTGTGCAGCGGCCGCCGAGTACTCGAATTCCGCTCCCTGGTCGCTCATGGCTTTTTCCGCCTCCTCCATAGCGCGCGCTGCCGCAGCCTCGTCCACGTCACCAGCCCTGATTGCGGTGTCTGCCAGCAAGGTCACTACGCCCCTCTGTACCTCCAGAAATCCGCCAGAAACGTAAAAAACCTCTTCTTCTCCTCCTTGCTTGACCAGTCTTACCGGTCCCGGGATGAGCGCAGTCAGCAGCGGCGCATGGCCTGGCGCTATGCCCAGATCTCCCAGCGAGCCTGCTGCGACAACCATTTCCACCAACCCCGAAAAGATACTCTCCTCGGCGCTTACGATGTCACAATGCATTTGAAAAGACATACGCTTCTCCAGCTGTTATTTCGCTGCTTCCGGACACGGCCCGAAGCAAGTCTTCATTTACTTGGCCAGCTTTTCTGCCTTGGCGACCGCTTCCTCTATCGTGCCCACCATGCTGAAGGCCTGTTCCGGCAAATGGTCATATTCTCCGGCCAGAATCGCCTTAAAGCCCGAAATAGTGTCTTTAAGGGATACATACTTTCCTGGTGCGTTGGTGAAAACTTCCGCCACTGTGAACGGCTGCGACAGGAATTGGGAGATACGACGTGCCCGAGCAACGGTTTGCTTGTCTTCGTCAGACAATTCGTCCATGCCAAGAATCGCGATGATGTCTTTCAGTTCCTTGTAGCGCTGCAATACGCCCTGAACCCCACTTGCCACATCGTAGTGTTCCTGACCAATAACCAGTGGATCCAGCTGCCTGGAAGAAGAATCCAGCGGATCAACCGCCGGGTAAATACCCAAAGCAGCGATATCCCGCGACAGTACCACCTTCGCATCAAGGTGCGCGAAAGTGGTAGCCGGCGACGGATCGGTGAGGTCGTCCGCGGGGACGTATACCGCCTGAATCGAAGTAATGGAGCCGGTCTTGGTGGAGGTAATCCTCTCCTGCAACGCACCCATTTCCTCAGCCAACGTCGGCTGGTAACCCACCGCTGACGGCATTCGGCCTAGCAGCGCTGACACCTCGGTTCCGGCCAATGTGTACCGATAGATATTGTCGATAAAAAGCAGAACGTCCCGACCTTCGTCGCGAAACTTCTCTGCCATAGTCAGACCAGTCAGTGCCACTCGCAAGCGGTTACCGGGTGGCTCATTCATCTGGCCGTATACCATCGATACCTTTGACTCGCCTTCCAGGTCAATAACCTTGGATTCCTGCATCTCATGGTAGAAGTCATTTCCTTCACGAGTTCGCTCACCCACACCAGCAAATACCGACAGACCGCTGTGCTCGGTAGCAATGTTATTGATAAGCTCCATCATGTTCACTGTCTTGCCAACTCCTGCGCCGCCGAACAAGCCAACCTTACCGCCCTTCGCGAATGGGCAAACCAGGTCAATAACTTTAATGCCTGTTTCCAACAGCTCGTTGGTGGTGGCCAGCTCCTCATAGGTCGGGGCTTTGCGATGAATCGGCATGCGTTCCTGCTCTCCGATCGGACCGCGCTCATCAATCGGTCGACCCAGCACATCCATAATCCGGCCCAGCGTTTCTGTGCCAACCGGAACGGAAACGGGAGCGCCGGTATCATCAACTGCCAGCCCTCGCTTGAGTCCCTCGGTGCTACCGAGAGCAATGGTGCGAACCACACCGTCGCCCAGCTGCTGCTGAACTTCCAAGGTTATATCGGTGCCATCCACCGTGAGCGCATCGTATACCTGAGGCACACTTTCCCGCTCGAATTCCACGTCGATGACCGCTCCGATAATTTGTACGATTCGACCGCTACTCATTTCCGGTTCCTCTATAGTCTTTATCTATCTTGCACAAAATTTTGTTTGTTGTTGCGGCGACTCCATCACTGGCACCGCCCCCAATTTTTACCGGGGTTTCAGGCACATTCAGCGCCATCAGCCCTGCCCCTAAACCGCCGCCGCACCGCCCGAGATTTCGGACAGCTCCTGGGTAATCGCCGCCTGTCTGGCCTTGTTGTAAACCAAACCCAGCTCTTCTATCAATTCGCCCGCATTGTCAGACGCATTTTTCATCGCCAGCATCCGCGCCGCCTGTTCACAGGCGTTGTTTTCCACGACCGCCTGGTAAACCTGTGACTCGATAAACCTCAACAGCAGACCATCCAGCAGCTCTTTGGCATCCGGTTCATACAGGTAATCCCAGTGGTGCTGGTAATCCCCTTCCTCGGACGGCAGCAATGGCAGCAGCTGGTTCACGACCGGCTTATGAGTCATGGTATTGATGAAGTCGTTGCTGACGATCATCAACTGATCAATCTCTCCCTCGTCGAACTTGTCCAGCATAATCTTCACGGCGCCAATAACATCCGCGACTTCCGCTGTCTCACCGATGCCTTTTACCGATGCGACCACGTTACCACCGTAGTTATTGAAGAAGGTTGCGGCCCTGCCCCCTATAGTGCAGATGTCGATTTCGACATGCTTGTCATGCCATTCCTTCATGGACACAACCGTAGTCTTGAAGGCGTTGATATTCAGGCCGCCACAAAGACCGCGGTCGGTTGACACAACAATGTAGCCGACCCGCTTGACGTCCCGAGTGTCGAAGTACTGGTGGCGATACTCGGGTGTGGAGGACGCAATGTGACCAATCACGGAACGAATCCGATGCGCATAGGGTTTGCCCAGCTTCATGCGATCCTGGGCCTTGCGCATCTTGCTTGCCGAGACCATTTCCATCGCCTTGGTGATCTTCTGAGTATTGCTGATACTCGCGATCTTGGTGCGAATTTCTTTGCCGCCAGCCATATTTACCTGATACCCGTTTGCTCTTCGTTAATCACTTAATGCCGAACAGTACTTCTCGACTTACCACGAACCGGTGGACTTGAATTTATCTACTGCTGACTTGAACTGGGCTTCGATCTCCGCATTCCAGTCGCCAGTGTCATTAATCTGTTTCATCAGCTCCGCGTGCTCGCTGTTCATGAAAGAAAGCAGCGCTGCCTCAAAATCCAGCACCTTGTTCAATTCGATATCTTTCAGGTACCCCTCGTTCGCGGCGTAAATGGAAACTCCCATTTCGGCTACCGACATGGGTGAATACTGCTTCTGTTTCATCAGCTCGGTAACCCGCTGCCCGTGCTCCAGTTGAGCCCGGGTTGCATCATCAAGGTCAGATGCAAATGCTGCAAACGCAGCAAGTTCACGGTACTGGGCCAGCGCAATACGGATGCCACCGCCCAGCTTGCGAATAATCTGCACCTGGGCAGCACCACCTACTCGCGATACCGAGATGCCGGGGTTCATCGCTGGACGAATTCCGGCATTGAACAGGTCAGTTTCAAGGAAGATCTGACCGTCGGTGATAGAAATTACGTTAGTTGGCACAAACGCCGACACGTCACCCGCCTGGGTCTCGATGATGGGCAGAGCCGTCAATGAACCAGTCTGACCTTTCACTTCTCCGTTGGTGAATTTTTCCACATAGTCGGCATTTACCCTGGCCGCTCTTTCAAGCAACCGTGAATGCAGATAGAAAACATCACCGGGATATGCTTCCCGGCCGGGAGGCCGACGCAGCAACAGAGAAATCTGTCGATAGGCCCATGCCTGCTTGGTGAGATCGTCGTAAATGATTAGCGCGTCCTGTCCGCGATCGCGATAGTACTCACCCATGGAGCAACCGGAGTAGGGAGCGATGAACTGCATCGATGCCGGGTCGGATGCGGACGCAGACACGACAACCGTGTATTCCATCGCTCCGTGTTCTTCAAGCTTCTGTACTACGCTAGCAATAGAAGAGGCCTTTTGCCCGATCGCCACGTAGATACATTTAACGCCTTTGCCCTTCTGGTTAATGATGGTATCGATGGCTACGGCGGTCTTACCAACCTCCCGGTCACCGATAATCAATTCCCGCTGACCCCTTCCGATAGGAGTCATGGAGTCAATCGACTTCAAGCCTGTTTGGACGGGTTGCGAAACCGATTTTCGGGCAATTACCCCGGGCGCAACTTTTTCGATCGGATCTGAGAGCTTGGCGTCAACGGGTCCTTTGCCATCGATCGGCTTACCCAGGGCGTCCACAACCCGGCCTTCCAGCTCGGGACCAACCGGAACTTCCAGGATACGGCCGGTACAATGACAGGACTGACCTTCTTTCAGGCTCAGGTAATCTCCCAGAACCACGGCGCCCACGGAATCACGCTCAAGATTGAGGGCCATACCGTAGATTCCGCCTTCAAACTCTATCATCTCACCGTACATTACGTCGGCGAGGCCATGGATTCGGATAATGCCGTCAGAGACGCTGACGATAGTGCCCTCATTCTTGGCCTGAGCAGTCACATCGAGGTTATCTATGCGCTGCTTGATAATTTGACTGATTTCGGATGGATTCAGTTGTTGCATGCTAATTTCCTTGTTCCTGACCTGTTCAGGAGTTCATTGCTTCAGCTAATTTTTTCAATTTCCCACGAACCGAGCTATCTATAACAGTGTCACCAGCGCGGATTACGGCGCCGCCGATCAGGGTTGCGTTAACACTGGTCGCCAGACGGATTTCACGTTGCAGGCGATCCTGGAGAGCCTTGGCCAGCTTGTCGGAAATTTCTGAACTGACTTCGAAAGCTGTCGTTATCTCGACGTCGACGGATTTCTCCTGATTGGCTTTCAGGGTATCGAACAGACCGGATATTTCCGGTAGCAACACGAGTCGCTTGTTTTCCGCCAGCAGACGAATGAAGTTCTGTCTCTTGGCCTCCAGCGACTCGCCCAAAATTTCGATAAATGCCCCGGCGACCCGCTCGGTGGATAGCGAGGGGTCCGTCAACATGGCTCGGACTGCGTCCTGGGCGGCTACCGCCGCTGACATGCCGAGCATAGATGACCAGCTGTCGAGCGCATTGTCTTGCAGCGCGACTTCGAAAGCTGCTCTGGCGTAGGGTCGTGCTAATGTAGATAACTCTGCCATTTAATCACTTATTCCTGCGGTCTAAAGTTCGGACGCCAGCTTGTTAAGCATTTCCTCATTGGCAGCCTGATCCACGGATTTTTCAAGGATCTTTTCGGCGCCACTGATTGCGATCGCAGCGATTTGCGCGCGTAATGCCTCTTTGGCCCGATTCACTTCCTGTTCGATTTCCGCATTGGCTCCGGCAATTATGCGCTGGCCCTCTTCTCTGGCCTGCTCCTTTGCTTCATCCACTATCTGCGCAGCTCGCTTGTTGGCCTGTTCGATGATACCGGCGGCCTCTACCTTTGCCTCTTTTAGCTGATCGGTTGATCGCTGCTGCGCCAGCTCCAGGTCTTTCTCGGCTCGAGACGCTGCTTCCAAACCATCAGCGATTCGCTTCTTGCGCTCTTCCAATACTGCAGCAAACAACGGCCAGACGTATTTTTTGCAAAACCATACAAAAAATATGAAAGCGATGGTTTGGCCGAGAAGGGTTGCATTAAAATTCACGGCTTGATCTCCTGCTTAGAGTCAGTCTTATCCGCCCAGTGCTGCAGTGAAAGGATTGGCAAAGGTGAACCACATGCCAATACCGATACCAATCATTGTTACCGCGTCGATGAGACCGGCCACCAGGAACATTGAGCCTTGCAGTTTAGGGGCTAGTTCGGGCTGACGTGCAGAACCTTCCAGGAACTTGCCGCCCAGAATACCAAAGCCGATGGCGGTGCCCAGTGCACCCATACCCAGCACCAGCAGAACGCCCAGTACTGTGAAAGCCAATATCATTTCCATTTTTTCCTCCAGGTTTTATCAGTTCAGATAAACAGTTAAAAAATTAGTGTGCTTCTTTCTCGTGCGCGGCATTCAGGTAAACGATGGTCAACATCATAAAAACGAATGCCTGCAGTGGAATTACAAGCAGGTGGAATGCCGCCCAGGCGAAGTGGGCAGGCAACTGCCACAAACCCAACATTGAAGCGATTAGCAGGAACAGCAGTTCCCCGGCGTAAAGGTTGCCGAACAGTCGCAACCCCAGTGAAATCGGCTTTGCAAACAAGGTAGGAAGCTCAATTATCAGGTTGAAGGGCAGCATCCATTTTCCGAACGGATGGAACGCCAGTTCCCTGAAGAAACCGCCAAAGCCCTTATTTTTTATGCTGTAGTAAATAATCAGCACAAAGATGGACAGCGATAGCCCCATAGTGATGTTGGGATCAGTGGTTGGAACGATCTTGAACGGCGCATGCTCGAAATGGAACACGGTCGCCGCAAACCATTCAAAAGCACCCGTGATCCAGTCTACCGGCACCAGGTCCATCGTGTTCATCAACAAGACCCAGAAAAACAGGGTCAAACAGAGAGGGCCAATCAGATCGTTCTTATGATTGAAGCCCTCGGTTACCCGGGCTTCGACGAATTCCACCACCGCCTCGACAAAATTCTGCACGCCGCTGGGATTATCCACCGACGCATTCTTGCCTACTCGGTAAAAAAACCAGAGAAACATTGCTCCCAGGAATACCGACCAGCCCAGAGTATCGACATTCACTGCCCAGAAGCCCATCTCGGTGGCTTCCTCTGGAGTATGAGCAAACCCAAGGTGACCCTCGTGGTTACGACCAAAGGTCAGAAAAGAAAGGTGGTGGGTTATGTATTCCTGAACGGTTTGCTCTGCTGCACCATGTTCCAAACCTGCCGACTCTGCCATTTTTGACCCTGTCTCTCCAGTTCCAGTTTTCTAGTTTGTACCCGCGGGACTGTAATTAATCATCCCTGACATCATGATGCCGACGAACTGAGCGGCGAAAAAGCCACCTATGACGGCGACTTCGTTAATCGCGCTGATCAGAATGAACGTCAGAGCAAACAGTAACAAGGTGATGATGATCTTTCCTGCTTCCCCTTTCATGAAGCTCTGCACAACTTTCTCAGCGTTACGCGCTCCACGATAACGAAACGCCTGTACCGCAAAAAAATGATTCGAGATGGCGCTGATGCACCCTCCGATCAGAATCGAATAGGCTGCAACTTCGTTCGAAATAAACAGGAAAATAGCAGCTATCAGGACTGTGGCTGCCAGCTGCACCACGATCACCCTGTGGACTGGTGGGGGCTTCAAATTAGACATGATTGCTGTGCGCTAGACTTAATCTGCAACCCCGATTTGCCGGAAAAATCAGCCGTCCTGTTGCCGCGGTGATCTCCAAAAAACGCGCATTATAGGGACTTTGAGGTGCCTAATCAATAACGTTCGGCGTCATTTTATGTGTCCTAAAATTCCCTCGAGTTCGTCAACGCTATTGTATTTTAGAATAAGCTTTCCACGACCCTTGGCAGTATGCTGAATTAGCACTTTCGCTCCCAACTTGGTGGACAGATCTTCTTCGAGGCTCTTGATATCCGGATCCACCGTCGACCTGTTGCCGGCCTTGCCTGTCCCAGCCAGCAGACGCCTGACCAGGGACTCGGTTTGACGCACTGAAAGTCCCTTGCCAACTACGGTCCTGGCCGTCTCTGACTGTTGCTGATCCGGCAATGAAAGCAAAGCCCGGGCATGTCCCATCTCCAGGTCTCCATGCTCTACCATGCGGCGGACTTCAGGACTCAGTCCTATCAGTCTGATGAGGTTGGTTACCGTGGCCCGGGACTTGCCGACTGCCTCGGCAACTTCTTGCTGAGTCAGGCCAAATTCATCTTGCAAGCGCTTCAAAGCCATCGCTTCTTCAATCGGATTGAGGTTTTCACGCTGGATGTTCTCGATCAGCGACATGGCGATCGCAGCTTCATCGCTGACGTCTTTTATTATGGCGGGAATAGCATGCAGTCCCGCTAGCTGGGTAGCTCGCCAGCGACGTTCGCCGGCGATAATCTCATATCGGTTGGAAGAAACAGGACGCAGAACGATAGGTTGCATGACACCTTGCTGTTTAATGGAATTGGCAAGCTCCTCGAGCGAGGTCTCGTGCATATCAGTCCTGGGCTGATATTTACCGGGCTGGATCAGGTCTATGGGGATATTGCGCAGCGTTGCGTCCGAACCGCTGTCCGCCGCAATCGCAGCTTGCCTGTTTGGCTCTCCAACCGCTATAGAAGACTCCGCATCTGGCTTGTTGTCTACTTCCTCTGTGCCCTGCTTTGAGTTTTCACCCAGTAACGACGACATTGTTCCGCTGCCCGACCGGGAAAGCAGTGCATCGAGGCCTCGCCCTAGTTTCTTTTTTGCCGTCATACCACGTCTACCGCCTGTTGCTGCGAGTATCGATTTGCCATTCGCGAGCCACCCCCGGGTTCTTTGACCTTAATCACGCCGGGGGCTGCTCAGCCCTGTCCGAGCGCCTGAGAACCTCTCCTGCTACTGCGAGATAGGCAATTGCGCCCCGGGACTGTCGGTCGTATTTGAGAATTGGCAGCCCATAGCTGGGCGCTTCAGCAAGCCTCACATTTCTCGGGACTACTGTCCGATAAACAATGTCGCCGAAATAACTGAACAGCTGCCCATTTACCTCGGTGGTCAATTTATTTCGGGGATCGTACATGGTCCGAAGTATGCCTTCTATTTTAAGCTCCGGATTAAGGCTATCTTTTATTGCGGCAATGGTATCCATCAGCGCAGAAAGTCCCTCCAGAGCATAGTACTCACACTGCATCGGGATCAGTACACCGTCTGCTGCAACCAGAGCGTTGACGGTCAGCATGTTCAGTGATGGAGGACAATCTATGACGATGAAATCGTAGTGCGAGCGTACCGACTCTATTATCTGCCGCAGGCGCTGATCCCGGTCTTCGAATTCCAGCAATTCAATTTCCGCAGCGGTCAGGTCGCCATTTGACGGCAACAGATCGTATTCAAGCTCCGGAGGTCTGACCAGCACCTTGTCAATCTTGGCCTGGCCCATCAGCAGATCATAAATCGAAAATTCCTGCTCATTTTTGTCGACGCCGCTGCCGGTCGTAGCATTGCCCTGGGGATCCAGATCAATCAGTAAAACCTTTCTTCTGGTTTCCTGCAAGGACGCAGCAAGATTTACCGAGGTAGTCGTTTTACCAACGCCACCCTTCTGGTTCGCTATTGCCAGTACTTTTGCCACGCCTGATAACTTCTTCTTACTCTGTTTCTAATAAGTTCTGCTTGCTGATCTCTGCAATCTCGTATTCCGGTCCCCGGACCCTTACTTGGTCCCCTGCAGCGTGACTTTCAGCAGGTGCCGACTGCCCTCTACGCCCGGGACCCACAGCTGAACCGCCTCCGCGATCTTCACGTCTTCTGGCAATTCATCGATTTCGTCCTGTGGATAGACTCCCTTCATTGCGAGGAGAACGCCGCTTTCCCTGGTTACTGCCCGGCACAACTCCACCAGTCTGCGGAGAGTGGCAAACGCACGGCTGATCACAATATCAATTTGTCCGGGGCAATCATAGTGCTCAATCCGGTTATTTTCGATCGTTAGATTGTTGAGTTTAAGTGCCAATTTTACCTGAAAAAGAAAGCGGGTTTTCTTGCCGTTACTGTCTAGCAAGATAAATACCTTGTCGGGATTAAAAATAGCCAGCGGGATTCCGGGTAAGCCCGCTCCCGAACCGACGTCGAGGATAGTATGACCATCCAGATGGGGCGAAATCGCAAGGCTGTCCAGAATATGCAAGCTGACCATCTGCTGTGGGTTCTTGACTCCACTCAAATTGAATGCGCGATTCCACTTTTCGAGCAGTTCGAGGTAAAGCAGAAGAGAATCCAATCGGTCTGCTGTTGGCTCCAGGCCCAGTTGCCTGATTCCCTCTTTCAGCAGCTGCCGCAATTCCGGATTGGTCACCGCCATAACCCGTTAACTGACTTTCTGGCGAACCGCCTGATGTTTCTTTAGATAAATCAGCAGCAGTGATATAGCAGCCGGCGTCATTCCGGGTATTCTCGCTGCCCTGCCGATATTCTCGGGCCGCGCTGATTCGAGCTTCTGTTTCAGCTCGTTCGACAGCCCCTGCATTTGTTGATAATTGAAGTCTGTTGGCAGCGGCGTGTCTTCCTGTCGTTTCAATTTCTCGATTTCATCGTGCTGGCGATCTATGTACCCCTGATACTTGATCTGAATTTCCACCTGCTGTGCCGCCTGCCTATCATCAAGCCAGTCTGCCGATGGATTGCCCTCGCTCTCCAACGCCTCTCGCAGACCTTCATAGCTCACTCCGGGTCGCGCCAACAGATCCGCCAGGTTGTATTCACGGACCATTGGTTTTTCCAGTAGAGAATTGACCCGTGAAGCAGCATCCGTGGCTGGTTGCAGCCATATCCCGCGCAGCCTCTGCAGTTCTTTTTCAACCCGTTCTCGTTTCTCGCTGAAATCCCGCCAGCGCTTATCATCAACCAACCCCAGCTCCCGTCCCTTTTCAGTCAGACGCAAGTCAGCATTATCTTCCCGGAGGGTCAGCCGGTACTCGGCCCGGCTGGTAAACATGCGATAGGGCTCGTTGGTCCCAAGAGTAATCAGATCATCTACCAGTACACCAATATATGCCTGATCGCGGCGCGGACACCAGTAGTCCCTGCCCCGAGCTGCCAGGGCTGCATTGACACCCGCCAGGAGCCCCTGGGCACCGGCTTCCTCGTAGCCCGTAGTGCCATTAATCTGACCGGCAAAATACAGCCCCTCGATAAATCGGGTTTCCAGGGAATAATGTAAATCCCGGGGGTCAAAGAAATCATACTCGATAGCGTAGCCCGGCCTGGTGATGTGGGCGTTTTCGAAACCTTTGATCTCCCGCACCATAGCCAACTGAACATCGTATGGCAGACTGGTTGAAATACCATTCGGATAAAGCTCATGGGTATTCAACCCTTCAGGCTCGACAAAGATCTGATGTGAGGTCTTGTCAGCAAATCGCACGACCTTATCCTCAATGGACGGACAATATCTCGGCCCCACTCCTTCTATCACACCAGCATACATTGGAGAACGATCAAGTCCGCCACGAATGATCTGATGGCACTTCTCATTGGTAGCTGTGATATAGCAGGCTACCTGTTGCGGATGATCCTGGGGGCTGCCAAGAAATGACATCACCGGCACAGGGTTATCGCCGTACTGGATTTCCATGACGGAGAAATCAACTGTCCTCGCATCGATCCTCGGAGGGGTCCCGGTTTTTAGCCTTTCTACTCTGAACGGCAATTCTCGAAGTCGATTGGCCAGCGCTATCGAAGGCGGGTCGCCAGCCCTACCGCCAGATGAATTTTCCATACCAATGTGAATGCGACCACCCAGAAAGGTACCGGTGGTGAGAACCACCTTGCGGGCTTTGATGTGCAAACCCATCTGGGTCACAACACCAGCCACCCTGTCTCCGTCCAAAATGAGATCTTCCACGGCCTGTTGAAAAATCTGCAGATTTGGCTGATTTTCCAGGATTCGGCGAATTACCGCCCGATACAGAGCCCGATCAGCCTGCGCCCTTGTTGCCCGTACCGCGGGCCCCTTGCTGGCGTTCAATACGCGAAACTGAATACCGGCCTGATCTGTGGCTATCGCCATAGCTCCGCCCAGGGCATCGACCTCTCGAACCAGATGGCTTTTGCCAATACCACCTATCGCCGGATTACAGGACATCTGACCCAGGGTCTCGATATTGTGCGTCACCAGTAGAGTGCTTACACCAGCCCTTGCTGCTGCCAGGGCTGCCTCGGTACCTGCATGTCCGCCACCAACTACAATGACGTCATATCTCTTGTTGAAATCCATGTTGTATCAATATCGACCGGTGATGCAAAAAGGGTCGCCAAGTATACGCTTTCGTAAAAGAAAAAAAACGTTACGGTGGTCGCTAACCAATCCCATCGACTCATTGTGCCTTTGAAATTAGCTATTACTAAAAAGAAGTTAATTATTATTATTAGGTAATTAATAGTATGTAGTAGTTATTATAGGGGCTGCTGATTCCTGTAGATAATCCTATTTTTCGTAGTAGAAACAATTACTTGCTCCTTCAATAAGGTAATGGTTAAAGGGTAGGTAAGCTGGTTGTTGCCTCTGACTTGATTGTGGAGAAATTCGTGTCCTTTTCTGTGAGTTTGGCTTTGCGACGAGTTATTCAGCCATTCACCCACCTTCAATGGAGATTAATTAACAGCTTTTAAAAACTTGCAGGAAGCTTTTCACAGATTATCCATAAGTAACTAAGAGACTATTTCCCCAGGCAGAAAGTAGAAAAAATGTGTCCGAGGATATCGTCGCTTGTTACCAGGCCGGTAATTTCACCCAGCGAGTTTTGCGCCTGACGCAGATCTTCGGCAACCAGTTCCATATTGCCCGCTCCCGATAACTGCTCGCTGGCAGAGTTCAGAAAGGCCTGGGCTGCTTGCAGAGCGCGAATGTGTCGTTCTCGGGCGCTAAAGCTGCCTTCTTCACCAGAGGCCAGTCCCACCATCTGTTTGAGTTGATCTCGCAGCTTGTCAAGACCATCTCCGGTTGTTGCTGATATCGCTACAGCGGGTCTCATTTTGCCACTGATCGCTACTGCCTCTTTGTCAGTGAGACCCCTGATCTGGGCGTCGGTCAATAAATCCGTTTTATTGAACACTACCAATAACTTTTCGTCCTGCAGGATTCCCTCAGGCAGGAGTGTCTCCCTAAAATGCTGATCCGGAGTTTCATCGTTATCGAGCATGGATAGACTATCCAGCACCAGCAATATCAGGTCAGCTTGTTCGATTACCTGACGGGCCCTTCGGACCCCTTCCTGCTCGACTAAGTCAGGGCTTTTTCTTAATCCGGCGGTATCAATAATGGTTACCGGCAAGCCATCGACGTCGATTAGTTCTTTCAAAGTATCTCTGGTGGTACCTGGTATAGCTGTAACAATCGCGGAATCTCGTCCGGAAAGGCTGTTGAGTAAGCTGGATTTACCGGCATTCGGCCGACCAGCAATTGCCACGCAGATGCCTTCCTGCAGAATAGCACCCACTCTGGCCTGCTCAAAAACAGCCCCCGTTTGCCTGATTATCTGATCGAGCCTGGAGACCGTGTTCCCCTCTGAAATGAAGTCAATGTCTTCATCGCTAAAATCAATGGTTGCCTCCAGGTACACTCGGAGTTGCGTAATGCTTTCCACCAGTTCATTGATTCGATCGGAAAACGCACCCTCAAGGGACCGAAAAGCAGACCGGGCAGCCTGCTCTGTATTGGCATTGATCAGATCCGCAATGGCTTCCACCTGCGTAAGGTCCATTTTATTGTTAAGAAACGAGCGTTCAGAAAACTCCCCAGGCCGAGCCATTCTGCAGCCCATATCCAACGCCAGTTGAAGTATGCCGTTGAGGATGAAAATACCACCATGCCCCTGCAGCTCCAGAATGTCTTCGCCCGTAAACGAGTGCGGTGACTGAAAATATAGCGCCACACCCCGATCGATGATTTGTCCATCCTGGTCATGAAAATCGGCAAAGTAGGCTTTCCTGGGTTCAGGAGAAAATCCCAGTATACGCATTGCCAATGACAGGCAGTCGGGTCCGGAAATACGGACAATGCCTATTCCACTGCGGCCAGAAGGCGTTGCGATGGCGCATATTGTATCGGTGTCAGTGATCGTCATGAAATTGGATCACGTTATCTGATGATCAGGAAGATCAGCTACTCTTTGCTGTGTAGCCAGCCTCAATTTTGCGGGTGATATACCACTGCTGGAGAATACCAAGCACGCTATTTACCAGCCAGTAAAGCACCAGTCCTGCGGGGAACCACAGGAAGAAAATGCCCATGATAAGCGGCATCATTTTCATCACTTTGGCCTGAGTAGGATCCCCGGGAGGTGGGCTCAAGCTGGTCTGCAAATACATAGAAGCGCACATAAGCAGCGGGAGAATGAAGTACGGGTCCATAACCGAGAGATCTTCGATCCAAAGGATGAATGGAGCATGCCGCAATTCGACGCTGCGCATCAACATCCAGTAGAGGGCGATAAAAACCGGCATCTGGACCAGCATGGGCAAACAGCCATTAAAAGGGTTTATTTTCTCTTTTTTGTATAGCTCCATGGTTGCTTTTTGCAGCTTGGCTTTGTCGTCGCCGTAAGATTCCTTCAATTGCTGAATCTTTGGCATGAGTCGCCGCATACCCGCCATGGATTTATACTGGGTCTCAGTGAGCTTGTAGAACACAGCCTTGATGAATACCGTGAGCAATATGATTGCGACACCGAAATTGCCTACAAATGGTTCAATATGCGTCAACAACCAGTAAATCGGCGAGGCCAGAAACCAGAGAATACCGTAGTCGATAGTGAGGTTTAGATTAGGTGCCAGCTCTGCCAGAGTGTTCTGATTGGTTGGGCCGGCATATAACCTGACCGTCTCTGTCGCGGTTGATCCATCAGAAACACTGAAAGCCGGGCTTACAAAGCCCCCGATGTACTGGTTTGCATTGTTCTTTCGGGTCGAGAAATTGTGCTGCTGATCCGCGTCAGGAATCCAGGCTGACAGGAAGTAATGCTGGCTAAAAGCCATCCAGCCGCCGGTCATGTCGAAGGCTGGGATACCGTCGTCGATGTCTTCGAACTCTATCTTGATGTAGGGGTCTTCTTCCGAGGTTGTGGCAAACCCTAGGAAATTTCGGGTAAAACCTCCGGCATCGCTCGGGTCAGGATAGCTGTCCCTTTTTAACTGACCGAACAGGTTGGCCTGCCAGACCTGCCCGGAGTTATTGGTTACCAGATAGCTGATTTCAATAAGGTGGCTGCCCCGCTCGAACGTGAAGCGCTTGATTATTTCGACGCCATTGTCAGTGCTGGTTACCAAGTCGACAGAAAGGGAGTCCTGCGAGTCGGCCATAGTGTAGCTGGTAGCCGTTGAACGGTATTGAGCTCTGCTACTCGAGTCTATTCCATTCGCTCCTATCAGGCCGGACTGGGCGACGTAGCTTCGGGAAGGCTCATTTTGCATCAGGACGAAGGGGTCATCCGGGCCGTCAAGCTCCCTCAGATACTGCGGTAGTGCCAGGTAGGTGATATCGCCACCGACCATGTCGATTTGCAGTTCCAGGGTGTCCGTATAAATGGATACCAGCCTTGGTGTAGTCGCAGAGGGTAAGTTGGCGCCAGTAGGCAGGGTGCCCCGGGTTTCAGCTTGCCCAGGCGCGGACTGGGCCGGGGGTATCTGGCTTGGAATATCCGATTGACTGGCGGTCTGCAGTTCCGGCTCCGGTAATTCGGCCAGGGTTACCTGCGGCTGTGGGTTGGCGTCAGGTATCTGGTTGGGATAGTCCTCGTTCCAGGATAAAAGAAGTAAATAGGTAACTATTGCCAAGGCGCTGTAGAGGAAAAATCTGCTTAAATCCATGTTGGCTTCTAGTTCCTGCTCTGATTATTGGAGTCATCCGCAACTGCGGAGGATTCGGGGACGGGATCATAGCCACCTTCGTGCCAGGGGTGACATCTAGCAATGCGTTTTGACCCCAAAAGCAAACCTTGCATCAGTCCATGGCTCTCAACAGCTTCTTTTGTGTATTGGGAGCAGCTGGGATAGAAACGGCAGCGAGGGCCCAGCAGGGTGCTCAGGCAGTATTGATAGGCTGAAATACTCGTTAGCACGATTCGGGTTATCATCGAGTCACCGGTGACGCCAATTAGGAACAGGATTGAACATGTACCCGGGATTTTCTCACCAGGTCTGACAACAATCCTGCCATGTTTTCTGCAATTGTTTTATTGTTAATACTGCTCATGTTGCTGCGGGCAAGAATAACGATGTCCAGTCCATCGAGCAAATTCTGATTCAGGCGAAACTCATTTCGTAACAAGCGTTTAATTCGATTTCGCTGGACGGCCGTGGGCAGATTCTTCTTGCTTATCACCAAGCCTAATCTACCGTATTGCAACTCGTTGCGACGAGCCAAGATCAGGAAGCAGCGATTGGAAACCTTGAATTCTGCGCGATTAAAAACCGCCCTGAACTGGACCGGCTCAGTCAGCCTCAGCTTCCTGGGGAAACCGTAACCAGGCACAGTGTTTTCACCTTTCTGGCAACGAGAGTGTTTGTTTATGCAGATAGTCTGGCGCGACCCTTCGATCGACGTCGCTTGATCACCAGTCTGCCACCTTTTGTGGCCATGCGCGCCCGGAAGCCATGGGTACGGGCTCGTTTTAGCACGCTTGGTTGAAATGTTCGTTTCATGGTTATCGATCCTGGTATGACGTGTTAACAAATCAGGCTGGATTGCCGCGGCAGTAACTTCTTATCCCGTCCTGGCCACCATCAGTTTCCAACCGGTGAGGAAATCGCGAAAATAGCCTCGCTGGTGGTGACCGTAAAGAGGCGCGAATTCTAGAGGTTTTGGGCACAAGTTGCAATGTCTGACCCAGCGATTAGCTGACAGCCAGTTTACACGGGAGCGACAGTGATTATGACCTGCTTAATAACAGGTTATCCACAGCATATTTGCCTGTTGAAAACGGGAGAGAAGAAAAAAATTTCACTCGCAAATTATCGGGGTTTTTTGATTTGGAGTCTCTAAGTTGTTGAATTTAATAGTAAAAAATTAAGCAGTAATTTGCAAAAAGAACCTTCCAAGTTGTGGATAACATTTTTTCTTATAAGTTAGAATTGCCATTCTTCGGTTATCAACCATCAGAACTAAAAATTAAATCGAGCTACAGGCATCGCTAGTCGTGAATTGGCAGAGTTGTATTGACAAGTTAAGAGACGAGTTACCCCTCCAACAATTTAACACCTGGATCAGACCTTTAAGAGTCGAAGCGGATCACCAATCTCTGACGCTGATCGCACCAAATCGTTTCGTTAAAGACTGGGTGGAAGAAAAATATCGGGAACGAATCGAGCAGTTACTGAAGGCGGAGAGCGGTAACCGTCAGGTGAGGTTTGCCATTACCGACAAGAAGCCCGGTCCAATGGATTATGCGCAGGCTGCTCAGCGCACTCCGATGATCTCGCCTTCCCGCCCGGGCTTTCAGCCCGGAGAGCCTTCCCAGTATACCGGGGCCGGGATGCAAGAAAAAGAGACCCACGCGGCAGCTGGGGGGTCGTTGACCTCACAGGAAAATCCACCAGGAATGGCTTCAAATGGTGCCGGACCGGCGATAAATGACTCAGTCATTGCCGGTAAGCTGCGTCATAAAAGTCGTCTAAACGGTGAAAGCACATTTGATAATTTCATTGTCGGAAAATCCAACCAGCTAGCCAGGGCTGCGGCGATGCAGGTTGCTGAAAACCCGGGAAAAGCCTACAACCCACTATTTATATATGGCGGCGTGGGATTGGGTAAGACCCACCTGATGCATGCCATTGGCAATTTCATGTTGCAGAGGAAGCCGGACGCCAAGATCGTGTACCTGCATTCCGAGACCTTCGTTGCTACCATGGTGACGGCTTTACAGCTGAATGCAATCAGCGAGTTCAAGCGATTTTATCGATCTGTTGATGCACTGTTGATTGATGACATCCAATTCTTCGCGGGCAAGGAGAGGTCCCAGGAAGAATTTTTCCACACCTTCAATGCGCTACTTGAAGGCGGACAACAGATCATTCTAACTTGCGACAGGTTTCATAAGGAAATCAATGGGTTGGAAGAGCGGTTGAAATCCCGTTTCGGATGGGGACTGACGGTTGCAGTAGACCCACCAGAGCTGGAAACTCGCGCTGCAATCCTGATCAAAAAGGCTGCGCAGGTTAATGTGGATCTCCCCAGTGAAGCTGCCATTTTCATTGCGAAAAGACTTCGATCAAATGTGCGAGAGCTGGAGGGGGCCCTGAAGAAAGTAATTGCTCACTCCAGCTTTGTTGGCAGGGCGATAGACCTGGATTTGATCCGCGAGGCCCTCAAGGATCTCTTCGCGCTGCAGGACAAAATGGTGACTATCGACAACATTCAGCGATCTGTTGCTGAATACTACAAAATCAAGATGGGAGACATGTTGTCAAAGAGAAGGAATCGCTCGGTAGCAAGACCGCGCCAGGTGGCAATGTCTTTGTCCAAGGAGTTAACCAGCCATAGCCTGCCGGAAATCGGCGATGCCTTCGGTGGCCGTGATCATACTACCGTGCTGCATGCTTGTCGGCAGGTCAGTAAGCTCAGGCAAACAACCAGCGACATCGAGGAAGACTACAATAACTTGCTTCGAACCCTTGCGGGCTAAGCACAACTAAAAAAGACCGGGAACACAAATAATTATGCAATTTACCGTATCCAGAGATGCCCTGCTCAAACCTCTTCAGCAGGTTAGTGGGGTTGTTGAGCGCAGGCAGACTCTCCCAGTGCTATCGAATATCTTGCTGGTGTTGCAAGGAGACTCGCTGTCATTGACGGGAACAGATCTGGAAGTCGAATTAATTGGATCTGTGGCGGTGCAGCCAGGCGGAGAGCCTGGAGCGGTGACGGTGCCGGCCCGTAAATTGGTGGACATCTGTAAGTCACTGGCAGAGGGGTCGGTATTGGATTTTTCCCAGACAGATGACAAGGTGGTCCTGAAATCCGGGCGCAGCAGATTTACCCTTGCGACATTGCCAGCAAGCGAGTTCCCTACGATTGAGGATGAATCCGGTACCTATTCGATCACCGTGCCGCAGCAGAAACTGAAAGAGCTACTGGACAGTACCAGCTTTGCAATGGCCCAACAGGACGTGCGTTTCTACCTGAACGGCATGCTTTTTGAGGTGGCACCAGACTATTTGAGGGTTGTCGCTACCGATGGGCACCGGCTGGCTATGCAGACCATGCCAATGAGGAGCGATACCGGTGAGCCGCAACAGCTGATTTTACCGCGCAAGGGAATCATGGAACTTTCTCGATTAATTTCGGATGGAGAGGGGGAGCTGGCCCTGGTCTGCGGGGGTAATCACATACGAGCGAAAATGACAGATTACACGTTCACTTCTAAATTGGTGGACGGCAAATTCCCCGACTACAATCGCGTATTGCCCAAGGGTGGTGACAAGCAGGTGGTGGGTGAGCGGCAGGAATTACGTCAGGCTTTTTCTCGTGTTTCGATTCTTTCAAATGAGAAATATCGGGGAGTGCGGTTGATGTTGGAGTCCGGTGAACTCAAAATACTTGCCAATAATCCTGAACAGGAAGAAGCGGAAGAGGCCGTATCTGTTGATTATCAAGGAGATTCGCTGGAAATCGGGTTTAACGTGAGTTACCTGATCGATGTTCTGTCCGCACTGCATAGCCAAAGTGTCCGCATAACCTTGTCTGACCCCAATAGCAGTGCGCTGTTAGAAGCCGAGGGAGGCGATTCGGCTGAGGCCCTATATGTCGTAATGCCCATGAGGCTCTAGTTCCCGTGGGTCGACCCGACAGGCAATGGTGGCAGCGTTGAGGACGAGATATTTCGGCGCCAGATACTATCCATGTTTCACTTCCGCCGATGAATTTGCGCCGCCATGACGATATTCCATCGGCTTGATCTTTCTGATTTTCGCAATATTAATAGCCTGTCCTTCGCTGTCAGCGATGGCGTCAATCTTATCTATGGCCCCAACGGCAGTGGCAAAACCAGCATACTGGAAGCAGTCCATGTTCTTGCCACGGGTAAATCTTTCCGCAGCACAAAAACAGCGCCGATAATCAGGAATGGTACCAGTGCCCTGACAGTATTTGCTGAGCTGAGTGGTGGGTTGGCGGTCGGATTGCAGAAGTTCAGAAACCAGAAACCAGTGCTTAAATTCCAGGGAGAAAAGCAATCCAGCTGGGTCGATGTGGCGAGGATCTTGCCGGTTCAGGTGCTGGATGCGACCACGTTCAGGCTACTTGAGGGTAGCCCTCGAGAGCGACGGCGCTTTCTCGACTGGGGCGTGTTCCACGTGGAACCACCCTTTATTGACCATTGGCGAAATAGCCGAAAATGCCTGGCAAACCGTAATCAGCTTCTTAAATCCGCCCACCCCGACCTGAAACAGCTCAGGGCCTGGAATAATGAGCTTGCCAGATCAGCGGCATTGGTGGATGCCGCACGGGCAGCTTACTTCTCACGCTTTGTCCCCATATTCACCGACGTTGTCGGCAAGATTACAGAAATTAGCGGCATATCGTTGCAATATCGCCGAGGCTGGGACACCGAGCGAGACTTGCTGGCGGTGCTCGAGGCTAGCGAGAGCCAGGATATAAAGTACGGCACAACTCAAAATGGCCCACACCGCGCTGATATTTCTGTCAAACATCAGGGGGTCTCGGCGGCTGAGGTGCTCTCCCGCGGCCAGCAGAAGATGCTAGTTAGCGCGTTAAAAATAGCCCAGGGCGTGATTCAGGCAGATAATTCCGAGCGGCGGTGTATTTTTCTCGTGGATGATTTGCCTGCCGAACTGGATGAAAGAAATCGACAGCGAATCTGTTATTACCTGCAGCAAATGAACACCCAGGTCTTTCTCACCAGCGTGGACCATACAAGCCTTAAAAATTCACTCGATTGGGCCGCGGAGGTGACTAAGTTTCACGTGGAACATGGTAAAATCGTGGGCTGAGACGACTGCAAAGATTGGGGTAATGAATGAGCGAGGAAAACAGCTATACCGGTGATAGCATCAAGGTCCTGAAAGGGCTTGATGCAGTGCGAAAAAGGCCGGGAATGTACATCGGTGATACAGATGATGGAACCGGTCTGCATCATATGGTGTTTGAGCTTGTCGACAACTCGATTGACGAGGCCCTCGCCGGGCATTGCGATGAAATCAATGTGACGATACACGTTGGTGAAACAGTCACGGTGGCAGATAACGGCCGAGGCATTCCCACGGAGATGCACAAAGAAGGCGTATCGGCGGCTGAAGTCATCATGACGGTATTGCACGCAGGTGGTAAGTTCGACGATAACAGCTACAAAGTGTCCGGAGGGCTGCATGGTGTAGGAGTTTCGGTGGTAAACGCCCTCTCCGAGGAGCTGAAACTTACTATCAGGCGAAATAATGAGGTGCACGAGCAGCACTACCGTCATGGTGTGCCTGAAGCGCCACTTCATGTGGTGGGCGAAACTTCCGTCACTGGGACTGAATGCACATTTAAACCGTCTCGAGAAACCTTTTCGAATGTCGAATTCCATTACGACATTCTTGCCAAGAAGCTGAGAGAACTGGCGTTCCTGAATGCCGGCGTTGCAATTCGCCTTACCGATGAGCGCTCCGGCAAATCAGAACTGTACAAGTACGAAGGTGGGCTCAAGGCATTTATCGATTACCTGAATAAGAATAAAAACACCATCAATAAGCTGTTTTACTTCACTTCCGAGCGAGAAGCCGATGGCATTACGGTGGAGGTTGCCTTGCAGTGGAACGATTCCTACCAGGAAAACATCTTTGCCTATACCAACAACATCCCGCAACGAGACGGCGGGACCCACCTGGCGGGCTTCCGCGCGGCACTGACCCGGGTGCTAAATAACTATATCGATAAGGAAATGGCGTCGAAAAAGGGCAAGGAGGTCAACACTACCGGTGATGATTCTCGGGAAGGCCTGACGGCAGTCATTTCAGTAAAAGTACCGGACCCTAAATTTTCCTCGCAGACCAAGGACAAACTGGTTTCTTCGGAGGTAAAAGGGGTCGTTGAGCAGGAAATGACAAGTCATCTGACAGACTACCTGCTGGAAAACCCCCAAGAGGCAAAACAGATCGTCGGCAAGATAATAGAGGCGGCCAGAGCGCGAGAAGCGGCAAGAAAAGCAAGGGAGATGACACGCCGCAAAGGCGCGCTGGACGTTGCTGGACTGCCAGGAAAGCTGGCAGACTGCCAGGAAAAAGATCCGGCACTATCAGAAATCTACATTGTCGAGGGCGATTCAGCGGGCGGTTCTGCCAAACAAGGCCGAAATCGCAAATATCAGGCTATATTGCCCCTGAAGGGCAAAATTCTGAACGTGGAAAAAGCCAGGTTCGACAAAATGCTGGGATCGGCGGAAATTGGAACGCTGATCAAGGCGCTCGGATGCGGAATCGGGAATGAGGACTTCAATCCCGATAGTCTGAGGTATCACCGGATTATCATCATGACTGATGCGGATGTTGATGGCTCTCATATCAGGACGCTCTTGCTGACATTCTTTTTCCGTCAGATGCGTGAGCTGGTGGAGCGAGGCCACGTGTATATTGCACAGCCTCCGCTCTACAAGGTACGCAAGGGCAAACAGGAACAGTATCTCAAGGATGATGCGGAACTTGCTGCCTATCAGACCCAGACAGCCCTTGAAGGAGCAAGCTTGCATGTAAACCAGCATGCTCCGGCGATCACCGGGGATTCCCTGGAGGCAATCGTCAAGGAATACAATGATGCTCACGCGATCATCAATCGTCTTGGCCGCTTTTATCCCGCGGAAATTCTGGAAATGATGATTTTTGCACGACCCCTTGAAGAGCAGCAGTTGTCGGACAGGCTACAGGTCGAAAGCTGGGCTACAGAGATTTCAAATCTTCTGGAGACGCGTCTGCCCGGGATAAGCAGCATTTATGACATTTCCGCCATAGAAGATGCGGAGCGCCATATCTTTCTGCCGGAGGTAACCCTCCGACTCCATGGAATGGAAAAAATTTACACGTTCAGGCGTGATTTTTTCAGTTCCGGGGAATACAGGTCCTTGATCCGACTGGGCAAAACTCTTGACCGGCTGTTAGAAGCGGGCGCCTATGTGAAACGGGGTGAGAAAACCGAGGAAGTTTCCAGTTTTGACGAAGCCGTTAACTGGCTTATCGCGGACGCCATGAAGGGTCACTATCTGCAAAGATATAAAGGTTTGGGCGAAATGAACCCTGATCAGTTATGGGAAACTACGATGGACCCAGAGAACCGACGTATGCTGCAGGTAACCATTGAGGATGCCATAGGGGCAGATCAGTTGTTCACCACGCTGATGGGAGACCAGGTGGACCCCAGGCGCGAATTTATCGAAGCCAATGCCCTGTCGGTAGATAACCTGGACATCTAGGACTCGGCCCTATTATCGACAACATGTTGTCTAATCCAGGCCTCCACCTCGGCGGTTAGTTCTGACGCTTCTCTGTTGGCCGTCTGGATAGGCGAGCCGATGTGCACTTCAATGTTGCCCGGGAATTTAAGGAACCGGCGTGCAGGCCAAAAATGGCCGGCATTATGGGCGATCGGTAATACTGCCGCTCTGGTGGCAAGTGCCAGCTTCGCCCCGCCGCGAGAGAAGTTACCCACTTTTCCGTCGTCAGCCCGGGTTCCCTCGGGAAATATCATGACAGAGTAACCGCTATCCAGTCGTTGCCGTCCCTGGTCCAGAATTGATCTCCCTGCGTTGTGACGCCTGCTCCGGTCGATTGCAATCGGATTGATCAGCCGCATTGCCCAGCCGTACACCGGGATACTGAGCAACTCCTTTTTGAGAATAGGACTGACAGGCGCGAGATAGCGGTAGATGAACACGGTTTCCCATTCACTCTGGTGGTTGGCAAGAACCACTACCGGGTGATCAGGTATATTCTCTTTGCCATAAACCTGGAAGCGGATTCCACACACCAGCCGAGACCACTGTAAAATGATTCCACACCAGAGGGTGCCAAAAAGATGTCGCTTGGAGCGGGGAAATAACCAGAAAAGAACCAGCAACAACGGGGCGATAATCAGGGTAACGAGTACGTACCCGACGTAAAATATCAGCGAGCGTAAAAACAATAAGGCCTGTTTCATCTCATACCCGGTGCTTGGAGGCCGTTTTTCAATGGCCGGAACATAAAACCAACTTTGACCGTCTATGTCCTGCGATTAAAACTCCGAAATAATCAGCTTAGTGGCAACGAGCAAACTGTCAACCACCCGAACATCAGTCAGCTCTTTAGGACCGCAGGATGCCAGGGTTTGCTTTCCTTTACCGGTCTTTACCAGGAACGGTTTGCACCCCATTTGTCTCGCTACTTCGACATCCCTCAGACTGTCCCCCACCAGAGGGACACCTTGCAGCGGGACGCCGAACTCCCTGGATATCTCTTCCAGCAAGCCGCTTCGGGGCTTGCGGCAATTACATCCGCCCTGCGGCCCGTGGGGGCAAAAAAACACGCCATCAAGGACACCGCCGAATTGTTCTACCGCCGCACACATCTTTTGATGAATTCTGGCAAGCGTATACTCGTCAAATAAATTACGTGCAATACCAGACTGATTCGTGGCGACGGTTACCAGAAAACCGGCCTGACTCAGCAGTGCAATTCCTTCCAGGCTGCCTGCAATCGGAATCCACTCTTCTGGAGATTTGATGTAATCGTCGGAATCGTGGTTTATAACCCCGTCACGATCGAGAATAACCAGTTTTCTCTGTCTATTCTTTGTGTCTGACACAGGGGCTTATGCCTGATGAAGATAGGAGATATCGGCAACTTGCAGAAACAGCGCGCGTAATCTGATCAGAAGAGCAATTCGGTTGAATCGCAAACTGGGGTTATCGTCCATAACCATAACCTTTTCAAAAAACTGATCTACTGGGTCTTTCAATGATGCAAGTTTTTCCAGACCGTCCTGATATTTCCTGCTATTGAACAATGGTGCCACTTCTACCTCTTTCTCGCGAACCAGTCTGGCGAGCTCTCTTTCTTCGAGAGCTTCAAATAAAGACTCGTCCAAGGAATACTTGTCCAGGTCGCCATCTATATCTGCCAGAATATTGGCAACCCTTTTGTTAGCGCTGGCCAGAGCTCGCGCTTCATCGAGATTGCTGAAATGATCAACGGCCAGAACACGGCTGTCAAAGTCCAGCGGTTTTGCGGGCCGCAAGGCATGAACGGATTGGTAAACCTCCGCAGCAACCCCCTTTTCCTGATACCAGTAGCGGAATCGATCGAGGAAAAATTCAAACACCTGCTCGCCTACACCCGGATCTTGATCTAAAAACGACAGGCTAACTAAAGCTTCGTTAATCGCGACCTGTAAATCCAGATCGAGTTGCTTTTCAATCAGAATTCGCAGCACCCCTATCGCGGCTCTGCGCAATGCGAACGGATCTTTGGATCCGGTAGGCGGCTGGCCTATGGTGAACAGACCGACCACGGTATCAATTTTCTCCGCCAGCGAAAGTACGCTGCCGGTTAGTGTTTCCGGAAGAGCGCCCCCGGCGTATCGCGGCATGTATTGTTCATCCAGAGCGGCGGCCACCTCGGGATTCTCACCATCATGAAGCGCGTAATACTTCCCCATGATGCCCTGTAATTCAGCGAACTCGCCAACCATATTAGTTACCAGGTCGCACTTGGCCAGCATTGCGGCTCGCTCACACAGGTCAGCCTGGCCGCCAAGTTCACTTGCTATATGAGCCGACAGCGCGGCCACGCGGCTGGATTTTTCGAAGACAGTGCCCAGCTTTTGCTGAAAAACAATCTGCTTGAGGCGCTTCTGTCGACTCTCAAGGGGTTCCTTCTTGTCGGCCGTGTAAAAGAAATCTGCGTCTGCCAATCTAGGCCGAATTACCCGCTCGTTCCCCTCGATAACCTGAGCGGGGTCCTTGCTGGCCAGATTACTTATGGCGATGAAGTTCGGCAGTAGATCACCGCTGTTGCCGGTTATATGGAAACATTTCTGGTGCGCAGTTAGCGAGGAGACCAGCGCTTCCGCAGGAACCGATAGAAAGTGCTCATCGAATCGACCGGTCAACGCGACCGGCCATTCAACCAGGCTGGCGACCTCGTCAAGCAGCGCCTCTTCGATAGTTACATTGGCCGCCAGCCTATCAGCCTCCGCCTGCACCAGGCTGCGAATTTTCTCTTTTCTGGCATCGAAGGAGGGAATTACATAACCAACTGCCTCGAGCTGCCTGGCATATTCTGCGGGGCTATTGATTTCAATCGCCGCAGGGTGATGGAACCGATGACCGAAGGTCGTTCGACCAGCCTGTTTCCCAAGAATCTTTGCGTCAATTATGTCCGCATCAAGCAACATCACGATCCAGTGCACTGGCCGCACAAACTCTTCCCTTGAACTCCCCCAACGCATCCGCTTCGGGATAGGAAGTTTATTTAACGCTGAGGTAACTATATCGGGAATCAGGCTGTCTGCCGGCTGCCCGGGCTCGAATGCGCTAAAAAGCAGTTTAGTGATGCCATCTTTCTCTCCCTGCTCGAGTTCATCAATCTGCACGTTACAGGAACGCGCAAAACCCAGAGCCGCAGGAGTAGGATTACCATCAGCATCAAAAGCGGCGTTGACGGCAGGGCCAAATTTTTCAATATTCCGGTCCGGGGTAGCCGCTGAAAGCCTATCGACCAGAACAGCCAGTCGCCTTGGGGTGGCGAACCAGCTTAACGAGGCATAACCAAGTCCCTCAGCCTTAAGACCGGATTCGATACCCGACTTGAATGCGAGTCCCAACGACTTGAGCGCCTTCGGCGGCAGCTCCTCAGTTCCTATTTCAACCAGCAGATCGTGTTCAGACATTGCCCAGGCTACATCACTTTTTCAGGAATTCATCGCGCAATGATTCAGGCGCCAGCGGGAAGCCCAGCTTCTTTCGACTTTCAAAGTACGCTTCTGCCACCATCCGGGAAAGGGACCTCACACGCAAAATGAACCGTTGCCGTTCAGTTACCGAGATGGCCTGGCGCGCATCTAGCAGATTAAAGTAATGGGACGCCTTGAGAACCTGTTCGTACGCCGGCAAGGCTAGCCCCAGATTGATCAGTTTTTCGCATTGAGCTTCGCATTCATCAAAATAGCGAAACAACAGTTCCGTATCGGCGTGCTCAAAATTAAAAGCGGACATTTCCATTTCGTTCTGTTTAAAAACGTCGCCGTACGTAACCACGCCGTCCGGGCCTTCTGCCCACACGATATCGTAAATGCTATTGACTCCCTGCAGGTACATGGCGATTCTTTCGATACCGTAGGTTATTTCACCACTGACCGGATAGCAGTCAAGACCGCCCACCTGCTGAAAGTAAGTGAATTGCGTCACTTCCATGCCGTT
The DNA here is from genome assembly GCA_038134485.1 of Pseudomonadales bacterium. GTDB lineage: Bacteria > Pseudomonadota > Gammaproteobacteria > Pseudomonadales > Pseudohongiellaceae > NORP240. The sequence goes on from JAYPVG010000008.1 coordinate 33,239, forward strand.
GAGCCAAACTTCCCAACCCAATCCCCAGGCACCTAGAGTCGGGGACTCCCAGTTATCCTCGACAAATCGAATATCGTGAATCGATGTGTCGATACCCAGACTCTTCAATGAGTCGAGATAGAGTTGCTGAATATTTTCGGGAGAGGGTTTCAGAATGACCTGAAACTGGTAATAGTGCTGCAGTCGGTTGGGGTTTTCTCCGTAACGGCCGTCTGTGGGTCGTCTGCTTGGCTGAACGTAGGCAGTATTCCAGGTTTCCGGTCCGATGGAACGCAAAAAAGTTGCGGGATGAAATGTTCCGGCACCCACTTCCATGTCCAGAGGCTGAAGAATGACGCAGCCATATTCCGCCCAATACTGCTGCAGGGCCATGATCAGTCCTTGAAAAGTTTTCAGATCTGCTGGGCTGCTCATGCGGAAAATCCGGACCGGACCGGCTTCAGACTCGGAACTTCAGGTCTGGCGGTAAAAAAGGGCTGCAATTATGCTCGATTCCTTTCAACATATCTATACTGTAAACCCTAAATAAGACCTTGATTCCCGGACCTTTACAAGTTGTCTGGTCAATCAAATTATGCTTCCATTCCGCCCGGTATAGACTGACCGGATAGATACAACAGCGAAGGGTATCGCCATCAACCAACTCAAATATCTGCTTGCCAGGGCGCTGCTTCAGTTGTGTGCCTGGCTGCCACTTTCCTTCGTGCAGGGTCTCGGGAGCCTGCTTGGCTACATGCTGAATTTGTTTCCCAACCGAGCACGGCAGACTACTCGGCAAAATCTGCACTTGTGTCTACCGACCCTGTCCGATCGTGAGTTAAACAGGTTAACGGCAGCAAGCCTGCGCGAGACAGCCAAAACAGCTCTGGAAATGGGTAAATGCTGGCTATTGCCGCTGAATAAAGTGCTGGGATATATACGGGACGTGGAAGGCCGGGGGGTGCTTCAGGACGCGCTGGATCATGGTCGGGGCGTTATCTTGCTGGCTCCGCATCTGGGTAACTGGGAAGTTTTCGGTTATTACTTTACCGAACAATACCCCACAACCTTCATGTATCAGCCCCCCAAAAACAGATATTTCGACAAGATGATCAAGTCGGCCAGAAGCCGCGGCAAGGCCAGACTCGCGCCTACTAACCGACACGGGGTTTCCACATTATTAAAAACCCTGAAACAGGCTGAAATGGTGGGCTTGCTCCCGGATCAGGAGCCACACGAAGAAGGAGGTGAATACGCCGACTTTTTTGCCCAACCCGCTCTGACAATGACGCTGGTCTCCCGTCTGGTGGAGCGGACTGGCGCGCGGGTAATCTGTGGATTCGCGAGGCGATTGCCCGGCGGCCGGGGGTTCGATTTAATCATCAAGGCGGCCGATCCGATGATCTATGATCCCGACCTCTCGAGGTCGGTTGAGGGATTGAACAGATCGGTGGAAGCCTGTGTCAATGAGGCGGTTTCGCAATATCAGTGGGAATACAAACGCTTCAAGCGGCGCCCGGACGGATCGCAAATATACCCTTGAGCAGCTTGGGCCTATTTGCGCCAGAAAGTTGGTGTAACCAGCACCAGCAGGGTAAATACCTCAAGGCGCCCCAGCAGCATGGCCAGACAGAGAATCCACTTCGCGGTATCAGGCAGGTCTCCGTAGGTCTGAGCCACCCCTTCCAGACCGGGCCCCAGATTATTGATGCAGGCACCTACGGCGCTGAAGGCAGTTATGATGTCGAGACCTGTAGCCAGCAAGGCCAGCAGCATAGCCATGAATACCATCACGTACACCGCGAAGAATCCCCAGACTGCCTCGACCACCCGGCCTGGAACCGGGACTTTGCCGAGCTTGATCGGGATTTCGGCGCGGGGATGGATAAGCCTCTCCACTTCCCGCAGACCCTGTTTGAATATCAGCAGGATGCGGACTACTTTCATTCCGCCTCCGGTTGATCCGGCGCAGGCGCCGATTATGGCCGCGTAAAATAGCAGATAAGGCAAAAACGACGGCCAGTTATTGAAATCTGCAGAGGTAAATCCTGTTGTGGTAGCGATTGACACCACCTGAAACAGGCCTTTGATGAATGAATCAAAATAACCGTACTGATTCGAAGCTCGCAGGACCGCAATGGTGATTAACGAAACCAGCAACAGAATAAAGGCATAAAAACGAAGCTCTGGATCTGCCAAATAATGTTTGACACTGCGTCTGCTCCAGGCAGTGAAGTGCAGCGCAAAATTGATGCCGGCAATAAACATGAAGATCACGGCAACCAACTCCACAGCGGCGCTATCAAAATAGGCCATGCTGGCGTCATGGGTGGAAAATCCGCCGATCGCGATAGTGCTGAAACTGTGGGTGATCGCGTCAAAGAGGTTCATGCCCACAATCCAGTAGGCCAGCGCGCAGGCAATAGTCAGCGTCAGGTAGATATACCAGAGTGCCTTGGCGGTTTCCGCCAGGCGAGGCACAATTTTATTATCCTTGACTGGGCCCGGGCTTTCCGCGCGATACAGTTGCATGCCGCCTATACCAAGCATCGGCAGAACCGCAACCGCCAACGCGATAATCCCCATGCCGCCAAGCCATTGCAACTGTTGACGGTAGAACAGAATCGACCGCGGTAGGTCGTCGAGACCGCTGATGACAGTAGCGCCGGTGGTTGTCAATCCGGAGACCGATTCGAAGATCGCGTCGGTAATCGTCAGGGTCGGTTCCAGTGCGAAAAGGAATGGCAGGCAGCCAAAGGTCCCCAGCACGGTCCAGAATAAAGTAACAACCAGGAACCCGTCTCGAGTCCGTAGCTCTTGTTTTGATCTGGAATTCAATAACCAGAGCACTAGCCCGGTAGTAAAAGTCAGAACCAGTGAGGCACTAAACGCTGTTACAGAGTCTTCACCGTAAAACAGCGCAACCAGCATGGGAGGCAGATTGCTTAGAAAACTGAACAGCATCAGAAGGATGCCAAGTATTTTTACAATTATTGAGAAATGCATGGAAGTATTGAACTATGCCTAGAAGAAACTGAATCCCACCTGGAACAGGCGTTCCACTTCAGGGATTTTCTTGCGATCAACCAGGAATAAAATAACATGGTCGTCGGATTCGACTACCAGGTCGTCATGGGCAATGAGGACCTGCTCCTCTCTCACGATCGCCCCGATGGTAGTGCCGTCCGGCAGTTCAATGTCTTCGATTGCTTTGCCTACCACCTTGGAGGAGTGAACTTCCCCATGCGCGATGGCTTCCATGGCTTCCGCAGCACCTCGCCTAAGCGAGTGAACGTTTACCACATCGCCACGCCTGACGTGAGCAAGAAGGCTGCCAATGGTAGCCTGCTGCGGCGAAATGGCGATGTCTATCTCTCCACCTTGCATCAGGTCAACGTAAGCCGGGTTGTTAATCAGGCACATAACTTTTCTTGCCCCCAGCCGCTTTGCCAGCATGGACGACATAATATTGGCTTCGTCATCGTTGGTCAGAGCGAGAAATACATCGGTATCTTCTATGTTTTCTTCGACCAGCAATTCTCCCTGGGAACACTCGCCATTGAGAATAATTGCTTTTTCCAACGTTTCCGACAGGTGTACACAACGCTCGCGATTGTGCTCGATGATCTTGACCTGATAGCGTTTTTCCAGATCTTCAGCCAGTCGCAATCCGATGTTTCCGCCGCCGGCGATCATGATGCGACGATAGGGCTTATCCATCCGGCGTAACTCGCTGATGACCGCGCGGATATTGTTGCGGGCAGCAATGAAAAACACCTCGTCGTCGGCTTCGATAACGGTCGAACCTTCGGGAATGATTGGTCTATTCTGTCTGAAAATTGCTGCAACCCGGGTATCCACCGACGGCATGTGTTGACGCAATAACCGAATTTCCTGACCAACCAATGGCCCGCCGTAGTGGGCCTTCACCGCGACAAGCTGAACTTTACCATCGGCAAAATCAAGCACTTGCAGGGATCCTGGTAAATCGATCAGTCGACCCAGGTAGCTGGAGACTATGTGTTCCGGGCTTATGACATCATCGACTGCCAGGCCGTGCTTTCCGAATAGTTTTTCGCTGATGAGGTAAGCGGCGGAGCGCAGCCGACAGATTTTCTTTGGGGTCCGAAACAGCGAGTACGCGACGCGGCAGGCAACCATGTTAATTTCGTCGCTTTCGGTAACAGCGATGATCATGTCGGCATCTTCTCCGCCAGCCTGTTCCAGCACATCGGGGTGACAGGCCATGCCGGTAACGGTGCCGATGTCGATGCGATCCTTTAACTCTCGCAACCGATTAACATCCGTGTCTACAACCGTTATGTCGTTTTGTTCATTTGCCAGAGTCTCCGCCAGCGTCGAGCCCACCTGATTGGCACCGAGGATAATGATCTTCATGTTACGGTTCCTGCGGGTTGCTGCCGGTGCGTGCACCGAAAATCGTTGTCCGACTGACGAACCGCGCTAGCTCTTCCTGAGCAGTGCGTAGTAAAAGCCATCATTGCCATTGCTGTCGGGGAGAAGCTGTCTTCCAAAAGAGCATTTTAACCCCCAATCGGCCGCAATTGCTTGATATTTAGCGTCTCGCCGCTCGAACAGGAAGCGTTCGACAGTACCATCGTTTTCAGCTTTCAACACCGAGCAGGTGGTATACAGCAAAAGACCCCCGGGCGCGAGGCACTGCCACAGGTTTTGCAATAGAGTCTGTTGCCGTTCTACTAACGATTCAACTTGCTGCGGGTGACGCAGAATCTTGATATCCGGATGGCGACGAATAACGCCTGTTGCTGAACAGGGAGCATCCAGCAGAATCCGCTGAAAAGGTCTGCCATCCCACCACTGTTCGAGCCGACCTGCGTCTGCCTCATGGACGCTGGCCTTAAAGCCCAATCTCGACAGATTGTCTTTAATACCCTGAATCCGCGAAATATCTATATCGACCGCAATGAGGTTGGCCAATGATTGTTCGGTCTCGAGAATGTGGCAAGTTTTACCGCCCGGGGCGGCGCAGGCGTCCAGTACCGTCAGACCCGGACCCAGTTCCATCAGGGGCGCTACTAGCTGGGACGCCTCATCCTGAACGCTCACCAGACCCGAGTTAAAGCCGGGCAACTGATCAACTGGCAACGGTTTTTCGAGGTAAACAGCAGTTGCTGCGAGACTGCCGGCCCTGGCCGATATATCGCTGCTTTCCAGAGTGTTCAGGTAGCCACTCCTGGTGGTCATTTGCCTGTTTACCCGCAGGCACATTGGGGCACGTTGATTGTTGGCAATCAGTACGTCCCGCCAGTGCTCGGGCCAGTCCTGCCGGATGTTTTCAATCAGCCAGCCTGGATGCAGATACCGGATTTCGTCCTGGTCGCTGTCCAGTAATGCCTGCCACTGCTGCTTTCTTTCAGTTAAACGTCGAAGCACACTGTTGACAAGCCCCCGTGCCCAGGGTTTCTTCAGGAACATGGTCGCCTGCACGGTCTCATTGACGGCAGCGTGGTCCGGAACACGCATCATATACAATTGGTAAGCACCAACTAACATTAGGCAATAGACATCGACGTCTTTGCGTCGAAGCGGGCGTTCCAGCAACTGGTCGACTGCGGCTCTGAGGGCGAAGTAATGACGACACACGCCATAGCAGAGTTCTTGAATCAGGGGGCTATCGCTGTGGTCGGAGTATTTCTCCAGCTGCGAATTGAGCGAACCCTTTCCAGCAATCAGACTGCTAAGCAGGCGGGCACTGATTACACGGGCATCGCTGGTCTTGCTCATCTAGCTGCTCGAAGCCGCTGAGTCGAGCGAAGAGCCTGGTTCGAAAAAGCCGGGTCTGGAATTAAGCAAATCTCCAATTGCAACAGGATTTTTGCCGGGGAGCTGCACCTGGGTTACCAGCAGGCAGCCTTTACCACAGTTCACAAGCAAGCCATCTTTGCTTCTGGACACGATCTTGCCGGGGGAAGACTCCCCTCCTGAAACCGGGACTGCAGCAAGTATTCGCATGCGTTCCTTGATCAAACCATCATCCACGAAGCAATAGGCAGGATTGCGACCGATACCGGCCCTAATCTGTCGATCGATAAAAGAAGCGTCACTTTGCCATGCGATCGCGGCCTCTTCTTTTTCGAGCTTACTGGCATAAGTGCTGCTCTCATCGTTCTGGCGCTCCGCGCTGCCTTGCAAGTCCTCGATATGGTCCAGGGCGTAGGTAAGGGCCGCTGTGCCCGCCGCGGCAAGTTTCCGTTCCAGCGTGACTCGGGTATCGGTAGGCTCGATGGAGACCGGCCGGCGTAACAGCATATCGCCGGTATCGAGGCCGGCATCCATCTGCATGAGGGTAACACCGGTCTCCGGATCACCCGCAAGCAATGCCCGCTCAATGGGCGCAGCACCGCGCCAGCGAGGTAACAGAGAGGCGTGGACATTGATGCACCCGAGGCGCGGTGCATCCAGGATGGCCTGCGGCAGAATGAGCCCATAGGCGACCACCAGCAACAGATCGGCCTGTAAGGCCTCAAACTCCTCCTGTGCCTCAGTAGCTCGCAGCGTCGCAGGCTGCCTGACGGGAATATCGTGGGCCTGCGCCAAAATCTTGACCGGACTTGCCAGCAGCTTTTTGCCACGTCCGGCTTTGCGATCCGGTTGGGTGTACACGGCGACTAGCCGATGAGGTCCTCCGAGAATAGTCTCCAGATGACTGGCAGCGAAGTCGGGGGTGCCCGCGAATACGATGTCAAGCGGCTGCATGCTCAAGCGGATTTCTTTTGCTCTTTTTCCAACTTGTGCCGGATTCGGGTTCGTTTGAGCGCACTGAGGTAATCAACAAACAATTTGCCATTGAGGTGGTCGATTTCGTGTTGAACGCAGGTCGCTAGCAGGCCGCTGGCCTGCAGCTCAAAAGCGTTGCCGTCGGCATCCTGTGCACAAATCCTGACCATCTTCGGGCGGCAAACGGTTTCATAAAATCCAGGCACCGACAGACAGCCTTCGTCGTACTCGGAAAGCTCATCATCAATTATCTCGAGTTCTGGATTAATAAAGATTTGAGGACTATCTTTATTTTCCGATAAATCTATTACCAGCAGGCGCTTGTGTATGTTGACCTGGGTAGCTGCCAGACCGATACCCTGAGCTTCGTACATCGTTTCGAACATGTTATCGATCAGCTGTTTCAGGTTGTCGTCAAAGGTTGTGACTGGCTCAGCGACGGTTCGCAGGCGCGGATCTGGAAATTCGAGAATTTGTAAAGTAGCCATATAAGTAGTCAAATAGTTGTGCGGTTTTGTCAGTTCAGCTGGCCAGACCAATCATTTCCGGTACTGTGAACTGGGCCCCGGACTGATTATACCTTATTGCTAACATAATCAGCTTCGCAGCCCGCGGGAATTACGCAATGAAGAGCCAACAAGCCAGTTTTTTATCCTTTTTAATGTTCAGTTGTCTGCTGATGCCGCTTGATGCGGCAAACGGGCAGGTCAGTCCGGTTTTTGTCAGGGATTACCCGCAAAGCTATATCGTGCAAAATGGCGACACAATCGCGCAAATTGCAGGCCAATTTCTCGAAGATCCCTCGCAATGGTCTGAGTTCTGGCTGCCCACCCCTTATCGTGAGGACGGTAGTCAGTTGAGTGTCGGAGACGTTGTCAGGGTGGAATTTATCAACGGCAGGGCACGGCTCGTGGCTCAGCGCGGGAATATTCAGCTTGAGCGACTCGAGCCGCAGATGCGCGAAATTGCGGTAACGAGCGCAATTCCCGCCATACCCCTGGACGAAATTCAAAGCGCATTCACTAAAAACCGCATCGTGGATCAGCAGTATTATGACTCGGCGCCCTATATCGTGTCCCCAATGAGCAAAAACCTGGTGATTGGAACCGGTGATCAAGTCTATGCGCGCGGCGACTGGCCGTCTGAGGTAACTACCTTTGATATCTACCGTGAGGTGACCACTTTCCCTGATCCGGACGACAACCGGAACAGCTCCATGGAGCTTATTACGGTGGGAACCGCGCGTGTTGTCGGAGAAGAATCGGACGACGTCAAGCGCCTGCAAATAAGCGCCAGTGACTCTGAAATCAAGATTGGTGATCGCCTCCTGACTACAGAGGAGGTTCGATTTGACTCTATTATCTACCCCACCGAGCCCAATCGGGAAATCTTCGGCCGAGTCATTGCCATGACAAATACCGAACGCATGGCATCCCAACTGGATTCGGTGCTGATAAGCGTCGGAAGCCGGGACGGATTGGAGATCGGCAACGTTCTGGCTCTCAAGCAGACCGGTGAACAGGTTGTCGATGACACAGGTCGTGGGAGAATGTCATTGTTGGGGCGAATATTTGCCAGCGTCACTAATCAGACCGTCGAAATGCCCAGGCAGGAAGTCGGCACCCTGCTTGTATACCGTGTCTTCGAAAATCTCAGCTATGGTGTAATCCTCACCAGCAGCGAGCCAGCGCGATTGGGAGACATGGTCGTAAATCCCTGATTTGACTCAAGCACGAGGCCTGCAGACCGCCGTCTGTCGGTTACACGCGATTCTTCCAACCAAGATCATGGATGATCGATATGGTTACTCCCCTGCAAAGGCGTTATCTGCAGCTTGCCTACGGTGATTTCCTTACCCGCGGCCAGGCTTGCCGGCTAATAAAGCACTGCGGCTCAATGGCCGCGCTTGCGACCGCAAGCCATGCCTCGCTTCTCGATGGTGGCCTGACGAACGCGCAGCAGGGCAAGCTGCACCAAATACTCGGCAATGATTACTCTGAAGGCAATGAACTTACCGAGCGCACCGACAGGTGGCTGGAACAGGGTAGTGGAAGCCGCAGCCTGGTATGTTTCGAGGATGCTCACTATCCAGATTTGCTCAAGGAGATTTCTTGCCCACCCCCCATACTGTTTGTCGTGGGCGATCCCGGGTTGCTTGATTATCCGCAACTCGCAATTGTTGGCAGTCGTCGGTCCAGTTGCTCCGGAGAACTGACGGCAGCGTGGTTGGCTGCCGGATTGGTCGCCCGTGGCTTCTGCGTTACCAGTGGAATGGCGGCCGGTATCGACGGCTGTGCCCACAGTGGTGCCCTTGATGCTGGCGGAAGTTCAATCGCCGTGCTTGGAACTGGCATCGATCGCATCTACCCGTCAAGCAATCGCCACCTCGCGAAAAGACTCTCTGCATGTGGCGCACTGGTGTCGGAGTTTCCACTGGACACGCCACCAATTTCGGGCAATTTTCCGCAGCGTAATCGAATCATTGCCGGACTTGGCCTGGGCGTCATTGTGGTTGAGGCGGCACTGAAGAGCGGTTCTCTTATTACCGCCCGCCTGGCAATGGAAAATAATAGGGAAGTCTTTGCCGTTCCCGGGTCAATACACAGTGTTAACGCACGGGGCTGCAATCGCCTGATACGAGATGGTGCAAGCCTGCTCGAAGACATCGATAGCGTTATTGAGGAATTGAGCGGTCCTTTGATGGGAGTTCTCAGCTCTCGGCAATATCGGGTTAGCCGCAAACAGGTCTCTAACTCGGGTGGGAGCGATAATGGTCCAAACGAAGGACTGGGGGCCACCGACGCAGAAGCGTGCGCATGCCTGAGCAAAAAAGAGCAGGACCTGTTACAGCTGATCAGCTTTGATCCCCTGCCCGCTGAAGTCCTTGCTGCCAAGGCGGGGATAAGTATTGAGCAGGCCAGAGTGGCATTAACCAGGCTCGAAGTGAACGGGATTGTCAGACAATCCGCAGGACGATATCAGCGTCTTGCAACGGGATTCGGACTAGGGTAGCTTGCTGTTTTTTTAACCAACGAGGCAAACACATTCATGTCTGAACCCTTTGTAGCAATTCTAATGGGCTCAAAATCCGATCTGGAAATCATGCAGGCCGGTGCAGATGTTCTGAGCAGTTTGGAGATTCCCCACGAGATCAGGATCACATCTGCGCATCGCACTCCTGCCAATACGCAAAGTTACATCCGTGACGCGGAAGACCGAGGCTGTCAGGTATTTATTGCCGGCGCCGGATTAGCTGCGCACTTGGCGGGAGCAACAGCCGCGCATACTCTCAAGCCGGTGATTGGCGTACCCATCGATGCAGGACCACTACAAGGCATGGATTCACTGCTGTCGACGGTCCAGATGCCTGCAGGGATTCCCGTTGCCACCGTGGCTATCGGTAAAACAGGCGCCAAGAATGCCGCCTTTCTGGCGGCCCAGATGCTTTCCCTGAAAGACGCCGCCCTTGCCGAACGTCTGAAACAGCAAAGGGAGCAGAACGCCCAGAGTGTTATTGAACAGAATGACAACTTGTAGACTCTGGTTTGAGTGATCTGCATATTTCATTGGCAGTCCGATGCCTCTGTTCTGGCGGGGTCATCGCCTACCCTACCGAAGCAGTCTGGGGGGTCGGCTGTGACCCCTGGAATGAGCAAGCGGTCTACCGGTTGCTGGCAATCAAACAGCGACCGGTAAACAAGGGACTCATACTGGTCGCATCTTCTATTCACCAGCTGTGGCCGCTTTACGATCCTTTGACGGACGGGCAGAAGGCCGCCCTCGACCAGACCTGGCCAGGCCCTAACACCTGGCTGCTTCCCGATCCCAATAATCTGGTGCCAGACTGGATCAAGGGGGAGCACCGTTCGGTAGCTATACGTGTCAGCGCCCATCCACTGGTGGCGGCTCTATGTGAACGATTTGGCAGCATGTTGGTGTCTACTTCGGCAAATTTGGCGGGCGAGCCCGAAATCCGATCCAGGGTAAAACTTGAGATAAAACTTGGCGCCAAACTGGACTTGGTCGTTCCTGGTCAATTGGGAAGGCAATCACAACCGTCAACGATCAGGGATCTGGCAAGCGGTCGTATATTCCGTTAGAGAATCACACAACAAACGGGTAACAAAGTGAATACTGACGACATTTCTGATGTCAAAGAATTTTTTCTGCGGCTGCAGTCATCCATATGCAGCATGCTGGAGCAGATCGACGGTACCACCGCTTTTCGCACGGACCAGTGGGATCGGGAAGCCGGGGGCAGCGGAATCACCCGCGTCATTAACGATGGTGCAGTGCTGGAGAAAGGAGGAGTGAATTTCTCCCACGTATTCGGTAAATCACTGCCGGCTTCCGCATCTGCGACACGGCCTGAACTTGCAGGAAGGTCTTATCAGGCAATGGGTGTTTCTCTGGTTATTCACCCACGAAATCCGTTTGTACCAACCTCCCACGCCAACTTTCGAATGTTTGTGGCAGAGAGAGAAGGCGGGGATCCGGTGTGGTGGTTCGGTGGCGGCTACGATCTAACGCCCTATTACGGGTTTGATGAGGACTGCGTGCACTGGCATAGCGTGGCAAAACAGTCCTGCGATAAATTTGGCGAGGAGTTCTATCCTCGTTTTAAGAAGGACTGCGACCAGTACTTTTACCTCAAGCATCGCGATGAACCACGAGGTGTCGGTGGATTGTTTTTCGACGACTTCAATGAGCTGGGTTTCGACCAAAGTTTTGCCCTGGTCAGGCACATTGCCAGCACCTATACGGATGCGTACCTTCCGATAGTCCAGCGTCGCAAAGACACGCCCTATAATGAGGCGAACAAGCGTTTCCAGGAATACCGGCGGGGTCGTTATGTGGAGTTCAATCTTATCTTCGACCGCGGAACGGTTTTCGGCCTGCAGTCTGGCGTCGGTCGCACCGAATCTATTCTGATGTCGCTGCCCCCCTCGGTACGCTGGGAATACGATTGGCATCCCGAACCTGGCAGCGAGGAAGAAAGGCTTTACAAGGAATATCTCGTTCACCGCGAGTGGGTTTAATGACGAACAGGCAGACCTTTTCGCATACAATATTGCATCGAAAAGGTAAGCGCTAAAGGACGGTCCCAGTGTTACGCTTCGCCGTTGTTGGTAACCCAGTCAGTCACAGCAAGTCTCCATTGATACATACACTGTTTGCCACCCAGACTGGTAAGCAGCTGCACTATACGCGGGAAGAAGTGGCTCTCGACGGGTTTGACGGATTTGTCAGGGAATTCTTCGAGATGGGCGGCACCGGTCTTAATGTGACTGTGCCCTTCAAGGAAAAGGCATTTGCAATTGCAGGCGAAAGCAGCGATCGTGCCCGACTGGCGCGGGCAGTCAATACTCTCTATTTGAACCATGAGGACAGGCTTTGTGGTGACAATACCGACGGAATAGGGCTGATCCGGGATTTGCGTGACAATAACAACATCGCTATTGCCGGAAAACGTGTGCTGGTGATCGGGGCTGGTGGAGCGGTAAGGGGCGCACTGGGAACCCTGGCCCAGGAGGCGCCGGAATCAATCACCCTCGTCAATAGAACCCTTGGCAGGGCGCAAATGCTGCAACAGGAATTCTCCAATCTGGTCCGTATCAGGGTGCATGAATTCGCAGATGCACTGGATGGACCCTATGACCTTGTAATCAACGGAACGTCTACCGGCCTGCAGGGAGAAGCACCTGCCATTTCGGCAGCTGCGATTGGTCCGCTGACCTGCTGCTACGATATGATGTACGGCAACGAGGACACCCCTTTTATGAGCTGGGCTCGGCAGCGGGGAGCGAACCTCGTGCTGGATGGCCTGGGAATGCTGGTGGAGCAAGCGGCGGAGTCATTCAGCATTTGGCTGCACGTGACACCCGACACGGCCAGCGTCATCGATCAGGTTAGATCGAGCCTGGGTAGAGCAACGTAATTGTTACCTTCTTGCAAAGATCGCGTTAAGTCCCACTAAATGGTCGATCGCAGGATCGAAAATCAGGAGTATTATGAGCAATCCCTTGTTGTCTGAAACTGAGCTTCCCCGCTTCAAGGAACTTGAGCTTGAGCACATAGAGCCCGCTGTCAATCAGATGCTTGCCGAAAACAGGCAGGCCATTGATGCGCTGCTGGCGGCCGATGTCTTGCCGGACTGGGATAACCTGATCATGGTGCTGGACAACCTGGAGGACAGGGTAGACAACCTCTGGTCCACGGTAAGCCACCTGTTCAGTGTCAATAACAGCGGCGAACTCCGCGAGATCTATAACCGTTGCCTGCCGCTAGTAATGGAATATTCCACCGAATTGTCTCAGAACAAAGAGCTGTACCGCCGCATCAAAGACTTGCGGGAGCGCGCTGTGGAACTGCAATTATCGACCAGCCAGGTCAAGGTTCTGGACGATTATCTGCTGGAATTTACCCTGGCAGGAGTGGCCCTCGAGGCGGACAAGAAGGCGCGATTCAAAGAAGCCGCAAAACAGCTTAGCCAGCTGTCCACCAGGTTCAGTAACAATGTGCTGGACGCCACCCACAGCTGGTCGCGACACGTAACGGATGAGCAGCAGCTGTCCGGGCTACCTGATGTCGCTCTACGCGCTGCAAAAGAGGCTGCCAGGCAGAAGGGGCTGGAGGGTTATCTGTTGACGCTTGATTTTCCCTGCTACCAGGCGGTAACCAGCTACGCTGACAACGAGGATTTACGTCGAGATATCTATACCGCTTTTGTAACCCGAGCCTCAGACCAGGGCGAAGCTAACAGGGAATGGGACAATGCCCCAGTCATCGATGAGATACTGGCTGTGCGTCGGCAGAAGGCAGATCTGCTGGACTTCGAAAATTATGCCGAGCTTTCGTTAGCCAACAAGATGGCAGACAGCGTCGACAGGGTGCTGGAGTTTTTATCCGAATTGATAATCAAAGGTAAGCCAGTCGCCGAACGGGAATTCAGCGAGCTGCAGAAGTTTGCGGCCTCCCTTGGGAAGGACGAGCTTCATGCCTGGGATGTTGCTTATTTCAGCGAGAAACTCCGCAAGCGACTGTTCGATATTTCTCAGGAGGAGCTGCGAGCCTATTTCCCGGTGGACAAGGTCAAGGCAGGATTATTCGAGATAACCGGCCAGCTGTTTGGCATAAACATCGAGCCTAATCCCGGAATTGAAACCTGGCATCCATCCGTTGAGACCTTTGATATCGTCAAGGACGGCACAGTGGTGGCCCACTTTTACATTGATCTTTATACCCGGGACAGCAAGCGCAGCGGGGCCTGGATGCACGACTGTCGAACAAGGCGCCTGTTGAACGATGGCTCATTGCAGTTGCCCGCTGCTTACCTGGTCTGCAATTTTACCGAGGGACGGGATAATAAACCGGCGCTGCTAACGCATCAGGAAGTGACTACCCTCTTTCACGAGTTCGGCCATGGTTTGCATCATCTGTTGACCAGGGAAAACAGTCTGCGCGTATCCGGAATTCATGGTGTCGCCTGGGATGCGGTGGAATTGCCCAGCCAGTTAATGGAAAACTGGTGCTGGAACGAGCAGTCTATCGGGCTGATCTCGGCTCACCATGAAACCGGTGAGCCGCTGCCTCCGGAAATGCTGGAAAAAATGTTGAAGGCGCGCAATTTTCAGGCCGGGCTGCAAATGATGAGGCAACTGGAACTTGGCCTGTTTGATTTTGAATTGCATCGGGGTCTGGCAAACCTCCAACCCGGGTATGTGCGGGACACCATGCAGCGTGTGCGGGATAAGACCGCCGTGATCAGAGCTCCGGAATTCAACCGATTCGAAAACAGCTTCTCCCACATATTCGCTGGTGGATACGCAGCGGGATATTACAGTTATTTCTGGGCAGAGGTACTTTCAGCCGACGTGTTCTCAAGATTCGACAACGACGGGATATTGAATGGCCAAACGGGCCGCAGTTTCCTGGACAAGATACTCAGCCGAGGGGGCGGAGCCAGGGCACTGGAGCTATTCAAGGACTTTATGGGAAGGGATCCGCAGATCGATGCGCTGTTGGCCCAGAAAGGAATTCCTGCCAATTGAGTAACAACACTTGGGGTTAGACTGCCAGCGAAGCCCCGGGACCGAGATCAGCCCGGCTTGACGGGCACGCACAGAGGCAAAAAAAAGCCAGCTCTTAAGCTGGCTTTTTTGTGAAACCCCAATTTAAATGATCAGTGGGCTTCTTCCTCGTGACCTCCGCCATGCACATCTGCCACTGACAGGGGCTGCGCATTAGGATCATGGCCACGATATTCAACCCGAGTATCCCAGGTGTATTGACCTTCCACGCCCAGGAATCCTATCAGGAACAGCAGCGCGATGGGCGGTCCCAGTATGGTGAATACCAGGGCCATTCGCTCCCAGAATGCATGCATGAAGATCGCGACAATAAAGCCGGCTTTAAGCATCATGAATAGGAGGATCAGAAACCAACGGAATACTCCCTCTTCCAGAAAGTCCGTGGCATAAGAGAAGGCACTGAGTACGAAAAGAAGAATCCAGACCTTGTAATAGATCCCCAGTGGATGTTGTTGACCTGCTTCCGCTGACATTACCGCCTCTCCTTACCAAAGATAGAAAAATGCAAAAATGAATACCCAGACGAGGTCAACAAAGTGCCAGTAGAGTCCGGCGATCTCGACGATCTCGTAACCTTTCTTCTCGTAATCTCCCTTGCGTACCTTGTTGGCCACAATTAGCAGGTAGATTACGCCAGCTGACACGTGCAGCCCGTGGAACCCTGTGATCATGAAGAATACTGAACCAAACTGCGGTGCGCCAAACGGGTTACCCCAGGGGCGAATGCCCTCTTCCACGATCAGCTTGGTCCACTCGAAAGCCTGCATGCCAACAAAGGAAGCTCCGAATGCTGCCGTAATTGCCATCAGTATTGCCGTTTTCTTCCTATCCCGGCGGTATCCGAAATTCACTGCCAGCGCCATGGTGCCACTGCTCGTGATCAGTATGAAGGTCATGATGGCGATAAGAATCAATGGAATCGGGTCGCCACCAAACGACAGCGCGAAAATTTCGCTGGCATAGGGCCAGGGTTCCGCGGTGGTCCATCGCACGTTCATGTAACTGGTCAAAAAGCAGGTGAAGATGAAGGTGTCACTTACCAGAAAGATCCACATCATCGCCTTGCCCCACGGAACGTGGTAGGTCTGCTTGTCGGCAGACCAGTCGTCTACCAGGCCGCCAACACCCGACTGGGGCGCCAGTGCCTCTGTTGCTGCTGTGTCAGTCATGCATTATTTCCCTAAAAATTGCCTGTTATCGAATCGTTAGTGTTCTTTACGTATTGGCCATGATGCCAAAGACGATCAGCCATACCAGCAACAGGGCGTGCCAGTAAACTGTGCAAAGTTCTACGCTCAGCTTTATCTCCCTGGGCTCTGCTCCGGAAAACAGCTTGATAGTGGTTCTGCTCCAGACCCACAAGCCGCCCAGGATGTGAGCGCCGTGCAGACCCGTTAGTACATAGAAGAAGGAATCAGCCGGGTTTGAGGACACTGTGATGCCCTGAGCCTGCAGGCTGCTCCAGACTAAGAGCTGGCCAGCGACAAAAGCTATAGCGAAGAGCCCGCCTCCGAGAAGCGCTGTTCTCAGGTTGCGGGTCTCGCCACTTTTAAGGATGTTGCGAGTCCACTGGAACAGGATGCTGCTGATTACCAGCAGACCGGTGTTAAGCCACAGCTGCCCTGGCTCGGCCAGCGGAGTCCAGTCCGGCAACTCCATTCGAATAAAGTAGCTGACGGTAAAGAGAGAAAAAATTACACCCACCACCATCAGGAAGAATCCCAACGCAACCTTTTCCTGCGCGACCGGGAAGGCACCTTCGGGCCGCAAGGGACCGATGATGCCCTTACGTTCCCAGGGCTTGTTGGTTACCTGCTTGACTAGGCTCATATGTCTGCCTTCGACTCATCGTGATCCGGATCGAAATGCTGCTCATCAATCGTGGGCTCTTCTTCTTCCGGCGTATTCTGCGGTATGAAGTCGGCATGAGCGCCGGGAACGCTGTAATCGTATGCCCAGCGGTAAACCGAAGGAAGCTTGTCCCCCCAGTTGCCATGCACAGGCGGAACTTCTTCAGTCTGCCATTCCAGCGAAGCTGCGCCCCACGGATTCTTGCCAGCTTTTTTGCCGTTTTTCAGGCTCGTGAGGATGTTGATAATAAAAAGCAACTGTGCCGCGCCGACAATGAGTGCCGCGATCGTGATATTAGTGTTGAGCGCCTGAGCCGAAGCCGGGATGAAGTCGGTGCTACCCAGAGCGTAATAACGTCGCGGGACGCCAAGGAAACCCAGGTAGTGCATTGGCAGATAGATAGCGTAAGCGCCAAGGAAAGTTAGCCAGAAATGCCACTTGCCCATGGTTTCGTTATACATTTTGCCGGTTATCAAAGGGAACCAGTGATATACCGCCGCGAACAGAACCAGGACCGGCGAAACACCCATAACCATGTGGAAATGCGCTACTACAAAATAGGTGTCGGACAGCGGCAGGTCGATAACCACATTTCCCAGGAACAGACCGGTGAGTCCGCCGTGGATAAAGGTGAAGATGAAGCCAATGGCGAAAAACATCGGCACATTCATGCGGATATCGCCTTCCCACAGGGTCAGTACCCAGTTATACACTTTCAGCGCAGTGGGAACGGCAATGATCAGGGTCGTGGTGGCGAAGAAGAAACCAAAATAGGGATTCATTCCGCTCACATACATGTGATGTGCCCACACAATGAAGCTGAGCCCGCCGATAGCGATAATGGCCCACACCATCATGCGGTAGCCGAAAATATTCTTGCGGGCATGGACGCTGAGAATATCAGAAACCAGCCCAAATACCGGCAGTGCCACGATGTAAACTTCCGGATGTCCGAAGAACCAGAACAGGTGTTGGAACAGGATCGGGCTGCCACCGTTGTAGTCCAGAGCCTGGCCGGCCTCCATTACGGCGGGCATGAAGAAGCTGGTGCCCAGCAGGGTGTCGAAGGTCATCATCACGGATGCGACGAACAGTGCCGGAAACGCAAACAGGCCAAGCACGGTTGCCACGAATATCCCCCAAACGGCCAGCGGCAGGCGCATCATGGTCAGGCCGCGGCAGCGTGACTGCAGCACGGTGGTCACGTAGTTCAGACCACCCATGGTGAAGGCCACAATGAAAACAGCCAGGGACAACAGCATGAAGACGATACCCCAGTCGTTGCCGGGGGTGCCAATCATGCTGGTTTGCGGCGGGTAAAGGGTCCAGCCAGCGCCGGTTGGTCCGCCGGGCACGAAGAAGCTGATCATCAGGATAATGACGGATAACAAGTAGACCCAGTAGCTAAGCATGTTAAGAAACGGGAATACCATGTCCCGAGCGCCGCACATCAGAGGAATCAGATAGTTACCGAAGCCACCGAGAAACAGAGCGGTCAGCAGGTATACCACCATGATCATGCCGTGCATGGTGACCGCCTGGTAGTAAGAGCTAGGATCGATGAGCGAGAACGTTTCCGGAAAACCCAGCTGCATGCGCATCATCATAGACAGCACCAGAGCCACCAATCCTACAGCCAGCGCTGTGCTCCCGTACTGAATAGCGATCACCTTGTGATCCTGACTGAACACATACTTGGTTACCCAACTATGTGGGTGATGGAGTTCTTGCTCCTGGTCGGCTAAGGGTAAGTAAGCCATTAATTCCTCCTGGGTACTTATACACGTTCAGGCAAGGTTGCACTCATTGGCCTGACTCTGAACGATGTCCTGTTTAAACACTAAAATTGTAAACTGTTAATCCTATCTGTCCTGCGCGCTATCGTAATGAATTCAGATAGGCGGCGACATCTTCAACTTCATCCTGGTTGGCCATTGCCGTGGACATCCAGACCATCTGTTCTCCATACAGGTCGTTGGGATGAGCTCCACGAATCTTGCTGCGGAAGCTGTTGATCTGATTTACGAAATACCAGTCGCTCATTCCAGCCAGCGCCGGCGCTTCCGTATACCAGGTTCCCGAGCCATCCTCGAGATGACAGGCCCGGCAGTTTTTGGTGTAAATTTTCGCGCCATTGGATATGTCGGCGTCGGCAATCGTGGGAGCAGCCGGATTGTCAGGAAGACTGGCAATGTAGGCAGCCACGTTGCGCACGCCGGCATCATCAAGCATCAATGCCATAGGCGCCATGGCAGCTCCGTTGGTATCGCCGTCGCCGCCGCGGACGCCGGACTTGAAGTAGTTCAGCTGGCGTTCCAGATACCAGGGTTGCTGTCCGGCAATCTTCGGCGCGTTCAGCGCTTGATTGCCCTCGCCGTTCTGGCCGTGGCAGGCGGCACACGCAGCGTAGGATTGTTGACCGGCCTGCAGATTTGGCGAAGCGGGGTTGACCGTGTCGGCAAACGTCGGCTGAGAAGCAAGCCAGGCATCGAAGTCTGCCTGCTCTTCCACCACGACATTACCGCGCATCATGAAGTGGGCGATGCCACAAAGCTCTTCACAGAGGATGTCGTAGGTACCTTCCTCGGTGGTTTCAAACCACAGGTAAGAAACCAGCCCTGGCACCATATCCATCTTGACCCTGAATTGGGGCACGGTGAAGTTATGCAACACGTCCTTCGAACGCAACAAGCCGCGGACCGGCGTATTGACCGGGAGATGAGCAGTGTTGGATTCGATGACCACATCGTCCTGGCCGTTGGGATCGTCGGGGTTGACTCCCCAGGGGTTAGCTTCGGTTACATACTGGGTATCCGCGGTGCCCAGAACGCCATCTGCGCCGGGGTATCGGAACTTCCACTGCCACTGACTCCCTATAATTTCAATATTGTAGGAATCCTCCGGCGGAGTGACAAAGTTGGCCCACACAAACAGACCGGGAGCAAGCATCAATACTACGCCGATGGTCGTGGCGACCGAGAGTCCTATTTCAAGCTTGGAATTTTCAGGCTCGTAGACGGCCTTTTGACCAGCCTTATGGCGGAACTTCCAAACACAGTAGGCCATGAAAAGGTTGATGGCGACAAACACAATGCCGGTCACCCAGAATGTTACGATGACGACAAAGTCTACCGATCCCCAGTCAGCGGCGATATCGGTGAACCACCAGCCGATCTCGATGCCCGCGAAATGGAAAATAACTGTGCCCAGAACCAAGATTGCTAATACAACTGCTAGAGCCATAATTGACTAGTCCTTTTCTCAAACTGTAAAACGAGTTCTTCCCGTCGGCTGCCAGCTTGCAGCCGTTGGCGAAAATCACCTTATGTCGTGTATTGCTGATTTCGCGACCATTTCTGGCGCCTTCAACCACCTGTATCGGCGGACGCAGGCATTGCAAAACGGTATGGTGACACCAAGCGAGGTTTGATCATTCTCGGGATGCCGAGCGAGGAGTCTGCTCACCGAATCAGTCAGGCCGAATTCCCGAAAAAATTTCTCAAATCTCTTCAATTATCTTTAACAGGGCAGGCTATTTCCGATCACAAAAAAATCGCCTGGAGAAGCTCACTCAACACACCTTTTAAAACCAGCGCAATCCTATAGATTTTTCATTTTTATCGCAAGTAATAACGCATCAGAAACTGGCAATATGTTGCGCTAAATCAACGGCTTTTTTTCAAACCTGGGTCGGCAGAAGTGAGCAAGACTCTCTGGTGACTGGTCGGGCGAAGAAAAAGAACGCTTTCCGGGAGTCTTTTCAGCGGGGCCGAACAGGTTTTTGAGCGCTTCAACCTTGAGATCAAAGGCAAAACGTGGTTGAATGCGGCCCGCTCGTTGTCGGCTGAACATGGACAGGCGCAGACCGACACGATGACGGTTAACCCAACGAAATTGCGGGGCTGCAAAGCCCGGCCCAATGAGGGTCAGAGTGACCGATATTACCAGTCATCAGTCCGCCAGCTGGCGCGACTTTTACGAAATGTGCAAGCCACGCGTGGTCATGCTGATGATCCTTACGTCCGTCGTGGGGATGCTGCTGGCCGTTCCTGGTATGGTCCCGCTGGACGTGCTGGTTCTGGGTAATCTCGGCATTGCGCTGGTGGCCAGCTCCGGTGCAGCAGTCAATCATCTGATTGATCGCAAGGTCGACTCGTTAATGAAGCGCACCCATAATCGGCCGTTGCCGCAGGGGCGGGTCGAGCCTCTGCACGCCATCCTTTTCGCCACCTTGCTTGGCTTGACGGGGATGCTGGTTCTGCTGGTCTGGGTCAATCCACTTTGCGCCTGGCTCACGCTGGCCTCCTTCGTGGGCTATGCATTTATCTATACGGGCTATTTGAAGCGGGCCACGCCGCAAAACATAGTCATCGGTGGCCTCTCCGGGGCCATGCCGCCGCTGCTGGGGTGGACTGCCGTGAGCGGGACGATCGAGCCAGATGCTCTTATTCTGGTGCTGATAATCTTCGCCTGGACGCCGCCACATTTTTGGGCCCTGGCCATCCACCGCAAAGACGAATATGCCAAGACCGGCATACCGATGTTGCCCGTAACCCATGGTGAATTTGTAACCAAAGTGCACATCGTCATTTACACGGCTATTCTTCTGCTGGTCAGCGTGTTCCCTTTCCTGTCGGGCATGAGTGGACCGCTTTACCTGCTGTCAGCCGTGGTCCTGGGTGCTGTGTTCATGGCCTGGTCGCTGCGGTTGATGTTCCGGCCCGGCCCAAGGACCGCAATGGATACCTTCAAATACTCCATTGTCTACCTGGCCGTATTGTTCGTTGCCCTGCTTACCGACCACTATCTGTTCTAGGCGAGGCAGTTGATGCCCATGACACGAAGACGTCTCGCCTTTGTCGCTTTTGCTGTATTCGATGTAGTGCTGGTGGGGATATTGGCGGGATTGTGGGTAGCCCGTTCCAACGTGCTGGAAGATCGTGCTCTCAGTGATCTGGGAGTGGCGCGCATCGAACAATCCGAGCCGCTCGACGATTTTCGTCTTACCGACCAATATGGCAGGGCCTTCAGACTCTCCAACCTGGAGGGCAAGTGGCAATTCATTTTTTTCGGCTTTACTTCCTGTCCCGATATTTGCCCCCTCACTATGCGTGCACTCAACGACTTTTACCGTGAGCTTGAGCAAACCGGGTGGCAGGATGACACCGGGGTGATCATGGTAAGCGTCGACCCACTGCGTGACACGCCGGAGGCAATGGCAGATTACCTGCTTTCCTTTGATCCGACCTTCATCGGGCTAACCGGAGAATATCCGGAAATAGCGGGTCTGGCATCTCAGCTTTTCATCGCTTTTTCCCAACCGGGCGATCACGAAACTGCACATCATGAAGATGGTTATGCCATCGCCCATAGCGATTATATCGCCCTTATTGATCCTGCCGGCAGGCACCATGCCATATTGCATTCGCCACATCACAGCGAGCGGTTGATGCAGGCATATGCTGCCTTGCGAGATGCTGATTAGTTGCGCAGAGCGTCAGGAGCCTTTTCCAGTTACAACATTGGAAAGGTGCAAAATAAAAAATGTCAGACTTGCCATCACGACGATTGATGGACCCGCCGGCGTATCGAGTTGAAACGCTACAAACAACCCCAGAAGGACTGAAAGGCAGCCGAGCAAACTGGCCAGGATTGCCATCTGTTCCGGGCTACGGGCTAGCTGTCGAGCAGCTGCGGGCGGAATGATCAACAACGAGGTAATCAGCAGCACGCCGACAATTTTCAATGCCGCTGCTGTGGTTACCGCCATTAGAATAACCAGTAAATATCGCAGCTTTTGCACCGACACTCCCTCGATTCCCGCCAGTTCCTCGTGCACGGTGAATGAGAGAAATCTGTTCCAGAACATCAGTAGAATGAGCAACACAGTGATGCTTACAAGCACGATCAGCGCCAGGTCAGGGGTGCTGATGGTAAGCAGCTCACCAAAAAGATAGGCCTCGAGACTTACCTGAGTCGAACCGGAGAGCGCCAGCAGAACGACTCCGAATGCCAGTGCGCTGTGTGCAAGAATGCCAAGCAAGGCGTCAGTTGCAACATTATCCTGCCGGCTCATGGAGACCAGGATAAGGGAAGCAACAATGCATACTGCGACGATACTGAGCTGCAGGTTCGCTCCCGACAGCAGTCCAATGGCGATTCCTAGCAGGGCTGAGTGGGCAAGCGTATCACCAAAATATGACATGCGACGCCAGACGACGAAGGACCCCAACGGGCCGGCCACGAGGGCAAGGCTGAGTCCGGCGACCAGAGCGTAGACTATAAAGTCAGGCATGGTCGTCTTCCTCCTCGATGACCCGGCCGTCAATGTCGTGGCTATGATTGTGGTTGTGTGTGTAAACCGCAATATTATCGGCGCCTCTAGCGCCGAACAGGGACAGGAATGCGGGGTCGTGGCTTACCTGCTCAGGCTTGCCGTGACAGCAAATGTGATGATTCAGGCAGACCACTTCGTCGGTAGTGGACATCACCAGATGCAGGTCGTGGGAAATCATCAGAATGCCGCAGTGATGTTGTTCGGCAATAGTGTCTATCAGACTGTAGAGCTCTGCCTGGCCGCTGACATCGACGCCCTGGGCCGGTTCGTCCAGGATCAGCAGAGAGGGCTGGCGCAACAGTGCCCGAGCCAGCAATACTCGCTGCAGCTCGCCTCCTGAAACTTTTCGGATCTGCTGGTCCGCAAGGTGACTTATCTGCAGCATTTCGAGTTGGCTTTTGATGACATCGCTCTGCCTGATACCGGTCAGCTGCAGAAAACGCACCACCGACATTGGCATCGTGGGTTCGATGTGTAACCTCTGGGGCATATAGCCGATAGTCAGCCCGGGCTGCTTCCAAACCTCGCCGTGATCGGGCTGCAGCATTCCCAGGATCACTCTCACCAGTGTCGTCTTCCCTGCGCCATTGGGACCGATCAGGGTGACGATGCGGCCCCGCTGAATTTCTATATCGACGTTGTGCAGTACCTGGTGCGTGTCAAAGCTGACGGCGATGCCTTTGGCCCTGATCAGCGCTTCATGCTCATCATTGGCTTCGGCTGTGATTTCGGTAGATTGCTGCATGGTTAATCCCGGTCAAGAAGCTTGCAGGGCTGCTGCCCGAGAGAGCTGCCTGTCAGTAGTGCGCGACACGGCAGCTTACCCGGAGAAAACTCCTCACACAATGTTATACTCCAGAACTTCGACGATTGTATCGCAAGCCCCATGACATGCTCCGTTTTGCCTTCCTAATCTTGGCCCTGGTGTCGGCCTCCCAGCTATCAGCTCAGGTAAATCTGGTGGTGTCAATCAAGCCACTGCAACTGATCGCTGAGCCTCTGCTGGAAAATAACGCAAAGATTCGTGTTCTGGTCCCGGATTCCTCATCCCCTCACCATTACACCATGACGCCCTCCGATCGTCTGGCACTGGAAACTGCCGACCTGATCATTTATATCGGACAGCAGCTGGAAACTGAGCTGCATGACGCGATTGATGGCTTGGGGCGGGACCAGTCAGTTTTGCGTCTGCTCGATTTGCCGGCGATCGACACGCGGCCGCTATCCGACGACGGTCGGGTGGACCCTCATATCTGGCTGGATGGCGGTAACAGCCTGTTGATTGCCGCTCTGATTCGCGATCAACTCAAGGCTCTTGATGAGAGCCTGAATCAGCAGCTGGACGAGCGCTACCGACAGCTCGAGCAGCAGCTTATCGCCGCAAGAACTGGCTGGAAGGATCGAATTGGGGCGCTGCCGGAAAAACCCTATGCCGTGTATCACGATGCGATCGGGTACTTCGAGGCGCAATTCAATCGCCGGCACAGCCTGGTTTTGATCGAAAATCCGGAGATACAGGCGGGAATTCGGCAATTGCTGGCGGTAAGACGAAGCATCGCTGACAGTCCGCCCGTCTGTCTGTTTACCGATGTAACTTCACGTCAAAATACCATCGACACCCTGTTTGCAGACCATCCGGTGCGACAGAAGGAGCTGGACCTCATGGGGAGCCGATTGCCCGACGGTGCGAATTTTGTCAGCCTGCTCGACAGTCTGGTGTCGGATTTCAGCAGCTGCCTCGAGCAAGGGGATCTCTGATGGCGGACAACAACGCCAGTCCGCTGGTTCTGGTCGACGGCTCGTCGTACCTGTTCAGGGCGTTCCACGCTTTGCCGCCCCTCGTGAATTCGCGTGGCCATCCAACCGGAGCGGTCAAGGGTGTGATAAACATGATTCGTAGCCTGATAAAGGAATACCCGGACAGTCACATCGCTATCGTGTTCGACGCCAAGGGCAAAACCTTTCGCAACGAGATTTATCCTGACTACAAAGCCCACCGGCCACCGATGCCCGATGAACTGCGCAGCCAGATCAAGCCGATTCACGACATAGTTCGCGCCATGGGGTTGCCGATGCTGGTTATCGAAGGCGTAGAAGCCGATGATGTCATCGGTACCCTCGCCAGTCAGGCTAACCTGCATGGCATAGATACGCTGATTTCCACCGGCGATAAGGACCTGTCGCAATTGGTGTCGCGCCACGTTACCTTGACTAATACCATGACTGGCGAGGTCCTCGACGAGCAGGGTGTGGAGACCAAGTTTGGAGTAACGCCGGAGCAGTTCATCGACTACCTGGCCCTGGTCGGGGACAAGGCGGACAACATTCCCGGGGTACCTGGTGTAGGTCCCAAGACGGCGGTGAAGTGGCTGCAGGAATTTCGGGATATTGAGGGTGTCATCGCCAACTCGGCAGAAATCTCCGGCAAGATCGGCGAACGACTGCGCGAGAACATCGAGCAGGTGCGCCTCTCCTACGAACTGGCGACCATCAAGCGGGATGTTGAGCTGGAGCTTGGTATCAACGAACTGAAATTGGCCGCGCAGGATGATCAGGAACTTTATCGCCTGTTCAGGGAATTGGAATTCAAAAGCTGGATTACGGAGCTGGAGACCCGGGGCGTTGAAGCTGCCGAGGGGCAGGAAGAACCGCCGGCAACTGAGGCCGCCCTTGAGGTCGAGGCGCTCAAAGTGCCCGAGCAGCTGGACTACCGGACTGTGCTTTCTGAGTCGGACCTCGATGCCCTGATCAACAGGCTGCAGGCCAGCGATCGGGTTGCGGTATCCATTGAACATTCCAGTGGGCATTTCCTCGATGCGCAGATAACAGGCATCGCATTCAGCACTGAGATTGGCAAGGCATATTATCTGCCCCTGGCTTACGAGGGCCCGGGAAGTCAGCAGCTGCTGGATCGGCAAGCTGTGCTGCAAAGGCTAAGACCACTGCTGGAAGATCCCCGCAAGGTCAAGATTGGTTTTGACCTTAAAACCACCTGTCACTTGCTGCAGAATTATGAAATAGAGCTGGCACCCTTCAAGTGTGATGTGCTGCTGGCTTCCTACGTGCTCAATTCCGTTGCTATCAAACACAATTTGCCGGATATGATCCGCCATTATCTGGATCAGCAGCCCGTCGATATTGAAGCGTGGCTTGGCAAGGGCAGGACCAGACTCAGCCTGGTTGAACTGGAACTGGACAAGACCACCCGCTATGTCGCCGAGAAGGCCGACATGATCCTGCGGCTGGCGACATTACTGGAACACCAACTGCAGCAGACCGGGCAACTGGCCGGGCTGTATAAATTTTATGAAATTCGACTCATTCGCGTTTTACAGAAAATGGAACGCTTGGGAATCCGGGTTGAAGCCGCGGTACTGCAGCGTCAAAGCAGGGAGTTGACCGTAAGACTGGCAGAACTGGAGCGCGAAGTTTTTGCTCTGGCGGGCGAGGAATTCAACCTGGGTTCGCCGAAGCAGCTGCAGGAGGTTTTTTACGAGAAACTGCAGTTACCGGTGCTCAAGAAGACCAAAACCGGGCAACCCTCGACTGCCGAACCGGTGTTGCAAGAACTGGCTGCGGACTATGAGCTGCCGCGGCTTATCCTGGATCACCGCAGCCTGGCAAAACTGAAATCCACCTATACCGACAAATTGCCGCTGCAAATAAATGACCGAAGTGGCCGCATCCATTCATCCTTCCAGCAAGCGGTAGCTGCTACCGGTCGCCTCTCCTCCACCGAGCCAAACCTGCAGAATATACCGATCCGCACCGCCGAAGGGCGTCGGGTTCGGCAGGCCTTTGTCAGTGAGCCGGGCTACAAACTCCTGGCTGCGGACTATTCCCAGGTGGAGTTGCGTATCATGGCGCATCTGTCTCAGGACGAGGGGCTGCTCAGGGCATTCGCCGATGCGCAGGATGTGCACAGAGCGACAGCAGCGGAAGTATTCGGAGTTGACCTGGATGCGGTCAGTGCCGATCAGCGCCGCAGTGCCAAGGCTATCAATTTCGGCCTCATCTACGGTATGTCGGCCTTTGGACTGGCGAATCAGCTCGGTATCGGTCGTCAGGAAGCGCAACAGTATGTCGATCGGTATTTTGAACGTTACCCCGGTGTCCGCAAATACATGGACCAGACCCAGGCGCTGGCGGACGAAAAAGGCTATGTCGAGACCCTGTTCGGGCGCAGGCTCTATCTGCCGGATATTCGGGCCGGCAATGCCGTACTGCGTCGAGCAGCTCAGAGGACGGCCATCAACGCCCCGATGCAGGGCACGGCCGCAGACATCATCAAGCAGGCGATGATCGATATCGATAATTGGCTGGACGCCGATCGGCTCGATGCCCGGATGTTACTGCAAGTGCACGACGAGCTGATATTTGAGGTGGCGGAGCGCGATGTCGATCTGCTGGCCGAAGGGGTGAAATTTCGTATGGTCACAGCCGCGGCCCTTGATGTCCCACTGGTTGTGGAAGTCGGAGTGGGCAACAACTGGGACGAAGCACACTGACTATCGTCCGATTCTTTCTCCTGATCTATTCAGGTCTGGCAGAAGTTATTCGCCGTCTTCGTTGTCTTCGGACCCCAGAAACCAGCTGGTAAGTTGCTGGCGCAAAGTGTTGATGGTTTCACCTTGAGTGATGGAAAACAGCTGCACGCTGACAGCCGACAGCTCTTTTAACTCACGCTCTACTGACAGTAAAGTGCCCTTCGCGGCACCGCGCTTCAGCTTGTCTGCCTTGGTTAACAGCAGATGCAGAGGTAGCTGTGATTGCACCGCCCATTCCACCATCAGGCGATCGAACTCTTTCAGCGGGTGTCTCACATCGCTGAGCAGAACCAGACCCTTCAGGGGTTCACGATTGCGCAGATATTGCTCCAACTCGAATTGCCACTTGTTTTTCACTGCCAGCGGCACCTTGGCAAATCCATAGCCGGGCAGATCCACCAGAAAATGTCTTTCCTGTAACTCGAAAAAGTTTATCAGCTGGGTTCGCCCTGGCGTTTTACTGGTACGCGCCAGTCTGGTTTGCCCGGTGAGGGCGTTTATGGCGCTGGATTTGCCCGCGTTGGATCGGCCTGCAAAGGCGACTTCAATCAGGCTGTCGGCAGGGCAGGCGCCAAGCCGGTCGGCACTGGTGGAAAATTTGGCAGCATGAAAATCCATTGCGATAGCCTGTAGCGCTGATTGATTGCGGGACGGCGGCGCGCAGTTTAGCAAATCCCGATCTCAGGGTCGCGTGGATAGAGTCCATCGGGGTTTTACGGTATAATTTGCGACCGCAATTTTAGGGAACCGCCGCGGTTCCCCGTTTTAGTCGAGCCTTTAGTAATCCTGGAATAATCAATGAAGAAATCAGCTACCTTTTTATCCTGGTTAATACCCCTGGCGGCGCTGGCTGTCGTTCAAACCGCAAGCGCCCAGGGCGATGCTGCCGCCGGCGCCAACAAAGTGATGATCTGCGCGACCTGTCATGGCAATGGCGGCAACAGCCAGATTCCTCAGAACCCGAGTCTGGCCGGCCAGAACGCCAACTACATCGCCAAGCAGCTGCAGGATTATCAGTCCGGAGCGCGACAAAATCCGATCATGGCGCCAATGGCTGCCAGTCTCTCCGAGCGGGACATAGCGGACATCGCAGCCTATTATTCGTCCCAGCCACGGCAGCTTGTGGGTGCCCAGCCCGATCAGGATGCTCTGGCGCTGGCAGAGAGCATTTACCGCGCAGGTAACGGCGATATTTCTGCGGCCGCCTGCACTGCCTGCCATTCCCCAACAGGTAAGGGTAACTCACCGGCCGGATTTCCCGCCGTGGGTGGTCAGCACAGCGAGTACACGCTGGCACAGCTGCGCGCATTTCGCGCTGGCGAACGTAACAACGATCTGAATGGAATGATGCGAACAGTGGTGGAAAGGCTAACGGATGCCGAATTGGAAGCGCTGGCTAACTACCTCGCGGGTCTGAACTAGGCGCACAATAGCCAGTGTCTGAAGGGCCTCGCAACCGGTTCGCGAGGAATATCGGACAGCCGTTAATTTCCGGTTCAGCGTTTATTCGATACGGTGTACCGATATCAGGATAAGAGGAGCCGGAGCAGTTGGCCGACGCTATAGCCGAGCCCGAGAGCCTGTGATACTTTGTCTTCAGGTTATGTAAGGGCAGTTTGTCAGATGGAGTCGGGATAAGCCGGCTACCACTGTTGCCAATTATCAGTCACTAGACAGTTATTGACGGAGCAACCAAATGAACGAGCGAATGAGACAGTTTGTCGCGATTTTCTTCCTGTTGCCGCTGGCGCTCAGCGCATACGCACAGCCGTCCCGGTATCTTCCGGGCACTCACTATATCGAGCTTCCCACTCCGGTCCGGACTCAGGATGCGACCAAGGTGGAAGTAGTGGAAGCCTTCTGGTATGGCTGCAGTCACTGTTTCCGTTTCGAACCGCTCCTGCAGGACTGGGTTTCCAAATTACCCCAGGACGTTAACTTCGTGCTGTTTCCGGCGCAATGGAATGAGCTTATGAAGATTCATTCCCAGATATTCTACGTGTCAGAAGCGCTATTGGCGGCAGGCAAGATCGACCAGGCTAAATTCAACGAGTTGCACGAGGCGGCATTCAATGCCATCAATCTCGAGGGGAACAGGCTGCAGAACGAACGCCAGATAGGGACGCTGTTCACAGAGCACGGAGTAGCAGAGGCCGATTTCTCCTCCACCTACAGCTCTTTCGCTGTGCGGACCAAGGTGAATCAGGGCGATCGCCGCATGCAGGACTATCAGGTTCGCAGTACCCCCAATATGATTGTCAACGGTAAATATCTGATTTCCACAGGCCAGGCGGTGCCAACACAACAGGAAATGCTGAATGTGGTCGATTTTCTGATTGAAATGGAGAGGCAGACACTGGCCTCAGGCGGCTGAGCCCAGGTCGGCGGCCGCTACTGAAACGAGTAACCGGCTACGGCTTGCCGTAGTCGGTTTTTTTTATCCGGATTAGTGAGTCCGCGCCCGGACCTACCGCACTGTCCGATTGCGATCAACAGGCTGACGGCAATGCTTGATAGAGCAAACTATATTGCCGATAGTACCGTCCTACGATAGGACCGTCTTAGCAAAGACCCAATAAAAGTTGCAAAAAGTCAGGCTGGATTGACCGGGCGGAAATTGCACATTCTCAAATATGGCAGCAACAGTAATTAATACAGGCCGCTGGCAGGAGTCCCTGAAACAGCTTCTTCCCAGGGAGCTGAAGGAAGCCTTTACCGGTGGCTCCCGTCGCGAGGTGCTCAAGAACGTTGGCGCGGCAGTGCTGGTATTCGATGACCAGGTTTTCGATGTGAGAACCGGACGCGGAGTCCGGCTGGAGCAGGCGGAGAATCCGGCCGAACCAGGCGCCGCGAGCCTCGCGAGCGCAGCGAGCGACTTGCTGGGAACTGACGCCGGGGAGATGTCGGTAGTTTTATTGTTGCCGCCTGCCGAGTTCGTCGCCACCTCTGTCAGCTTACCCGGAATGGCCAGGGATGCACTGGTATCTGCGCTGCAGCTGCAGGCAGATACCCTCTTGCCCAGCTATTCCGAGCCGCTCTCGGTTGCGGTTAATCCCCGCGCTGGCGATGACGTCGGGGTTGATTTAGCGCTATGGATTCCCGAGCCCCGCCTGGATGCGTTATTCCGCGCGTTCGAGCAGCAGAACCTGTTTCTTGCCGGAGTCATTCCGCGTTGCCTTGCTCTGGCAGCCGACGCCGGCAATCAATGCATCCAGGAGGAGGATCGGCAGTCGTTGACCAGTGTGACGCTGGTGGACGGGTCTGTTCGGCAGTGGCTACACGTTAGAAAAAAAGACCTTGAACAGGAAATTTTCGCGCGTCAGTGGCGCCAGGCATTGTCTGCCGCCGAAACCGACAATCGACTTGAGGTCAATGCAGGAAATGCGTGCCAGTTGTTGAGCGATGTTAGCGCTTACCAACCTGTAAATAACTATTATTACTTCATTCCGAGATTTGCCTTACAGGCTAAAAGGCAGTTGGAGAAAGGTAAGCGGGTGCTTGCAGGAGCGGCAGGACTGGTGGTTCTGACCCTGTTAGCTGCATTGCCGTTTCTCTTACAGGAAATCGAGATTCGCCGCTTACAGGCCAGTCTGGGTGATCAACAGCAGCTTAGCAGCAGCGCCCGTGAGGATCGGCGGGTAGTGCAGGATTTTGAGCGACAATGGGGTGCGATTACCGATTATCCAGATCAGGATCTGGTGGATACCCTGTTTACCCTGCAGAGTGTGTTGAGCCCCGAGCAACTCACATCCCTGGAACTAAACCAGGGGGTAATTCGAATCGAAGGGGAAAGCGCTGATCCCCAGGCAATACTGCAGCGGCTTGAACAGCACCCAAGATTTACCGAAGTGGCGTTTTCCAGAGCAACAAGCAATTCGCGCTACTACATCGAACTGCGACTCAGCACGGTAAATTTTGACGGGTACCTGATACGGTACTTTCCGGATAATTGAGCGGACAACCAGCGAAGGACGTTATGCAGCTTAGCAAACGCGAAAGAAATATATTCATACTTGCCGGCATTGTCGCGATCGCCTTTGCGATCACCAGCCTGCTGCCCGCGCTGCAAGGTTTCCATCAACAGCGCAGTGACAGAATAGATGACATCAACCTGCAAATAGAACGCGAACGCAGATTGTTTGACGAGAGCATAAGCTGGCGCAGCCGCCGCGCAGAGGTAGAAACCATCGAGGCGGGTTTGCAGAATCAAATGTTTTCCGGCGAAACCTTTCCGGTCATAGAAGCCAACATTCAGCGCGCCCTGGCTCAGTATGCCAGGGACAGTCGCATCAGCGTCACCTCAACCCGGCTGGCGGAACAGCTTCAAAGCCAGGACTGGATACTGATAAGCCAGGAGATGGCCTTTCGCACCGCGGATGCGGCGAACACGATTGATTTTCTCGAAAGCCTGGAAAACTCGTCGCCCCGCCTCTGGGTATCGGACTTCAGCATTGATAGGGCCCGCAATCAGTTCAGCGGTTCTATTACCGTTGTAGGGTTTGCCAGAAGCGAGGGGCTTATCGTGGCAGAAGCCAGGACAAGGTAGCAGATGTCACATAATGAGATAACAATGCCGGTATTCAACGAGCTGCTCGAGCCGCAAAATATTGCTCCTGCACTGGACTATATCGATAGCGGCATGCTGGTTTGTGCCGACGTGCCTGAAATTGAGATGCGCGCGCGCATACGTTTTGTCCTCAATGACGAAGTCGCCTTTTCTCTCGGCAGCGTCGACGAAGTCAAGCGCCTGATGCGCCACTGGCGTGCGGAGCTTTCTCCCGAAATCGAGAGCACTGACGAAATATTCGTTTCCGGATTCGAGGACGATGAGGAGTTGACCGACCTTGCTTCGGAAGCTCCGGTAATCCGTCTGGTGAATCACCTCTTCGCCCGCGCCCTTGATCTAAATGCTAGTGACATTCATTTTGAGCCCAATGAAACGCATCTGGACGTGCGCTGTCGGGTTGACGGCATCATGACCCGCATTGAACGCTTGCCGGTAAAGATTCATAACGCCGTGGCCTCGCGTCTGAAGCTGATGGCCAGGCTCGATATCGGGGAGAAACGCCTGCCCCAGGACGGGCGTATCGACTATCAGATTGGCAGCAAACAGCTCGACATGCGGGTCTCCACGCTGCCCGGCGTCCACGGCGAATCGGTGGTCCTGCGAATTCTCGATCGGAGCGACACGGCTGTGCCCCTGCAGGCGTTGGGTATGCCCGAACTCATCCTGCACCAGTATGAAGAAATCATCGGCCAGCCGAACGGCATGATCCTGATTACCGGACCTACCGGCAGCGGCAAGACCACGACCCTCTATGCCACTCTGGAGAAGATCAACAACGAATCCAAAAAGATCATTACCGTTGAAGACCCCGTGGAATATCAGCTGGAGGGAATTACCCAGATTCAGGCCAACGCCAAAATCGGCCTCAGCTTCGCCGCCGGCTTGCGCTCCATCGTGCGCCAGGACCCCGACATTCTGATGGTCGGAGAGATTCGCGATCACGAAACAGCGGAAATCGCCATCGAGTCGGCCCTGACCGGTCATCTGGTGTTTTCAACCTTGCATACCAACGACGCCGCCGGCGCGGTGACTCGGCTGCAGGACATGGGCGTGGAAGGTTATCTGATCAGCTCCAGCCTGCTGGCCATTCAGGCGCAGCGGCTGGTGCGACGGGTCTGCACTGATTGCACCATCGAGGTTGAACTGACCGATGACGAGGCCAGAGTGCTGGAAATCTCCAGAGACAGCTGCCCCACGGTAAACCGGGGTAGCGGCTGCGATCGTTGTGGTGGCACGGGTTATCGCGGGCGCGTCGGCTTGTATGAATTATTGGTAATGTCTGATGCCATTCGCCACCACATTGCGGTTGACGCCGATGCCAATGTGATCAGGGAGCAGGCCATCAAGGAAGGGATGCGAACCTTGCGTCAGGATGCACTTAACAAATTGCGCAGCGGTTTGACGACACCGGAAGAAGTTGTGAGGGTTACCAGAGCCACATGAGCGCGCTCTATTTCAAGTACCAGGCTTACGACAGTGCCGGCAAGATCCAGACCGGCCAGTTGAATGCCGACTCCGAACGCGAAGCGGTGAAAATTCTGCAGAGTCGCAAGCTGGTGCCGGTCCGGGTTCAGCAGACCCAGGGCGGTGAGAGTCGCGGCCGGCGCAGGAGAATCAGGCACAGTGATCTGCTGGACTTTACCAATGGTCTGTGCACGTTGACGGAAGCAAGGGTTCCGATCGACAAGGCTCTCCGGCTGCTGGAAGGCATCACCGAATCTGCAGCAATGCGGGAACTGGTCATGACCATGCGCCGTGAAGTCAAGGAAGGCAAAAGCCTGGCCGAAGCCATGGAGCAGCGACCAGATGTATTTTCCAAGATGTACGTCAACATTGTCCGCGCTGGCGAAGAAGGCGGCATACTGCACCAGCTGTTGCCCGACCTGGCCGATTTTCTCGACTCCAGCAACAGGAACAGACAGGCTATCTTCAATGCCATGATCTACCCGTCGGTGTTGCTAGCTGTAGGCATATTATCGGTTGTCTTGTTACTGGTTTTCGTGGTGCCGCAATTCGCCGCCATGTTCGAGGATGCAGGCACAGAGATTCCCCCTTCTGCGCAATTTCTGCTGTCGGTGAGCGATTTCATGCAGCAATACGGCTACCTGCTGATTATGCTGTTCATCGTGCCCGTGGTCGGTTGGAAGTACCTGGATAGAGACCCGGCCAACAGGCTCAAGAAGCATCAGTTCCTGTTGTCGCTGCCGCTGCTCGGCAACCTCATTCTGTTCCGGGAGAGTGCAGTTTTTGCGCGCACCCTGGGCGCCCTGCTTGGAGCAGGAATACCGCTGATACGGGCCCTGCGCATCGCCCGAGAAGTGGTGCAGAACTCAGAATTAACCCGGCACCTTGTGCAGGTTGAGGAAGACGTTCGGGGCGGTTCCGGGCTGGGGGTCTCGCTGGAAAAAACCCAGCGTTTCCCGATCCTGCTGCATCAGCTGGTGACGGTAGGGGAAGAATCCGGACGTACCGCAAGCATCTTGATGAAAACTGCCGCAACGTTCGATAACTCGGTTTCAAACCAGATGACCAGGCTGGTATCGGCTTTGCAGCCGGCACTGATAATTTTTCTGGCGATTGCAGTCGGAGGCATCACAATTACCATGCTGTCAGCAGTGTTCAGCATGAACGCTGTAGAATTCTGACCGGGGGGTCAATAGTGTGAAGGACGGGAAGGACTTGAAATATTTGCATGAACACAGGAGCGCGAGGGTTGCCTTGCAACGCCTGGCACAACTTCTCAATCTGGCGGTAGTGACGGCACTGGGCATTGCGCTGGTGTCCTGCACGTCCTCGGATATCCGGTCAGTGCAGCCGAACGCATCGGCTTCCGGCAGCGCGGCCACAGGTACCAGATCGGCAGGTTCCGCCAACCAGATAGTGGAGGTGCCGGAACTTGCCTCCGGTGATCCGGCCGAAACCCAGCGCCTGATTAATGAAATCAATCGTGACGGAGCGCCGCTGGACTTCACGACCTACCGGGAATCGGCGCCAGAGGCAGCGAACCCTCAGGGAGAAGATGTCGTCGAGCTCAATTACGAGCAGGCCGATCTGCGGCAGGTCCTGCAAGACCTGGCAGACGCCATTGATGTCACCCTCATATCCGATCCCAGTATTGATGCACGGGTCTCCATCCGCACGTCAGCGAATCGTCCCCTGAGTCGCGATGATATCTGGCCCCTGATTCGGTTCATAACCCGTGACAACGGCGTAACACTCGAACAGGTAGGGGACTTCTGGGCCGCTCGCGTGGCGACTTCGACTCTCCCGACCGACATCGTGACACCGGAAACCGTCGGTGAGACCCCGGGCAACCGGGTTATGCAGATTACCCCGCTGACCTACGTAGCACCGGATGTCGCCACAGAGGTTCTGGCACCGATGCTGGAAGAAAATTCCATTATCAAGCTCACCAGTCGTAACGTGCTCGCCATCTCCGGCTCCGCCTCCCAGCTCGAACGAGTGAATGAACTCTTGACTCTGATCGATGCCGACCCGTTCGCCAACCAGGGTATCCAGCTGCTGCAGTTGCGCAATGCCAGCGCAGAAGAGGTGGCGGCCGAGCTGGAGGAAATACTGGCTCTGATCGAAGGACCGACGCCCACCTACCAGGTCAAAGGCATTTCCCGCATTAATGCGATCCTGGTTACCGCCCCGGCCGCAAGGGGCTTCAATGAGATCGAGCGCTGGGTACGAATTCTGGACTCCGAAAACCAGGAGCAGGTGGAGCAATTGTTCTACTACCAGGTAAAAAACCTGAGTGCGGTAGAACTGGCGGAAACCCTCTCAAACGTATTTGAGGAAGACGAAGACGAATTTATCCCGGCTACCGCGGTTGAACCCCAGTCCGCCGAGGCTCCGGCGACCGACACTCCTGATGTAGCGCCTGCCCCGGTGGGATCCGCGACCGCGGTGTCGGCCAACCTGCGTGTCAGGATCGTCGCCGACGAAGCCACCAACAGTCTGCTGATCCGCAGTACGGCGCGCGACTATCGTCAGTTACTGACAACCATCAATCAGCTCGATGCCGTGCCGCTGCAGGTAGTGGTTAACGCGGTAATTGCCCAGATCACCCTGACGGCCGATACCCGATTCGGCGTTGACTGGTCGCGCGTGGCAGCCAATGCTGCGGTGAACGAGGTTTCCACGGAAACATCCACCTCCCTGTTGCCGCCGGCGGGGCTGGGGGGACTGCTGTTTGACAAGAATTTCGTGGATGGCTCGGCACAGGTCGATGCAACTCTGGAGGCTATCGCCGCCGATAATGAAGTCCGACTGCTCGCCAGGCCGACCCTGACCGTGACCAACAATCAGGAAGGGCAGATCCAGATCGGCTCTGATGTGCCGGTTGAAGCCGGTCAGTCCATCGGTACTGGCGGCTTTGCCACCACCAATATCCAGTATCGGGAAACCGGCATAGTGCTGACCCTGACGCCGCAGATAAATGCCGATGGGGTGGTTAACCTGACGATAGAACAGGAGCTTTCCTCGGTCGATAACAGCGCCTCCGGGGTCAATAACAATCCCGTGTTCAACAGCCAGAATATAAGCACCAACGTAGTAGTAAGAAATGGTGAAAGTGTTGTCCTGGGCGGGCTGATCCAGGAAGACAATCAGGATCTCAATACCGGCGTGCCGGGGCTGAATCGCATTCCGGTGCTGGGCGGGCTATTTTCCTATCGGCAGGACCTCAATGAGCGCCGCGAGCTGTTCATCGTGCTCCGACCGGAAGTGATCAATCTAAATGATGAAAACTCACTGGGTTATTCCGAAATCCTGGATCGTTTCGAACTGGCGGCGGAGCTCTTTGAAGAGGCAGGGATCTGAGCCGGGCGAAAGTCTTGCCGGCGAGAGGAGTATCCCGCAGAATCGCTGATACCGAAGAGGGCGGAAAA
Source organism: Pseudomonadales bacterium (assembly GCA_038134485.1). GTDB lineage: Bacteria > Pseudomonadota > Gammaproteobacteria > Pseudomonadales > Pseudohongiellaceae > NORP240. Next base: position 70,264 of record JAYPVG010000008.1, read on the forward strand.
TTGTGCAACAGAGTATGACCATGAAAGATAACTCGCATTTGAATCGTGATCGACAGGCAAAATTGAGCAGGGGTTTCACCCTGATCGAAATACTGGTGGTGATGGCCATAATAGGGATGCTTGCGGTGATGGTGGCGCCCAATATTTTCAGACAACAGGCCGGCGCGATGCGCGATGCGGCGCTTTCGCAGATCTCTTCACTGGAAACCGCCCTGGACTCCTTTCGTCTGGACATGAACCAGTACCCCGACAGCCTGTCTGAACTGATGGAAAATGAGTCCGGCAGCGCCAGCTGGAATGGGCCCTACCTGAGACGGGAGATACCAGCCGATCCCTGGGGGAACGAATACGTTTACCAGTCCGACGGGCGTAACTTCACGCTTATATCCTACGGCGCAGACGGTGTGCAGGGCGGCGAAGATGATGACGCCGACATTGGCCTCTGACAGAGCAGCCAGAGCGCGATGTAACACCGCCGTGCTGGCGACAGGCGAGCGGCACCCCCCACTTTTGCTCCGGGCCGGAGGTTTTACCCTTCTTGAACTAATGCTGGTGATGGCCATCATCGCGATGGCTGGCTTCATCCTGGTCCCCGGCCTGGGTGGCCTGGAAACCCGCACCTTCAATGCCCGGGTCCGGGAAGCTCATACCCTGCTGAACCTGGCGCGACGTTCGGCAGTCGTCAGCGGCCAGCCCAGTGTGGCCAGGTTTTCTGTCGCTCCCGACGCTGTCGATCAGGCTCCGTTGCTGTCCTCGTTCAGCGTCGGGCAATGGGACGGCAGCGGGATCGCGCTGACGTTTCAGGACAGTGCCGACCAGGAAATTGAAGTACAGGAAGTTCTGGATATTACTTTTTTCCCCGAGGGTGGCAGCACCGGTGGAAGTCTGCTTCTAGCGGATCAGGACCGGCTTGCCAGTATAGTGATAAACCCCTTCACCGGCAGGGTGGAGACAGAATTCCTGGACGAGCGTTAGAGCGGATGCATGACTAATTCGAGTGCAACGACAATTTCCGGGCACCCCCGCCAGTCGCCGGCGAAGACGCTAACTCGGCGCCAGAGCGGATTTACGCTGCTCGAGGTGATCGTGGCACTCGCCATCACCGGCTTTTTGCTGGGCGGCCTGCTTACCCTGCTGGCTGGTAGCAAGCAATTGTCCTGGCGTTCAGAAGCCAGTCTGGTGCGTGCCATCGATGCCCGGGCCCAAATTAATTTCGCCTTGCTGGAAAATGAATACAACGAGGTGGAACCGGTGCTTGAGAATGACCGCTACTTCGTGCGAATCGGCGAAATACTGGAAGATCCGGAACGTAAGACCCAGGCCATCAGTTACGCTCTGGAGACCTACGAGCTCGTCAGTGAGGAGCGCGATGAAGTGATCATCGGAACCCGCTGGTTGCAACTGGAACTTCCGAGGTAACAGTTTCGTGAATACGCCATCGGACAGAATCGGTTTCTGGATCAGTAAGACAACAATAACCTCGCGCGGATTTACCCTCGTGGAAGTGGTCCTGGCGATGGCGCTTACTGCCACCCTGATGGGGCTGTTGAGCACCGGCGTTTACGTGGTGGCGCGTGACTGGAACAACAATGCTGACCGACTGGACCGCAACCTGGATGAGGCCGTGTCCATTCTGCAGATCGACCGCGCGCTGCACGGCGCTTTTCCCCATAGCTTTGTCGATCCGGACACCGCAACCCGCTACGTGTACTTTGTAGGTGAAGAAGATTATCTGAGCTGGGTGTCTACTGTGTCGCCGCAGCGTCAGCCAGGCCTGATAGCCTGGGAACTGTTTTCCGGCGATCAGGGTGTGGAACTCAGTCTGGCGCCGGCCTTCAGCGACGACCCCGGAGAACGTCTGGAGCAGACGGAACCCCAACTGATCTTGCCCGGCTACGAGGCCACGTTCAGTTTTCTCTACCAGGAGCTTGACGAGTCGCGCCAGTGGCGGGATGACTGGCTGGGGGAAGAAATGCAGAGTTTGCCGCTGGCAGTACACGTGCGGTTTACTCCGCTGGACGATCAGGACGATGAGTTGCAGGAACTGGAGGTGGTAGCACGAATCGCCAACAACCAGCATCGCAACCTGCAGCCAAGCCTGTTTCAGGGCGACGTTTTTCGGGGTAACCGGTAAGGATCCATGGACGCCAGGGTATCGAGTCAGAGGGGATCGGTAATAATCATCGTGCTGTGGACCGCGGTATTGCTGACCGTGATGGTCACCGCCATGGCCAGCAAGGTGCGCCTTTCCGCTAACACCGCCTTCCATAATCAGCAGGGCGTCGGCCAGTGGGCACATGTCACTGCCGCCATCAACCAGGCTTACATGGAACTGATGCTGGAGCAGATGCCAAGGCCGGTCGGCGAGGTGCTGGAGGAGGACGAGGACGGCGAAATCCTGGTTCCGGCGTATCGATTCAACGGTCAGCCGCTGGAGCTTGCCTACCCGATTGATGCAGACATCGTGGTCAGGATTTACGACCACGCCGGCAAGATCAATCTGAATCGCATTCCGCGCGGCAATATGCAGTCGATCATCGAGAAACGGCTGGGCGGAGAGGATGCCGATCCGGAAGAAGTTCAGGATTTGCTGGCGGCCTGGACCGATTGGACCGATCTGAATGACCTCGAAAGCCTGAACGGCGCAGAAGAGGAGTATTATCAGTCGCTGGATCCTCCCTATCGGCCGCGAAACAATCCGGAACTGGAAACCGTCGAGGAGATTTTACACATCAGGGGCTTTGCCGAGCTGTTCGATGGCGTCAACCTGGACGCTGCCTTCACTATCTACGGCAATAACCGAACGGTGAACATGAATCTTGCTACCCGCGAAGCGATGCAGCTTTTACCCGGTCTGGACGAGGAACTGATCGAGCGCATCATCGCATTTCGTGAAATCGAGGACATTAACAATCGCGCCGAACTGGCGGAACTGGTGCCGTTCGAAAATCTGGCGGAACTGTCAAACTGGGTGGGCAACAACACCTCCAACGTCTATTCGATATTTGCCTACCCGCGACTCGCGCTATCCGAGCAGCTACTGGAACAGCTCGAGCAGAATCCCGATCAGGATTTCAATCCGGACCCGGTAATCCAGGCGTACACCGAAACCGTCGAGATTCGCGATTTCAGCAACCCGCCCCGGGTTTTCAAGGTGAATCCCTATGGCTACCTGCCGGATACCGCGCCGGCGCGGGTGCACGAGTACGACATCGAATTCTAGAATTGTAATTGTCTGTTTGGCGCGATTCCATTGAAAGGTATGTATTACCGAATTAAGTCTTCCGTTTCACGTCCCATTCACCGGCCATAATGAGTTGACCGACTCCTTTGGTCGCCTCCATCGAAATCGGCTTACTAAACCTGGATTCGTACCAGAGAAGCCCGGTCCGGTCGGCCACTGCGCCTAGGACATAAAAATTGCCACTCCGCATGGCGACATTTTTTACCTTCACCGAGATTTCGTAGCGGTCGCCTTTTTGGAATGGCCCTTTAAGGATATCCTCCCTTTCAGTGGTGAGCCAGGAAGCGATTACCTCGTCGGTAGTCCTCATGAAAGCAAAACCGAAGTAACCTTCAACATCATCTTTTAAAAATTCAACCTCCATCTTCAGAATAATGTCCGATAATGGAACAATACTGGTTCTACCACTGCCGTCCTCTGATTGGACACTAATATTCAGTATGCGACAGTCCTTGCTTTTTACTTCCGTATCCTGCTGATCTGGTGCGGATTTTTTTTCTGGAGTATCTTCTACGAGACTGTTGTAGACCTTTTTGTTAGTACAGAAATCTTCGTAGTGGGCTACGATTTCCTCGCTTGGCCCAATCTCACGAACGCGACCCTTATGAAGCCAGATGGCTGTGTCACAGAGCTGCTGTATGTGATACATGGAATGACTGCAAAACACCATGGTTTTACGCTCCGCCCGGAACTGGTTCATGCGTTCGACGCATTTGCTTTGAAATGCCATGTCGCCCACGCTGAGCGCCTCGTCGATCACCAGGATGTCGGGCCTGACCATGGTGGCTATGGAAAAAGCAAGGCGTACAAACATACCGGAGGAGTATGTTTTCACCGGTCGATCTATAAAATAATCCAGCTCCGAAAACTCGATGACGTCGTTTTCGATCTCTGCGATATTGTCGTCAGGAACACCAAGCAGCGATGCATTGAGATAAATATTCCTGCGCCCTGTGAATTCCGGGTGAAAGCCCGCGCCCAGCTCCAGCAGAGCAGCTACCTGACCTTTCACCTGGATACTCCCAGCTGTAGGTTGCAGGGTGCCAGCCAGAATCTTCAATAGCGTTGATTTTCCCGCGCCATTGTCGCCGATGATCCCCAGATTATCCCCGTCTTGGATCTTGAAAGAAATATCAGAAAGAGCGTCGTAAACTGTATGCCGTGGTTTGCGTAGTAGTATCTCCGTGAGTCGGTCTCTGGGTCGATCGTAAATCTTGAAGCTTTTACAGAGATCCTCAACATCAATACAGTATTTCCTGGTTTCTTCTTCAAACATAACAGTAATTCAGGGCAGCCTTACAACACGTCACCGAAGGCGTGCTTGATGCGCATGAACATCCACCCTCCAAGACAATAGACCAGTAAAGAAACGCCTACTGCTATCAGAAGATTGATAACCGGGAGTTCGCCCACCAGTACAATCTGTCGGTATAGGTGCACGAAACTATGCATTGGGTTGTAAAGAAACAGGTTTCGTATTGCCTGATCTTCGATAATAGAGATAGGGTATACGATCGGCGTGAGGAAAAACCAGCTCGTGATAATCAGCGTCACAACTTGCTGTAAATCTCTCAGGAAGACACAAAATGCTGACAGGATTGCCACCAGGCCCAGGGTAAACAGGAACTGCAGGCCTAAAATCAGCGGCAATATCAACCAGAGCAAATTCGCATAGCCATCAAGCGCAAGATATCCCAGAAGCAGTATAAAACCGATGCAGTGAGTCAAATACGGAATCAGAGAACCTACCACGGGCAGAATATTGACGGGAAACACAACTTTAGTGATCAAAGGCGCTTTTTCCAGCAAAAGATTTGGTGCCTTGCCGAGCGCGTCGGCAAATGCGAACCAGGGCAGATAGCCCGTCATCATGAAAATAACGAAGCTTGTTTGCCCAAACTCCGGAGGCGGGCGGACTCCAAATATATAGCGAAATACAAAGGCGTAAATAATGATATTGATTAGCGGTGTAATGAAAAGCCACATAATGCCGCCAACGGCAGCGACAAATTGCCCTGAGAAATCCTGCCTGACGAAATTATGGAACAGTCGGTAGTTGTCAAAAGGAGTGAATATCCATTCTTTCAGTAGGGTGAAAAACATGGTTGTGCAGTTGTTACTCGGGATTGCAGTCGTCGGTAATGATGTACCCTGAAGGCTATGAATTTAACCACGAATTACGTTGATTCAGGAAATTTTGATGTTAATTTGATGACTTGAGCGGTCAGGCACGCAACTTGCCGAAGAGCCTTGGCTCCAGAGCATGCGATATTGGCACCGTCGCAGGATCAGACCCTTGTATTCATCCTGCCTAAAGAGGCGACCCTGGCAATCGGGCTCTTCGGGTGCTACCCGAAAATTCATAGTTCAGTCTGCAGGATGTAACAAAAGGGTCATTCGCTTCGACTCTGATTGCTACAAAACTTGCAGAACCCATGATTTAGTTAGCACTTACATTCAATGCAAACTTTTAGTTTCATTGGAGGCTATTTTACTGTTCTCACGAATCCAATCCGGCCAGATTTCGCCGTGCCAATTTGATTTTTTCCAGAGCACATGAAGCACTACCAGCCATTGCCGTAACGGAGCACCTTGAAGAGACAGGGTCGCAAGAATCTCGTCACCGTTTTGAAAACGCAGCTGAACCTGTTTGGAGGTAAGGCTGAGATTGATCGAATGAACGAGGATTGCCTCCGATATGGGTTCCGACGTTTCTTCCGGCCTATTGGATTTATCAATGCTTCCGGTTGCATTGACGTCAATATCCGTATTTGTCGATCTGGACCTGGGCTGGACTGGCTTGGTTGAAAAGACCCGTGCCATATCGCTCGCCTGGGCGCGATTGCTAGCGACCTTGAGATCTAAAGGAGCATGCTTCTGCACCCATTCCAACAATACCGGAACAATTCTCAACAGCAGGCGCTGAGTCAGCCAGAGAGACTCGGTTTCGCCGTCCCCGGTTTCCCCCACCAGCAATATTCGGTCCTCAAGACCCTTGTACTGTGTAGAGAAGCGCTGCAAACCTTTCATGTCGGTCAAGCTTCCGGTTCGACCAGCCAGCCACCGACTTCCAGCAAGTCGTCGGCGGTCAATGCACCGGATTCTCTTTTTAATTCCAGCATAAACTTGATATGTTCGTAGCGTGTTCGCTGCAAATCCCTTTCCGCTCGGAACTGATCGCGTAGCGCGTTCAGTACATCAACACTGTTCACCGTGCCCAGTTCAAATCCGCGTTGTCGAGCCTGGGCGGAAAGGCTGGTGGAATCCACCAGCCGTCTCGCTGCCTCAGTCCGCGTTTCGCTTGCCCTGACCAGCAAGTAGGCTGCCCGGGTTCGCTGATTGACATCCAGTTCAAGCTGACGCAGCTCGTTATCCGCAATGCTCTGAAGGCTGATGGCTTCTCGCAAGGCAGCACGATTGCTTCCGCCGGCATAGAGTGGGATTGATAAATTCAAGCCTATGTAAGTATTGTCGGTGTCTTGGAGCGGTGCATTGTCGAAACCCAAATTGGTATTCTGCCGCTGTAGCACCAGACTAACCCGAGGCATATAAGCGCCCTTGCGGGCTGATACACCTTCCTGAGCAGCATTTCTGGCCAACTGGCCCGCTCGGATTAATGGACTGTTTTGATTCGCCTGTTGCACCCAGAAATTAAGTGAATCTTCCAGCTCTGGCACCTCAACCTCGTCGTCGAGTCTGTGCAGAGCGCCGGGAGTGACACCCGCCAGCGAGCGCAGTATCTCGCGGGCAATATCGAGCTCAGTCTCCAATCCCAGTTCCTCGGCTTGCACGGCCGCCAATTGCGCCTGGGCGTCGTAAAGGTCGGTAATCTGGGCAAGCTGTCGGTCGTAATAGCTCTGAACGAGGTTAAGCTGAGTTGTCACCGCATTCAGTTCAGATCTTATTGAGGTAAGCGCATCTTCTGCCTGCAATACATCGAAGTAGGCACTGGCAACTTCAGTTAGCAGGGCTGCCAGCTGCACGTAATACTCCGCCTCTCGCTGATCGGCGATATAAGTTGCTTGCCTGCGTCCCGCGAATTCTCGCCAGTCAAAGAGAATCTGGTTCAATTGCACGTTGTAGCGTTGTCCGTCGTAATCAAATTGCTCGAATCCGTCATCACGATTGTTATCAGATACACTGGCATTGGCATTTAGTTGAGGCAGCAGACGGCCCGTGGCAGCGCGCTTTCTGGCATTGCCAATATTCATCTGCTCTCGCGCAATCTGCAGCTGCGGACTGTAATTGGTCGCTGCAGTAAAAAACTCCTCCAGCGTAAAGCCCAGGGCGTTGGTGACATTTGACGCCTGACTTTGTGGCTGGGAAGAAGCTGTGAAACTCCACCCTGCAAGAAGGCCCATCACGGCCAGTGACAGGACAACGCGTTGCCGTATTGCTGGCATTACTGTTCCCGAAAGCTCCGCACCAAGGCGTTGGTTATTGGTTTAAGGAGGTATTGGATAAACGTGCGCGAACCTGTATTGATAAAAACATCCGCCGGCATGCCGGGAACAAGCACCAGCTCGCCCAGGTCTTCTAGCCCTTCCGGCGTTACTCGTATGCGCGCCAGATAATAGGGAACCCCGGTATTCTCGTCTTCAAATCGGTCCGCGGATATAGCCAGCACATTGCCGAAAATTGTTGGCACCGCAGACCGGCCGAAAGCGGAAAAGCGGATGGTCGCTTCCTGGCCAATAGCCACACTATCAATGTCAGTAGTCGACACATTCGCTTCGATAATCAGCTCGTCACTCTGAGGAACAATCTCGGCGATCGGCGTTCCACCGCCGATCACACCGCCGATAGTATGAACCTGCATGCCATTCACAATTCCCTCCTCGGGAGCACGAATCACCGTGCGTCTGACCACGTCCTGCAGAGCAATAATTCGTTCCCTGACGTCCTTCAGGTTGGTCTGCACATTGCTGAGTTCGCTGACTACTTCATTCTGGAATTCTCGCTGCTGCTGAAGAATCTCCAGTCTGGTCTCGCCAATCTGAATTTCGGTTGAAGAGATGTTGGCCGTCAGGTCCGCTGCTTCTCCCCGGGCTGAAGCATGGTTGCGTTCCAGTTCCCTGAGACGCAATTTATCCGAGAACCCCTGACTCAAGAGGGCCTGTGTGTCCTCGAGTTCCTCCGCATACGAGCTGGCCAACGCTTCTCGAGTTTCTTGCAAGGCGCGCAACCCCTCGGCACGGGATTCCAGTTGACCAATACGCTGCTCGAGCACTTCGATGCTCCCCTCTATAGCCGCTTTTCGAGCGGCAAATATTTCATTCTGCGCTGCAATTTCTTCCTGAGCGTCGAGATCTCCTGACATCAGAAATGCGGGATAAGCGACATCATCACTCCCGTCGCGCTCTGCTGTAAGCCGAGCTTCGATCGCCGCAAATGCCGCGAGTTGTGAATTTGCGATTTCAAGCTGTGCGAGCGGTTGGGTGTCGTCAAGCACCAGCAAGGTATCGCCAGCAGCTACGAGGTCTCCGTCCCTTGCGACTATCTCGTGAACAATTCCACCTTCCAGGTGCTGAACCAATTTTGTGTAGGATTCAACCCTGACAAGCCCGGGCGCGGCTGCGGCGCTGTCCAGCGGCGCCAGTGAGGCCCAGGCACCAAACACGCCGAACACCAGAAACAGAATGATCAAACCGACACGGAGTGGCGAATCCATGTCAGTTACCACCGCGGAACCACCGTCAACAGCGGGCGGTACTGAATCTTCTTTGATTGCGTTGCTTTCTGCCACAGTATGTTCTCTTGATCAATGGGTGCCCTTGGACAATGGTTTCCATAAGGCAGGTGTGATTCAGCTTTGATTCCCTGCCGCTGCGGATTGTTGAGGAATCTTAGTCTTGCCCACAAGTTGAGCGAGCACCTGATCTCTCGGTCCGTAGGAAAACGCGGCACCTTCCTTCAACACCAAGATCTTGTCAGTGCAGCTGAGAACTGACGAGCGATGGGTTATCACAATCATCGTGCAGCCCTGTTCTTTGGCTCGACGGAGTGCTTCGAGGAGTTCTTTTTCCCCCTGGTCGTCAAGGTTTGAATTCGGTTCATCCAGGACTACCAGCTTGGGATTTCCGTACAGTGCCCTGGCGAGCCCAATGCGCTGCCGCTGACCCCCGGAGAGCACTCCACCAACACTGCCAATGATCGTATCGTACCCATTGGGCAGGCGCAGTATGAGTTCATGCACGCCAGCAAGCTTTGCCGCTTGAACAATTCTTTCGGGATTTTCCTCGCCAAAGCGGCAGATATTGCTTGAAATTGTCCCATCAAAAAGTTCTATATCTTGCGGCAAGTAACCTAAATGGGGGCCCAATTCGGCTCGGTTCCATGCTGCGACATCGGCTCCGTCAAGCCTCACTTTGCCCGCCGCAGCTGGCCATATACCCAGAATAGCCCGCGCGAGGCTGGATTTGCCCGATGCGCTGGGTCCGATCACTGCGAGTGCCTCGCCGGGCTTCAGTTCAAGCGAAACCCCTTTCACCACGGCAGACTTAGTGCCTGGGGGGGTTACATAAACTTGCTCCACCGACAGATGACCTTTAGGCGCAGGAAGGCTCATGGTCTCCGGATTCTCCGGCACTTGTTCAAGCAACTCGCCCAATCTACCGTATTGGGCACGGGCCAATGAAAAGCCCTTCCATCCCCCCACCAGCGTGTCTATGGGCGCCAGAGCTCTGCCGAGCAATAACGAACCGGCAATCATCATTCCTGGGGAAATCTGACCTGAAAGCGCAAGCCAGGCGCCCAGACCAAGGGTCAGCGATTGAGCCGTAACGCGGAAAGTCTTGGAAATGCTGGTTAGCATCCCGGAGGCCTTGCTGGCATTCGTTTGCAGACCAAGGACTTTGTCCGAGCGCTGTTGCTGGGATCGACGCAGATCATCGATCATGCCCATGGCCTCAATTATCTCTGCGTTACGTAAGTTGCTGGTGACCTGTTGATTTACCCTGTTGGCCTCCGCATTTGCGTCCTGCAGTCTCTGGTTGGTGACCTTCTCGTTGGTTATCGCCAGCACGATCATTATGAAGCCGGCCAAAATAGCGGCAACTCCGAAATAGGGATGGAACATAAACATGATAACGATGTATATCGGGAACCATGGAGCGTCAAAAAAAGCGAACAACCCATTGCCCGTAAGAAATTGCCGCAGCCCGGTGAGATCCCGCATCGCCTGGTCGCTCCGCGCAGCACCCCCTGTGATCATGGCCTGACGGAACATGGCATTGAAAACCCGTTCCCGCAGCAGAATTTCAATGCGATTGCTGGCACTGATCAATATCATTGACCTGACCCACTCAAACCCCCCCATGGCCATCATCAGGCATACTACTAGCAAGCTGAGCATGGCCAGGGTAGGCATACTGCCGCTGCTGATGACCCGATCGTAAATTTGCAGCATGTAGATAATAGGAACCAACATGAGCAGATTCACTGCCACGCTAAAGATTCCCGCGTAGACGAAGTGCCTTCGCACTTGCATTAATGTCGACGCCAGCTCTTGGCGGCCTGGACTTTTTTCTTCCGTGGCCATAAAAATTCCGTTACTACGTGCTGAAGTACGTGATTATACTAATTCTTGATATACAGGTTTTTCGAGCGCAGTGGAAAAACCTTTATCTGTGTTTCTCGAGAAGCCCCTTAATGGGGGCCGAATCATGAGCTTTCAAGTCATTGCTGGCAAAATGTCAAATCTTATAGTCACCGCTCATGACAATCTGGGGCTGCACAGGCCCAAAAGAAGCACCTCCCCAGAATCGCATCAAAGCTCTTCTTTGCCCTCAGCAAGCGCTCGTAGCATACTCAAATCGCGTATAAGTATTCTCCCTGATCCATCACGCTGCACGAGATTTCGTGATTGGAGAGCCTGGAATACCCGTGTAACGGTCTCCCGGCTCAAGTTGAGCATAATGGCAATTTCCATATGGGTAGGCGGACTCCGGAGTTCCGCAATGGTCGTACCAGCCACCCTATCAGCCTTGGGCACAAGGGCCCAGAGCTGACAACAGACGCGTTGCGCTACGTTTGGCAGGCTTAATAGTGACCGTTGAAATGTCAGTTCTCGAACCCTTGCCGCCAGCCTTCTGCTCATGGAACCGATGATCGTCGGAGAATTCATCATTGCTTTGCGCATCTGTTCGATTGGTATCATCAGCGCTGTTGACGACATCAAGGCCATAACATACTCAGGCTGAGGGCCGTTATCGAAAAGGCCAAGTTCGCCGCAAAAATCCAATGGTTCAACGAAGTAAAGACCTACTTCACGTCCATCAATCGTAAAGTCGATACCCTGCAGTCTGCCCTCGAACAGGAAACAAAGATGGTCTTCCTTGACGCCTGCGTTCAGCACGATGGCCCTACGGGAAAACTTCTTGAGTGAGGAGTGCTGGGCGAGTGATGTCAGGGCCGCATCCGGGAGAGGTTTGAGCACGGCGAATGCTCTCAGCATCTCTATGGAAATCACCATCGGCAGTTAACCTTGAATTGGAAGTGACGCGCGCAACCCAATATGACCCCTTGAATGCGACAAGCTCTTGAAATGCGTAGGCAATTATGGGTATTTTGCCACTGTGTGACTGCAGTCACTTGTACGGATCAATCGATGAGGTAGGATCTTCTCGTTCGTTTTGCGCGGTGAGAAATTGTCGCCTCCAAGGGTGCCACTATGAATTTCAGCATAGCTACCGAGTTTTTCGTCAATTTATGCTCATTCTTTAACATCATCCGGGACACTTGTCGTGTCGCCCGGCTGCTAGTTTGTGTGACAATAATAGCTGCCGTTTTGCCGACAGTCGTGCTGGGTGCTACGGAACAGGACGACGTCCCTGCCCACGTCGGTGAGGTCAGTCTGGTCTTGGGTAAGGCCTACGTAGGAAGGACCGATCGTGAGCGGCGCTTGGTCGAAGCAGGTTCGCCCATCAGAGTAAACGATCAGATTATTACCGGCGCCAATGGTCACGTGCATGTTAGATTCATTGATGACGCGCTGGTCAGTGTCCGACCAAACAGCCAACTCGAGGTGGTTCGCTACGAATACAATCCTGACAGGCCTGACCAATCAGCGGTGAAATTCAATCTCTCTGAGGGAGTGGCACGAACCATTTCCGGGGCCGCGGCGAAGGCAGCGCGGGAACGGTTTCGCCTCAACACTCCGATTGCGGCCATAGGAGTCCGGGGAACGGATTTCGTAGTCAGTGCCACGCCTGATACCGTCAGAGCTTCAGTAAATGAGGGTGTCATAGTCATGGCACCCTTCTCTGCCGAGTGCTCGTCGGAGTCGCTGGGCCCTTGTGAGCAAAATGCTGTTGAGCTCTCGGTCGAGTCCATGCAGGTCATCGAGCTGAACGCCGGACAGACCGCCGGAGCGCTGGCAACAATGGAGCGAGATTCGGCATTGCTTCAGGAGCGGACCGCTTCCCCCGAAGCGCCTTCTGAAACCCCCTCTAATGCCGGCGAGAGCGAGTCAGAAGCCGACGAAAAATTGGTCAGCACCGATGTCTTTTTGGAGAGCGTTACATCCAATCAGGTGACCGCTGAAGCCAAGGTGGTAGCTGATGCTGAAAATGATGTGCCCGCGGTGGTAGACGAGGTCGAGCCCGACGATCCTCTGCCGGTTACTTCCGTCGACTTTACGCCAGCTGAGCCGCTGGCGAATAACGTATTGACGCAGCGCCAGTTGGTTTGGGGGCGCTGGGCCTGGAGCGGAGGTCAGGGCGCGCAGGAGCGCATAACTCTGGGCTCGTCAGAGTTACCGGGTGGTTACACCGTTACGGTCTCCAATCTGGATTATGGACTTTACCGCAGGGAGGGCAGCAGGGGTGCGCGGGTTGACTCGGGCCTTGGCATTGTCGGCTTCGCTCTGAATAGTGCCCAGGCGTTCTACAATTCTGACAGTGGTATTGTCGCCATGCGAGTCACAGACGGTACTCTCAACATAGACTTCGATAGGAAAACATTTTCGACAGCGCTCGCCTTGGAGCATGCCTCCACCGGTCTCATTGATTTCAGCGCTTTGGGAGAAATCGTCTCTGGCGGATATTTTTACAGTCGGTCGGACGGACAGGATCTTTCAGGGGCGGTCAGTATTGACGGAAGTGAGGCGGGTTATTCCTTCGAGAAACAATTGGATTCAGGTACGGTTTCAGGCCTGACTCTGTGGGATAGTAAATGACCACGGATCATACCTCTAGGCTTTCTCGACTCAAGGATTCCCTCGTATCGACAATGCGGGTGATGCCTCGCAGTGGAAGGCTGTTCATGCTCGGCTTGGCAGCCGCCCTGGGTGCCGGCCTGATGATGTTATTCGGCGACAGTTTGAATACTCTGGAACAGCGACTTGGGGAATTGGGATGGGTGTTGCGTGCAGATGAAAGTCAGGAGCAACGACTAACGATCGTTGCTATCGACGAAAAAAGTATCGCCGAGTTGGGCGCGTGGCCGTGGAGCCGCGTCGATATGGCCAGGCTCACTGAAGCACTTAACGACTCCGGGGTGCAACTGCAAATCCATGATATCGTTTATTCCGAACCTGCTGAAGGGGACGATCGGCTGCTTCTGGCATTAACTCGGTCCAATGCCGCGGCAATTGCTCATGTTCCAGTGCTACAGTCAGATCAGGCTATCAGAACCGGGCTCTTGAGTCATGCAGTTAGCGGTGCTGCATGCCAGCAGATTGCTGCCAGCAGCGGCGACTACCTAGCGCCCCATTCGGGCTTCGCCTCAGTGGCAAAGGGGCACATAACACCGATTATTTCCAGCGACGGGGCAGTGCGCAAAGTACCGGCTTTGATATGCGTTGACGACCGCCCCTACCCGGCGATGGCATTGACTGCCATGATGCAGGGGCTCGGGCTCGACAACTGGAGTGTTACTCTGAGCCACAGTACAAGTATATTCGGGCCGGCGCGGGTATTGCAGTTTGATGCCTACCCCGGGCTGGAGGTGCCGCTCGACGAATCGGGGAATATGCTCGTCTCTTACCGCAAGGCGCCGGAGAGCTATCAGGCTGTTTCTGCGATTGACGTGATAAACGGGGTAATCGATCAAGAGCTTCTGGCAAACACCTGGGTGCTTGTGGGAGCAACAGCGTTCGGCATTGGGGATATTGTACCTACCCCCTTTAGCGGAGTTGCGCCAGGAATTGAGATTCAGGCGCGCATTTTGACCAGTTTGCTTGATGACGCCATGCCGTTTACGCCGCGATTTGCTGATCAATACCTTGGATTATTGACTGTGGTTTTCGCGGTTCTGCTTTTCGCGCTGGCTGGCACCCGCGGTCGCATTGCAGCATACGGTTTACCGGCGGCTGCGGTTTTGCTGCCAATCTCTGCCTTTACCCTGCATCTGCAAATGCTCATCGTGAACAATTTATGGATTGGCTGGCTGTACCCCTCACTTTTTAGCATGCTGGCCGCCAGCCTTCTACTCTTGCTTGAGCAACGTCGCCTCCGTAGCGAGCGCAGCCGCGTCTACAATAATTTGACCAGCTACCTGCCAGGCGATGTAGCGAGAAAGATTGCGTATAGCCTGCCCAACTCCAGTATTGACGCGCGTCGCTGCGATGTTACCTTGCTTAGCGCTGATTTACGCAATTTCTCTGCTTTTGGTGAAGCTCGTCCACCTGAAGAAGCGGCAGCGGTGTTGCACTTCTTTTTCACTCGAGCCAACGAAATTGTGCAGCGCCACGGAGGTCGGATTCAGGAGTTTAAAGGAGATGGCATTCTGGCAGTTTGGGACGGACAGAATGCAGAGCCCGCCAGGAGGGCTTATTCCGCGGCCAGAGACATGCTGGTGGAAATAGACAATGGCATGTTGTCAGAGAGACCGCCATCGGGTCTCGAACCGCTAGCTGTGGGGATCGGAATCGAACAGGGTCCGGCGCTGGCCGGATCGATTGGCCCCGCAAGCCGCAGGACGCACACCTTGCTGGGTGACACAGTAACAGTCACATTCAGGATTCAGGAGATGACCACTGACCTTGCCCAACCACTGCTGATCGGAGAGTGCGCAGCGCGTCAGCTCAGCGACTTTGGGCTTCAATCTCAGGGGAGTTTCTTGCTCAGCGGACTGCGCATCCCGCATTGCCTGTTTGCCCCTCAACCGATTGCATCCGCTCGGGGCAAGCTAGCAGAGAACCTCGATTTAAGGGTTATCAAGGGCGGCCGGAAATAGCCAGTTACACGTTGGGATGTGCTGATTAATCGCTGAGCGCAGCGTTCTCTGCAAGATGACAGAATGCGTTGCGATGCCTCGCCCGATTCAAGATAATGACCATCTTGTCCCGGATCACGACGGGATTCCATTTCCGCAAGGTTTTTTGAATTGCCCAGTATTATCCCCCGTCAGACAGAATGTCTCGCACGGGCAACATTATTCGTCATTGGGTTACTGTCTGCATCAGTGGTGCAAGCCGTCTGCCCCGCAATGACACCTTATTACCAGGGAAACGAGCCTGATTGGCCTCAACTTGAGCGGCAATTGGTTGATTTGATGTCTGATTGCCTGGATAGCTCAGAATTTTTTGCGCTGTTAGGCGCTGCTCAACTTAACGGCGGAAGCTACTCCAGCGCGATTGAGTCGCTTGAAAGAGCGCTGTTACTGAACCCGCAAAACGGTGCCGCCCAGATTGACTATGCGCAGGCCTTGTTCCTTAGGGGTGACGTTTTCGCGGCGCTTGAGCTAAATAACCGGCTCCTTGATCGAGAGGACTTGCCACAGAACATTCGAGACTTGCTTGCAGCTAGACAGCAAAATTGGCGAGGAATGACCAGTCAGAGCCAATTCCAGGTAGACGTGTTGGCCGGATTTGACACCAACCTGAACAGCGCCCCGGATACTGAAGCGATTACCCTAACCTTGTCCGGAGAAAACGTTTTACTGGCCCTGGATTCTGACTACCGTCAGGTCAGTGGCCCCTATGCAAGCATCAAACTTCGCGGGAACATTCGCCAGTTAGCGCCCGAATATCAGCAAAGCTGGGTTATGGAGGCGCGTGCTCGTGTCAGCGAAGATTCAAGGTCTGATCAGCTGCAAATAGAAGGCCGATATTCCTTTCTGCGACCTGGAAGGCGCCGAAACTGGCGACTTGACGCCGGCATCTCCAATCTGTTTTTTGGTGGCAGCCCGTTGTACTCAGCCCTTGAAACGTCTGCATTTTATGTGCCGCGGGGAAGCGCACGGTGTAATCCGTATCTTGGAGTGGCGGCTCAGCACCAGCTGTTCCATGAAAATAGCAGGCTGAACGCGCTAGAAGGCAGGGCTAGCATGGGGGTGACTTGTCCGATTGGTACCACCGCGTCAAATCAGGAGCTTGGTATTGAGATGGCTGTTCTTGCCAATGACGCGCTACAAACTGACCGACCCGGCGGTGATCGATTCGGCTGGCAGGCCACAGCAAATTGGCAAATGCAGCTGGGTTCCGGCAACTTCGTCGGTCAGTTAAACTACACCAGTCTGAAGGACCGCAATGGTTACAATCCGCTTCTGATGGGCTTCGCAAATAGGTGGGTAGAGCGAAGCTATCTGCTATTACAGTATCGCCGTAGGATATTTTCCGACCTAATTTTCCTGGCCAACGCCTTCCATCAGCTTCAACGCAGCAACATCGAGCTGTTCATTACCTCAGAAACGACTTTCGAAATGGGGTTCAGCGCCGAACTTTGAATCACGGAATTCTTTTAAAAGCCTTGAGTAGTTAGAAAGCACTTGAAAAAGAGTCTTTTACGTCGATTTATTGAAATCATCTGTTGTCAGATGGAGATAGTCTAGGTATCATCGCGCCCAAAGATTTCGAGGGCGTCACTCAAGCGAGCATTGGGGGGCGCCGATAGAGATTGGGTATATGCAAACCGTGTGATTCTGGTCACAGGGCTTGCGTGCCGATTTGTCTATGCTTGAATGACGAATGGTAGACTTGACGATCAAAGGCGTCTGCCTAAATTAGAACCACAGATTTTCGAAGATATAGCAACATTTTCAAGGAGCTAACAGCATGGCTTTCACACAACAAGACCAACTCGACCTGATGTACGACATTGTGGGAGCATTTGACATCTCCCCGGGTCGCTCTATTTATAGCGCATTGACAGACTTAGTGCTGAGTGGCGCAAGTCGCGCGGAGGTTGTGGAATTCCTAGTCTCTCATCCGCTGTTTAGCGACAATTCCATCGGTGAGTATCCGAATTTTCAGACTAACGAGCAGTTCGTTGATGAATACATGGGCCGGATGTTTGGCGAGAAAGGCGCACTCGTTGAGGACTCCTTGTGGCAGGCCATTAATGATTTCTTCGTAGGCTGGCTAAACGGCGGCGGCAGTCGAGTCGACATTGTTGCTCTGTCCACGCAATACTTGCAACTTTATACTACCAACCCAGAACTCGATCTGATCCCTGGTCTGGAAGATGCGGCCCAGTGGCTGGCCAACAAAGTCGAGGTCGCTATGTATCAGGCGACCGTGCTCGAGTTGGATATCCCTGGCGAAACTCTGGCAGACTTCCGCGCTCCCCTTGAAGGCGTGGATGCCTCTGATGCAAGCGTTGAAGCAGCGAAAGCAGCCCTCGATGAAATTGTAAACCCGACGCTTGCTACAGTTACCGCCAGCATTGATAGCGACGGATCCGAAGGTAGCAGCGACATCGTGGTCAAGCTAATGCTGGATGAGGCGCAAGGTGACGACATTTCTGTCTCCGTCGCTACTGGCAATGGGGCGGATAGTGCCACCCCAGGTTCCGACTATTCTGCTGTTGCCCAACAAGTGACGTTTGCGGCTGGCGAGACCGTAAAATATGTCACTATACCTGTTACCGATGACAGCGTTTTCGAGGCCGACGAGACGGTAACGATCAACGTGACCAGCCAAGACGCGAATGTGGCGACAGCCACAATTACTGCGACAATCAGCAGTGATGACCGCGATCCAACAGATGTGCCGACCGTTACGGCGAGTATTGATAGCAACGGTGCCGAAGGTAGCAGTGATATTGTCATCAAGGTAATGCTTGATGAAGAGCGAGATGAAGACGTCGCTGTGACGCTGACTTCCGGGGGTGCAGGAGACACTGCCACTGCGGGAAGTGACTACTCTGCCATTGCCCAACAAGTGACGTTTGCGGCTGGCGAGACGGTCAAGTTCGTAACAATCAACGTAGCTGATGACAGCGTTTTCGAGGCCGACGACGAGACGGTAACGATCAGCGTGACTAGCCAAGACGCGAATGTGGCGACAGCCACAATTACTGCGACAATCAGCAGTGATG